>PANQ01000003.1 GCA_002707685.1 Porticoccus sp. | reverse complement strand
CACCGGCTCGCGCACCGCTGATACCCGCGCCGCGCTAGTGGAATACTTCCGCGACTACGGGCGCATTATGATCGCCACCGAAGCCGCTGCCGAAGGGGTCAACCTGCAATTCTGTTCGTTAGTGATTAACTACGATTTGCCGTGGAACCCGCAACGCATCGAACAGCGCATAGGCCGCTGCCACCGCTACGGTCAAAAGCACGATGTTGTAGTGCTCAACTTTATCGACCTCAGCAACGAAGCCGACCGCCGTGTTTACGAACTGCTGGATCAAAAATTCAACCTGTTCAATGGCGTATTCGGTGCTTCCGATGAGGTGCTGGGTGCTATCGAAAGTGGTGTTGATCTGGAACGGCGCATCAAGCAAATCTACCAAACCTGCCGGGAGCCGGAACAGATTAGCTTTGCCTTTGAACAACTCCAGCAAGAGCTGGCCCACGAAATTAACGCCCAGATGGTCAATACACGCGAGCAACTTTTCGAGCACTTTGACGAAGACGTACTGCAAAAAATCAAAATCGACAGCACCGCTTCCCTCGACCGTTACGAACGCCTGCTACTCAACCTCACCAAAGGTGAATTGCAGCAATATGTTAAAGAAATAGACGGCGGCTTTGTTCTCAAGAGCCTGCCTACCGGTGCGCCAACCGGAATACCACTAGGCGAATACGAACTGCCGCGACGCGATGGGGAACACCATATCTACCGCCTCAGCCACCCATTGGCACAATGGCTAATCCATCAAGCCAAAGCGCGGCAATTGCCAGCCGCCAAACTGGAGTTTGACTACAACGCCAGCCCTACCCAGGCTGCGGTTATCAAGGAGCTTCAAGGTAAATCAGGATTGCTTCAAGCCCATTGCGTCACCGTCACCTCCCTTGAGCGAGCAGAAGATCATATTGTTCTCTGCGGACGAACCGATACAGGCGAGAGGATCGACCAGGAAGAGTTGGAAAAACTTCTCGGCTTTCCGGTCGCCCGTATCGACTTGGTTGAACAAGAAAACAGCGCTACTGACTTGATGGATGACCTAAACCGCCGCAAAACCGGAATCCTGCAGGATGTGAATCAGCGGAATCTCAAATACTTCGAGGCCGAAGTGGAAAAACTCGACGGCTGGGCCGATGACCTCAAAGTGGGCCTGGAGCAGGAAATCAAGGAACTGGACAAAGAAATCAAAGAGGTTCGCCGTACCGCCAAAGCCGCCCCCGACCTGGAAGAAAAACTCAACTGGCAAAAAAAGCAGCGGGAGCTGGAAAAACTTCGCAGTCGCAATAGGCGGGAACTGTTTGATAAACAAGACGAAGTGGATGCCAGAAGGGGGGAATTAATCGGCGAACTTGAGGATAAACTGGAACAAAATGTCGAAGAATTGCCTCTCTTTGCTATCACCTGGGCAGTCAATTAAAATGCCAGATTTGAAATTAAAATTTACCTATTAGGTAAATAAATATATACTAAGGTACCCAAGTGGATATCAGTTACAAGGACAGTAAGCTCCGCAAACTCTGTGAAAATAGCCGTGAAGCAAACCGAAAGCTGGGTGCAGACAGCGCTGGAAAATTACAAAGGCGTTTATCTGAATTAGATGCCGCGGATAATGTGGACGAGCTGATAGCGGGTAACCCTCATCCGTTAGAAGGTGATAGATCTGCCCAGTTTTCGTTGGCGCTTGCAGGGGGTAAACGCTTGGTCTTTACGCCAGACCACGACCCAGTGCCACTCAAGGACGATAAAGGAATCAAATGGTCGGCGGTGACCGCTGTCACCATCATATATATTGGAGATTACCATGACTAATCAGCTAAAAGGATTTCAGCCCGATTGGGTCTCCCCACCCGGTGAAACCATTCTTGATGTAATGGAAGAACGCGACTGGAGCCAGGCGGAGCTGGCTCAGCGCCTGGGTTTTAGCACCAAACATCTGAATCAGCTGGTTAAAGGCAAGGTTGCCCTTACCGATGAGGCAGCTTTAAGGTTAGAGCGGGTGTTAGGGTCCACTGCCAACTTCTGGTTAAACAGAGAGGCCAAATACCGCGAACACCTCGCACGCATCGAAGCTCAGGAGCGCTATAAAGCCTGGACCGGGTGGCTGGATCAGCTCCCTTTGGCAGAGCTAAAAAAGGCCAAGGTCATTCCTGATGAGCGCATTACGAGCGCGGTAAAGCCGGCGCTAGTGGAGAGGTTGCTGAGCTTTTTTGGCGTTGCCTCCCCCGATAGCTGGCAGACACAGTATGGCGATATGCAGGCATCATTCCGTCGTACGCGGGAAACCCAGTCAGATGTCGGGGCTATCGCGTCCTGGTTGCGCCTGGGTGAAATAAAAGCCGAGCAAATCGAATTGCCCAAATACAACCGCGCCACATTTATCAAGGCGCTGGATGACATCAGGGAAATGACTACCCAGCCACCCCAACAGTTCGAACCGGCAATGCGCCAACTCTGTGGCGAAGCGGGTGTAAAGCTGGTGCTGGTGCCTGCCATACCCAAGTCACACGTGAGTGGCGTGGCGCGCTGGCTTAACCGCCACACGCCGTTAATTCAAATCTCTCTTTATGGAAAAACCAATGACAAATTCTGGTTTACCTTCTTTCATGAAGCTGCCCATATCCTGCTCCATGCCGAGAGCAAAGCCGATATTTTCCTGGACGACCCTAATCACGGGACAACGGACTCGGAGCAAGAACACGAAGCCAACCGGTGGGCGGGAGACAAGCTGATTCCTCCTTCCCATGCTTTTGAGTTGTCCCAAATTGTCCCAACTGCCCCCGAGATAACAGCCTTCGCAACAAGCATTAATATTCACCCTGGTATTGTCGTAGGCAGATTGCAGCATGAGGGTAGATTGGGTTATGCAACGCCATTAAACAAGTTGAAGCAGAGTTTTCGGTTTGTTGAGGAATGTGAGCGATGAATATGTCTAAACGAGATATCGCACGCGGCTCTCTATGGAGACAATGGGACTTGCATGTGCATACACCAGCTTCTTTCCATTGGATGGGAAAGAAATTTGAGGGCAACGAATTAACAGACGTAAATCGCGCGTTAGTCGATAAGATGATTGACGCACTGAATAAGGCGACACCTGCAGTCTTTGCGGTGATGGATTATTGGACGTTTGACGGCTGGTTCTTACTGAAAAAAAGACTAAGTGAATCGGATTCCCCGAAACTGCGTAAAACCGTATTTCCGGGAATAGAGATTCGGCTGGCTGCTCCAACTACCTGTAGATTGAATGCCCATGTTATTTTCTCAGATAAGATCACAGATCAACAACTACGCGACTTCCTAAGTTGTCTCAAGCTGGAGACATCCGCGCAAAGACCGCTTTCTAAAGAAGCATTTGTTGAGCTAGCTAGAAGTTCAGCGTCGGACATACTTAGTAAGAAAGGGCACGATAAACAAAATGTCGTTACCGATGAGGAAGAAGCTCTCCTAGCAGGATATAAGCTGGCGGAAATCAATTGCGATAGCTATAAAAAGGCCATTACTGAAGTACCCAATGGCTTGGCCATTGGTTTTATGCCCTATGATACAAGTGACGGTTTGAATGAGATTAAATGGCAAGATCATTACGCTTATTTCATGGGATTGTTTGAGTCGTCACCTGTTTTTGAATCCAGAAATCTTGAGCTTAGATCCGCATTTTTGTGTGAGAAAACGGAAAAAAATGAATCTTGGTTGGGCAACTTTACTCACGGTTTAAAGAATATTCCCAGATTAGTTGTATCTGGAAGCGATGCACATTGCTTTATTGGTGTAGCGGGTGACAACAATAAACGTGGTTATGGCGATTTTCCCTCTGGCAAAAAAACCTGGATCAAGGCCGATACAACTTTTGATGGCTTTAGGCAGGCCATTCTTGAACCATCAAAACGCTCGTTCATTGGAGATAAGCCGTCAAAACTAAAGGCAATCGAGTCGAACAAAACTTTTTTCATAGAGTCGGTCGAAGTTAGCAAAACAGGAGACAAAGAAGGTATAGGTAAATGGCTCGAAGGTTGCGATCTCCCACTAAACCCAGACTTGGCTGCTATTATTGGTAACAAGGGCAGTGGTAAAAGTGCACTCGCTGATGTCATCGCAATGTTAGGAAACTCCCGTCAATCAAAGCACTTTAGCTTTTTACGTCGTGACAGGTTTTGGGGGAAATCGGGCGAGCCAGCAAAACACTTCACCGGAACGCTGACATGGCTGGACGATAGTACTGAAGCACGCCCCTTGATTGATCTGCCACCCGAAGAAAAAGCTGAATTGGTCCGATATATCCCCCAAGGGTATTTTGAAGAGCTGTGCAATGAACATGTTTCTGGTAAGTCAAACGCATTTGAAAAGGAACTCAGGGCAGTCATTTTCTCCCATGCAGGTGAGGATATACGTCTTGGTGCGCTTGACTTTGATCAGCTAACCGAACAACAAGAGCAATCATTAAGAAACCAGTTAGGAGAATACCGAAAAGAACTCTCCTCACTAAATGCTTCTATCGTTCGCATTGAAGAGCAGTTGCAGCCAATCGAGTTGGAAAAGTTGACCGATTTGCTTTTGTTGAAAAATAAGGAGATCGAGGAGCATCAGAAAGTCATGCCCCCCGAGGAGCCTGAACCGACGGATGTACTCTCGCCAGAACAGAAACAAGCGGCAGAAAACTTGGCTGAAGTGACCCAGAAAATTGAGGGTGACACTAAGCGGTTGGAGGAGCTTGCCGAGCAGAATACTATTCTTGCCAAACAGCAAAAGGCGATATCGAATGTTCGGGAAAAAATACGCCTTCTTCAACGTGCCTATGATCAGACTGAAGTGGAAACGGTCGACGATTTGAATTTGGTCGGAATTGCTTGGGCTGAACTTGCAACCCTTGACATTGATATATCGATTCTTGACGAAAAAACAAATCAAATTACCACCAAACAAGATACTGTTCGGACTGAAACCGACGCTATCGATGCTCAATTGGAATCCCTTGTTACCCAACGAAATGCTTTCACTGAAAAACTCGACGCTCCGCAGCAAAACTATGAAGCGTATAAGCGACAGCTTTCAGAGTGGAACAAAAAGCTCACTGAATTGACTGGTACTGAAACCGAGCCTGAAACCAAAATTGGTTTGGAAACCCGAATCGCTCAGATAAAAGAGCTTCCTTCTAAGCTAGAAGAGATGGAAGTTCGCAGGTTAGAATTGTCGGCGGAGATTTATGACACGCTAAATGCACAGCGAAACGCCCGCGAAATACTCTTCAAGCCGGTGCAGGATTTAATCCATAAAAATAGTTTGATTCGTGAAGATTATAAGTTGCAATTTCAGGCCGTTCTGGCGGCGTCCGCAGATTCAGTCTCAAGCTCGTTGTTTAATTTGATTAAGCAAACTAGTGGTGAATTTCGAGGTCAAGATGAGGCGCTCTCAACAATCAGAAAGCTCCTGGATACTCATGATATAAATTCAAAAGATGAATTGATAGCCTTCCTCAAAGCTCTTCATAATAAAGTTGTTGAATCTTCTAACGCCAACAAAGCAAATTCCTTTGGAATATTCAATGTGCTCAAAAAGGAGCAATCCGCGGAATCAGTTTACGACCTGATCTTTGGGCTGAAATTTTTGGAGCCGAGATATTCGCTTCTTTTTCAAGACGCTCATATTGAACAGCTTTCACCTGGTCAGCGAGGTGCGCTTCTACTTATCTTTTACCTTCTGGTAGATAAAGGAAGGATGCCAATTATTCTTGACCAACCTGAAGAAAATTTGGATAACGAGACAGTTTACCGTTTGCTCGTTCCAGTTATTGCAGAGGCAAAAAAGCAACGGCAAATTATTATGGTCACTCACAATCCAAACTTGGCAGTTGTGTGTGATGCCGAACAGATCATCTATGCGGAATTTGATCGGACAGCTGATTCAGTTATCAGGTACACGTCAGGTTCGATTGAGAATTCCAATTTGAACTCAAGAGTCGTGACCATTTTAGAAGGAACAAAACCAGCATTTGACAACCGTTCCGGGAAATACCACTAATGGCCGGTTCCAAACAAAAAACCAAACTCGAACTCACCTGGATCGGCAAAGACAAACGGCCCAAGCTGGAGCCGCGTATTCTGCTGGAAGAGCCTGACAAATCCTACCATGCCAAACACCGGGTAACGGATAAGGATAATTTTCATAACAAGCTGATCTTTGGCGATAACCTGCTGGCGTTGAAGGCGCTGGAGCAGGAGTACGCGGGCAAGGTGAAGTGTGTGTTTATCGACCCGCCCTACAACACAGGCAGTGCCTTTGAGCATTACGACGATGGGCTTGAGCACTCCATCTGGCTGGGGTTGATGCGGGATAGACTGGAGATTTTGCGGAATTTGTTATCAGAAGATGGCTCTCTCTGGATCACCATCGACGATAACGAAGCTCATTATTTGAAGGTGCTATGCGATGAAATTTTCGGGCGTGAAAATTTCGTAGCGAATTTGATTTGGGAAAAGGCGGATTCGCCGCGTAATTCTGCGAGACAATTTTCTACCGATCATGACCACTTGCTGGTTTTCTCGAAGAAGCCTGATTGGGTCCCAAATAAATTGGCTAGAACTGAAGAAGCAAATTCAATTTACAAAAACCCCGACAATGATCCAAGGGGGCCATGGTTACCCGGTGACCCCTACGCTAACAAGCCCTATTCAAAAGGGCTCTACACTGTAAAAGGTCCGACTGGAAGAGAATTTTCGCCTCCACCCGGTAGATTTTGGAGAATTTCGGAAGACAAACTAAATGAGCTTGATCGGGACGGTCGAGTCTGGTGGGGACCAAATGGTAACGCTAGGCCAAGTATAAAACGCTATTTGACAGAAGTTGGTGACCTTGTTCCTCGAACCATATGGGGAAAACAAGATGTCGGGAGCAATAGAACATCAAAAAATGAAATGCGTTCATTGTTCCCAGGAGTTAGCTCTTTCGATACGCCAAAACCAGAGCTTTTAATGAAAAGGGTTTTTGAGGTGTCAACTGATTTAGGGGATTTGGTTTTAGACTCCTTCGCCGGTTCCGGCACAACAGGTGCTGTAGCGCATAAAATGGGCCGCGGCTGGATTATGGTGGAGCTGGGGGAGCACTGCCATACCCATATTATTCCGCGCTTGCAAAAGGTCATCGACGGCGACGACCCCGGTGGTATTACTAAATCCGTCAACTGGCAGGGCGGTGGCGGTTTTCGCTATTACAAGGTCGCGCCATCACTGCTGGAGCAGGATGCCTGGGGTCGCTGGGTGGTGAATAAAGAGTACAACCCGGAAATGCTCACCGAAGCTATCTGCAAGCTGGAGGGTTTTAGCTATGCGCCCTCGGATACCCTGTTCTGGCAACAGGGTTATTCCACGGAAACGGATTTTATTTACGTCACCACCCAAACCCTGTCGCTGGAGCAGTTGCAGGTGTTATCCGACGAGGTGGGGCAGGATCGCACCCTATTGGTGTGTTGCAGCGCCTTCCGCTGCAAGGCGGATCAGTTCCCTAATTTAACGCTGAAAAAAATCCCCAAAATGGTGTTAAGCCGCTGTGAGTGGGGCCACGACGATTACAGCCTGAATGTGGAAAACCTGCCGATGTTGGAGCGCGAGCAGTTGCCGGAACAGGATGATCTTTTTACCGGTGACAATGGCGAGGGAGAGAGCTGATGGATACTCGCACTCTTAACGCCATTACTGGCCGCCTGAGCTTACGTGCCCCGCAGGAAGAATCTCTGTACGCACTGGCAAAAACATTGGATGCCGCGCCAGATATGCTGAAAAAAGAGCGGGAGTTGGATAGCCTGCAAAAGGCGATTTCAGCAGAATTCCCCACACTTACGGATTTTGAGCGGGAGTTTCCCTCATTGTGTTTTGCCCTGGCCACCGGTGTGGGTAAAACCCGTCTGATGGGTGCATTTATTTCTTACCTGCATTTGGCCTGCGGCATTAAAAACTTTTTTGTGCTGGCCCCCAACCTGACGATATACAACAAGCTGATTGCCGACTTTACCCCCAACTATCCCAAGTACGTTTTTAAGGGTATTGCCGAATTTGCGGCCTATCCGCCACAGGTGGTGACGGGTGACAATTACGAAAGCGCCGCCACCGGGGATATTCTCTCGCCGGTCACTATCAATATATTCAATATCGCCAAGATCAATTCGGAAATACGGGGCGGTAAGGCCCCACGTATCAAACGGCTGCGGGAAACCATTGGTGACAGTTACTTCAACTACCTGGCCAATCTGCCCGATCTGGTAATGCTGATGGATGAATCCCATCGCTATCGCGCCAGTGCCGGGGTGCGCTCACTCAATGAATTAAATCCGTTAATGGGGCTGGAACTGACAGCCACGCCATTTACGGAAGGCAATCGTGGCCCAGTGCCGTTCAAGAATGTGGTGGTGGATTACCCCCTGGCGCGGGCCATGGATGACGGTTTTGTTAAGGAGCCTGCTGTGGTGACTCAGCGCAACTTTAACGCCAGCCAGTACAGTGCCGAGCGGCTTGAGCGTATCAAGCTTGAAGATGGTATTCGCTTGCACGAGTCCACCAAGGTTGAACTGTTCACCTACGCCAAACAGCAGGGGGTACAAATCGTAAAGCCCTTTATGCTGGTGATTGCCAGGGACACGACCCATGCGGCAAATCTCTTGGACTTGCTGGAAAACCAGCTCTTTGATAGTCGCTATAAAGACAAAGTCATTCAGGTGGATAGCAGCCGAAGTGGTGCTGCAGAAGAAGAAATGGTCACTCGCCTGCTGGCGGTGGAAAGTTTCGACGAACCCACGGAAATTGTTATCCATGTGAATATGCTGAAAGAGGGCTGGGATGTTACCAACCTTTACACCATTGTGCCTTTGCGTGCAGCTAATGCCCGCACCCTGATTGAGCAATCCATTGGCCGGGGTTTGCGCCTACCCTACGGTAAACGTACCGGGGTGGATGCGGTGGATAGGTTGAGTATTGTCGCCCACGACCGCTTTCAGGAAATTGTCGATGAAGCCAATAACCCGCAAAACCCGTTGCGGCTGAAACAGGTGATTCTGGAACCCGAGGGTAATGACGCGCCCAAAGAGGCCGTGGTGGTGAAACCCCATCTTCAGGCCGTGTTGGCGGGGGATGAATCTCTCGGCACAGAGTATCCCGGCAAAGGAGAAAAACTAGCCTTTGGCAGCGAACGGGAGCGGCAGGTGGCTGATGTCGCTTTGAAGGTGTTACAGACCTTTCAGCACAAACCACTGCAGGCGCCAACATCAAAGCAGTTGCTTAACGCGGATATTCAGGCGGCGATTACCCAGGCGGTGCAGGAGCAATTGACCGGTGAGCAGCAATCGTTGTTGGCAGAACAGGAGCATCTGGACGTGGCTGCTGTGGTGGCCAAAACCACGGCGCTAATGGTTGGCCAAACCATCGACATACCGCGCATTGTGGTGCAGCCGATAGGGGAGATAACCTATGGTTACCACCCATTTACCCTGGAACTGAATCACCTCAATTTGCAGCCCAGCAACCGGGAGTTGATCAGCCAAAGCCTGCAAACCAACCAGCAGATTTCTATATCGTCTGCCCCCAACAAAAAATACCAGAGGTTGGAGGACTATATCGTCGAACACCTGGTGGACAAGGACGACATCAGCTACGACGAACACGCGGAGTTGATTTATGGCCTGGCTAGTCAGGCAGTCGCTTATTTCAGTGAGGCAAAAACCTATTCAGACGACGAGTTGCACAATATCTTTTTCGGCTATGGCAAACTGCTGGCGGACAATATCCACGCGCAAATGGCGGCGCATTACTGGGAGCAGGCCAGCGGCTACGAAGTGAAAGTGAGCGCCGGCTTTTCTCCCCTTAAGGAGGCGGCCTTTACCAAAGCGGTGGATCAGCCCATTCACAACTACCGGGAAACCGTAGCGGAGGTGGGCAAAATCAAACAAATGCTGTTTGGTGGCTTTAGTAACTGTCTTTACCCGCTGCAAAAGTTTGATTCCGACACCGAGCGCCGTTTTTCGGTGATATTGGAGCGGGATGCCATCAAGTGGTTCAAACCCGTTAGCGGACAATTTCAGATTGTCTATAAGGATGGTGTGGAGCACAGGCAATACCAGCCGGATTTTGTCGCGGAACTGGATAGTGAAGTGCTGATGGTGGAAACCAAGGCACGCAACGAACTGGATGATGCCATCGTTCAGGCCAAGGCAGAAGCCGCGCGGGAATACTGCAAAAACGCCAGCGATTATTTACAGGCCAATGGCGGCAAGCGTTGGCGTTATGTACTGGTTGCGCATGATGAGGTAACAGAGAATCGGGCGGCCTCGGATTTTTGACTGATGTCTTGTCTGCAACCGTTGTCAAAAATCCATGGTTCCAGTGGAACCACTTGTTCCTGGAGGCTTGATTACGCCCATGTCACTGCCAACGCCAGTGGTAGTGACGTGGGCGACCGCACCACTAACCGCAACGGTTTGGCGTGGGATTTCGCCATGACACCGGGATGATCTGTTCCTAAACTAGCCTCCAATGTTGTTGTAACGGTTCTATCCGCGGCCACTGCGGGAAAGTGGCAAGGCAAGCTCCACCTTGCGCAAGCAAACGGAGTAGAGTGCGAAACAGGTCTGTAATCGCACTTGTGCAGGGTAGTAGTTATTTTGTTTCTGCACAGGCCTATCTTTCATGCAGCGGGCTTCGGTCTGCACTTTTAAAAGTACTTTTCAATCTGTACCGGTCAAGCTTTGTAGTTGTTATAGGCCGGATACACCTTCAGTTTGCGAGCCTTTCGGCAGTGGCATTCAGCAACAGTTGATAGCTGTCGTCTGGCTCGACCCTTCCAAGTCAATGTTACTAGCTGCATCACGCAGCTATTTCGTGTCCCTTAACTCAATCTAAATAAAGGAGGTAATTCCACTCACCCGGATAGCCGGGATATTGGTTTGCAGGTGCCAGGTCTCTTCAGAGAACAAATCTGCTGTCTAGGGCCAGACATATTCAGGTCAGTTTCGGGCGTTGTGTCCCGTGATCTTTCTGCCATGTGCAGACCGTCCAGGCTACGGCTTGGCGCTGATCAGAAACACTAACCAACACAGGTTTACACGAATGAGAGACTTGAACTACCAATTGAAACAACTGTGCCGCCATAACCGGGAAGGCAGCTATGCCACCCGCAGCAATCGCGAGCACCAGTTAACACAGATCGCTGATCAGCTCCATGAATTGGGTTTCAGGCGCATGAGTAAACACTCCCTGAAGCCCAAGCATGTGGAAGCTTTGGTGAAACTGTGGCAATCACAAAATCTTTCGCCTGGCACCATCAAGAACCGGATGAGTAATCTGCGCTGGTGGGCCAGAGCGGTGAATAAACAAAACGTGATTGCCCGATCCAACGATTTTTATGGTATTCCCGATCGCTACTATGGTTCCACTGGAACCACAAGAGCGAGAACCCTGGAACAGGACAAGCTGGACAAGGTGACAGACCCCTTTGTTCGCATGAGCCTGCAACTCCAGGCAGCTTTTGGGCTACGACGGGAAGAGGCCCTGAAAATCAAACCCCGGCAAGCGGATGAAGGCCATCAAATCAGATTACAGGCCAGTTGGACCAAGGGCGGCAAGGAAAGAACCATCCCCATCCGCACAGAAGAACAGCGGCAACTACTCGAACAGGCCAAAGCACTGGCAGGCAGTCATTCACTGATACCCCAAAACCGGCAATACATCCAGCAGGTACGTATCTACGAACGCCAAACCGCCAATGCCGGGTTATCCAAAATGCATGGTCTCAGACATACCTATGCCCAAAATCGCTACAAAGAGCTCACGGGCTGGGATGCCCCCAACCAAGGTGGGCCAACCAATCAACAACTCACAAGCCGTCAAAAAGCCCAGGATCAGCAAGCGAGATTACAAATCTCCCGTGAATTGGGTCATGAGCGCGAGCAGATAACAGCGGTGTATTTAGGAAGATAGCCATGCAAGGAATTCTGCCACGGCTTATTCGACTCAGAGATGCTCCGACTTATCTGGGCATGGATAAGAACCGATTCAACCGGGAAGTCCGACTCCAGTTGACAGAGATTCCCATTGGCAAACAGGGAATCGCCTTTGATCGCCTTGAAATGGATGCCTGGGTGGAGCAGTATAAGTCCCGCTGTGGGTGTTCGACGAACCATAGGAGTAATTCACTATGTCGAAGAGAACACCGGGCCTCGTCAAACGGGGCAAAAACGGCATCTGGACAATCGACAAACGCATCAGAGGATATGGCCGCCTTTTCGAAAGCACTGGCACGGGTGACCGGCAGGAAGCCGAGCAATACCTGACTTTTCGCCTGGAGCAGATTCGGAATGAAATGGTGTATGGCATCAAACCCGAATACACCTTTCGGCAGGCAGCCACCAAGCATCTTCTGGAGAACGAGCACAAACGCAGTATTGATCGCGATGCCCAGTCGCTGAGGATTCTCGACCCCTATATCGGGAATCTGGCGTTACGGCAGGTGCATCAGGATACCTTGGGGCCTTTCATTGCTTCACGCAAAAAAGAGGGCCTGAAGTCCAATACGATCAATCGCGATTTGGCTGTTGTCCGGCGGGTACTGATGTTGGCGGCCAGGTTGTGGCGCGATGATCGCGGCAATCCTTGGCTGGAAACACCACCGCTGATTCGTATGCTGGACTGGAAAGATGCCAGGAAGCCATACCCGGTTTCGTGGGTTGAGCAGGAGCGGCTGTTTGCTGAATTGCCGAAGCACATGCGGGAAATGGCGTTATTCAAGGTCAACACAGGTACACGGGAAGCGGAAGTCTGCGGTTTGCGCTGGGAATGGGAAGTCTCACTCCCTGAGCTGTCGAGCAGTGTGTTCCTGATACCGGGAGACCTTGTGAAAAATGGCGAAGATCGGTTGGTGGTACTGAACTCTGTCGCAAAAGCCGTTGTGAATCGTCAGCGTGGTAAGCATCGGGAATATGTATTCACCTATCAATACAAAGGTGAATACAAACCGGTCGAGCGGATGAATACCAAGGCTTGGCGCAGAGCGCGAGATGTGACCGGGTTATCCCCGGTCAGGGTGCATGACCTGAAACACACATTCGGTCGTCGCCTGCGCGCTGCCGGTATCGGTGTAGAAACACGGATGGTGTTGCTGGGTCACACCAACAAGCAGATCACCACGCACTATTCGGCAGTGGAAATCGCGGAACTGATAGAAGCAGCCGAGAAAGTGAGTTTTGAGCGGGGATCAACGCCGACATTAACGCTACTGAAGAGTTCAAATGCCATGACAGAAGGAGGGTCACGCAAATCTCACGCATTTGGCAGAAACAAAAAGGGCTACGCGTACGTAACCCTTTGAAAAATATGGTAGCTACGGGTGGACTTGAACCACCGACCCCAGCATTATGAATGCTGTGCTCTAACCAGCTGAGCTACGTAGCCATTGCCTGAATAACGGGCGCGAATTTTCTCGATTTTGCCGGATGTTGTCAAGGTGTATTCTGCCTGCGGTTAGTCGCTGCAAGCGTGGCAGGTCGGTGTGCATATCTGATCAAAGTGGTCCGCTGTCATTGTTGAGGGTTAATTGTAGCGGACCCGATAAATAGCCCCGGCGTAGTCATCCGAGATAAAAATGCTGCCGTCCATTCCCTCCTCAATATCCACGGGGCGACCGATCACGTCATCGTCGGGGCGTAGGAACCCGGTGACAAAATCCTCGCTGGTAATTTTCCCCTGCTGATCCCAGTGCAGGGCAACGACTTTGTAGCCATCGGGTTCGGTGCGGTTCCAGGAGCCGTGCAGTGCTACCAGGGCGGTGCGTCGGTACCCATCCGGACGGTCGGGATGGCTTAAAAAGCTTATGCCGAGTGGTGCGTTGTGGGCTCGAAAGCCGAACACCGGTGAAATACTGGTGGCGAGCAGGGTGGCCTTGTTTTTCGCCGATTTGTTTTGCCCGAGGTCGGGGTCGAGATCGCCAAACCCGTTGATATAGGGCCAGCCGTAAAAACCACCCGCTTCGATTCTGTTCAGTTCACAGGGCGGAAAATCGTCACCAAGCATATCCCGGCCATTGTCCGTGGCGTAGAGGCTGTTATCCCAGGGTGCCCAGTCAAATCCCACGCTGTTGCGCAGGCCGGTCGCGTAAATCTGTTCGCCGGAACCGTCCGGTCGGTAGCGCATCATGGCCGCTCGCCGGGGATCGGTTTCTTCGCAGACGTTGCAGCTTGAGCCGACGGTGAGATACAGCCAGCCGTCTGTTCCAAACTGAATCGTCCTGGTCCAGTGGCCGCCAGTATTGGGCAGGTTAGTGATCAGTCGTTGATAGTCGCTTTTAGTGGAGGCCGTTGACCAGTCTATGGCGATACGGCCTACTGCATTGGTTTCGGCAATGTAAAGCCACGAAGTTTCGCCGTCGTGGTGAATATCGAGTCCGTGTGGGCGATTCAGGCCACCGATTAACGGGATGTGCTCATCTGCTTTGCCGTTGCCATTTGTATCAGCCAGCAGATAAACCGTGCCGGTTTTTGGTGAGCTGACCAACAGTTGACCGGCGGGGGTGGTTTTCATAAAACGGGCATTGGGAATGTTGTCGGCGAAAAGTGTGAGTTCAAATCCCTTGGGGCTGACAAGCAGGTCGGTAATGGTCTCCAGTTCGACAGGACTACCGGTTCCAGCCAGTGTGTTGAACAGCACCGGGAAGCTGCTGATCTGAAATCCCGGCACATGGCGCGTCAGTGCAACCAGTAGCAAGACCGTCAGCAGAAGACCAAGGATCAGGACCTTCAGTGATTTAGCCATTGCTGCATTATAGGGCTGGATGGCGGCCTGTACAGCAAAACGCCCGCATCAGCGGGCGCAGCAGTTTTGGGTGGACTGGAAGCGGCGAGCTTGGACTTTCCATTGATGTCGTGTTCAGACGTTAAAACGGAAGTGAACGACATCGCCATCGCGGACAATATATTCTTTGCCTTCGAGACGCCATTTGCCGGCATCCTTGGCGCCCTGTTCGCCATTGCCGGCGACAAAGTCCTCGTAGGCAATGACCTCGGCGCGGATAAATCCTTTCTCGAAGTCGGTATGGATTTTACCGGCAGCCTGCGGCGCGGTGGCCCCTACCGGGATCGTCCAGGCACGCACTTCTTTTACCCCGGCGGTAAAGTAGGTTTGCAGTCCCAGCAGTGAATAGCCGGCGCGAATCACCCGGTTCAGGCCGGGCTCTTCCATACCCATCTCCTGCAGAAAGTCGAGTTTTTCGTCGTCGCCCAGTTCCGCGATTTCGGATTCCAGCTTGTTACAGATAGGGACAACCACGGCATTCTCTGCGGCGGCTACCGTATTGACCTGGTCGAGATAGGGGTTGTTTTCAAATCCGGTTTCATCGACATTGGCGATATACATGGTGGGTTTCAGGGTCAGCAGGTTGAGCGAGCGTATCGTTTTCAACTCCTCGTTACTGAGGGACATTGCCCGCAACGGTTTTGCTTCGTTGAGGTGAGGCTGTATTTTTTCCAGCACGGCTTTTATCGCCATGGCCTCCTTGTCCTGACCCTTGGCGGCCTTGGCCACGCGCAACAATGTCTTATCCACGGCATCCAGATCAGCGAGCGCCAGCTCGGTATTGATGACTTCAATGTCTGATACCGGATTGATTTTGCCCTCCACATGCACCACGTTGTCATCGTCAAAACAACGCACCACATGGGCAATGGCATCGGTTTCACGGATATTGGCGAGAAACTTGTTGCCCAGCCCCTCGCCCTTTGAGGCGCCGGCAACCAGCCCGGCGATATCGACAAACTCCATGGTGGCGGGAACGATGCGCTCCGGTTTGACGATGTCGGCGAGTTTGTCCTGGCGAGGATCCGGTATGGGGACGATACCGGTGTTCGGTTCAATCGTGCAGAAGGGGAAGTTTGCTGCGTCAATCCCCGCCTGGGTCAAAGCATTGAAAAGGGTGGATTTGCCCACATTCGGCAGACCGACGATACCGCAGTTAAAACCCATGACTATAAAACCTCAATGCCGATGTTTGTTTAGGGAATGATTGAGTGCAGCGCTTTCATGGCGCTGTTCCACTGGCCGGCCACTGTAGGCTCAATGGCCTTGATGGCGTTATCAATGCTCTGATCAATCAATTGTTGTTCTGATGCCGGTGCCCGCCGCAGTACATAGTTGACCACCTCGCTGGCGTGACCGGGGTGGCCGATGCCGATGCGCAGGCGTGCAAAGTCACGCTGGTTCCCCAAAGAAAGAATCGTGTCTTTGAGGCCGTTGTGTCCACCGTGTCCCCCGCCCAGTTTGAATCTTGCGATACCGGGATTCAGATCCAGTTCGTCGTGGGCCACCAGAATAGCCTCGGGACGAATTTGGTAAAACCCGGCAAGGGCTGCAATTGCCTTGCCGCTGCGGTTCATAAAGGTCGTGGGGATCAATAGCCAGACCGGCTTGCCATTGATTACGGCCTTGCCGGTGAGACCAGAATACTTATTGTCAGCTTTTAGCGTAACGCCGAAGTGATTGGCGAGCGCCATAACGAAATCAGCCCCGGCATTGTGACGGGTTCGCTCATACTGGGGGCCGGGATTTCCCAGCCCCACAATAAGTTGAACGGGCGTGTCCAATGTCGGGGCCTGTTAACGCGAACAGTAAGTTCCGGTGGGGTAACCCCGGGAACTTACTCTTCGTCGCCGTTGCTTTCTTCAGTCGTGTTATCAGCTTCCTCGTCAGCGATATCTTCCTCGGTGGCGGCGGCCTTCGGCTTGTTGACCGTGAATACGGGCAGGTCATGGTCTTCACCATGACTCAGGGCCACGCTCTCAACGCCGGAAGGCAGCTTGATATCAGAGATATGCAGGATGTCGCCAATTTCAACGGCTGCCACATCCAGTTCGATGAACTCGGGCAGATCTGCAGGCAAGCAGGAAATATCCAGCTCAGTCATGGTGCGGGAGATAATACCGCCACCGGGTTTGACGCCGACACAGGTGTCTTCATTGATAAAGTGAATCGGCACTTTGGTGTGCAGTTTGTGGGTTTTGCTTACCCGCAGAAAGTCCGCATGCAGGATGACCGGCTTGGATGGATGACGTTGTACATCTTTCAGGATCACCTGCTGGGAATCGCCTTCAAGATCCAGGGTGATGATGTGAGAGTAAAACGCTTCATTCTCCAGAGCATGTTTCAGCTCGTTTTGAGCGAGACTGATGTTTTGTGGTGCTTTTTGTCCACCGTAAATGATGGCGGGCACCTGCTTGGCCAGACGACGCAGGCGGCGGCTCGCACCTTTCCCCATGTCCTCACGGGCCTTGGCATTCAATTGAAAATCATTGGACATTGCCTTGACTCCTGTTGTTACCCCTGCTGATCCGCGACCAGAATCGAGGCGGGGGTATTGAAATTCCCTTGCGGGAGTTATAAAGCCCGAATGGGCGGTTTATTATCCGGTGCCTGTCAGTCGAACATGGCACTGATGGATTCTTCGTTGCTGACCCGGCGCATGGCTTCTGCCAGCATTTGTCCGAGGCTCAACGAACGTATCTGCGCACAGTTTTTTGCTGCCTCAGTCAGAGGAATACTGTTGGTGACCACCAGTGTATCCAGCGCAGAGTTTGTAATATTTTCGATGGCCTTGCCCGACAACACCGGATGGGTACAGTAGGCAATCACTTTTTTTGCACCCTGCTCCTTGAGGGCATCAGCCGCCTTGCAAAGTGTCCCTGCCGTATCAACGATATCGTCGATCAGCAGGCAGGTGCGGCCTTCGATTTCACCGATAATATTCATTACCTGAGCCTGATTGGCCTCCGGACGGCGCTTGTCAATGATGGCCAGGTCAGTGTTGAGTTGTTTCGCCATCGCTCTGGCTCGAACCACACCACCAATATCTGGTGAAACTACTGTCAGGTTTTCGTAATTCTGTCTTTCTACGTCGGTGAGTAATACGGGCAAGCCGTAGACGTTGTCCACCGCGCAATCAAAAAATCCCTGGATCTGTTCGGCGTGGAGATCTACGGTCATGACGCGGTCAACCCCGGCATTGGTCAGCATGTCTGCTACTACCTTGGCGCTGATCGGCACCCGGATAGAGCGAACCCGGCGGTCTTGTCGTGCGTAGCCAAAGTAGGGCACTACTGCTGTGATACGGGTAGCTGAGGCACGTCGCAGTGCGTCAATGATGAGTACCAGCTCCATGAGATTTTTATGGGTGGGAGCACAGGTGGGTTGGACGACGAAAACATCGCGGCCGCGCACATTATCCCTTATCTCGATATTGATTTCCCCGTCCGAGAACTGTGAAACCAGCGCCTTGCCCATATTCAGGCCGAGGTGACGGGTAATTTCGTTTGTCAGCTCCGGGTTGGCATTCCCGGAGAAAACCATCAAGTTAGGCACGGCTTTTTCCTGATCAGTTTCGAAATGTCTCCGGTGGCCCAGAGGAATTCAGAGAATAATGGCTGGGGTGGGAGGACTCGAACCTCCGAATGACGGGATCAAAACCCGTTGCCTTAGCCACTTGGCGACACCCCAATATTAGTATTTAGACGGTAACTGCTGAAATAACGGGGATTGGTTGACCCCTTTAGCAACAAAGCCCTGCCATTGATGTGGCAGTTGTTCCAGTACTGACCTTGCAGTGGTATCTGAATCAAAGCAGCCGAACAAGCAGGCGCCAGTTCCCGTCAATCGGGCTTCAGTAAATTGAGCCAGCCATAAGCGCGCCTCTTTTACCTGGGGGTAGAGCGATTCCACTACTGCCTGGCAATCGTTTCTACCACCCCGCTCGAGAAAGGCGCGTATTTTGATCGGATGCGTGTTCCTTGTCAAACCCTGATGGGTGAATATTTTTCCTGTTGAAACATGGGCATCCGGCGCGATGACCAGGTACCAGACGGGTGGTAATTCGATGGCCGTGAGTTGTTCGCCAATGCCCTCGCCCCAGGCGCTTTGACCAAAAATAAACAGGGGAATATCCGCACCCAGTTTTTCTCCCATGGCCATCAGTTGCTGTTTTGATAAAGCCGTCTCCCACAGGGCGTTGAGTCCCACCAGGGTGGTGGCGGCATTGCTGCTGCCGCCGCCGAGTCCACCGCCCATGGGCAGCCGTTTGTGCAGGCGGATGCTGGCCCCTTGCCTGCAACCGGTCTGTTCCTGTAGGCAACGTGCCGCCCGAAAAATCAGATTTTCCATGGGGGGGATACCCGTCTGCTCATCGGTGAGGCAGATTTTGCCAGTGTCGTTGCGCTCAAAATCCAGCAGGTCGCTGTAATCAAGCAGTTGAAATAGGGTTTGCAGGTTATGGTAACCGTCCTCCCGACGGCCGGTAATATGAAGAAACAGGTTCAATTTGGCTGGAGCGGGTAGTGATAGCTTCACGGCGCAGTGTCCCCGGGATGCCAGCGCTTGACGATCAGGGTGAAGCTGAACTCCCCGCTGTTGCCCTTGATGCGGCTGGGCAGCACCCACTGGCCAACCTGTTCGTAACCGGTAAATTCCAGCTGCCAGTTGGACTGCTGCAGTACCGCCAGGGTGCCCTCTGCATTATGGGTCCTCAGTACTGTGGGCTCATGGGGTGAAGGTATTCCCCGAACCCAGAATTGCAATTGGTCTACCGGCCACTGCCAGCCAAAAAGTTGTTCCGTCAGCGCTGCAGGGGATACGGCCGTCAGCGTGTCTTCTCCCGACTGTTGCAATTCCGCGTGATTGTCGTCACCGAGAATGCGTGTTGCCCCGCTGCCAAAAGGCCCGTGTAGTTGCAGATCGAAGGCAGCCCCGGATTGACGCCAGTTGACCCAGGCGCTGCCGCCATCGCGACTGTCCCTGTAACCGAGTTTGCCTTCAAGCAGCCAGAGATCAAGTTGTTGCAAGTGCTCTGTGTGCTTCTGCCAGTTTGCAATCGAGGCTGGCGGCTGTGGGTTTTGCCAGGCACAGGCACCAAGAAACAGGATCAACCACGGAAGGAGCAGTCGCATGTGGCTACCTCTGGTTTTCCTTCAAGCGTTCCATGGTTTCGAGAATGGTCGTATTGTCCGGGTCTTTGTCGAGGATCGTCTGCCAGATAGCGCGGGCCTCTTCCCGGTCACCTGAGACCCATAGAACCTCGCCCAGATGCGCGGCAATTTCCGGGTCCGACAATTTTTTCAGCGCTTCGCGAAGATGCACAATAGCTTCTTCGTGATTGCCCATCTGGTAGAGCACCCAGCCGAGACTGTCGGTGGTGGCCGGATCACCCGGGTTCAGCTCCAGAGCACGGGTGATCAGCTGATACGCTTCCTCGTAGCGATCGGTATTTACGGTCAGTGTATAACCGAGCGCATTCAGTGCTGTGGCATTATTGGCATCCCTGGCAAGAATGGTCCGGAGATCTTTTTCCGAGCTGGCAAAGTCATCTTGCTGCTCGCTCAGCATGGACCGGGTGTAGAGCAGCGCGTTATTGTCAGGATGTTCGTTAACGGCTTCGTCCATCAGGCTGCGGGCTTCATTGAGCGAATCGTGGTCGGCAAGCAGTTCGGCCTCAATCTGAAACAGGGGTGCCGAGTACCGGGGATGGTTCAGTCGCAATTCGTGCAGGTAGAGCCTGGCATTGTTCAGCTCGTCATGCTTTGCCATGAACTGGCTGAGCCGGACTGCTGCGGGGAGGAGCTTTTGGCCACTGCGTACCTGGGCATAATGGAACAGTACCGAATCCATATTTTCTGCCTCTTCTGCCATTTTCCCGAGCTCGAAATGGGCAGCTGCAGCAGTTCCCGGGTGACGGGTCAGATCGGTAAGCAACTGGCGTGCTTCGTCAGTTTTATCCAGGCCCCGACTCACCATTGCCAGCGTGAAAAGCAGTTCGGTGTCGCGGGGGTGCTTGTCAGCCAGCAGGCGCAGTTGGGCGTGGGCACCTTCCAGATCATCCTCTGAAAGCAGCCTGGCGTACTGGAGACGCAGTTTCATGCTATCGGGCAGGGTTTTCAGGCTGCCTGCGAGAAATGCTATGGCCTCTTTTTTGCGATCCAGTTGGTGGAGCAATTGTGCCTTGAATATGTGCGCATTTTCTTGCTCGGGCGCCAGCTTCAGCAGTCGATCAATGGTATTCAATGCCTGTTGCAAATCCTCTTGCTGACTGAACAGCATGGCGCTGGCGAGCAGGAGTGTTTGGTTGTCGGGGAATTGCTCGCGGAGGGTCGAATATTCGGTCAGCAAAGGCGCTCGCTGTTCAGGGCTGAGGCCACCGGCGGCTACAGCAATGGACATGACCGGTTCATCATCACCCTTGCTCAGTGAAAAAACAGCATGCGTCATAGCCTCGCTGAGTCGTCCGCTACGTGCAAGCGAGAGGGCTGCCAGACTGCGGGCATCGAGATTTTGCGGTTCAATATCGCTCCATAACAGTGCCATTTCCAGTAGTGCCTCACGGTCCTCGGCGTAGGCTGCGACGCTGGTTGCCCTGGCGACAACACCGGGGTCACGGGTGATTCGGGCCTGTTTCAGATACTTTTCCCGCGCAATATCCAGATGATTGCGCATGCCGGCCAGCTCTCCTACCAGCAGGTCGTAAAAAGTATCGGTGGGAAATGGCCGGGATGGCACATCGGCTTTTACCTCAGTAGCTACCTGGTCTGGCGCGGTCTCTGCGGGTGGTTGCTTCGGTGCTGGGGCCTGGAGATCAATTTGTTCAGACACCTGATGGGCACAGCCCGTCAGTACCTGGAAAGCCAATAGCAGGGTTAGTAATAGGTGGCCGGGTATTTTCATAGGGGCTGGCTTCAGCCTGGTGCTCTGTCGGTTTTGATGAGAGAAGTACGACTGTGATTTTATTTGAGCCGCAACCCGCGATAGCAACATTGTATCCAATAACTCAGACAATAACGAAAGGGGAATATTGCAGTCCGGGTTAAATTCGATACCGCTTGTCTTTGCCTGGCCAGAACCGGACAATTGTCGATCTACTGCCAAGCACTGTTGTAATGACGATTTTTGCCCTCGGGATCAACCACCGTACCGCATCTCTCGATATCCGGGAGAAGGTAGCCTTTGCCCCTGATCAGACTGCTGAAGCGATACAGCAATTGTGTGATTACGCCGGTATTGAAGAAGTCGCGATTCTGTCGACCTGTAACCGGACAGAGATTTACGGCATCGGCAATGAGCCTGAGCAGGCCCTGGGCTGGATGGCGGATTATCACCGTATCACCCTGCCTGAATTGCACCCCTGTCATTATTTGTACCGGGACAATGACGCCGTCCGGCATATCATGAAAGTGGCCTGTGGCCTCGATTCCATGGTGTTGGGTGAGCCGCAGATTCTCGGTCAACTGAAGTCCTGCTATGCCGTGGCCAGGGAAGCTGGCAAAGTCTCTACGCAGCTCAATTTGTTGTTTCAGCAGGCCTTTGCGATTGCCAAGCGGGTTCGCACTGAAACGGCTATCGGTCAGAATCCCGTGTCCGTTGCTTACGCAGCTGTCAGTTTGTCCCAGCAGATATTTTCAGATCTCCGCGAGGTGCGGGCGTTGTTGATTGGTGCCGGAGAGACAGTGGAATTGGTGGCCCGGCATCTCAAGGAAAAGGGGGTAAAGGAAATAATGGTCGCCAATCGCACCCTCAGTCGAGCGCAGGATCTGGCCCTCCAGTTTGGCGCACAGGCCATTTTGCTGTCGGAAATACCCGATTTTTTACCCCGGGCCGATATGGTGATTTCCTCCACGGCCAGTCAGTTACCGATTCTGGGGAAAGGGGCCGTGGAGTCAGCTCTGAAGCAGCGCAAGCACAAACCCATGTTCATGGTGGATATTGCGGTACCCAGGGATATTGAGCCAGAGGTCGCAAAGCTTCAGGATGTCTACCTGTACACGGTCGACGACCTGCAGGCGGTGATTGAAGAGAATATTCGCTCTCGTCAGAGTGCCGCCAGCAAAGCAGAACAGATTATCGAAGAAGGGGTGAATGCCTGGCAAAATCAGCTGCGGGGCCTGGATGTGGTGGAAACCATCCGTGCTTTCCGCAGCAGCGCAGAGCAGGTGCGCGATCAGGAGCTGGATAAGGCCATCGCGCTATTGCGCACGGGTCAAGCGCCGGAGCAGGTGTTGAAAACACTGGCGCGCAACATTACCAACAAACTTATGCATGTGCCGACCACGCGATTAAAGCAGGCCGGTGAAGCGGGACGCACCGAGCAACTGAGTCTGGCCCACGACCTGTTCGGTCTTGACAAGCCCGATTCTGAATCCAAATAAGACGATGTCTATAACTCTTCACTAACGAGCATTAATGAAACAATCGATCCTGGAAAAACTGCAACATTTGGCCGACCGCTATGAGGAGGTGGGCGCGCTGCTGAGTGACCCCGAAGTGATCGGTCAGCAAACCCGCTTCCGTGAGCTGTCCCGTGAATATGCGGAGCTGGAGTCGGTGGTGAAAAGCTATCGCGACTACTATCGGGTTCAGACGAACATTGAAGAGGCGCGAGTATTGCTCAAGGATACCGATGCGGATATGTGCGCCATGGCGGAAGAGGATCTTCTTGAAAACCAAAGCCGGCTTGCCGACCTTGAGGTTGAGTTGCAGACATTACTGTTGCCGAAGGATCCCAATGATGATCGCAATGTGTTCCTTGAAATCCGTGCTGGAACAGGGGGTGACGAAGCGGCGATCTTTTCCGGTGACCTGTTTCGGATGTACAGCAGGTACGCGGAAAGCCGGCGCTGGAAAGTGGAGGTTATCAGTGAAAGCCACGGTGAACACGGTGGCTATAAGGAGATTATCAGCCGTATCGTCGGGCAGGGGGCGTATTCCCGGCTGAAGTTTGAATCCGGTGTGCATCGTGTTCAGCGGGTTCCAGAAACAGAGTCCCAAGGCCGGATTCACACCTCTGCCTGTACAGTGGCAATTATGGCGGAAGCCGATGAGTTGGAAGAGGTCAATATCAATAAAAACGATCTTCGGATTGATACGTTCCGCGCGTCGGGTGCCGGTGGCCAGCACGTCAATAAAACCGACTCTGCCATTCGCATTACCCACTTGCCCTCCGGGCTGGTGGTTGAGTGCCAGGATGAACGCTCCCAGCACAAGAATCGGGCAAGGGCGATGTCATTATTGGCGGCCCGGCTGAAAAGTGCCCAAGATGAGGTGGCCGCAAAAAATATTGCCGACGAGCGACGACTGCAGGTGGGAAGTGGTGATCGCTCCGAGCGAATCCGTACCTATAATTTCCCTCAGGGTCGGGTCACCGATCACCGTATCAATCTGACGCTCTATAAACTGGGGGAGGTGTTGGAAGGTCACCTGGATGAAGTGGTAGAGCCGTTGATTCATGAACACCAGGCGGGGCAGTTAGCCGCGCTTTCGGGCTGATCTGGTGGTGCCCGACATCGCCAGTCTGCTGGCGCGCAGCAGCGAGCTTTCGGGCTGCAGTGACAGTCCGCGGCTGGACACTGAGCTGTTGCTCTGCCATGTGCTCGGCAAGCCGAGAACCTACCTTTATACATGGCCCGAGTATCGACTGCTGTCGGCTGAAGTGGCCGGGTTTAATACGTTGTTTGCTCGCCGAGTCCAGGGTGAGCCAATCGCTTATCTCATCGGCCGGCGGGAGTTCTGGTCATTGTCTTTGAAGGTCTCTGAGGCAACGCTGATTCCCCGGCCCGAGACCGAATTATTGGTGGAGTTGGCAATCGCATTACCACTGGAGCACGCGGCGTTGGTGGCAGATCTGGGCACGGGTACTGGTGCGGTGGCGCTGGCGCTGGCCAGCGAACGGCCGCTCTGGCAGATATCAGCGGTGGATGTTTGCCCGGACGCGTTAGCGTTGGCGGAACATAATCGTCGGGAGCTGGGCTTTGGCAATGTTCGGGTCTTTCAAAGTGACTGGTTTTCAGCTCTTGTCGGTTCCCGCTTTGATCTGGTGGTGAGCAACCCGCCCTATATAGATGAAGCCGACACGCATTTGCAGCAGGGAGATGTTCGTTTTGAGCCGACCTCTGCGCTAGTGGCCACCGATGGTGGATTTGGTGACCTGGCGGTGATTATCCAGAATGCTGGGGAACATCTGAATGCCGGGGGCTGGTTGCTACTTGAGCACGGTTGGCAGCAGGGTGAAAGGGTGCGTCAGTTAATGAACCGGGCTGATTTTCTGGCGGTGACAAGCCATTTTGACCTGGCGGGGCGGGAGCGCGTCACCATTGGTCGTAATCCCTAATCTGTTTCAGCGCTCTTCGCTATCTTGCAGTTGTCGATACTGACCGCTGTGGAAAATCAGCGGATCCATGGGCGCGTTGCTGAATTCGAGTACCCGACCCACCAGAATGACATGATCGCCACCGGGATAGCGGTGCTCTATTTGGCACTGAAAGTGGCAGAGGCAGTCATCCAGCAGTGGCAGTCCATGCAGCCCCGGGTGCCAGCGAACATTGGCAAATTTGTTGTCATCGGTGCCGGCAAATAGCTGTGACAGGTCGGCCTGACCGCTGTGCAGTATGTTGACAGCGAAATAGTCCTGCTCCTGAAACAGGCCAAACAACCGTGATTCACTGCCCACACACCAGGACACCAGCGCTGGCTCGAGCGATACGGAGGAGAAGCTGTTGGCTGTCATGCCCCTGGCGGTTCCCTCTGAGTCCACTGTGGTCATCACCGTGATGCCGGTGGCAAAGTTACCCATGGCGTTGCGCATGCTTCGAATCTGATCTTTGGTCATGATGGCTGCCTCTGGGGCCGTAAATTGAACTGCCGCAAGGGTACTCCATGTCTCATCAGTTAAAAACCGCTATTCCCGAAAACACACCGTTTGATAGTGCCATGCCTTGAGTTTCTCGGCGGACAGCTCCGGTTCCAGACCAGCCTTGCGTTTGAGATGGTCGAGAAACTGCTGTTTATCGGGGAGAGTGGTCCAGACACTGGGTAAAAACGTTGCACGCTGGGCACCGGCCTCTATAGTCAGGCCGTCGACGCCAGGCTCGAGCTGAGCCAGCAGTTCATCCTCACTGGAGAACAACAGCGGCATGGCCTCGGTGAGAACAGAAATTTCAATTGAAACAAGCGCTTCCTCCTGTAGCGACAGTGGGGGAAAGCGTGGGTCATCCAATGCTGCCGAGGCGGCATGATGTACAACATCGACAACCAGTGGTCTCGACGCTTCTGTTGAACCGATACAACCGCGCAATGCCTGCTTGATTTTTAGCGTGACAAAACTGCAAGCCGGTTGTTGCAGAGCATGACTGAACACGGTCTCATCAATTTGCAGGTCCCGGTCAAACAGCAGTCGGACACGGATGCTCTCCCTGGCGAGCGTCAGCAGTATCTGACGGTCATCCTCGCTGAGCTCAATAAATGACATAGGCACCGTATCCTACCACGCGATCTCTATCTCCAGCGGTGTCCCCAGAGTTCCGGACATCCAGTGTGTGCAGTTTCAAATGCGCTTCCTCAGCCAGTTTCAGCAGACCGTTGACTGCTCTGCTGCCGCAGGCCTGTTCGCTGGTAAGGTGGCTGTCAAACCCTTCAATCATGGCGGATGTGAATTTATCCAGCCGTTGCGCGTCCTGGTAGTGATGATAGTGGCTCAGGTCTGTGCTGATTACAATCAGGGTCTCCACGCTTCCCCACAGCTGCCTTAATACATCGGTGACTTGCTCCCGTGGCGTATTCCCGACAACCAGTGGAACCACGGTAAATTCATGCAGAACACGCTGCAAAAAAGGCAGCTGAACTTCGATGCTGTGCTCGAACTGGTGGGCGTCATCATTCACTGTTACCAGTGCTTGTCTTACCAGCTTGTCAATGCTTTGCCGGTCCACCGGCACATCACCGAGAGGGGTCTGAAAGTTGGCCGCAGAGGGCGCAGCCATGCCCCGTAGGGGTATGCGGTGGCAGGGGCCGATGACTATCACCCGGGAAATATCCCGGCTCATCGGTGACAAACAGCGATAGGCTGTGGCGGCAGTCGGTCCCGAAAAACGGTAGCCTGCATGGGGAACAATCAGTGCCTTTGGTCTGTATACGTTGGGCGAGGCGTCAACGTCACAGCATGTCCCAGCCAACAGCTCGTCCACTTCATGCTGCAATGCAGCAGGGTCGGCCGGGTAAAATGTACCTGCTACAGCAGCTGTTCTGGTTGCGATCATGATATCTCTCAACGCCTGTGTTTGTTCTATAACTATAGTGTGTTTTTGTTATTGCTTTGATAGTAAAGAGGTTGCTCTTATCCATGGTGACAAACAACCAGCTGCCACCCGCTAATCATCCCACCCATTATTGGCATGCGCTTGCGGATGGGCGGTTGCAATGCGATGTCTGCCCCCGTGAATGCAAGCTGCACGAAGGACAGCGAGGGCTTTGTTATGTCCGGGGTCGGGAGGGCGATGAAATTGTCCTCTACAGTTACGGTCGGTCGAGCGGCTTTTGCGTCGACCCTATCGAGAAAAAACCGCTCAACCATTTTTTGCCAGGCAGTTCGGTGCTGTCTTTTGGTACGGCAGGCTGCAATCTTGCCTGCAAATTCTGCCAGAACTGGGATATGAGTAAATCCCGCGAAATGGATACGCTGGCGGATTCGGCGATGCCGGTGAAGCTGGCGGAAACCGCCCTGGAGCTGGGTTGCCGTAGCGTTGCCTTTACTTACAACGACCCGGTTATTTTTCTGGAGTATGCCGTGGATGTCGCTAAAGCCTGTCGGGAGTTGGGGGTAAAAGCGGTGGCTGTCAGTGCCGGCTATATTCAGGATGCACCGCGCCGCGAGTTTTTCCAGTATATGGATGCCGCCAACATCGATTTGAAAGGCTTTACTGATGTCTTTTATCGGAAAATATGTGGAGGGGAGTTGCAGAATATTCTTGAGACCCTTCGGTATGTCGCCCACGAAACAAATGTCTGGCTGGAGCTGACTACTTTGTTGATTCCCGGGGAAAATGATTCCGATGAGGAGCTTGACGCCATGACCCGTTGGGTAGTCAGTGAGCTGGGACCGGATGTGCCGATGCACTTCACGGCGTTTCACCCTGACTGGAAAATGCGGGATACGCCGGCCACCCCGCCGAAAACCCTAACCCGTGCACGACAGATTGCACTGACCAATGGTATTCACTTTGCCTACACCGGTAATGTCCACGATCCTGCAGGTGGCAGTACATTCTGTCCAAGCTGTCATGAGGTCGTGATTGAGAGAGACTGGTACCAATTAGGTTTTTGGGGCATAACGGCGGAGGGTCGCTGCCACGTCTGCAACTTCCCGTTGCCGGGTGTATTTGAAGCGGAGCCAGGCCATTGGGGACCTAGACGGGTGCCGGTAAAGTTGTTGGAGTAAGAGCCCCTGTTGCTGTTGCCTGACAAACAGGTGCGGCAGGATGGTGGCAATCACTGTTTTTGGTGGTGCTGAATGCAGGCATTTTATCCCGTGCTATAATCCCGGCCTTTTAAAGACCGGGTTAATCCGGACATTCCTCCTGTTGGCATATTATGACTGAACAAACCACTTCCCAAACGCCTGAGACCCATCCCAAACGTCCTGCCCGTCGCAGCCGCCGCCGCGGTGGTAAAGCGCCTGCCAAGGCCAGGGATAACGCATGGACACTGTCGGACTTTCAGGTACCTGAGGAAGAGGGCAAGCTGCGCTTTCACGATCTGGACTTACCGGAACCTCTGATGCATGGCATTGCTGATCTGGGTTTTCAATACTGTTCACCCATTCAGGCCAGATCCTTACCATTCACCCTCAGGGCCCATGATGTAGTAGGCAAGGCTCAGACCGGTACCGGTAAAACGGCGGCTTTTCTGNTGACAATTATTACCGAACTGCTGAATCACACCATNGATGATGANCGTTTTGCCGGNGAGGCCCGTTCGCTGATNATCGCNCCCACCCGCGAGCTGGTNATGCAGATCGCNCAGGATGCCAAGGACCTCTGNAANTACACGGACCTGCATGTGCATACCCTGGTGGGCGGTATGGATTACGACAAGCAAAAGCGNCATTTACTNGAGAATGTTTGNGACATCCTNGTNGCNACGCCGGGNCGNCTGCTGGACTTTGCNNGNAGCCGTGATGTCTATCTGGACAGGGTNGAAGTNCTGGTGCTNGATGAAGCTGACCGCATGCTGGATATGGGNTTTATTCCNCAGGTGCGCCGTATCGTCAGGCTTACGCCNCCCCGTGAAAACCGGCAGACGCTGTTCTTCTCTGCCACNNTTACCCCGGAGGTGCTNAATCTNGCCGAGCAGTGGACNGTGAGNCCGGTGAGNATCGAGATTGANCCGGANAATGTGGCGACNGACAGTGTTGATCANAAAGTNTTTATTGTTTCGGCAAAAGAAAAATTNCGCCTNCTGGACGGCATCATGCANCAGGAAGCGGTGGAAAGNGTGATCGTCTTTGCCAACCGNCGTGACCAGTGCCGGCGGTTACAGGAAAAACTGAGAGCNAAAGGCTTNAGTGTCGGCCTGNTGTCGGGCGATGTNCCACAGGGAAANCGGGTNAAAACCCTGGACGACTTCAAGTCCGGTGAGCTCAAGGTGNTGGTTGCCACNGANGTGGCGGGCCGCGGTATNCACATCGACGGTGTCAGCCANGTCATCAATTTNACTCTGCCGGAAGAACCTGAGGATTATGTGCACCGGATCGGCCGTACCGGTCGCGCCGGAAAATTCGGAACCTCCATCAGCTTTGCCTGTGAGGANGATGCCTTTTTGCTGGAACCTATNCAGAAGTTGCTGGGTAGAGAGCTGCACTGTGAACAGCCGGGCCCCGAATTACTCGGTCAAGATTGAGCCGTTTTTATCGCTGNGNCCCAGCTGTTGNGNGTCNCNGGCCAGGTGGTCCAGCCAGAAGCTGGTGGCGCCGATCACNGAGGCGGGCATGATAAAAAGATTCAACAGCGGNACGGTGGTGGCAATCAGCACCGTGCCACCAAANCTCAGTGATTGCAGGCGCTGTTTTTTCAGCACCTGGCGCAGCTCATCAAAGGNCTGTCCATGATTGTCCGAAGGATAGTCCAGGTATTGCAATGCCNGCGACCAGCCCCCCCACAGAAAAGCAATTGCCGGCCCCACCAGATTCAGTACCGGGATAAATGACAAGGTTAGTGTCAGCANAAAGATGCCGACAATTCTCGGCAGAAAATACCCCATTTTGAACAGTTCCCGCTTNATGGCACTGCCCGCCATTGCCAGTAGCTGCTTCATTGAGGTCGGTGTTGACTGAATATGGCCGGTGANCACCTGCTCCGCCCGTTCCGACAGTGGCCCGTAAAATGGTGAGGCCAGCAGATTCCCGAGAATGGCNAACGTGTAGCCGTATACCAGCAANANGAANCCACNGAACAGTANCCAGAAGATCCAGGTAATAAATTCCAGCCAGGCTGGAATTTTACTGGTCAGCCAGGTCAGTAATTGCCCGAACTGATCAATCGCCAGCCAGGTGAGACCGACAAACAGAAAAGCATTGATCAACAGNGGCCATAACACCAGCCAGCGCAGTTGNNGGTGGTGGAGTAGTCNCATGCCCTGAAGCAGATANGTCGGGCCGATTCTGGGAGNTTTTGNCATANGGNTTTCCGGATTTTTGGCATTCGATCAGATTGCTGTACACTTTTAATTTAAACCGAGCACGTTTATTTTTAAAAGACGCGAGTAGGCCCCTGGTCAAAGGAAAAAAATAATGAAAACTCTGTTGAAGATTGTAGCTGGTCTGGTGGTAGTNCTGATCGTTTTATTGGTGATNGGGGTGCTGAATCTTGATCGCGGTATCAAAATGGCGGTTGAAACTGTCGGCCCNAGGCTGACCCAGTCCGATGTCACGCTGGCAGATGTCGACCTTTCCCTGAAAACTGGTGAGGGAAGCCTGCAGGGGCTGGTGGTGGGCAATCCCGCTGGCTTCAGCAGCGCTGATGCATTTTCTCTGGGGGAAATATTCCTCTCTATTGAACCGGGGTCCATCACCACCGATACTATTGTGATCAACAGCATCCGTATTGTTGCCCCTGAAATTACTTACGAGTCGGGGAAGGGTGGCACGAACCTCAGTCAACTACAGAAAAATGTCAGCAATGCTGCCGGTGGAAGTGATTCGAACTCTTCTGCTGATGAATCCGGTGAGGGCGCAGCCAAAAAACTTATTATCCGCGATCTGAAGATAACCGGTGCAAAAATGCGCTATGTGAACCAGTTGTTGGACATGAAACCCATTGAGTTGACCTTGCCAGACATACAGCTGACCGGTATTGGTGAAAGGTCCAACGGTGCCACCGCTGCAGAGGTCGTTAGCCAGGTGATGGTGGCGATCAATAAAAATGCCGCCAATGCGGCAGCCAATTCCGGCGCACTTAAAGAAGCGGGTGATCAGATCAAGAAACAGGTAGAGGACAAACTGGGTGGCTTCAAGGGCCTGCTGGACAAAAACTGAGCCGCCGGTGCGGTCTGTCCTGTCGAGAGGATAATCGTGCTGTAAGAACGATTATTTAAATAAGTTGATCGACTTGTCTGGGGGGTGCTGTTATAGTGCCCCCCGCATGGTATCCATCGGTCGGTACCTGTTGTGTCCTCGGTACTTTCCTTTCGGTTTTTCCCTGACACCCCCCTTAATTAATTGTTGCCAGCCTAAGACCGTTACTGTGCTCTATGCATGGCTAGGCCGGTTCCGGAGTTAAAATCTATATGTCATTTAATGACCTCGGCCTTTCGGCCGAATTGCTTCGTGCTGTGTCTGATCAGGGCTACAGCAACCCCACCCCCATTCAGGCGAAAGCCATCCCTATTATTCTCCAGGGTCTTGATGTCCTGGCGGGCGCTCAAACCGGCACCGGCAAAACAGCTGGCTTTACCCTGCCACTGCTGCATCGCCTCAGCAGTAATAAACCCACCGATAACAACCGTCGCCCCGTTCGCGCTCTGGTATTAACACCCACCCGGGAGTTGGCTGCGCAGGTAGCGGAGAGTGTTGTCACCTACGGTAAGCATCTGCCGCTGAAATCCGGTGTAATTTTTGGCGGCGTCAATATCAACCCACAGATTTCAATGTTGCGCAGGGGTGTGGATATTCTGATTGCTACCCCGGGCCGGTTACTGGATCACGTGAATCAGCGCACTCTCGATCTGTCACAGGTGGAAATCCTGGTACTGGACGAAGCGGATCGCATGCTGGACATGGGCTTTATCCATGATATCCGCAAGGTTCTGGCCCTATTGCCAAAGCAGCGTCAGAATCTGTTGTTTTCCGCTACTTTTTCCGATGAGATTAAACGCTTGGCTGACGGTTTGCTCAATGCGCCCGTGCTGATCGAGGTGGCTCGCCGCAATACAGCTTCTGAACAGGTGGCCCAGACCGTTCATCTGGTGGACAAGGGCCGTAAACGCGAGCTGCTGTCTTACCTGATTGGTGACGGCAACTGGCAGCAGGTGCTGGTCTTTACCCGGACCAAACACGGTGCCAACCGGCTCGCTGATCAATTGACTGAGGATGGTCTGCGGGCGGCAGCGATTCATGGCAACAAAAGTCAGGGTGCTCGGACGAAAGCTCTGGCGGATTTCAAAAAGGGCACGGTGCGGGTGCTGGTGGCGACGGATATTGCGGCCCGTGGACTGGATATCGATCAGTTGCCGCATGTGGTAAATTTCGAATTGCCCAATGTGCCGGAGGATTATGTGCATCGTATCGGTCGTACTGGACGCGCCGGTAATGAAGGCGAGGCCGTTTCGCTGGTCTGTGTGGACGAGCACAAGTTGCTGCGCGATATTGAGCGAGTGCTTAAACGCGAGGTTCCCAGGGGAAATATCAAAGGTTTTGAGCCGGATCTCTCCATTCGTCCGGAGCCTATCCAGAATGGTCGCCGTAGTGGAGGTGGTGGCCGTCCCGGTGCTACAGCACGTCGACCGGGTAAACCCCAACATGCTCGCAGCACTGGCAATCGCAATGGTGGCAATGCCTCAGGTGATCGTCGTAGATCGGCTGGGGCAAAACCGAGCCAGGGTGCGCCGCGACCGAGACGCGCTGCCTCACGCTAGACAAGCAGGTCCATAAAACCGCACCCGAGAATATCGGGTGCGGTTTTTTTATTTCAGGTAGCGGTAAACAGACGATTCGAAGTCAACAAAACCGGGATAGGAGGAAATATCCTTAAACGGTAATATTTGTGAGGCCCACATGCCTCCGATCCCGTTCTGTCGGTCAATCCAGTAGAACAGATTCGCCAGTCCCGCCCACATTATTTGCCCGGCGGGCCGGCCAGAGGGCGTTGGTTCATCGTTGATCTGGAAGGTATAACCCCAGGATTTTTTCAGCCCCGGAAAGAACTCGCCACTGTTGGAAAGCGCCGGTATCGAGGTTGTCCAGCCGCCACTCTGTAAACCCGCCAGCCCATTTCTGGACATCTTTTCTACGGTTTCTTTGTTCAGTACACGGCCATCTGGCCCCTCGCCATCATTGAGTATCATCCGGATAAATTTCAGGTAATCCGGTACGGTGCCGTACAGTCCGTGCCCTCCCATATCCATTTCCGGCGGTTGTGGGAGAACCAGATCCCAGGGCGCCAGCTGGCCATCTTCGGCGCGGGTGTGCAGGCTGGCCAGTCGTGATCGCATAGCGGGGGTCAAGGTGAAGGCGCTGTCTGTCATGCCCAGTGGGTTAAAGATGCGTTCCTGCATGACCTGGCCCAGGCGCTTGCCTCGCACTGCTTCGACAATCTTGCCCACCCAATCGAGGTTGACGCCATACATCCAGCGTTCTCCCGGGTCGTGCAGCAGTACGGATTTGATGCCGTCATAGGTGCTGGATACCACCGAAGCTGTTTCCCTTGCGGTACGAAACGCCAGGTCATCGTGGCTGAAAAACTCGTAACCAAAACCGGCGGTATGCAGCATCAGTTGATTGATTGTGATATCTGATTTCGGCGGCCTCAACTTCGGCTGGCCGTTGCTGTCAAAACCATCGAGTACCTGGATCTCTGCAATGTCGGGCACATAGTCCCTGGCGGGATCATCCAGAGTTACCAGACCTTCTTCAACCAGCTGCATCAAGGCTGTGCCGGTCAGGGCCTTGGTACAGGAAAAAATGGCGAACACGGAATCGGTGGCGATGGGCTCAGTTTTGCCCATCTCTCTCAACCCTGCAGTCCCCTCATAGATATTGGCCCGCCTGTCCGTGACCATGGCCACAACGCCTGGTGCACCACCGGACTCTGCGACCGTATTCGTCAATACACTGTCCGCCGCTTCTTTCAATCGATTATTCATTATGGTTCCTTCTCTCATTGCCCAGCTTGTGAATATCAGGCGTTCCTATGGTTATTGATTTTGTTGTGCTGTTCAAGCGAGTGCATGGCATATTCCTGTAGCGTCGGTGGGGTAAGAATCTCCGGGCCGCGTTTCGCGTATAACCGGTCAGTACACAATGTAGGGGAGGGTCCCGGTAAGGAGTTTTAACAGTACGGACCCTGTGGGAAGAAAGCCTGTAAAACCGACGTTAATGTTTGGCTGAGCTCTGTTTAAAAAGCCTGGTATCAATTTGATATTTCTTGATCCTTGATGCCAGTGTGGTGGGTTTGATGCCCAACAGCTGGGCCGCCCCGTTATGGCCAAATACCTTGCCGTGGCATTTTTCCAGTGCCATCAGCAGATTGCGGCGTTCCTGTTGTTTAAGGTCAGAAGCCGTCAGAACACTACTGTCCGGTTCCTCGCCAACCCGGGCAATGTTTTGTTGATCTTTGGCCAGCAGCTCGCTGAATCTCAGCGTTGATCCCTGGGCGAGTATGACCTGGCGTTCAATTACGTTTTCCAGTTCGCGGATATTTCCCGGCCAGTGGTAATCCTTCAGTTTTTCCAGCTCACTGAGTGAGATTTTCAGGCCCTGCTTGTTGATTCTGGTGCAGCTTTTTTTCAAAAAATGCTGGGTCAGTAGGGGGATATCTTCGCTCCTCTCTCGCAATGGTACCGATTCAATTGGGAAAACATTGAGGCGGAAATACAGGTCTTCACGAAATTGTCCCCGCTGCACCTGTTCCTTGAGGTTGCGGTTGGTGGCGGTGATGATACGAACATCCACGCGGCGGGTTTTCGATTCGCCCACCCGCTCAAACTGCTGTTCCTGTAACACCCGCAGTAACTTGCCCTGGAGGTGCAGGGGGATTTCACCGACCTCATCGAGGAAAAGTGTGCCGGCGTTAGCCAGTTCAAAGCGACCGGGTCGATCATTGGTGGCGCCGGTGAAGGCCCCCCTGGTGTGACCGAAGAATTCGCTTTCGAAAAGGTCTGCCGGAATGGCTGCACAGTTGACCCGGATCAGTGAGCGATTGGAGCGGTGACTCATTTCGTGGATCGCCCTGGCAATCAGCTCCTTCCCGGTGCCGGACTCTCCACTGATAAGCACTGTAGAGTCTGTCGGCGCCACCAGTTCAATTTTTTGCAGGATATGTTGTACAGCACCACTTTTACCAATGATCTGGTGATGATTGAATTCAGAGTTGATTTCTTCCTGCAAATAGGCGTTTTCCAGTTCCAGTTGGTTTTTCAGTTTCTCGACTTCTGCCAGTGCTTCCAGGAGCCGTTTGCGGTCGGTTTTTTTCTGGGATATATCGCGAAAGATCACCACCGCGCCGACAATAAAGCCGTTGTCCCTGACCGGTGTGCTGGTGTATTCCACGTCGATGGGTTTGCCGGATTTCGTCCAGAACGTGTCGTCTTCTACCCGGTGAACCGTGCCGTCCCGGAATGCTTCAAAGATGGGACATTCCTGCATATTGAAATGCGAGTGATCCGCGTGGGAGTGGTGCACCATGTTGTGCATATTCCTGCCGGCCAGTTCCTCCGCCCGGTAGCCGAGAATCCGCTCCGCCGCAGGATTGACGAACGTGGTAATACCATTGGCCTCCACCCCATAGATCCCGTCACCGGCGGCATCCAGCAGCAACTGGTTTTCCCGCTCAAACTCCTGGAAAACCTGGGACACCCTGTTCCAGTGGCCAATACCTGACAGGTAGTGTCGCTCGGCACTGGAGCGCTCACGCAACAGTTCCAGGTCATCGGTCCTTTGCAAACCGAGGAAGAGCTGAGGTTGGCCGCCAGAATCAGAGCAGCGACCATTGACCTCCATGCGGATTTCCCCGATGGCCGATTGCACCAGCAGGTGGTCACACCAGCCCCGCCCCTTCTCGATCAGTTCCTGGGTGAACAGGATCAACGCCGGCAGGTTGGGTGCGAACAGATGACTGGCCCGGCCAGACTGAATTTCAATGACATCCCTGTGCAAGAGTCGGCAGGCCTCCTGGTTAACGAACAGAACCCGATCCTCAATCGGGTCGATCACCAGCTGTGCGGTGGCGGAGTAGTAGAAAAACCGTTCGTCCTGCATAGGGCCTACCGTTAAGTCCTGGGGGATATCAATACAGCTAACAAATTTCGGGCCAATAACGACGAAAAATCGTTTTTTTGTCTACGACTTTTCGTGAACTACGACTTTTCGTGTCTGCTATGACGGCTTGTTATCAGTTGTTTTTCTTTTTAAATCAGACAATTGATAGTTATCAGCACGGTTGGCACCAAAGTTGCGATGTAGTAGCAGCAGTTGCTATCAATGCGAACAAGCAGGATTTGATAGAACACCGCTGCCCGTCCACGAGCGGTTCTCAGGATTCGGCGCACCAGCACAGTGCGCTGCCACAGCGTTAGCTACAAAGCGAAGAGGAAATACATCATGGCGACGAAAAGTTTAGGTAACCCGTTTGATGCCGATACCAGCCTGACGCACACCAATGATTGTTCCTGCCGGTTATGTCAGGCCGAGTCTGCCAACCCCAGTGGTCTTGCCGACGACGATCAGCGCCTGGTTCTGTTGGAGCAACAGGCTGAACAGGGTGAAGGCCACAGCCATTCTGCAGAAGCAGGGGGGCTATCTTTTGACAGTTCTGAAGATTTGCTCGACCGGGCAGTGGAAAGTGCCATTGTCCGCGGTGTTTTTGGACACAACGACACCAGTCGTCGAAATTTTATCCGGTTGATGGGCGGCGGTACCCTGGCCACGGTGCTCGGTAGCATGATCCCGCTGGAAAAAGTGAAAGCGGCGGTGAAGGAGTCGATGGGGCCACTGGAGAAAACCAAACTGAAGGTGGGTTTTGTGCCGATTACCTGTGCCACGCCCATCATCATGGCGCAGCCAATGGGGTTCTATGCAAAGTATGGCCTAGACGTGGATGTGATCAAGACAGCCGGTTGGGCGGTGGCCAGGGATATGTCACTGAACGGGGAATACGATGCCTCTCACATGCTGACGCCCATGCCGCTGGCCATGTCCATGGGGGCGGGATCAACCGCGACCCCCTACATCATGCCGGCCGTGGAAAACATCAACGGTCAGGCCATTGTGCTCCACAACAAGCACAAGGATAAGCGCGATCCGAAACAGTGGAAGGGTTTCAAATTCGGGGTGCCCTTTGATTACTCCATGCACAACTTCCTGCTGCGCTATTACGTGGCGGAGCATGGGTTGGATCCGGATCAGGATATCCAGATCCGGGTCGTGCCACCGCCGGAAATGGTGGCCAACCTTCGGGCCGGTAACCTCGATGGCTACCTGTCGCCGGATCCGTTCAACCAGCGCGCTGTGTTCGAAAAGATCGGCTTTCTGCATATTCTCACCAAGGATATCTGGGAGGGCCACCCCTGCTGTGCCTTTGCCTGTAGCCAGAAGTTCGCCACGGAGATGCCCAATACCTACGCAGCCCTGTTTCGAGCCATTGTGGGTGCCACCCATTTTTCTGCCAAAGCAGAAAACCGTGAAGAGATCGCCCGGGCCATCTCGCCAAAAAACTACCTCAATCAGCCGGAAGTGGTGGTCAGGCAAGTTCTGACGGGTCGCTATGTGGATGGGTTGGAGGAGAAGATTTACGACGTTCCCGACCGCATTGATTTTGATCCCTTCCCCTGGCACTCCATGGCGGTATGGATTCTCACCCAGATGAAACGCTGGGGCTATATCAGTGGTGATGTGGATTACAAGAAGATCGCCGAACAGGTCTACGTTGCCTCGGAAACCGGCAAGGTCATGGAGGAGCTGGGTTACACACCACCGGCGACCACCTACAAGAAACACATCATTATGGGCAAGACGTTTGATTACAACGAGCCCGAGGAATACATCAACAGCTTTGCCATCAAGAGGGTATGACATGGCGTCACTGAATATGAAGGCAACCCTGCTCTCGCTGTTGCTGTTACTGGTTGGGCTCGGTATCTGGGAGGCGATGAATCAGGTCCCTGCGGCCAGTACGGGGTTGTCGGAATATGAACGGATGATGGGTGGTGCGGATCAGGAGGCCCGCGTTCCACCCCCATCCCAGGTCTTCAGCCATGCCTGGGATGAGCTGAGTGACCCCTTCTACGATGCCGGTCCCAATGACAAGGGTATCGGCATTCAGTTGGCCTATTCTCTCTATCGGGTGCTGACCGGCTATCTGGCGGCGGCGTTGATCGCAATACCTCTCGGTTTTGTTATTGGTATGTCGCCTCTGATGCACAAGGCGCTCAATCCTTTTATCCAGGTGCTGCGTCCCATTTCGCCGCTGGCCTGGATGCCTCTGGCTCTATTCATCATCAGGGACTCGGAGGGATCAGCCATTTTTGTGATCTTTATCTGTTCCATCTGGCCCATGTTGATCAATACCGCTTTTGGTGTGGCCAATGTTCGCACCGACTGGATCAAGGTGGCCCGTACCCATGAGTTGAGTCCATTGAAAACGGCTTTTCTGGTGATTCTACCGGCGGCAGCTCCCACTATTCTCACCGGAATGCGCATTTCCATTGGTATCGCCTGGCTGGTCATTGTCGCCGCCGAGATGCTGGTGGGTGGAACCGGTATCGGCTATTACGTCTGGAACGAGTGGAATAATCTGGATCTGAACAGTGTTATTTTTTCCATTTTGATGATTGGTATCGTCGGTATGTTGCTGGACATGACCCTGGCAGCGGTGACGAAACTGGTGCAATACGAGGATTAGCCCATGAGTCGACATTTCGTCAGTATCGAAGGGCTTTCTAAAGTCTATCCTTCAAAAGAGCAGGATCTGGTGGTGTTTGAAGGTGCCAACATCGGCATCGACAAAGGGGAATTTGTTTGCATTATCGGCCACTCAGGCTGTGGAAAGTCCACCATTTTAAATGTGATGGCGGGGCTGGAGACCCCCACCACAGGCACCATGATCATGGACAACAAGGAGGCTTCCGGACCGAGCCTTGATCGCGGGGTGGTGTTTCAGAATTACAGTTTGTTGCCCTGGCTAACGGCTCTCCAGAATGTCAGTTTTGGGGTCAGGGCAAGGTGGCCGAAGTGGAATAAAGCCAAAGTGGACGCTCACAGCAGTCACTTCCTGGAAATGGTCGGGTTATCGGGGGCGCTTCATCGCAAGCCATCCGAATTGTCCGGCGGCATGTGTCAGCGCGTCAGTATTGCCCGCGCCTTTGCCACCAGTCCCAAACTGTTACTGCTCGATGAACCGTTTGGTGCACTTGATGCACTGACCCGGGGGGTCATTCAGGATGAGCTGCTGAAAATATGGAGTGAAACCCAGCAGACCGTTTTCATGATTACCCACGACGTCGACGAGGCCATACTCCTGGCAGACAGGGTGCTGTTGATGACCAATGGTCCTCACGCCAGAGTGGCCGAATCCGTCAGGATCAATATCCCCCGCCCGCGCAACCGCGCCAATATTATTGAGGATCCTGCCTACTACAAGATCCGCAATTATCTGGTGAATTTTCTGGTGAAGCGTTCCGGGCAATTGTCGGGCTCTGCGGGGCAGGTTGGCGGGGCCACACAGGAGGTAGATCCCTCCGTTGAAATCAATCCAAAAAATGAACAGTCGGCAGCCCTGAAGGCCGCTATCTAACGAACAGTGAAGGAGTGTCCATGAACAAAATCTCGATGACTGAAACCATTATCAGTATCAAGCTGGCCAAAGGTTTGAGCTGGGAGACCATGGCCGATGACCTGGGTATGTCGGCGGTGTGGCTGACCTCTGCCTGTCTCGGCATGAACAGTGCGCCACCGGGAAAGGCGAAAGCCATTGCCGATTACCTCGGCCTGGGCCCGGAAGTTGCCACTGCGCTGGCGAGCTATCCCACAAAAAATTGGGATAAGTCGGTGCCGACAGACCCGTTGATCTATCGACTGTATGAGGTGGTTGGAGTCTACGGCGATACTCTGAAAGAGGTCATTCAGGAAAAGTTCGGTGACGGGATCATGAGCGCCATCGATTTTTCCATGGAAGTGGACAAGATTGAAGATCCCAAAGGTGACCGGGTGTTGCTGACACTGAATGGCAAATTTCTGCCCTACAAGAGCTGGTAATGGGTTATACCCGGTTGTACGGGAGTGCTTTATGTGAGGAAAAACCCATGAATGATTCATTGAGGCCGCCGTTGCCTCCATTCACACTTGAGGAGGCTGTACTCAAAGTACGCAAGGCCGAGGATGCATGGAATACCAAAAATCCGGCACTGGTATCGCTGGCCTATACGGAGGATTCCTGCTGGCGCAACCGGTCAGTGTTTCTCAATGGTCGCAGTGAGATAGTCTCGTTTCTGGAAAACAAGTGGTTACGTGAGCTGGACTATCGCTTGATCAAGGAGATTTGGGCCTTTGCCCACGACAGAATCGCGGTGCGTTTTGCCTACGAATGGCACGATAGAGACGGTAGCTGGTTTCGCTCCTACGGTAACGAAAACTGGCAGTTTGCCAAAAATGGCTTGATGAAAACCCGTTATGCCAGTATCAACGATATACCCATCACTGAAGCTGAAAGAAAGTTTGATTGGTCTCCGGGGCCCCGGCCAGTCAATTATCCCGGCCTCTCGGCTCTGGGGCTTTGATTCAGGGTGCAGCCGGGATGGGGAGTGGCCGTTACCGGCAATAGCGCAATATCTGACAGGAGAAGGTCTCTGGCAAGTAATCGGTATTGGCTATTTTCTGCTGGTTGCAGGTGTAGCCAAATTGAATCATTTTTTTACTGAATGGCGCGTGATGACCTCTGCCCGGATCTACGATGATCACTTCGCAGGCGGGCTGTGCGTGCTTGTCGATGAAGGTTGCCAGCAGGTCGACGTGTTCACGCTCGTATAACACATCACTGCCAATAATTATGTCGAATTTACCCAGCAGCAGATCCTCATCGGCCCAGCCGGTTCGGACAAAGGGAATCGGTCGTCCCTGATTGAGCTGAGCGTTGATGTCGAGGAATTCACCTGCCCGGGGGTGGTAGTCTGTGGCGGTGATGTCTGCGCCACCATGATTGAGCACCAGGCTTGCCAGACCAATACCGCAGCCCACCTCAAGGATGCGTTTTCCACTGGTATCCTGACTGAGCATGTGGTGAGCCAAGGCTTTTGCCGAATCCCAGACAACACCGAACAGTGGCCAACTGGCAGAGGAAATGCCCAGCGCCTCTGCGTCTCCATCCGGATCGCTGTATTCCAGATTGCTGCGCAGAGTGCGGACATGAATATCCAGTTCACCAAACTCTATGGTCTGGTAGCGGAGGCGCAGCAGTGACATGGGAGCTCCAGTATGCGTTGGTTGGTAATGTCAGTTACATTGCAGCCTGCTCATCGGCAAAGTGGGGCGCAGTGATCAGGGGTGAACTTTGACTGCCAGAAACCTGATGATGTCGATGTCAGCCTTCAGGGTAGATCACCAACAGTGTGCAGCCGGTTTCCGATTGTGGAATGTGAGAGGAGTTTTTGGGCTGGTGAACAAAATCACCTTCTCGATAGTCTTCTTTACCGCCACCAAAGACACCCGAGATAACATAGATTTGCTCAGGCCCTGTCTCATGTTTGTCGATGTCGGGAAATTTGGCACCCGGCTTAAATTCATAGATTGCCGCCCAGCTACCGTTTTCCCCGGCCCAGAGCTTTGTTTCAAAAATGCCCGGGCAGACCTCGACAGCCTCAACATCTTTCCGGTTAGTGCGGGTTACGCCCTCAAAATTCAGTTTGGTTGTCATTTTTTATCTCCTTGTCGTAGCTTTGCTCTCGCAATATTCAGGATAAAGCGTTAATAAAAAAGGGCAAGGTATGAACCTTGCCCTTTTTCAGTCCGATTCTTCAAGAAGAATCGGGCTGACAACTGATAGTTGTCAGCAGGTAGTCTCTAGGTCTCTGTATTAAGAGACGACTACGATGTTTTCAGCCTGGGGACCTTTTTGTCCCTGGGTGACAGTAAACTCCACTTTCTGGCCTTCGATCAGGGTTTTGAAGCCTGAGCTTGAAATGGCGCTGAAATGAGCAAAAACATCGGGGCCGGATTCACGTTCGATAAATCCAAAACCTTTTGATTCGTTAAACCATTTTACGGTGCCGGTAACTGTAGACATATTCGTTTCCTATCTATTCATTGGTAATAAAGTATTAATTGTTGCCTTTTTCAGGAGGCGGTATTTGCTGGAAGTATTGCTAGTAATTATGAATAACAGGACGAAGTTCTAAACATGAGACATCGAAATGGTGCACATAAATATAGGACGTACTTTCAAGCTTTACGCACTATATAGGGTTTTTTTAAGGAATGGTAGATTTATTTGATTGCCGCCAGGTTTTGGGGCTCAGAGCCGCTTCTCGCGGGTTTAGGGTTCGTCGAGCTTGGTGCGCTTGATCAGACTCTGGTACCTATGGCGAAACTTGTCGATCGTATCCAGCAGTATGGCATCTGATACGCCCATATCTGTCAATGCCATTCTGGCCAGTTCGAGACTGGCCTCAAGGTTTTCTGAAACTACCCCGTTGGCACCCAGGTCACTCAGGGACTGGCATTGGGGCAGACCGAGACCACGGGCATAGATATGCTTCTTGGGGTAAGTGCGTCGCAGAGAGGCGACGATCTCTTCTGTGGCTTTCGAGTCATTGATGGTGACGATGATGACCTGGGCATTGGTTGCGCCCGCGGATATAAGAACTTCGGGTTTTCGAACATCGCCAAAATAGACAGGGTGGCCGTTGGCTCGCTCCCGCTTGACGATCTCGGGGTCTGCATCCAACGCGACAAACGATTTGCCAGATCGGGTGAGAATCTCCCCGACATTGCAGCCAACCCGGCCAAAGCCCGCCAGAACTATAGGTGCTTCGGCGATAGCTTCAGGCTTATGCTGTTCTCCGTGTTGTGATTTCGCCAGTTTTTCCGCTTTCCTTGCCAGTAACGGGGTCGCAAGCATGCTCAGCAACACTACCAGTAAAAGTTGCTGAAACAATGCTGTGTCGAGCAGTCCGGATTTATTGGCGAGAGAAAAAAGCACCAGAGAAAATTCGCCACTTTGGGCAAGTATCAGTGCGACGGCCAGGCTGACCCGGGTTTTTAGCCCAAACAGGAGACAGATCGGTAACAGCACTAGCATTTTTACCAGCAACAGGAGGCCGAGCAGGCCAAGGGAGAGGAACGGTTTGTCCAGCAGGAGGCCGATATTCAGCGACATCCCCATGGACATGAAAAACATACCGAGCAACAGGCCGCGAAAGGGCTCAATTTCTGCAATTACCTGATGGCGGTAAAATGAGTCGGAGATCAGCATGCCCGCCAGAAAGGCCCCCATCGCCATGGACAGACCGGCATGTTCAGTGGCCAGCGCGGTGCCCATCACAATCAGTACTGCCGAAGCCGTGAATACTTCGCGGCTACCAGACATGGCCACCCGGTGTAAGAGTGGGTGCAGTAGATAACGTCCCACAAAGACTACCAGCGCGACAATCGAAACGGATTTGATCAGCGTCAGCCAGATATCGTCATCCATTTTGATTTCTGGCCCGGAGAGCAGAGGAACCAGTGCCAGTAAAGGGACGACGGCGAGATCCTGCATCAGTAGCACAGCGATAGAGGAGCGGCCATAGCTCGAATTTATCAGCTTTTGATCGGCGATTAGTTGGATGACAAAAGCAGTGGAAGACAGGGCCAGTGCCGGGCCAATCAAAATAGCTGCGTGGGAGGGAATATCGAATAGAAAATAGGCAATGCTGCCGATCAGAACCGCAGTCAACAATACCTGCAGGGAGCCCAGGCCAAAGACCAGGCGGCGCATCTGCCAGAGCAGGGAAGGTTTCAGTTCGATACCAATTACAAACAGTAGAAAGACCACACCGATTTCAGCGAGGTGACTGATGTCGCTGACATTATTGATCAGACCAAATCCGTAAGGTCCCACTGCCAGCCCGGCGATCAGAAAACCCGGTACAGCACCGAGCCGCAGTGTCTGAGCCAGCGGTACAGCAATGACAGCCGCCACCAGCAGGGCGATGATGTCAGTGAGATAGGATGGCGTCATGGTCGGGCATCATTTTCTATGGGTTGCTGTAGTGTGTGATGGTAGAGAACCGGGTTAAAGGGCTACCACCCTGTGTTTTACCGTCGGTTAAATACTGTCAGGTGCGATACGGATCAAGCGTTTGCCCAGATTGTCGCCACGGTAAAGGCTGGCGATTGAATCCGGTGCCTGATCGATGCCATCAAGAATGGCTTCCCGGTATCGAAGCTCACCATTGCGAACCAGAGGGGTCAGCTTTTCAAGCGCCTCAGCATAGCGATCCACATAATCGAATACCAGAAAGCCCTGCATTCTAGCCCGGTTGACCAATAGCTGCCGGTGTACTCTTGGTCCCTGCGGGATGGGATCCCAGCGAGTGATTGAGGCGGTGCCGCAAAGGGTGATACGTGCGCCGACATTGATGTGTCGCATCACTGCATCGCTGATCGGACCGCTGGTATTATCGAAATAGATATCCACGCCATCCGGACAGGCCAGGGCGAGGGCCGCTTCGAAATCATCAGTTTGATAATCAATTGCTTCGTCGTACTGAAAAACCTCTCGGCAAAGATCCACTTTTTCGGGACCACCGGTAATACCGACGGTGCGGCAACCATGCAGTTTGGCCAGTTGGCCCACACAGGAGCCCACTGCACCAGCGGCGGTAGAGACAACCACGGTGTCGCCCGGGCCCGGCTGGCTCAGATCGAAAAGTCCAAAATAAGCGGTTAATCCATTGATTCCCAAAACGCCGAGCGCTGTGGAGATCGGTAGTCCGTTATCGGGCACCTTGCGTTGAATGGCGGCTGCCTCGACGGCCGCATAGTCCTGCCAGCCAAACATGCCTGTGACAACCTCGCCATTCTGGAAGTCGGGATGGCGCGACTCCACTACATGTCCCACGGTAAGGCTGCGCATCACACCATCTATCGCCACCGGTTCTGAATAATTGGCCACTGCGCTGACCCAGCCGCGCATCGCTGGTTCAACCGAGAGATATACATTGCGAACCAGCACCTGTCCGTCGTTCAGAGAGGGTATCGCCGACTCGATAACAGCAAAGTTCTCCGCCTGTGGAATATCGGAAGGCCTTGATTTGAGGATTACCTGGCGATTGACCGGTTGCTGCATGATTTACTCCCACAAATATCGGTTTGGTTATTTGTCGTGCTGTGCGATCCGACAAAGCTGTAACATAGCTATATGATACTGATTATGGGCCACAGCAGGTGGATTTGTCGGCACTGTCAGATATTGTCGGGGAATTCTTTCCAGGAAAACATATATTTCCATTACCCGTCACGGGTCGGTGGCTAGTCAGTTCACCGAATGTACACTGATCCTGTGATATGTATGCGGTAGCAGCAGTCAGGATGCCAAACTGGTGCGTGCCGGACTGACAGATCATTGCAACAGGAACAGGAGAGGAAGATGAGCACGCAGGCTGACATACTTTTTGAACCTTTCAGGCTCGGTAACCTGTTGTTGCCTAACCGTATTGTCATGCCACCGCTGACCCGCTCCAGAGCCACCCAACCAGGTGATGCCCCCAACGAAATGAATGCGGAGTACTATCGGCAGCGGGCTGGTGCGGGGCTGATTATCAGTGAAGCAACCCAGATCTCCCGGCAGGGTAAAGGTTATGTATTTACTCCCGGCATCTATACGGACGAGCAAATCGATGGCTGGCGTAGGGTCACGGATGCTGTACACCAGGCGGGGGGCCGAATACATCTACAGCTTTGGCATGTGGGCCGGATTTCTCACCCCGCCCTACAGGCGGAGGGTGCGCAGCCCGTGGCGCCTTCTGCAATCAAGCCCCGCGGAGCGCAGACTTTTATCAGCGCCGATTCGGGCATGGTGGATATCCCCCAGCCCAGGGCACTGAGCAAAGACGAGATTCCAGGCATCGTCAATCAATACCGGGTCGGCGCGGAGAACGCCCGGCGGGCCGGATTTGACGGTGTTCAGATCCACGCGGCAAATGGCTATCTGATCGACCAGTTTTTGCGCAGCGGCAGCAATCAGCGCGACGATGAATTTGGCGGTTCTCTAGAAAACCGGCTGCGTTTTCCGATGATGGTAGTGGATGCCGTTCTCTCTGTCTGGGGTGCCGATTGTTCCGGCATCCGGGTCAGCCCCACCGGCAGTTTTAATGATATGTATGACGATGACCCAGTGGCCACCTATGGGACCTTTGCCGAGCGGCTGAATCGGACCGGGATGTCCTACCTTGAGGTGGTGGAGGATTCCTTTCAGGGCAACCATGCGGGCGGTCGGCCCGAGCAGGTAATCGATGCTATCCGGGCGGGGTACAAAGGTTGTTATATCGCCAATGGCGGATACTCGGCCGATGAGGCACGCCGACGGATCAAGGCAGGCCGTTGTGACCTGGTCTCCTTTGGCCGTCCGTTTATTGCCAACCCCGACCTCCCCGAGCGTTTCCGTTGTCATGCCCAGCTGAATGAGTGGGACTCCGCCAGCTTTTACGGCGGCGACGAGCGAGGGTACACCGATTACCCCCGTCTCGCTGACGCGAACTGAAATACGGGATTTGTTCCTGCTACAGGTTCACTGTGTGCCGGTGAGCTTGCGCAGTACATAGTGCAGAATGCCACCATTCCTGAAATAGTCGAATTCATTGGGGGTGTCGATGCGCACAGTGACGGAGAAAGTGCGGGTTCCCTTCTCGCCGGTTGCTGTGACAGACAACTCGCGTTGGTCGGCGTCAATAGTGGGAATATCGAAATACTCGGTGCCGTCCAGGCCCAGCGAATCGGCATCTTCCCCGTCACTGAACTGCAGCGGCAAAACCCCCATGCCTACCAGATTGGAGCGATGAATGCGCTCGAAGCTTTTGGCAATTACCGCCCGGACGCCGAGTAGAATAGTCCCCTTGGCCGCCCAGTCCCGGGAGGAACCGGTGCCATATTCCTGTCCAGCCAACACCACCAGGGGTGTTTCGGTTTGCCGGTATTTCATGGCGGCGTCGTACACACTGATCGACGAATTATCGGGAAAGTAAGTGGTCCATCCGCCCTCAGTGCCCGGAGCCAGTTGATTGCGCAACCGCACATTGGCAAAGGTGCCGCGCATCATCACCTCGTGGTTGCCCCGCCGCGATCCATAGGAGTTGAAATCCTTCGGCTCCACACCCTGTTCAATCAGATAGTGTCCCGCCGGACTGTCCTTGGCGATACTGCCAGCTGGAGAGATGTGGTCGGTGGTGATTGAGTCCCCCAGTTTCAGCAGGCAGCGCGCCTGTTTGATGGGTTTTATCGCTGCTGGCTCGGCGGTCATGCCCTCAAAAAAAGGCGGCTTTCGGACATAGGTGGATTCTGGCCAGCTGTACAGCTCCCCACCGGATACCGGCAGGTTCTGCCATTCCTCGTCCCCACTATAGACATCTGCGTACTTTTCCCGGAACAGCCCGGCTGCCACATGGGCATTAACCAGCGCCTTGATTTCCTCTGAGGATGGCCAGATGTCCTTCAGGTAAACGGCACGTCCTTCCGCGTCTTCGCCCAGGGGCTCGTTTTTCAGATCCAGCAACATACTGCCGGCCAGCGCATAGGCCACCACCAGAGGGGGCGATGCCAGATAGTTGGTTTTTACATCGGAATGGATACGGCCTTCGAAATTGCGGTTACCAGACAACACCGACGCTACTGTGAGATTCCGGGCGCGGATGGATTCGGCTATCTCATCGGGCAGTGGCCCTGAATTGCCGATACAGGTAGTGCAGCCATAGCCCACCAGATAGAAGCCCATCGCTTCGAGATCTTCCAGCAATCCGGACTGCTCCAGATATTCGGTGACTACCTTCGAGCCGGGGGCCAGGCTGGTTTTGACCCAGGGTTTTACGGTAAGTCCCCGCTGTCTCGCTTTCCGGGCGAGCAGGCCCGCTGCCAACATGACACTCGGATTGGAGGTGTTCGTGCAACTGGTAATAGCGGCAATGACCACTGCCCCATCATGGAGCTGAAAATTTTGATTCCGAAAGGTGATTTCGTGAGCGGTATCTTCCGGCTCTTCCATGGCCGCGCCTTCGTCATCCATGTTCCGTGCCTGAATCTGGTCAGTGCGTGTGGCGATGGCATCATCCAGCAGCTCGCGATAGTGGTTGGCCATAGCCGAGAGAGGAACCCGGTCCTGGGGGCGCTTTGGTCCCGCGAGGCTGGGTACCACATCGGCCAGATTGAGCTCCAGCAACGAGCTGTACTCTGCGTCCGGGGTATTTTCGTCATGCCATATCCCGACAGTTTTGGTGTAGGTTTCCACCAGGGCCAGTTGCTGATCACTGCGGCCGGTGAGTTTGAGGTAGTTAATGGTTTCCCGGTCGATAGGGAAAATAGCGCAGGTTGCACCGTACTCCGGTGTCATATTGCCGATAGTGGCTCGATCAGCGAGCGACAGACTTTCCAGCCCCGGCCCGAAAAATTCGACAAATTTTGATACCACCCCGTGTTTGCGCAGTTGTTCGGTCACGGTCAGCACCAGATCGGTGGCGGTGGCGCCCTCGGGTAACTTGCCGGTCAATTTGAAGCCCACGACCTGGGGTAATAGCATACTGATGGGTTGCCCCAGCATGGCGGCTTCCGCCTCGATGCCGCCAACTCCCCAGCCCAGTACCCCCAGGCCGTTGATCATGGTGGTATGTGAGTCGGTGCCGACCAGCGTATCGGGGTACGCCACCAGCTTGCCGTCAATGGTTTTTGAGTAGACTGCCTGGGCGAGATATTCCAGATTGACCTGATGGCAAATGCCGGTGCCCGGAGGAACAACCTTGAAGTTTTCAAAGGCTTTTTGTCCCCAGCGCAGGAACTGGTAGCGCTCCCGGTTGCGAGTCACCTCGAGAGCGGTATTCTTTTTAAACGAATCCTCGTGACCGTAAAAATCCACCATGACGGAGTGGTCAATAACCAGGTCCACGGCGGAAAGGGGGTTGATCCGGTCGGGTGAGCCACCCAGTTCTCGCATGGCATCGCGCATGGCGGCCAGGTCGACGACTGCGGGGACGCCGGTGAAATCCTGCAACAGGACTCTCGCCGGTACAAAATTGATTTCCTCACTCGGTATTGCCTGCGGATCCCAACCGGCCACCGTTTCAATATCCCGGTCCTGAACAAAATCCTCGTCGGCATGCCGGAGTAGGTTTTCCAGCAGGATCTTCAGTGAATAGGGGAGCCGGGTAATATCGTATTTGTCGGACACACCCTTAAAGTCGTAAAAGGTGTAGGTGTTGTCGCCAATAACCGATGAGGTTGTGGACTGATACTTGGACATACTCGCTCCTGTTGCAATTGCTTGATCACTAGCTTAAGGGTAGTCAAAGCCTGCCATCGTGTCTGTATGTGAAATAGTGGGGAGAGTTGTTAATGTGTTTACAAAACCCCTGTAATCTTTGTTTATCTTGCCAGTTTGATCGCTAGCGCGGTGCAGATACCCCATATCCCGTTAAAAAATAGTACCAGCAGCGGTGTCAGCAGCCCCAGTTCCAGGCCGGCTATACCCTTCTGTGCTTGCAGGGGAAATACAATGAATAGCTGCACTGCAGTGGGAAACAGACTCAGCACCATCCCTTTCCAGACCAGTCTCGATTGCCATATCGGCAGTAAAAACAGCAGCCCCCACAGACCACCCCAGACGATCCGCGGGTAAAGCCATTGGGGCGATAGGCCCGGGGCAATAGCGACTCCGAGTGCTTGCGATATACCGAGATCGCCAAAGATCCAGACGGAGAGACTATTGGCCAGTGCCCCGAGGCAGCCGGCTGCGAAAAAAAAGAGTGACTTGTGCATAAGTGCTCCCGGAAACGCTTCGCCCGATCATAGGGCGATACCCTTTTGGCTATCAACTATTGGTCTGGCTGTTGCTCATACATGCAGTTCAGGTATTGGCTCTGGGTGTCTATTCATAAGCGGGAAAGGCGATAACACCGGCGGCTAAATCCAGCGCTGTTTCCAGCCGCTCATTGCCCCAGAACAGCTCCCTGCCCACCAGAAACGAGGGCGCACCGAAAATATGTTGTTCGATGGCCATCCGGGTTTGCTGATGAAGACGACCTTTGGTTTCTTCTGAACCGGCTTCTTCCAGGACAGGTTGTGCAACTGTGCCGCTGGCGGTCAAGCATTGGTCGATGACTTCGGGTGAGGCGATATCCTCGTCGCGTTCAAAGTTGGCGCGAAATACTTCCCGACAGAACTGCGGTACCCAGTGGGCATCCGGTGCCGTACAGACTGCCCGTGCCGCGAGCAAGCCGTTGCGCGGAAATCGAGAGGGTTGTTGCCAGGGCAGATGCAGCTGGCTGGTGATTCGTGTCATATCACGCCACATGTAGCGCCCTTTGTCAGGGTAGATGTTGAATGGCGAGTCGTTCCAGCCCTGTTGTTTGAAAATGGCCCCGAGCATGAACGGTCGCCACCGTACCGGGATGTTTCTCTCCTCCGCAAGGGCCTCGATACGCATGGCGGCGGGGTAGGAATAGGTGCTGCCAAAGTCAAACCAGAATTCCAGGTACATCGTGTTGGTTGCTCCTCAGAATCAATCGCTGGCGCTGTCTATCCGCACCACACTTACCCGTTGCGTGATCGGCGAGACAGCCGGACCAAACTGGTTGTAAATAGCCACATCGGCGGCGTCCCGGCCATAGCCGATTGCCACATAACCACCTCGCAGTGTTGGTTGTGTTGCATCAAAGGTGTACCACTGGCCACCCACATAGGCCTCAAACCAGGCATGCATATCGATAGGGTCAAGCTCGTAGAGGTAGCCGACGACCATTCTGGCGGGAATACTGAGACTCCGGCACAGGGCAATACCCAAGTGGGCAAAATCACGACAAACGCCCCACTGGCGCATGTTTACTTCTGCCGCAGAGAGTTGATCATTACCGAGCATAGGCTCATAGCGAATGCGCTCACGCAGCCAGCGCTGAATGGCGCTGACCTGATCGTAGCCCGGTTGTTGGTCGGCGGTAATTTCGTTGGCCATCTGGACAAAGCGATCCGATTCGCAGTAGCGACTGGGAAGCAGATAGCAGAGCATGGAGTCCGGCAGATACTGTACTTCAATAAAAGGCGCGCCCGGGGCCTGTTCAATGGTATCCACTGTCTTTACCTCGGCAGAGGTGGTGATGGAAAAGGGGCCGGGTTGGCCCAGCAGTCGCTGGCAGAGGTTACCGAAATTATCAGTAAATTCCTCCATTGGACAATCTGGTGTGAGCGTGTATTCCTCCCGTGCCACCCTTTGTTGTCCGCCGCTGCGTGGCCTGAGCATGAAGATGAAGGGTGTCGGAACGTCGATTTCGAAGCTCATGCTGCAAGTAGTTCGTAACCACATAAGGCAATGTCCAGTATCAAAACAGTCTTATGAATGGGACCCGTCAGGCCGCATAGTTGAAAATGGCAATATAGTGGCAAGTAGTCCCCGCCATGACAAACAAGTGCCAGATAAAGTGGCCGTATCGTAAATAGCCGTCGGCGGTGAAAAAGGCCACCCCCACGGTATAGGCCAAGCCGCCGGAAGCGAGCCAGATCAGGCCCGGTGTCGGCAGGTGAAGCCACAAAGGATTGGCTGCAATCACAATCAGCCAGCCCATTAAAAGATAAAGGCCGGTGGAAAATACCGGATGATTAAGCCTGTTGCTGGTCTTGAGTATGACGCCTGTGGCTGCCAGACACCAGATCGCTGCCAATAGAGACCAGCCCCATGTGCCCCGCAGCGCTCCCAGGGTAAAGGGGGTGTAGGTGCCAGCGATCAGCAGAAAAATAGCCGAATGTTCTATCACCTGAAACTGTTTCTTTCTGTGTCCCCTGGGAAGACCGTGATAGAGCATGGATGCAAGATAGAGCAGTATCATCGTCAGGGCAAAGACCGCCGAGCCGATCATGAAGCCGGTGTTGTCCTGTTGGGATGCACGGATTAACAGAGGGGGTGTGGCAATAAGAGCCGCCAGGAGTCCTGCGCCATGGCTGAGACTGTTAGCAATTTCCTCTTCGGAGGACTGCTCGCGCCCCCGTGATTTGAGTGATGATGACACAATGCTCCATTTTCTCGGTTTTAGCAGGTAATAGATTTCTGTTTTTCAAGCAAATGACTTGAAGCTGACAGGCTTAATCCGCTCGGCCTACTCAGCCACGGTCACTGGTGAAACAAACCCCGGCGGCTTAATGGCCAGTACTGAACAGGTCAGTTGGTCGAGAATGGCTTCAGCCGTGTTGCCGATAATCAATCCCGATATTCCGGTGCGACCCAGTGTCCCCATCACGACAAGGTCTGCCTGCAATTGCTTGGCCATCGCCGGTATGACCCTCGGTGCAGGCCCCTGTCGCAAATGAAATTGCGGTGACAGGTAGTTGTAGGCTTTATCGCCAACCCGCGCATGTATTTCGCGATCCAGGGTATCCATAACGGCCTGGTGTCGTGCGCGTTCACCTTCGGTATAACTGACGCTGCTCGTTTCCGGGGTGTCACTCCATACCTGAAACAACATTTCACCGGGTGCATCCCAGGCGTGCACAAAATGCAGTTCGGTAAAATCCAGGCCTGCCAGCGAGGTGGCAAGCTCAATGATCTGTGGGTTGGGGCCCTGTTCTATCGATGCCGGCTCCCCCGGATCAAAATCCAGAGGGGCCATAATGCAACGATAGTTAGGCTTCTCATCTGCCTTTATCAGCCAAACCGGGCAGGGACATTTGCGCAACAGGTGCATATCGTCACTGCCGAACAGCCTTTCCATAAAATCCGGATTTTCTGCCGGTTTGATGACCAGATCATGACCGTCTCTGAGAACCGCCCGGATGACTTCCAGAAAACACTTGCCTTCAACCACTGTCAGGGTGATCTGGCTATCCTGTGAATAGGGTTCTGTCAGTGATTGCAGTACGTTGTAGCGCTCTGCAACCAGGTTTGCTTTTAGCTCGGCTGAACTCGGTGCCTCAGGGGGCAGGTGTACGCTGATAAAGGGTGGGGGCATTACGTCAATCACAGTTAGCTCGGCCTGGTTGTTGATGGCCAGTGATACTGCGCGAGCAAATGCCAGTTCCTGGCTAACAGCGGGCTCCGATACGTAGAGAATACGCTTGAACTGACTCATCTCGATCTCCTGTCAGACTTGCGGGTTGTCGGCCTTTTTTTGTGGGAACAATTGCGCTGCTGCTTCTCTGGCGGCATCAGTATAGGGGACCAATACCATGTCCACACCCGCTTGCTCAAAGAACTTGGCGTCGTAACTGCCGGCGGCTGAAATAGCCACCTTACCTTTATAGCCCTGTTCCTTGAGTCCATGCAATATCATCCGGTTGATGGCGCGGTCGCGAACCGTACTGACAACCCAGGTTGCCCGGGACAGGGGGAGTGAGGCGATGAATTCGGGGTCTTCGGCATCACCATAGCGCACTGCGTAGCCGTCGCGGGTGTGGTACTGGACGGCTTGTGGGTCGAAATCCACTGCCAGCAGACGGCAACCCCGCTGGCGCAGGTTGGTGGCGACGGACGCGCCGAAACGGCCCAGGCCAATCAGCAGGATATCGACTTTTTCCTCATCGCCGGCCGTGGTGCTCAGTTCCCGGTATGCCACTTTGCGCTCAAAAATGCTCAGCCAGGGAGCAAGCCGGGCATAGAGCGGGTGAGAATAGAGGATCATATAGGTGGAAACGCTGATGGTAATCAGGCCCACCAGGGTGATAAGTCCTACGGTATCCTGTTCCAAGTGACCGAGGCTGAGGCCGAGTGCCGCCAGAATCAGGGAGAACTCACTGATCTGTGCCACTGTCAGTCCTGCCAGAAAGCCGGTGCGTTTACGGTAGCCCATATACCCCATGATCGCCATGACGATCAGCGGATTGCCGACCAGTACGAACAGCGAGAAGATCATTGCTGTTCCCAACTGGCCGCCCAGATTAAGAATATCCAGTGATGCGCCCAGTTCGATAAAAAAGAATAACAACAGGAAATCGCGCAAACTCACCAGCCTGGCGGCAACCTGTTCACGATAGGCTGTGGAGGCAATGGAGATGCCTGCCAAAAAGGCCCCCACTTCCTTGCTGAAACCCAGCAGATCACCGATCGATGCGCCGAGCACAGCCCAGGCAATAGCAAACAGCATCAACAATTCCGATGAATGCGCCATCCGCTGCAGTAACCGAGGCAACACATAACGCATTAACAGTGCCACCCCGATCAACATCAGGGCGCCCTTAAGCAGAATCACCAGTGCTTCCCGGCCGATATTGATGCCTTCTTCAGCCTGACCGAAGGCGGTCAGGCCGATCATCACCAGTACCACCACAATGTCCTGAACAATCAGAAAGCCCACGGCGATTCGGCCATGCAGGGAGTCGACCTCCCGTTTGTCGGACAGCAGCTTGACAATAATAATCGTGCTGGAGAAGGTCAGGGCTACAGCCACGTAAAGCGCGGTGACTGGCGACATGCCCATGAGCAGGGCGATCAGGTAACCCACGACCGAGGTAAAGAGTACTTGTCCGAGCCCCGATGCCAGGGCGACCGGGCCAACCGTACGGATAATGTGCAGATCCAGCTTCAGCCCGACCACGAACAGCAACAGCGCTATACCCAGCCGGGCAAACAGCTCGATCTCGCTGCTGTGGGAAACCATGCCGAGCCCGGAGGGTCCCACCAGAATGCCGATTGCAATAAAAGCGACAATCAGTGGTTGGCGCAAAAATTGGGCAATAAATCCCCCAATTGCCGCCAGGCCCAATATGACTCCAATTTCCAGAAAAACACTTCCCAGCATGAATGGGACCCCTTTCCCGACAGTTCTTTTAGACGGGTGTGCGATGCGCTGTTCTCAGGTGCCAGATTTTTCCGATCGAACGGTATGGTGTTTTTACCTATCCAGTCAAAGCAATGGAGAGGTTAAGTGATAATAGCCGCAAATGGTACAGTTCGATATTTCGGGTATTTTTCGGATTGTGGCAAATAGATGAAAATGTCTGCCGTGACAATTGTTCGGTTATTGCTGGAGGGGCAGCTCAGGGGGTACTTTTCTTGGTCCGGTACATGGCATGGTCAGCGTGGCGCAACAGTTCTGTCTCATCGTCGCCATCGTCCGGGAACTGGGCCACGCCAATGCTCGGAAGTATGCCGATGTTATGATTTCCCAGCACAAAAGGCTGATTTAATGCCTGGTGAATTTTATTCACGACGGCGGCAGTGTTTGCCGGGGAGTCGATATTTTCGAGCAAAATCACAAACTCATCGCCGCCAAATCGCGATACCGTATCGGACGCCCTGACACATTCCTCAAGACGCTGTGCGACCTGCTTCAGCAATAGGTCACCCACCGGGTGACCATAGTTGTCATTGATAAACTTGAATTTATCCAGATCAAGATAGAGCACGGAGAGTCGTAGCCCATCGCGACGGGCTCTGCTGAGGGCGGACTGGATGCGATCCCCGAACAGTGCCCGATTGGGCAGGTCGGTAAGCTGATCGTAGAGCGCCATATGCTGCAGGTGATCCAGCAGCTGCTTCCGCTCAATGGCGGCGGCAGCTTGCGTGGAGACAAATTGCAGTAGTTCCCGGTCTTCATCCGAGTAGTGCGGGTTATCCGGGTGGCTCAAAACGGCCATCGCACCAATGGTTCCCCGCTGTGACTTCAGGGGGACTCCCAGCCAGCTGGAGGAGGTGTCTGCCAGCCCCCGCAGCTCATTGATATCCTTCGGCAAGAGAAGCAGTGTTTTGCCGGTGCGGATGACCTCTACGCAGTGGGCCGTTGAATCGATCATCGAGGGTGATGCCCGATTGTCTGCGTGGTAGGGGAAACACACGTCTTTTTTAAGATCATCGTAGAGAGCGATCGAAAAGCTGGCAGCCGGCAGCAGGTTTTCAATAATTTGATGAAGCCGTTCAAACAGGGTTGGCAGGTCCTCTGCTGCGTGGGCTGCTTCTGAAATGGCAAACAGGGCCGCCTGTCTGGCCTCAATGCGTTTGCGTTTGGTGATATCCCTGGCCACGGCAATACGCAGCTGGTCCGCGTCGGACCAGCGCGCCGACCACATGATATGAACGATCTGGCCATCCTTGCGCACATAGCGGTTTTCAAAATGGGGTTCGTGCTTGCCGGACATGATGTCCCGGGCCGTTTGCAGGGTTATGTCGCGATCTTCGGGTAATACCAGGTCAATCATGCACTTGCCAATCATCTCTTCACTGGTGTAGCCAAAGATCCGTTCACCTCCTCCACTGACGTAGACAAACTTCCCCGCTTTGTCCACCACACAAATGGCGTCCAGAAACAGGTCTATATAGCTGTTCAGATGTGTGTCTGCTTCCAGAGTGAGCTCTTTGAAGAAAGGTGGACTCTGAAGTTGATCAAAGAAGTGGGTCTTGCCGTCGGTGGTCATAATGCTTGCCCGAGAGATCCAATCACTATTCTATGCCTGATGAGATACCAATAGGTATCATCCTGTTTTGTTGTGCGTATAGACTGAGTGAAGATTCTCTATCATTGAGTCACAGTCCTGAACCGGTGGACGTTATTCACCTATCCACTCGACCTTGTAGAGATCACGCCGCCGATCCAGGAAGTTTCTCACCGACCCTTCATTCTGCAGCTTGTTGAGTTTCTCCAGATCGAGATCGACAATCAATGTCATCTCGGTATTTGGTGTGGTTTCGGCCATGATGGCATCGTGCGGGAAAGCAAAGTCTGACGGCGAGAATACCGCTGACTGGGCATACTGGATATCGGCGCCATCCACTTTCGGCAGGTTGCCGACACTGCCGGCGATTGCCACATAACACTCGTTTTCAATGGCTCTGGCATGGGCACAGCAACGCACCCTGAGGTAGCCATTCTTGGTATCGGTCCAGAACGGCACGAACAGCATTTGCATGCCCTGTTCTGAGAGCAGGCGAGCCAGCTCCGGAAACTCCACGTCGTAACAGATCAGCACCCCAATTTTGCCAAAATCGGTATCAAACACACGCAGTCCATTGCCGCCCTGCATGACCCAGGCGCGCTTTTCACCGGGTGTGGGGTGAAGCTTGTACTGGGTTTCAAGGGTGCCGTCGCGACGGCAGAAATAAGCCACATTGAACAGCTCATCGTTTTCAATCAGCGGCATGGAGCCGGCGATGATATTGATGTTGTAGGAAACTGCGAGCCGGGAGACGGCCTCGACAATTTCATCGGTGAATTCCGCCAGCGCCTTGATGGAGTCAATAGAGTTGCTGTGATTTTCTATCCCCATCAGCGGGGCGTTGAAAAACTCCGGGAACAGGGCCAGGTCACACTGGTAATCGGAGAGCGCGTCTACAAAGTACTCAACCTGCTGCATCAACTCCTCGACGGATCCGAGGGAGCGCATTTGCCACTGAACACAACCGATCCGGGCAGTGGTGCGCGGTGCGCCAATCAAAGGGGCTTTGCGCGGGTCGTAGTAAAGGTTATGCCACTCCAGCAGGGTGGCGTAACCACGGGACTCCTTGTCTTCCGGCAGGTAATCGTCCAGCACCCGCTTCACTTCGAAGTCATTGGATAACTGGAAGGTCAGGATAGGGTCGTAAATTTCTTTCTTTTTGACTTGCTCGATGTAGGCCTGTGGGGTCAGCTTGTCTGCAAAATTTTTGTAGTTGGGTATCCGCCCCCCGGCGACGATGGATTTCAGGTTGAGGTTTTGGCAAAGTTCCTTGCGGGCTTCGTAGAGTCGGCGACCCAGCCGCATGCCGTGGTAGTCGGGCGAGACGAACACATCCACACCGTACAATACGTCGCCACTCGGGTCGTGTGTGGTCAGATACGCGTCGCCGGTGATTTCCTCATAGGTGTGCTGGTCACCAAATTTATCGTAATCGACAATGACCGAAAACGCTGCGGCCACAATAATACCGTGATCCTCGATACAGATCTGGCCTTCAGGGAACACAGCCAATTGGGCACGGAATTTCTTCAGTGGCCATGCACCACCGAGACCCGGATAAACATAATCCATTAATGCCTTTAAGTTGGGATAGTCCTCTTTTTGCAAGTGTCGTAAGGTCAGTTTGTGTTCCGGTTCTTCGGGATGAGTCGTCGCGTTCACGAGATTTTTATTCCTGAATTAAAAAATGGATGTCGCAGCAGATAGTCGGCGCCCAGCCCTGCTGTTGTCCAAGGTTCTCGAGTGGAGGCACCTTGGGGCACAACATGGATAGTTCGCTGAAAGCGGGCTATGTGCTCTGCCACAGATGATAACTTAAATTGGCCGGATGAAGCGGCTGAAGTGCAACTGTCCGGAGTATAAATAAATATGTGGATACCTGGAGTCGTGCAGTCAATGATTCAGTTAAGACTGGAGTGATGGTGTGTGGCGTTGCAAGGGGGCTTAGGACGGACTGTAGAGAACCTTGACCCGGCAGGGCCGGGCCAAATTTCCCGTAGCAAAGTACTAGAAGGTTTCTTTTATTGTTTTAGTCCCGCCGCTGGCTTTGACAGCTGCCTGTGCCTTGTCGCGATCTTCAGCGCTTTTGAACATCTGGCTGGTTCCCAGTACCCGACGTTTCGGGGTTTTCAGTTCAAAATAATGCTGATTTCCCTCTGATGTTTTCTCATAGAGGGCATCGTATCCACAGCTGTGCTGGACGTCCGAGATGTCCATCTTTGCATTGCCCTTGGAATAATAATTCGGGCTTGAAAGCAGAGTTTCGCCGCTTTCGCTCTTGAGGTTGAAGTTGTACTCGCCATCTGGCGTTTTGTTGAGCTCGAACCAACTTGACATATTTATCTCCTTTTTATTTTAGTAATCGGTGCACATGGCACCATATAGACTAAACATCAGATGTTTTTCCCGTATCCGGTTATCTGTGAACAAGGTCGCCTTGATTGCGATCTGTCCAACGGGACATCCGTTGAAAAGCCCGTACTAGATATCACAGACCATAGGAAAATACAAAGTACCTTTTTGCATGGCCATTAGCCGCAGCCCCGTCGGCCGGAACGCGCTGGCCGACGGGGCCCGTACTCAACTTATTCCACAATCACTCGTGCATTGATGGGTTGAACCGGCCGGTTAGTAGGGTGCTCCATGGCAGTGCTGAATTTCTCAATTTGTTCCCTGGAGGCTGTAACGGGTTCTTTCATCACAAACCAGGAAACCCCCTCGCTGCAGGGCGGCGTGGTCAGGGAGCCATTGAAACGATAGTAATCATGATCTTCCGGTAGCAAGGACAAGGCGTTGACAGCGGTGGTCAGTTCTACCAGACCACTGGGTTCTGAAGGCATTTGTGTCCAGGCTTTTTCAAGCTCGGGATTGGTTTCGCCTATTTCAAACATCACCCCGATAACAGCCAGATTGCCATCCTTGTCGGCGTGTACAAAGTGGGCATCCATGGGGTAAAGCTTGCCGTTAATGGCGTTTTCACTGGGAGCGTGGACATGGAACTGTTTCAGTTCAAAGGCGTTATCGCCCACTTGCATGGTGCTGCCCTGTACATAATTGACCTGGACGGTATGACCATTGTTGATGACATTTTTGCCGCCGGTTTTGTAATCCAGTTCTAGTGATGGAAGGTCACCCTCTATCGTATCGGTGATATTTACCGGAGACTGGTTTTTACCCGTCTTGCAGGTGGCATATTCTGTGGCGAGACTGCCCCAGTTTTCCGGTCCCTCGTCACCCAGGTAACTCCAGGCGACACTGTCAGCAGCATGACAAGTCCCGAATGCCAGCATCCCGGCGGTTAGTAGTGACAGTTTCATTGAACATTTTTTCATCGTTAGCTCTCTATTGTTAAAATGGATTTTTATTGTTGTCTTGGGAAATGCACTGCACCTCCCTTAACGCATTACCCCCTGTCTCTGGGTATTATTCGAGCGATGTCATTCTTAACTGACTGACTTATCTCCCACAGGTCCAGGGATTCTTGTATATTCAACCAAAAATTTGCCGGGTTGTTAATAAGAGCCGTGCAAGGCGTATTGCCATTTCCGGGCTGACAACAGGGCGTTCCAGCAACAGCTCATTGACTGGCTGTCGGGAAACGCCCAGCGCCGTTGCCAGTTTCGCAACGGACAAACCGCAGCTCCGCATAAACCTTTCCCGCAGTATGGCTCCGGGATGGATGGGTCTCGGGCTTGCTGGTTCGCAGTTATTCGGGCACATATCCGGGTGTATGGTTATTCCGGCGTATAGTCGCTTCCATTGTCAGGCTAGCCCGGTTGATACCTGAATTTTTGGACAATTGCCCCGGGTGCTGATCTTTAGCTGAAGGGAGGGTGAATGTGTTGTGAGTCAGCGGGAGCTTCAGCTCGGCGGCGGTCTCTAGGTGTTCGGCTTTGCCTTCCGCTGTGGGGGTAACCTCAAAAATCACGCCGATCATATGGGATTTCCAGTCATTTTTTGCCTCCATTGGGGTCTAGCAGGAAGGTAAGTACTTCGCCCATTAAGCGGTTAATCGTCCGGTAGTGCTCGGTGGTGGCACTGAGAAGAGTGGCGGCATCCTGCACGTGGTCATCGGGTGTTAATTCCGCACCGCAGTGGCTGACAATATCTCTCGCCGATGCCGGCGTCGTTTCCAGATGAAATTGCAGCCCTATCACCGATGTGCCCAGCTGAAATGCCTGTAGTCGACAGGCTTCGCTGGAGGCGAGGCGAATTGCGCCGGGTGGCAAGTCAAAGGTCTCCCCGTGCCAGTGGAAGACGTTAACTGATGAGGGGAAGGAAAAGTTGTTTGCCCCTGGCACTGTGCAACCATGGATCGGAAACCAGCCGATTTCTCTGGTCGGGTTTGGGTAAACTCTTGCGCCCATGGCGCTGGCGATCAATTGCGCACCGAGGCAGATGCCAAGCACTGGCTTGCCGGCGTCGATGACCCGGCGTATAAAAGCCTTTTCTTGCGCTAGCCAGGGGAATTGTTGCTCATCATTGGCGCTCATTGGGCCGCCCATAACGATCAGTGAATCGATATCCGGAATCGCCGGCAAGGTACTCCCACCGATAAAGAAGGGTGTTCGGGTAATGTGGTGCCCTGCGGCTCTCAGCCAGGGTTCAATACTGCCGGGACCCTCGAAGGGCACGTGTTGGAAAATATGGCTGCGCATGGTGGGTGTCTGCAATCCTGAGATAGTTCAGGTAATGTAACAGTTGTCAGTTTTCCTGTAACTGCTGTGCGGTTTCCTCCTCGGCAATCTGTAATGCCTGATAGGCGGTAAAGGTAGACAGGAAAATCTCGCCGCTGAGGCGTTCGGGGAATGTATCGTTTTCCAGTTGACAGAGTACCGGACCTTTTACTTCTGCCAGGTGCAGCTTCATGCCCTCATCAATCAGGCGTTCATTGAGCATGTCGAGCATTTGCATGGCCGTGGCATCGACACTGCTGACTGACGACATCACTAGCACCAGGTGGTGAGCTTCTGGTTGTGCCTCTATGGCGCGAAGAATGAACTTTTCCACCGATTCAGCATTGCCAAAGAACAGGTTTTCATCCACCCGAAGTATCAGAATTTCACCCCGCGTTTCGACCTGATAGCGGTTCACATTGCGAAAGTGTTCGGTATCGGGTACCCGCCCGACAATGGCAATATGGGGCCGACTGGCTCGCCACACCAGGGTTGCCAGTGACAGGGCGATGCCGATGGCAATGCCAACTTCCACACCGGCCAGCAGTACTCCCAAAGCCGTTCCCGCCTGTGCCATACCTTCTGCCCGATCGTAGTGCCAGTTGTGGATCAATGATTTGATGTCCACCAGACCGATTGCAGCGATAATGATTGTGGCGGCCAGTACCGCCATGGGCAGGGCGTGGAATAACCCAGTGGCAAAGACCAGTAACAACGCGATCAGGACTGCCGCAAATATGCCTGAGAGTGGCGAGCGGGCACCTGCTTCGGCATTGACGGCGGTGCGTGAAAAGCCACCAGTGACGGGAAAGGCACCGGAGAGCGCACTTGCGATATTGGCGGCACCCAGTCCGCGCAGCTCTGCGTTGGTATTGATGCGTTGCCGGTTCTTGCTGGCAAAAGCCTGGGCAATGGAGACGCTTTCCACAAAGCCGATCAAACTGATGGCCAGCGCCGGCAACCACAGCTTGTTCACGATCGAGAAATCGATGGTCGGCACCTGTAGCACCGGCAATCCTCCCGGTAGAGCCCCGACCACGCGAAGGTCAGTTTCCCAGCCCATTGTAGACACCAATACAGCGCTACCCAGCACGGTCACGATGGGCATCAGTTTGGCAATCAGCGAAGCCGCACCCTCGGCGAGACCGAGACCCATGAGCAGTTTTGCCAACCAGTGTCTGGCCAGCCATAACAGCACAAACGTGGCAAAGCCGAATGCCGCCGTGAGTGGTTGAATGCCACCCAGGTTGGCCATCAGCCCAACTGCCAGTTCAACACCGGTTTCACCGTGACTGTTGATGCCCAGTAACGGGCGCAACTGGCCGATAATAATCAGCAATGCCGCGCCACTGATAAAACCACTGATTACTGGGTGACTTAAAAACTGGGCCATGGCGCCGAGTCGCAAAAGGCCAAAGGTAAACAGCATGATCCCTGATACCATGGCCAGCATAATAGCCCCGGTAATGTATTCAGCGCTGCCCGGTTCGGCTATCGGGGCCAGCGCGGCTCCGGTCATCAGAGAGATAACTGCCACCGGTCCCACCGACATCACCATGGATGAGCCAAACAGGGCGTAGGCAAGGAGTGGCAGCAGGCTGGCATAGAGTCCCAGTTGTGGTGGCAAGCCCGCCAGCGCGGCATAGGCGAGTCCCTGGGGGATCAGTAGCAGGGTGACGACCACCGCTGCTACCAGGTCGCTGGGCAATAGCTTTGCCTGATAATCTGTCAGCCACGAGGGTAGGAGTTTGCGCATCAGAGAGATCCTGTCGCCAATGGGTGGTCAGAGATAAAAAGGTGCATTGTCATTATCAAGGGGTGTTAGCTGGGCCGCTGGCGCTGGAGAAGCTCATAAACGGCCATGCCCGATAACATGGCGACGGTAAATACCAGCGCTTTCAGCTCGCCCGCACCCAGAGCCACCAGCGCCGGGCCGGGGCAAAACCCCGCCAGCCCCCAGCCTATGCCAAATCCAAGGCTGCCCAACACCAGTGGCTTGTCGATATCCTGTCGGGTGGGTAGGCGCATGACGTCACCTAGTAGAGAGGTCTGGCGCTTACCGGCCAGGTTAAAGGCGATCAGCCCTACCGCCACGGCACCGCTCATGACCAGAGCCAGGGAGGGATCCCATGGTCCTGCGAGATCGAGAAAGCCCAACACTTTTGCGGGATTGGCCATGCCGGATACCAGCAGGCCGATACCGAAAATCAATCCTGCGATAAAGGCCGAAAGCAGAGATCTGTTCATTTTATAGCCCTCCTGACAGGTGGCGAATAATAAACACAGTCGCAAAGCCGCTCAGCATGAACGCGCCTGTAGCAATCAGAGAGCGGGGCGATAGTCGGGAGATGCCGCAGACACCGTGACCGCTGGTGCAGCCGGCACCAAATCGGGTGCTGACACCCACCACCAGTCCGGCAACAACCAGCATCGGAAAGCCCGCGTCAATCTGAATGACTGGCAGAGAAGAGGCCAGTAGCCAGAACAATGGTGCAGTGATCATGCCCCCTACAAAGGCCAGTCGCCAGCCCGCATCCCCTTTTTTGGGCGTGAGCAATCCGCCGACAATGCCGGAGATTCCTGCGATGCGGCCATTCAGCAGAACAAAGGCTGCTGCGGCCAGACCGATCAGTGCGCCGCCCAGCAATGAGGTCCAGGGAGTAAAGGCTTGCCAGTCGATAGTCATGATAAATACCAGTGGTGATTGATAAATCGGGTGACCGGGTCAATGGTCGACCCTGCAGTAAAGGTCGTACAAAAGCGTCACCAGCGCTAGCGCCTTTTGATCCGCTATCCGATAGAAGATGCGTTTACCTTCTCGCCGTGTGGCTACCAGCTTTTCCCGCCGCAATACGCCCAGTTGCTGGGATAGGCTGGGTTGGTGGATGTGCAGTTGGGCTTCAATTTCCCCGACACTCAGCTCATGCCTGCTCAGCAGGCAGAGCAGAAGGAGTCGATCTTCATGGGCGACACCTTTCAGTAATGCACTGGCAGCACTGGCGGCAATGCGCATCTGATCGATGTCGTCAACATTATCAATGGCAGTGTCAGGCGTTGCAGTGACGGACTTTGGCATATTTCAATCTATAATAATACATTATGTTTAATTGTATATTATTGGTGATCAGTTGTGCCAGGGTTCTGAAGGTTTAATGCGATTAAGTGGGGTGTCTGTCAGAAAAACGCCCTGACCTGACGGGGTTATCAGGTCAGGGCGTGAAAGGGGGGGTTAATGAGTGTTGATGACTTTGGTTGTGCCAACTGATTTGGCCAGACCAATGGCATTTTCCATAGACTCCGCCGAGCTGAACATCGGACTGGTGCCGATGATCTTGCGTCTGGGGGTCTGGAGTTCGAAATAATGCTCGTTACCGTCCGAGACGTTTCTTTGATAGTTATTCTCGTAATTGCAGATATGCTGCAGCTCCGAAATATCATTTATGGCTGAACCCTTGGAAAAATAGGGTTTGCTAACCAGAATCGTCTCTCCATCCTCAGTCTTCAGTGAAAAGTTAAAAGCACCCTCGTTATCTTTGTGCAACTCGTATGAACTGGACATTCTCTTTTCCTCTCTATGTTGAATGATCTGACACCCGGGCGTCAGATTGTTATAGCACCTGCCTCAATATTTGTTCGGGCAGGATGAGTCGTCGTATCCGTTGAGTTACCCCGCCCCGTGACCGATCTGAACTGTCAGCCGGGTTAAAATCCGGTCCGGTTGATACCCGGTGGCATCGGGATTATTCGGTTCATATCGGCCGTAAAATTATTATATTTAATTGGTTATTTATTCAATATCTTGTGAATTATATTTTTATTAATAATTTTTTTATCCGGCGTATTGATTTATGTAAGATTTTGATAAATATAATTTTTATTGTATTTTTTGGAGAGTTTCTATTGTGAAAAAAAATATGGGATATTCGTCATTGCATGCATCATATCTGGTTTAATATAAACCAGATAATACGCAATGAAAAAATAATACTGATTAATATTTTTTAATACATTAAAAAGAGAATCAAATATTTTTTTATATGACTATTATGTTAATAGCATGAGGGGGCGGGTGAGAGTGTCGCAGCTGGCGGCCGGTGGTAGGGAAGGCCGACTATAGCCGAAAAAGTCAATGTATAAATTAGTTGTCCTAGGGGGTTTCGCTATGCTGACCCACAGTGGAAAATAGCGCGTGCAACTGTTCGTGCCCCAGGCTTTCGAGGTGAGCGATATTGCGCTCCGGTATTTTGCGCGTGTCGGGGTAATTGGCGATGGCATTTGCCAGGCTGTCTTCGCGAAGCAGATGAAGCATGGGATAGGGAGAGCGGTTGGTGTAATTTCCCGGCGCCTGTTTGAGGCTGTTGAGAAACTGGTAGTCGGGATGAAAGCTGGCAATCTGAAAAACGCCCCGGAATCCCATGCGCTTCAACACCTGGCCAGCCCAGATCAAAAATTGCTGATAATCGAAAAAGTCTGCCAACACCTGTGGGTGAATAATCAGCGTTGTTTCGATGGATGTGTCCCGATCGAGCCTTTCCAGCTCTGCTTCCAGGTCGCTGAGCAGCATTTCCTCGTTGGTTGCTGCCGAAACAAAAAAGCGGATTCTGTCTTTCACCAGCTCCCGTTTGGCAAAAGGGCACAGGTTTAACCCCACCACGATGGTTTCCAGCCAGAGTTTCACCTGTTTTGTCACCCCTTCTTGCGAAGGTGGCAAGCTCGTTTGGGGCATGCCGTTCAGTTCTTTTTCACAAAGGCTGATTTGAGCTGCATGGCGCCAATACCGTCAATTTTGCAGTCGATATCGTGATCACCTTCCACCAGGCGAATATTTTTTACCTTAGTGCCCACTTTTACTACCAGCGACGAGCCCTTTACCTTCAGATCTTTGATCACGTTCACGGTATCACCGTCGTTGAGAATATTGCCGTTGGCATCTTTGACGGCAGGTTTTTGCTGGGTTTTTTCCGGTGGGGCTTCTGGGGACCATTCGTGGGCACATTCCGGGCAAATAAATAGACTGCCATCTTCATAGGTGTATTCGGAGTTGCATTGCGGGCAGTTGGGTAAATTGATCATACCGGTGCTTGTATCCTGTTTTCGGTGGGGAGGCATAAGTCGTCTTTCAGCAGGCGGACTATTTTATGCCTTTTCAGGTGGCAAGTGTTGGCATTACTGTCAGGGGCATTTCTGCCAGTCGGAGGTAAGTTCGGCGGCGGCGAACAATTGGCCACTACCAATAGAGAAAAATCTCCATGGGTCGCCACATCGCCACCTAGACACCCATCATTAGACCTTCACTGAGTAATTCGGTAAATCCGCTGTAGGGGGACAGGGTTTGTCAATTGGCCGGCATGGTCGGTGTTACAGGGATGCTGGGGCCGCTGACCCTAGTGACATTCGAAACGCGACAGCACCACATCGACGGTGACTTGCAGGTTAGTCAGTGCTGCCGCTTTGGCCCGGCCCTCGGCCGAAGCGCGATACAGGTGTGGGGTCATGGCAAGCAGGTCAGCTATGGATCCAGCGTCTGTCAGTGAGAGGTGGTAGCAAATGCTTTCGCTGGAGCGATGCGTGAATCCCGCCGGTTGCGGCGGCTCGGGCATGTGTGTGTGTTTTGTGCGGGGGTAGATGATATCGCGCAATTCCCGGAGGTGATCGGGTCCGGTCTCCACCTGATACAGGATGCTGCCGGGTTTCAATACCCGGGCAAATTCGGAATAGACGGGAAAACCAAAAATACACAGCAGTCCGTCAAGTGTACCGCTCAATACCGGCAAATTGGCATTGCTACCCACTACCCAGTTGGCCCAGGGAGAGATAGTGGCTGTTGCAGGTCCCGGCATGGTGGCGGCCTGCTTGGCCGCAGAGAGGACAGCCCACTTCGAAATATCCAGCCCCATCAGGGCAAGCGAGTGTCCATCGCCGCCTGCCGCTGTCCTCAGCTGTCGCAGGTAGTAGCCTTCACCGCAACCGGCATCGAGGCAGTTCGCAGTGGTGTTGGTAGGGAGCTCTGCCAGAACTGTGTGGCTCACGGCATCTGCTATGGGCTGATAATGACCCGCGTTCAGGAAGCGCTGGCGTGCCGCCACCATTATTTTGCTGTCGCCGGGGTCGGCGGAGCGTTTTTTCTGCACGGGCAATAAGTGGGTATAGCCCTGCCTGGCGATATCGAAGCTGTGTCCACTGGCGCAGCGCCACGTTGTGCCATGGCGTGTCAGGGCATTGCCATCCAGGGGGCAAGCCAGTGAGCTGAATGGCTCTGCGTTAATGGCTTTGCCTCCTGAACTGTAATGAATTATTGGGGGGCATCTCAGCCGGATGCGCGGCTGTAATCAGGTTTGGTCCATTATCTGAATCAACTCTTCGGCGCGCAGAATCAATTGCTCTTGATCCTTCAATAATGCTTCCAGCAACATTACAGAACTACCGGATTCGCTCTGGGCTACTTCTGTGAGCTTGCTCTTGCGCTGGGATAGAGTGTCGAGTCGCTCCTTGATGAGATCCTTCTGTTGCAGAAACCGGTTAAGCCTTGGGTTGTCTGCCTGGCTCAGGTTGTCTCTCTGACGTTTGGTGAACGACCGGCCACACTGTTCACAGACAAAATCCCCTGTCTTTGAGCCAAACATGTATTCGTCGGCAAAGGATGGGTGGTTGCAAGGCTTGTCGCCCCAGCTTTCGCGCAGTGCTTTTGCTTCTTCTAATGTCATGGGGACTCCGTGAAATATTGATGAATGAGGGTGGTCTTGGCCGGGACGGCTTTGACGTTATCTGAGCAGGCCGTAAGGGTGCCAAACCGGCTGTAAAACAGCAAATATAAATACGTTGCAGGCAGAGTGGACGGCTCTTTACCTTTAATGTAATGATTGAACCGTCTTCATAAAGTCAAGCCGGGCGCTATGAACAAAGCAGTTAAGATTCGTCAGACGTACTGGGTCCCTCTTTCGCTGTTGGTGGTACTGATGGCGATAGTGCTGTCATCGTGCAGTAGCGGTTTGCCCAAAGGTGGGGCCAAGACGAAGTCCCAGTGGAACAGTTTTGAGGAGGCCAAGGCCTCCTACGACAGCATCATTCTTAACGAAACCACTACCGATGACCTGCAGGATCTGGGTTTTGATCCTTATAGCGCCCCCAATGTCAGAATTCTTTCCTACCTCGACATCATCCAGAAATTCAGCCCAAACAGTTCCGTGACAAATGATGAGTTACCCCCCAGTGTCAGAACCTGTCTCAAATCCCGCGAGAAGTGTCTGGCCTATGAGGCAACGCCCAGCGTCAGCAACAGCAAACGGGTGGGCAATGTAGTGCTGGACTTGCTAAAATTCAAGCGTGAGCGTATTCGCAACGGTTGGAACTTTAATGCCCTGATCGTGATTGACCACAATACGGTGGTCTACAAGATCTGGAGCGGTGTTCCTTTGATTGATGAAGAAGAAACCCGCCGCAATCCACTGGGGCCGTTGCAGGATTCTGTCGGTACGGCAGTTCGCAGCGGCGCTGAATAAGTCGCGGTGCCGCGAATACCACACTCTACCGGGTGTGATTCGGCGCCTGGTTGAAAATCCATTGTTGGCAGCTGTGTCCAGTACGCTACTGAAGCAGCAGTTGCCTTTCCAAGTGATGAGTGCCAATGATTATGACCAACAGAAATCAGCAGGATACTGCGCCAGAAACCGCCACTGAAGTAGATTCCCGGCAGGATGAGGCGGAGGAGACCAAGCCGAAAAATCTCAGTGCACTTGAGATTATTACCCAGGCGTTCTGTCTGGTGTTTGCCCTGCAAAGAAGGCGTGGCATGAAGAGGGCATCGGACCTGTTGGAGACCAATCCAAAATCCGTGATTCTGGCGGGTATCATGGCAATGGTGATTTTCTTCTCTATCTGCTTCATTGCCTCGCAACTGGTCATCAGGCATCTGGTGCCATAATAGCCCCGCAACATGATGGGCTGGCAGGATTTACTGCCTGCGAGCCTCAAAACAATCGATCAACGGGGTGATGTTTCGCACAATTTCTCTGCCCACATCGCCAGTCAGTTTTTTAAAACCAAAGTTTGACGTTAATACGTCAGTTTCGTTGAGAATTTCTGCTTTTCCGGTGTTTTCAATCAATTCATACCGGAAATCGATCCTAGTGAACAGGTTGCCCCGGGCGATATTGAGCACCTTGATTTTCAATAAAAGCCCGTCTGCTTTTGCCTGTTCGCTATTCTGGACGATTATCACCTCATCAGCGATATCGTCCAGCGCCAGGGCGGTTTCCTTTCTGACCAATTGGGCAATGCTCTCACGCGGCTGATGCTCCCTGTAGGCAAACAGATACACCTTGTTCGAGTCGGGCAGGGTGAAAGTGCTACACAGGGTGTTTGTTTCATTTGAGGCCGCATGTGCCTGATGTGCCAAAATGCCATAACCATTGCCGACAATAAAAAACGTCATGGCAAACAGGATTGTGATTTTATGTTTCATTTATCGTCCTGAATGTTCTGTTCAATGAGGTTCCCGAAAGAGGCAGTTTGTCGCTTCAGTCGGTTGAGAGAATGCCCAGTAGTTTCTGGGTGTGATCGACCGTTTCGAAACCCAGATCAGTCAGATAGCCACCGTCCCTGTTTGTGATTAAACCCTTTTGATGCAGGCGCTCGGCTGCTGCCACCAGTTCGGGTGCCGCCTCATTTCGGTGAACCTTGATGCCTTCCTGCAGTGTGGGGGTGCTGAACATGACCAGCAAGTTCAATTCGGTTAGATGTTCCGGAGAAAAGGGCATGGTGGTACCTCTTATTGTTATCTTTGAGGGGTGGTGGTTGGCTGCCTAGGGCAACATAGGGTAACCGAATCACAAGGTTAATCAATGCTGTCCATAGAGCTCCCAGCCGAAGATAATCTTAACAGGAAAATAAGCAGTTCTCGTTAATATTGATGATCTATACCTGCAGATGTGGTTGTCAGCTTTGTACGATCATATAACTTCCCGCTCCGATCATCGCACCACCTGCTGTTTTTCTGATGGCGGGCTCAAACGGTAGGCCTTTCGAGAGGGCGGCAATTTTTGCTGCTGAACATGCATAGACGACTTTCACGCCACCCACAGCCACCACTGTGACTGCCATGATAATGAAAACGTCAGTAAGCTGGAGTGCGGCTAAATCAATAAACACGGGAAACAGGCTAAGGTAGAAAAAGATGGCCTTGAGATCCCCGAGCGTCAGGGCGAGGCCAGCAAGGAAGCTCGTTGTGAAACGTCCTTTTCCCGCTGGGTTGTCGATCATAAACCCGGTGGTGTGTTTTCTTGTCAGCAATGAGAAGCCAAACCAGATCAGATAGGTCGCGCCAAGATATCTGACGATCAGAAACAGGCTGGCCAGGGTCTCTGCCAGCACAGATAGACCCAGTATTACCAGTAAGACAAAGATCAGATCGCCGACAACAACTCCCGCAGCGACCGCTATACCATTATGGACGCTCAGAGTGACAGAGCGTGTGACAACCAGTGCGACACTGGTACTTGGCATCACAGCAAGTGCAATCATGATTCCCAGAAGTGTTATCGACTCGATGATACCCATAGTGTGTAACGTTCTTTGTTCATCCAGTTCTGTGGCGCAGGGCTTGGGGTGTAGCGAATCAGAGCCGGCCGCCGCTACTTTATTAGTTGCGGTTGAGTTGCTTGGGTCTCGTCTCTTGAAGTGTTGAATCCAGAGTGTGAATCTGTTGAATGATGCTGATGAGTTTTATGCCCGATGGTGTCAATGAATACTCCGTGCGAGGTGGCACCTCCGGGAAACTCTGCTTCTCGAGCAAACCATAAGTAGTCAGTTTTCGCAGTCGTTCAGACAGCACTTTCGTTGAGATGCCGGAAATGTGGCGCTCCAGTGCGCCGGGGCGGGAGATCCCGGCATCAATGGCCAGTAGGACCGACACCGACCATTTGCAGCCAACCACGTCTTCAAGCTTGCGGTAGACATTGCTGGCGCGGGAATTTATTTTTTTCTCATTAATATTCATTAAGTTACACCATAAAGTGCCTACCACACCTTCCGGTTCCCGCTTTTTTGCAACTGACAATAGCGCTACCGTTTGGGTGTATTTCGAACATGATTGTAACTTAAGGACTGGAGAGAAGTTATGAAAGCAAAAGCAGTTTTTTATCACGCTGGTTGCCCGGTTTGTGTGGCGGCTGAGGACAGTGTAGCCAGGGCAATAGACCCCGTTCAGTATGATGTGGAAATCGTGCATCTTGGGAATGACAAATCCCGAATTGCAGAAGCTGAGTCAGCAGGGGTCAAATCCGTACCTGCCCTGCTTCTGGATGGTTCGCCGTTTCATATCAATTTTGGAGCCAGTCTTTCTGAACTGAAGTAGCCACCTCGTTTTGTGCGGCACCTCGCTGAGACGATAAACGATCTCGCGCTTGAGAGGTGTCGCGCCAGCGCGGGCATTCGGGTGGCTGAAAATCACTTATTGCGGAGCCGCCAGTTATGCTTTGAACCTCAAAGGCGTCGCCGACCGGGCCCTGATGAACTGTTAAATTCGTTGCCCCCATGTCTATTGTGGCAAAATCAGTGATCGTATCGGTCGAGCACAATATTATGAAATCAGGTACTTCGTTATTGCGCCTGCGGCAACGTATCCTTTTCGGAAAAGCTATCGCTATCGGTCCGGGGAAAGCGGAACTACTGGAGCGTATTATCGCCACTGGGTCCATCTCGGCCGCATCCCGGCAGATGGGGATGAGCTATCGCCGGGCCTGGTTGCTGGTTGACACCATGAACCAGTGTTTTTCTTCTCCCCTGATTGAAACCGCTGCGGGGGGCAGTGGCGGCGGGGGTGCCCGGATTACGCCGCTGGGTGAGCGCGTACTGGCTTTGTACCGACAAATCGAAGAAAAGACGGCAGCGGCAGTGGCCGATGAATTGAGCGAACTCTCGGCCCTTCTGGCGTCGTCCCCTCCCAGCAGTCCCCACTGATTGGTCGATATTCGTCCTGGGTTGACGATCCGGCGATCTGGCCCTATTCTTCACGTTATATTCAATTGGATATAACGTGAAGAGCATCCGGTCCGGCCACAGCATAATCACACCAATTCTTGCTCGGAGATCGACAATGCCCCTATTCGAAAAACCGGGTCGGTTGCTTGTGATACTGACTCTTCTGTTGTTGACCTCCGCGATGCATGCCAGCGAGCCCATGCGTATCGCGGCAGCCTCTGATCTGCGTTATGCACTGGATGACATTGTGAACCTCTATCGTGAGGTGCGTCCCGATGTCGCCATTGAGGTTATCTACGGCTCATCGGGGAAAATGACCACGCAGATCACTAACGGTGCACCTTACGATATCTTCTTTTCGGCCGACATCGCCTTCCCCCAGCAACTCAGGAATAAGGGCCTGACAACCACTGAACCGGCTGTCTATGCCATTGGCCGGATTGTGATCTGGAGCAACATCCTGAACGCCGCCGACCTTACCCTTGAAGACCTGACTTCAGAGGCGATTACCCGCATTGCCATTGCCCAGCCCTCGCATGCTCCCTACGGTCTGCGTGCGAAAGAGGCGATGCAATCGACAGGTGTGTGGGACGCTGTGCAGAGCAAACTGGTGTTCGGCGAAAACATTGCGCACACCGCCCAGATGACTGAATCCGGCGCTGCACAGGTGGGCATCATCGCCCTGTCTCTGGCAAAGTTTCCCGACCTGGCCAGGCATGATCACTACCTGATTGACGATACGCTGCACAATCCGCTGACCCAGGGCTATGTGGTCACCAGGCGTGGCGGTAACAAGCCCGAAGCGTTGGCGTTTGCCGCGTTTATGGCGACCGACAAAGTACACGACATCATGACCCGCTACGGGTTTGTGATACCGGAGTAAACAAACACCATCGGGCCGCCCGATTCTGGTCGTGAGGAAATCCTATGTATGCACTCGGGCCCGCGGAATGGCAAGCCATCGATGTCACTCTCCGGCTGTGCCTGTACACCACGATAATTTTGTTAGTGTTGGCAACCCCGCTTGCCTGGTGGCTGGCAAAGGGCCGTTCCCGTGGTAGGAATGTGGTGCAGGCGATTGTCTCCCTGCCTCTGGTGCTGCCGCCCACCGTGCTTGGCTTTTATCTGCTAGTGGCGATGGGGCCACGGGGGATTGTGGGCAAAACTTTGCAAGACCTGGGTTTTCATCACCTTGCTTTTTCTTTTGAGGGCATTCTGATGGCGTCCATTCTCTACTCCATGCCCTTTGCCGTGCAGCCGCTGACCGAAGCCTTCAGTAATCTGGGGAGGCGTCCAGTGGAGGTGGCGAGCAGTCTCGGCGCCGGTGCACTGGATCGTTTCCGTACCGTGATCTTTCCACTGACACGCAGCGGTTTTGTGGTGGCGGCCACATTGACCTTCGCCCATACCATGGGCGAATTTGGTGTTATCCTGATGCTCGGTGGCAGCATACCCGGCGAAACCAAAGTGTTGTCGGTATTGATCTACGATCATGTTGAAGCCATGAACTATGAGGCTGCACACAGTCTTTCATTACTGCTGCTGATCTTTGCCTTCACCACTTTGTTCGTGGTGTACAGCCTTACCCGTCGCTTTCAGGTCGTCCGGGTATGATGCTTCGTATTCAGGCTCACCTGCGTTATGGCGGAGATTTTGAGCTCAAGGTAGATCACGAGTGGCCTCTTGAGGGCGTGACCGGGCTGTTTGGCCGCTCTGGTTGTGGCAAGACGACTTTACTGCGCCTCATCGCCGGACTGGAGCGAATCAGGGGAGCTGCAGTGAGCTTTGGCGATCAGCAATGGCAGCAGGGAAGACAGTTTGTGCCGCTGCACAGGCGGCGTATCGGCCTGGTTTTTCAGGAACACAGCCTGCTGCCGCACCTCTCGGTGCAGGACAACCTGCTCTATGGCTACAAGCGAACTCCGGCGCCATTACGCCGACTGCATCTGCCTGAAGTTTCCGCCATGCTGGGCATTGAAGATCTGCTGGGCCGCCGCATTGATCAATTGTCGGGTGGCCAGCGCCAGCGAGTGTCCCTGGGACGGGCCTTGCTGATCAGTCCACAGCTGTTACTGCTGGATGAGCCAATGGCGGCACTCGATACCCAGACCCGGCGTGAGATCATGCCATTTCTTGGTCGTATGGCAGCCGAGTCCGCTGTACCTATCATTATGGTCAGCCACTCCCCGGATGAGATCGAACGTCTGGCGGACCGGATTGTCTTCCTGCAGGATGGCCTCATCCAGCGCATCGAAACGCTACACGAGTCGCTGGCGCGTCCGGACTCGCCACTATTTGATGATGCCGGTGCTGTTTCGGTTTTGGAGGGAGCTCTGGGCGAGGCCGGGGAGGATGGCGTCAGACCCTTTGGCCCACCGGAAGCCCGGCTGTGGATTCCCAGAACGGGACAGGCCTCTGGTTCCCTGCCCACACGGATACTCATTCGCGCTCGTGATGTCAGTCTGTCCCTGGTGGATCCGCATCACATCAGTATCCAAAATCATCTGCCGGTGACCATTGAGCGCATTGATCCACCAGCAGACAGTCGCTGTGTGGTGGCCTGTCGCACTGCGGATGGACAATTGGTGCTGGCAGAAGTGACCTCGAGAGCAGTTAGTCAGCTTGGGCTCGAGACAGGGAAGTCGCTCTATATGCTGATTAAATCGGTGGCGTTACTGGGATGATATTTTATGCCACGGAGGAAGGCGACAGAGTGACGTTCATTTCTCGACAATATGAGTATTTCAATATACCCCTATATTTCTGACTGTTGAGCGCGGAGTGGGCTATTTTCGAGGCAAGTTACAAGCTTTTTACGCAAATAGGGATCGTATTTGTATTCGTTATCCTCGTGGAGGACCTTCATGATAAAACTGTGTGGTTTGCCTGGGCGATATGGCCTGGATGTGGCCATCGCATCGTAACAATCCGCCAGTGCGATGATACGTGAGAGAACAGGGATCTCCTCGCTGTGTTTGCCGTCGGGGTATCCGCTCCCATCAAACGCCTCATGGTGGTTTCGAACCACGTTGGCCACCGACTCTGCATAGGGCGATTCGACGGTGTTGAGAATCAGAAACCCGTGCTCCGGATGGGTCTTCATCACTTCCCATTCTTCTGCATCAAGACGCCCGGGTTTTAGCAAGATTCGATCGGGAATCCCGATTTTTCCGATATCGTGCACAGACGCCGCAATTTCGAGGATCGTCAGCTCCTCAGCTTCCAGGCTACATTGCTCTCCAATATCCAACGCAATCAGCTTCGTTCGCTGATCGTGACAAGCCGTGTATTCATCCCGCTTCTCAAGGGCGGCAATGAGAGAGCGAAAGGGGTTGGTCAGACTTAAGTCATTCATAATGTCCTCCTGACTTGCGTGGCCTGACGCACCAATACCCGAAGCTTTGTAGCAGCAGAGCTGCAACGATAAAACGGCTGCCGTGTTCGGTCTGTTGTCTCAGGCTCTTTCCGTCTACCTGTATGGCTTTTCCATAAACCGCATGTGTGCCAGCTGTATAAATTATATTTACAGTTGGCCTAAAAGTTATGTTAGAACAAGTGGTTAGGCTGTCAAGGTTGGTCGTTGAGGTGGGGCTGTGTGGTCTTTAGAGCCGATGGGCGGGTATAAAAAGCATGGAATGTGCCCTAAACCAAGTATCCCCTATGTCATCCGCTCAGCGCCTCGGAGAATGTCCCCAAGGGGGCTATATCCCTGCGAATCGATTCGTGCAGGCCTGGCGATAGGCCAGCAGAGGGCAGGATGTGCCCCCTGTTGGGGGGAGATTGATTCAAAGAAATTGTTAGAAATCGTAACGAATTCCCATCTCTGCAGAGCGACCGGGACCGTGGAGTGATTCAAAGGGCCCCGTCATGCCGTCATCACGCCATTGGGCCAGGCTTACACCACCCAAAGGCAAGTCGTGGCTTTCATCCAGCAGATTACGTACACCAAAATTGAGCGTGGTGTTATGCCAGCGGTATTGGGTGAATATGTTCAGGAGGGTATATTTGGCCGTTTTGTTTTCCAGACGAACTTGGTCCACGTTGTCTTTTTCATCGACCCACTCCAATTCAATAGTATTGGCCCACTGCTGAAAAGACTGCTCCAAAGCGATTTTCACATTAAGTGGCATGATGTGGTAAAGGTCTTCCGGGCCGTCTTTGCGTTTACCTCGAGTGTAGGACGCCCGGGCTTTCAGGTTCACGGTGCCCCACTTGCCAGATTGCGAAAGAAGGCGGGAACCATTGACATCCAGACCGTAAAACTCGGCGTCGATATTGGTAAATTGCAACCTGGGTCGTGTAACGGACATTACCATTCTCGGATTGAATGTACCGATCTGAGTAGCATCAATAAAATCATCCACGTATGTGTAATAGGGGCTGATGGTGTATTCCCAGCGGTTATCCGAAGCCTTTTTGCTATAGGCAGCGCTCAGGGTATGCGCAGTCTCCGGATCCAGGTCAATATCACCCACATAGCCATTGCCGTCGCCATACCAGCCAATCATGGTCATTGCCATGGTGTTCCTGCCCCATGTGTAGCGCTCATAGAGGTTGGGTGAGCGGGTTTTGCGCGCGTAGCCAAACTCTACAGTGTCCTCGGACGTAGGCTGGTAGCGGAGCACCAGGGTTAAATCGATGTTGTCATCAACCTGCTTGTGATTGCGAGCATTGAATGCAGTTGCAGCCGGTGCATCGAGGTTGGGGCTCATCATGATCATCGGCATGGTGTTGTAGGGTTGCACATCATCGGTATCGGTAATGACATGCTCGTAGCGAATACCGTAGAGAGCTGTCCAGGATGTATTGATCCGATAGTCTGACTCAGCCCAGAGCGCGTAGCGGGTGCGCTCGCCATCATTGATATTGATATAGTCATTTGGGCCCATCATCATTGAGCCGGGCACAGCAGGCCACCAGTCGTCGAGTTCAAATTTGTGGTATTCATTGCCGATACGCAATGTGTGTTGCTCTGACAGTGGGAATTCTGCCTTCAGGACGTAACCCATGTCCTTGCCCTCGGTATACATGGGCATTGTGCCGGTCTTCTCCTCGGTGAAAAATCCCATTTCGTGTTCGACATCATTCCAGCTAAACAGGACATCGAGTTTCATCCAACTGAAATCGTGGAGGTAGTTGACAATAACGCCGTCACCTTTATTGCCTACCATGTCCATGTACTGATTGGGAAAGCCTTGATAGTGCACCTTCTGGTGAGTGAGTTTCAGGACGAGCTCCTGAAACTCACCTCTGGCACCAAAGGTAATGGCGTGATTTTCTGAACGATAGAGCGTATCGAGAACTTTGTCGCCACTGCCATCGCGATAGCTGTCAGAGCGGTCCAGACTACCGCTGTAACCCAGACTTAGATTGCTGTTGGCAATGGTAGCGTTTAGGTATTCGCCATGGTGCCGCCCATTACTTTCGTAGATGGCACCAATAGAACCCTGCATAAGTAGTTCGTCGGAATCAGAATAGGCGGGTTTGCGGGAATCCACTGAAATTGTGCCGGCGATACTGTCGCCGCCCATACTGACAGGGGTAATTCCACTCAGGACCGTCGTCGATGAAATACGGCTGGCATCCATATAGGAAAGCGGGGGATTCATATGGTTTGCACAGGCAGAAGTGATTTCACCGCCATCAATGAGTACTTTAACCCGATCACCATTCATTCCACGAATGCTGGGTAACTGGGAAATACCACCGGCAGCAGAAAAATTGACACCCTGGTTACCCAATAAATTGGTGGCGTCGCCCGTTGTTGTAGGCATCGTTTGCTGAGACTTGATAAGGATAATTTCTTCTACAGTCTCCTCAGCGTGTGAAGATGCCAGCAAAACGACCGGGAGACCCGTGGCCAGTACAGCATGGAAAATAAAACGTTTCATGACGCGAGAATAGATGAAAGTCAAAACAAGCCACTCCTTAGTGAAGACTCAAAAAGAGCGCTATTCTAAAAGACAGGCGAAAAACAGAACATGCGACAAATTGACGCAGGCAGAAGGGCAGGAACGTCTAACAGTCAGGAGTTATTTGCCGGGCGCTGACATAAAGTGCTGAAGAAAAGCGGGCCGAGGCCGAACCAGCTAGCGGAGTCATCTGAACACAGGTCATGGACCTAAAAGTCAAGACTTTTCAGTCGGTTATCAGGCATGGGTAAGTTTGAGGCCAACAATGCCGGCACAAATCAGGCAAAGACTCAGTATTCTGGGCAGATCGGCGGACTCGCCGAACAGGAATATCCCCAAAATCGCTGTGCCAACGGCACCGATACCAACCCACACCGCATACGCCGTCCCCACGGGCAGTGACCGCATGGCAATACCAAGCAACAGGAAACTGGCCACCAGTGAAATCACTGTTCCCACAGTTGGCCACAGTCGTGTAAAGCCCTCCGTGTACTTCAGTCCAATAGCCCAGCCGATTTCGAGAAGACCGGCAACAAACAAAATAAACCAGTTCATTAAATACCTCTTTTATAGCGTCGTCCCGGCCTGAAGGGGCGAGAACCCTGGCTTGCTAGCTGGTGTGTGTCAACATTTCAGCAAATAGTGCAAAGCAAAACCCAAACACGGCGCCAAGGGGCGGTGCCCAGTGTTTTTTCAGTCGCGATTGTGGCGCGATATCCTGGAAAATCAGATAAAGAATACCGCCAGCTGAAAATAGCATGATTGCCCCCATGATGGGTTCGTGCTCCGAGAGAAATGAATAACCAGCAATCCCGGCCAGCGGTCCTAGTGGAACCAGGAGGCTCATTGTCAGCAACGTTTTTTGGGAAGAGGTGTTGTTTTGAAACTTAAGCTCTCTGTAGGCGTTAAATCCTTCTGGCAGATTTTGTAAGCCAATCAGTAATGCCAGTAACGGAGCAATAGGTGACCCCAGAGCGATTAGCCCACCCAATGCGATAGCTTCGGGCACGTAGTCCAGAACCATCGCCATCAATTGGGGAGACTCCCTCCGCTTCAAGTCGAGTAATCGCTCGATCAGGAAGAACGTGAGGCCACCGGCGAGGACCACAGGAATTGAAAATACAGAATCATTCATAAATGTGGTTCCTTCCGGAACCAGAACGACAGAAACGGCCCCCAGAAGAATACCGCCACCAAAGGCAATCAGAAAATGTCGAAATTCCTGTTCGAGCCAATTGGGTCGGATGTGCTCGAAACTCGCGATCAGTCCACCTACGGGGATACAGATCCCAGCGGCAGTACTAAGAACAATAATGGTTGAAACCAGTGATATGTCCATATGATGTCCTTTTGGCCAAGCGACAGTTGTTAAGTCGTCGTTTCGAATTGCTGCGATGCAGAAGCAGGGTCCGATGCCCCGTTGGTCCGCACATCAATAACAATATGGGAGTGACTCCCTCGGGCTACGGCGAGGTTGCAACTTATTGCCCCGGAGGGTACTGGTCTGCATCGGTCAGAGTGCGTGGTCGATAGTCAAACTTGGCATCTTTCCAGCGCTTCCAGACACTGTTATCAACCGAAATGTTGACCGCAGGGTGTCCGTTTAGACCCTCTGAATATCTTCTGCAGAACCGGCCGTCTCCCTGTTCTTTGATCTTGCGGAACCATGCGTAGGCGCCGTTCAGGAATTCCTTGAAGGAGTCTTTTGGCTCGGTTTGCCATGCATCGTCGGGCGCCTTGAATGGATCGAGCTTCAGCCCTGCTTTTTCAGCATTCTCCAGAATCCATTGCAACGGAATATCGGCAAGTGAATCCTTGGTACCATAGCCACCGCCCACATTCGCGTGGGCGCCAATAAACCAGCGCTGCTCAACCTCCAGATTGCGCTGTTTTTTGTTTCCATCGGCACTTGTCCACAGTGGTACGTCGTAGGCCGCCCTGTGTTCGTCCAGTGCAACCGCATGGTAGGCATAATCCACAATGCTGGAGAGTTCGGTATCGTGCCACGAGTACTTCCCCCTTTCGGAAAGGACCGTGCCGGGTACTCCCAGTGCGCCGACGGTATCCCATACGCCGATGAAGTGGATCCTCGGACTTCGGCTGTAGCGTTCCCTGAAATCCTTGCAGACGTCAGCATCTGGAGAGAGACCCTCGTCCCGGTAGATACTTTCAGCTTTTTCCAGCAAGCCCGGGGTGACGATATGCAGTAACCCACATTTGCGGATTAACCCAACGAGACTTCTTGCCGTATAGGCTCCACGACTGAAACCGAATATCCAGATTTCCTCTCCATCGGTGTAGCGTTTTGCAAGCCACTCGTATCCCGCCAGCAAATTTTTGCTAAGACCGTAACCGAACACGCCCCCTCTGAAACGCTCCAGCTTCGATGTGCCAACACCGGCGCTGTAGAAAAAGCGTTGTCGTATATCGCTATCATAATCATGAAGGCAGCGCGAGATACGATAAACATTTGTTTGATCTTCGGGATCGTTCCAGGTCCCGTCGAACAGCATAATCAGTCGTTGTTTTGCCATAGGGTTTCCTGCCGTCGCAATAAGGGGGCTTCACCACTTGCGTGGCAGTGCCTCTGTAGCCAATATGTGTGTCTTGTGTCAGTACACCATGAATATGAACCTGATAATTAATTCAAATCAAGTTGATAAGTAACAGGGTTTGCAACTGGTAAATCCTGCATCCATACTTTGAAAGTAATAACCCCCGTGTAGATCTGACTTGTTTTTTCTTCAGTAAGGAGAGCTTCATGAAATCTTTAGTAAAGTTTTTACCTGTTTTGATGGTGGTGGCGGTCACTGGTTGTGCAAGTAACTCATCGGTAGATGAGGTCAGGGCAATGGCGCAGGAAGCTCAGCGTTCAGCTGCAGAAGCAAGCAGGGCAGCCGCCGATGCCCAGCGGTCAGCTGATGCTGCAAATAAAGCTGCTGCCAATGCCCAAAGTACCGCTGACGAAGCAAAAACATCAGCATACGAAGCCAACGAGAAAATTGACCGGGCCTTTAAAAAGGCAATGGAAAAGTAGTCCATTTACTCAATCATATCCGGTCGGTTTGAGTGGTCTGACCGGATATGATTTCGGTAATACTCAAAATCTGATAATGAATGTGGCTGTATTCCCACCAGCACGGGTATGCCCGTAGCCTTTGTTATTGCAATATCGACCCTGTTCCAGTCGATCAGAACCTCCGGTTGTTTCTCCAGTATTGACGTCAGCTTATCGACAATACCTGTTCGATTTTCCTCCTGCACCACGCCATCAAGTTCCAGAGGGTGATGTACCTCCAGATAAAGCTTTTCGTCTTTCCAGCCGATTTTGTGGGTCTGATTGACGATGCTGACAGGCGTGTTAACCGATATGAGGTTATAGAGTTCTTCAATATGTTCCGGGTACATGCGAATACAGCCATGAGTGACCTGCATGCCAATGCCAAAGCGTTTATTGGTCCCGTGGATAAAATAGCTTGGAATATCCAATGCCAGTAAATAATCCCCTAGTGGGTTGTCTGGGCCAGCGGGAACGATTTTGGGCAGTATGTCCCCGCGAGCGGCGTGTTCCGCACGGATACTGTCAGGGGGATACCAGGGCGGGTGCTCAATTTTCATTGTCACCCGCGTTTCAGTCAGCGGGGTCGCCCAGTCCCTGCGGCCCACACTGATGGGGTAAACAGTCACTGTGTCATTCTGCTGCTCATCCCTGTGGTAAAAATAAAGACGCATTTCCGCTGTATTGATGACAATGCCTGTTCGTGGCGCATCCGGCAAAATAACACTGAACGGCAATAATACGTTGCTCCCGTCATCGGGAAGCCAGGCGTCGACATCCGGATTTGCCGAGCGGATCATGTTGTATCCCAACTGATATCGAACTGCGATATCAATCAGCGTTTCTTCTCTCGATATGTTGGTGCTGCTGTTATTGCCCACCAGATCCGTGTTTGTCTCTGATGTCAGAATATGCCGATTCTCAGCCAGGCAGGGCAGGCAACAAAGAGCAGCTAACAGGACACCAAAGGCCCTGGCGCTTGTCATGGTTCCCTGAATTGGCCGCCAGGTTGCCATTAGGGACGAATATCAATAGGTGTGCCTGGCTTGATGGCCGACCAGATTTCATCCATGTCCTGGTCGGTTACCGCAATACAGCCATCGGTCCAGTTGAACATCTGAACCAGCTCGGGAGGTAACGTCGTATTATTGGGCATCCCATGAATCATGATTGAACCTCCCGGAGCAGCCCCAATGTCTGAGGCCCGTTTAATATCCTGCTCATTAGGGTAGGAAATATGAATGGCTTTGTAAAAATCACTTTTTTCAGTCTTGAAATCCAGAATATAACGCCCTTCTGGCGTCCGTTCATCGCCAGCATGCAATTTGTGACCACGTGGCCGGGGGCCCAAAGCGATGGAATACTCCCGGTACTTGATACCCTCCCGGAGCAGATAGAGCTTTCTCTCCGACTTATCGACCAGCACACTGTCTGCGAGAAACTGCTCATCAGCCATGGCCAGCTGGCAAACTAGGAAGCCGATTAATAAAACTTTGTACATGACAGGTAAACTTGCCCCAAATGCTGTTCTGTTGTGAAAGTTCGCTGCCAATAGGCGATCAATTGGCCATTAAAAAGTACACCTGTCAGCCTAGCGGAGAAAACGGTTGAAAAGTAGTTGTTACGGCCTCTTTCATTTGACGCTGCTGCTTGGAACCGGCTTGGCCTCAACTATCGAGATTACCCGGCAAGCGATTTGCCTATATAAGTCGGAGGCCTATAATGAAATTTTACAGATCTCTCCGATAAGAACGTCAATTCCGGTCTTATATGGACAAAGATGACAATCACAACCAGTTCACCCGCCCGTTACTGCATGCCATTCAGGAAGCATCGCCGGACGGTATTCTGGTGGTTGATCGGCACTCGCAAGTTATTTCATATAACCAGCGGTTTCTCGAAGTCTGGCAGATAGAACAAAAAAGCAGACCTGACGATCAGACCGCCTATCCACACTTGCCTGAAGAGCCCTTGCTTGACTCAGCATTGCGCAAACTTAAGGACCCCGATGCTTTTTTGCAGCGTATTCAAGAGCTTTACGACAATCCAGAGCTCCACGATCATACTGAAATCGAACTGACGGATGGGCGCACACTGGATCGTCATTCAACCGGTTTGTTTGATGATCAGAATAATTATCTGGGTCGGGTCTGGTTCTTCCGTGATATTACCCGACAGAAACTGAATGAAGCCCTATTGCAAGACCTAGCCTGGCGTGACCAGCTGACGGGAGTCATGGCCCGCGGGTATTTTCTCGAACGTGCTGAAGAGGAGCTGCAACGGACGCAACGCTATGGACATACACCGGCCCTTATTATGCTGGACGTGGACCACTTCAAACAGGTCAATGATCGTTACGGACATTATGCCGGTGACCGGGTGCTGGTAATGCTTTGCCGGCGCTGGCTCGACACCCTGCGGAACAATGACCTGTTGGGGCGCATTGGTGGTGAAGAGTTCACCATACTGTTACCACAAAGCGATTTGCAAACAGCCCTGCAAACAGCCGAGCGAGTGCGTTCAATTACAGAAAACCAGTCTGTACACAGTGATGGGATTGATATCAACTGCACAGTCAGCTGTGGTGTGACCATGCTCGATAATAACCAAAACGACAGTATTAATGATGCCCTCAAGCGTGCAGATAATGCACTGTACAGTGCCAAAAAACTTGGCCGCAATCGTGTTGAGCAGTTCAGAAGGGTTACAGACAACTAAAGGGGTCGGTTTAGTGCTTAAAAAATAATTGTTACGACCCCTTTAGCGAAATATCTAAAGCATCTGCAAACTTGCATCCTGCGATCTGCCCATCAGTAACCGCGTGCCGATTAAAAACTTATGCCAGCTGCGGGCAACATTGCCGGCCAGAGCCAGCAGAATCCAGAATCCGATCAAATAAAATATCGTGGTGACCGTCCACCACCAGGCTGTCCAGATTTTTACGATTGTGTTTAACATCGATTCCGCCTCGGCGGCAATTTGTTCGGTGGCGGCTTTGAGCGCCTCAACTGCTGCCATGTTAAAGGTCAGATCGACATCAATATCGATATCTGGCAAATGAAAACCCGGAACATTTATATCGGGTAAATTAATCCGCTGCATATCCTTCACACCCGGAATGCGGTTGATGATCTTGATCATGCCGTTCAAAATTGATTCTAATGTTTTCGAAATTGCGCCTACGGTACCGCTGATGGCATACAGCGACTGACGGATAGGTTCAATCGAGCGTTTGATTTCTTCCGCGGCTTCGCCACCCTGATTTTTGATTTTCACGATTTCATCGGCAATGCGTCGGCCTTCCTCACGAATTTTTTTGATTTCATCTTTCGCCAACTCAATTTTCGGTTCAAGCGCCCTGCCTGCCCGTTCGATTTCGGTATTAATGCCGCCAATGATTTTCCAGCTACCGACCAACAACACCAGCAAAATCAACAGCGGAATCATGACCTTGAAAACTATCAGTAATCCGACAATACGCGGCCACAGACGTCCAAAGAAAGAGGGAACAGATTGAACAGTAGGTGGGCTTGCCAAGTTTGGGTTGTCCATAAACAATTCCAAAAAATTGGGTTGAATCAAGTATTGGCTATCAAAAGGGTCGGAGTAAATAAATTTTGATCAGTCTGGCGGTATATATGGTTAAAAAATAATCACTACGACCCCTTTGATTTTCCACTCGGATCAGCGGATCGAATATGCGGCGCATGAGTACCGTGATTTAGTAGAAAGTGCGGGTATGACAAGAAGTATGAGCCGGAAAGGTAACCCACTGGGCAATGCCCGAGTGGAATCTTTCTTTCACACAATGAAAGCGGAGCTTGTTCATCATCGGCAATTTGAAAATTGTATAGACGCCGTATCACATATTATTGAGTATATGAGTTCTATAATCGAGTGCGTTTGCACTCATCGCTGGGCTACCAATCCCCCGAAGAATATGAAAAGGTATGTGCGTAAAGTGTCCACTAAAACGGGGGATCTACAGGGGCGGCTTGCACGCCTTGTTAGGCATTACTCGGCTCGCGAGAAAGAACCAATACCTACGACAGCGAATACGCTCCCTGTTGGCGGCGCTTCCCCGGCCCAATTGTTGACAGTTCGTAACAGGAACAGCTTTGCCTGATTCTTACTTTCCCTCGAAAGATCAACCATCCACGACTCTATCCATGCACCACCACTTCGAACGACTTGTAGCTTTGCAAAAAGCTCGTTTGCCTGAAAAGGAAAACCTTCAGACACGGGTGAAAATTCTTCACCTGGCAGGGCAATGTAGAAAGAAGCTTTGCCTTCAGACAGCACAACTTTCGCGTTAACTATTTCTGTATCCGGATCTTCTCCACCTTCCGGTTTGAAAACGATCTTATATTGGCCTTCCCACGTTCCATCCATGGTGCCCCAGGATGCAATTTCTTCCAGTCTTGCTTCGGCTTCCTCACGTGTTACAGCAGAAGCAGTTACTGATGTGAATACAGCCAGCAGGGCTACAACAACGATCCAATGTCTGATGTTCATGTTTTTTGCCTAACGCCTGCGGTAACCGGCGCCGGAGCGCAGCGGAAGGTACCAAAAGCGCCCCGCTTTTGGCGTCCGGTTGACCGCCTGGTTATGTGTTTGCATTGCGCGCCCCTACGATTGCGAACCAAAAGAATCCTACCCCAGCTAACACAACCCCCAGCACAGTGTGATTGGGCTCAATACTCCGAACGTAAAGCAGCGGAGCTGTAGCCATTGCAATCGAAACCAGCACATAGACACCGTAGTGCCAGCCTCGGGCGTTACCTATTTTCTTGCGCCATGCATTTAGGAGCAAAGTCCCCGTTGGAATGAAAAAAATCATGCCTACTTCGAAAATACCCATGATTCCTCATGACACATAACGCCCCTGTTAGCGGTCATTGTCATAAGGTGGCCAGCAGTGTGTTCCACCACTGGTATCCCCCATCGCTTTTCGCCACACATTTTCTGGGAGTAGGCCTCGGTCACAAATGGCACCAAAGAAGTCGGAGCCTCCTCTAGCCTCTGTAGGAATCACAATATTGTTCTCACGGCCATACACCGCGATGATAACGATATCTGAAGAATATAGACCTTCGTCTTTAAAGCAAACTCGCTTGACATCGCCCCAGCGGAAACTTTGGTTCCAACCAGGTTCAAGCCTCTCTAAGACTCGGATTCTCACTTCTTCATCGTCAAACTCAATCGCTAGTAATTCATCAAGCTTTCTTGGACGACGCAATTCCAGCCATTTCTTTATGCTTGAAAATATAGACATCCCTTTCTCCAGCTAACGCCCGCATTTGGGGCAACCGAAACATAGTGTAGGTTGTCCCAGCCGCGCTAGCGGCGACAAAATGCGCTTGTTATGAATTTGTTGAAATTTAGACACTATTTCCTTTTTCTGGCTTTTCACCAACTTCTAGGATTTCAAACCGTGTAACGTCACCCCAGTTTTTAGTCCACTCTTGAAACAGTTCGAACTGTTCTGTCTCCATTAGTTGAAAACACCGCGATCCATCCTTCGTTAACCAGCTATTTATATAGTGCAGCCCGTCGGGCAACATCCTTCCTTTGTCATGGAACCTTTCGTAAACCTTATCGAGACAATTTTCGAAAAAGGTTCAGCAAAAAAAGCCCGCATTAGCGGGCTTTTTTTCAATGTTTATTGCGCTTTCGGCGGGAAAGACCTACCCCTAACACCCCCAAACCTAACAAAACAATGCTGCTAGGCTCAGGCACCGAATTGGTTACACATATCGGATCATTGGGATTTCCAATACAACGGTCAGTTGAAAGCGTTGCTGTAAATCCAATATTCTGGAAGTCAACCTGATCATTAGAACCTGTTAAAAATGCTGTAACAAACTGTACATTTAAGGGCGCTACTAAAGGAATATCTTGTGCAAATATATTTGGTGTAGTTCCGAGATCAGGAAGGATAGATAGCATCCCAACCTGATTATTGCCATCATCAAAAAAGGTGAAGTCAATATTATCGACATCAAAACTTTCACCATTGTAGTTCCAGAAATGCAAGGTAGTTAAGTCATATTGCTGGCCAAAATCAAATAACAGTTCAAGGCCTCCTCCTGAGAACCAAATATGTGTTGACTGGGAGTGTATTTCACTCGAAGCTGCCGTTGGTGCATCAATGACTTTATCTATTGTTGCCCCAGAGTTAAATGTATTATTTGAAGTGGTAGCTGTAGTACCTGCGCCAACCTGAACGGAGATATTATCAGTATTCAGGTATATTGGTGATGCATTTGATTGGAAAGCACAAAAACTCATGAATAACAAAGAAAGACAAAACTTACTATTCCACATACTCGATCCCTCACAATTTAAGAATAAAACCAAATAGCATCTTTCAAAAGCATTAATCAGGCCAAAAATTTTTTCCGTTTAAATCCAGGAAGTTATGCACTCAAGACAATCTCGCTGTAAATTTTTTCGACACCTTGTTAAATGAGCCATCGATTCGATAACGGCTACTCATAACGCCTCAAGCACCGGCGGCAAAACAGCGCAGCGGTTTTGACGTCCGCGTGGCTTGATTTGTTAGGTGTCAAGCTCAGCAGGGCAGTACTTAGCCAGATGCCGTCTTTTCGATAATTACCGAGATAATCGCGGCGCTAATAAAAAGAACGATACCGACAATCAGGATATAGAATATCCACTTCATCAGCGCCGGGATTCTTTTTCTTAACAGCACGGCCAAAGCGACTGGAATGGTCGTAGCTGAAAAGAAATACCAGGTCGGAAGGTCGTGCAGGCCGAGCGATGGCCCCAACACTTCTCCTAGGGTCAATAACAGAACGGTACATACCAGCCAGAATCCAAAATACGAGTATATAGGGTGAAGAAATAGACCCATGACTATTGCCATCAGCTGACTGCCTGCACCTGCACCTCCACCTCCACCCATGCCATGAACAATGCCTTGGCCATGGCATCGGTCACACCGGAGTGACCCCCAGCCCGCGCTGACTTTGTTTGGCTCATTCGGATTCGTTAGGGTAGAAACTCGGCCTGTACCGTGGCACTTAGGACACTTTGCGTAGCTCATGATGCTTTCCTCCCTTTGCAGAAGAAACCTAACAGCTTATTAGTTTGCTTTCTTATTAAACCGCAACACCATCACCCAGTCCAATACTGCTTCACAACCTGAATAACCTCGATTTTTCAGATCATTACCCCTCCATCTCAGGGGGCTTTTGAGCTTTTGGTTCTGTGAAAAGTGTGCACGCGGGATATTTATGCACGTTTTTGCACGTTAAATCCAGTGGGTCGAATTTTTCCCATGCTGAAACAGATACCTACAGAGATGCATTGTGAAAAGCGAGCAGGGCCGTGCAAATTAAGCCGCAAGAATTTTGGCGGTTTTGGGTGTTTTTTATTATAACTGTGCGTACATACAGCATTCAGCCACGGAGGGCGAGCGTGTCGAAATCACCGTTTCTACAATCGGTCCGCACAGAAATTAGGACAAAGCAGTACAGCTACCGAACCGAGAAGTCCTATCTTTACTGGGTTCGTCAGTTCATCCTTTTCAATGACAAGAAGCACCCAAAAGTCATGGGTAATCACGAAATTGAGCGTTTCCTGAATCACCTCGCCGTCAATCGGGGAGTCAGTCCGGGCACTCAAAATCAGGCGCTATGCGCGATTATTTTTGTCTACAAGCATGTGCTGAAGCGGGAGATTGAAAACCTACAGTATAAGATGACGAAAACGCCTCGACGCATGCCAACCGTTCTGAGTCCCGATGAAGTTGCTTCTATTCTTCAAAACATGGATGCAGAGTATTGGCTCATCACTGCGCTTCTTTATGGATGCGGTTTGAGAATCAACGAAGCTCTTTCGCTTCGCGTGAAAGACATCGACCTAAAAAGCCGCAGTTTGCTCGTATTCAACGGTAAGGGACGAAAAGATCGATACACACTGATTCCAGGCAATCTAAGAGAAAACATGGAGCGACAATTCGCCCATGTCAGGGCTGTACATGAGTCCGATCTGGCCGATGGATTCGGGCTTACGTCAGTGCCGGCCTCACTTCACAAGAAGTATGGACCGGCCATGAAGGACTTTGGTTGGCAGTACCTGTTCCCATCCGTAACAAGATGCGTTCATCCCATCGCTGGTTATGTGTGCCGCCACCATCTTCATCATTCATCGTACTCGCGGCGATTGAGGCAGGCCGTTCTGGCCACGGGAATCACCAAGCGTGTGACGGCTCATACCTTTCGGCATGCCTTTGCGACAGAGTTATTGAGATCGGGGAGCGATATCAGGACGGTTCAGGAAATTCTTGGGCATAGCGACATTCGAACGACAGAAATCTACACGCATGTCATTGGCGATCGACGTGCTGGAACCGTCAGCCCTTTTGATCGTTTGCCAAGTTCTTGATGGGGCATTGCTTACCCGTTTAAGGGGCGTAAAGCCTGGAATTGGGGGTGCGGCGAATGTTCGCTTTTGTTTAGGTGGCGCGTAGGATGCGGGACGGTCGCATAGCGGACATTCGAGTAAGACGAATAGCGCTTCCAGTATGCGCGCCTGCGGAATGCAGGCGAAGCCGCAATGAGTAGCCGTCTCGGTGACTGGCTTTGTTACATAGCTCGTTAGTTTAGGTCGAAATCGCAATTAAAATTCGTAGTGCGGGCCTTTATGATTTGAGTGCGTGGATCGAAGTTTCCAGCGGCGTTTACTTGCGAAGCGAGGATCTTTTTCATGCCTAGGTGTATAGCGTACGTCCACACGCCGGCGGAATTACTATTTGCGGCCGGTGCTTCAGCGGCAATGATAACTCCTGTGTTCTGCGCCAAGATATAAGCGGGTTTTCCATCAATAAGTAACTTGTCAGGAGGAGTGAAACTGAACTGCCAAGTTGAATTGAATTTCTCGCTCGTTGTCCAACCACCAGGCATGCTGTTCCCCTGAAGGTCGTTTGCAGCGCGATACCCATGAGTATTGAGATCTTTGCATGTGGCGTTAAAACCAGGGTTGGAACTCTGGGCGTGGATTGGTATTACAAAGAGCATTAACAACGAAATACCAATAATCCTTTTAGTCATCCTTTCCTCCTGACTATCATTGGGGAAGTACACCGCATACTGATGCGCCTTGTTATATTTCGTCGTCCTCAATTGGACCACCAACCGTATCGAAAATCATTGTGTGGCATTCGACCGTAAACCACTCGTCGAACAATTTCAGGGTGAGCTTCCGGGGCCATAAATCAGGGTCGACGTACCACCCGCCAAGCTCGCTCTCAAATAGGGGGCGAAAGTTAGCTTTGACCCATTTTCTGAGTTGTTCAGGAGTGTCGGCCACTTCCTCGTCAATGAGGTAAACGGTACGTTCCTCGTTAACATCGTCTAGCGTGATTGCCGGGCCATCGGGGTTCGGATCAGCTTTGTTGATCCAGCGCACTGCGGGCTCTTTGTAGCGGAGGATTAAAGCTGACCTGTTTAGCAATTTTGGACTCCCTCAGAAATATAACGCCGCGGTTTGGGGCTGACATGGAGCGCTAGCGGAATGGCAGTCCCAGCCGAAGGCGACAACACCGCCTTGTTAAAAATTACATGGCATTGACTGCAAGCCATGACCCACCACCGAACATACCAATACCAATGATTGCAAACAAAGCTGCTATACGCATAGGCGTGTGATGCTTATCTCTTGTTTCCCGTCCCATCTCTTCGCGAAACAACGTGAGCTGGGTCATATAGCTAAATACAGCGGTCAGAGCGCCGGCAAGAACACCACCAAGAAAAAACAGCATTGCAATACTGAAATCTGGCGGAATAGAACCCTTAGCGTAAAGGTGACCCGAAAAAGTGAGCATTGCCACTGCAGCGCCACCATTGGCAGTAAAAATAAACTTCATGACCACAGTGCTAATCTGGATCATGGATTTATATGTTTCTTCTTTATGCCACTCGCTCATAAGTTCCTTGTATTTTTAACAGTATGTTAATGATGGCTTTGCCATCATAATAATTATTAGAGTGCATTCCTCATAATTTACAATAAGAAAAATGCAAAATTAGTTAATTTATTGATTGTAAAAGGTTTATTTTGACTTCTAGAAAGGGGCTGCTTATTAAAGAGGGCTTGCCCTCTTTAATTTTTCTGCTACTCTCAATGGGGTGTACAACAGACTTCATGGATGAGGCTGGCATGGCAAAATCTCCCTTTCTTGAATCCATAGCTTCATATATGCAGGTTCGCAACTACAGTAAGCGGACCATTGCGGCGTACTTGTACTGGATCAAATATTTCATAGTGTTTTGCGGAAAGCAACATCCCAGGGAATTGGGCTCGGTTGATATTGAGCGTTTCCTTACGTTTCTGGCTGTGGAGCGACACGTATCCCCGAGTACGCAGGCTGTTGCCTTGAATGCACTGGTGTTTCTCAAAACAAAATTTTTATCTCAGTCTATTGAGCCACTCGAGCATTTTCAGCGAGCGAATCGTCAAAGGAAGCTCCCGGTGGTGCTGACCCAGGAGGAAGTAAAGATGCTACTTGGCCAATTGGCAGGTGTGCATTACCTGATGGGTGGACTGCTTTACGGTTCTGGGCTGAGACGCATCGAGCTGGTTCGGCTGCGCGTTAAGGATGTTGACTTTGATTTCAAGCAAGTGCGCGTCATGTTCGGTAAGGGCGGCAAACACCGGATAGTGACGATGGCGAAAGAGTTGGTCGAACCGCTGCGCAAGCATCTAAAGCAAGTGACTTTTTATCACCAGCAAGATATCGCTAACCCCGCCTTTGCTGGTGTTTGGATGCCGGATGCATTGGCGAGGAAGTATCCGAATGCTACCAAAAGCCTGAATTGGCAGTATTTCTTTCCCGCTTCACGTTTGAGCATTGATGCGGCGAGTGGCTTGATTCGCAGACACCACTACGATGAGACCAGTGTGAACAAACAGATCAAGCGTGCGGCGAAGATGGCCGGCATACAGAAGGAAGTAAGTTGTCACACGTTGCGCCATTCCTTTGCCACTCATCTACTTCAGTCAGGTGCTGATATCCGCACAGTGCAGGAGCAGCTGGGGCATTCCGATGTGAAAACCACTGAAATCTATACCCACGTACTGAAGCAGGGAGCACAGGGCGTGCGCAGCCCCCTCAGTAATCTATAAAGGGCTTTAGCAAAGGTAAGGGCAGGTTGGGTTACCTGGCACCGTTGGCTTTTAGCACATCGGCATAGTCTTCGCCGAGGCGATGTTGACTGACCAGTTCTAACAGGGTTTTGCCGTCGAAGTTGGTGGCATTGAGGTTGCGGCCATCCTCGAGGAAGAATTTGATAAAGGTTTCGAAGTTTTCGATGTTCATGCCCCGGTAGGCTTTTTCCAACACATGAAAGTCGGCATCAACACCTTCTGGTGGCTCGAAGTCGAGAAAGGTTTTTATCCGCTCGTCGTCGAAAAATTCGCCGAGTACTTTGCGCTTGTCTTTTTTCAGTGCCATAAAAAGGTTCTGTATATTGGTTGATCGTTAGAGAAGGGCGTTGAGTTTTTCCAGCAACACATCATTGACCTGCTGCGGGTTGGCCTGACCTTTGGACGCTTTCATGATCTGGCCGACGAAGTAGCCGAGCATTTTGGGTCGCTTGGCGTCGTCGGCGTTGCGGTAGTTATCCACTTGCTGGGGGCTGCTGGCGATGACGTCGTCTACCAGTGCTTCAATGGCACTGCTGTCGGAGACCTGTTTCAGGCCACGAGCTTCGATGATGCTGTCGGCGTCGCCCTCGCCATTCCACATGGCGTCGAACACCTGTTTGGCCATTTTGCTGGAGATGGTGCCGTCTTTGAGGCGCGCAATCATGCCCGCCAGTTGGTCGGCGCTGACCGGGCTGTCCTGAATGGCCCTGTCCTCGGCGTTGAGCCGTGCGGACAGTTCACCCATGATCCAGTTGGCAGCCAGTTTTGCATCGCTACCAGCGGCAGCGGTCTGAAAGAATTGCGCGATGGCGGCATCCCCGCTGAGGCTGTTGGCATCGTAGCGGGACAGNCCGTACTGCTCGATAAAGCGGTCGCGGCGGGCATCCGGCAGTTCCGGNAGGGACTGNCGAATCTGCTCGATATAGTCGTCTTCGAACACAATGGGTAACAGGTCCGGGCAGGGGAAGTAGCGGTAGTCGTTGGCTTCTTCCTTGCTGCGCATGGCGCGAGCCTGTTTGGTGTCGCCATTGTAGAGCCGGGTTTCCTGAATGACNTTGNCGCCGTCCTCGATCAGGTCGATTTGGCGCTCNACTTCCATGGCGATGGCATCTTCCATGAACTTGAAGGAGTTGAGGTTCTTGGTTTCGGTGCGGGTGCCGAAGGTGTCGCTGCCCTTGGGGCGTACGGATATATTGACGTCGAAACGCATGGAGCCCTGTGACATGTTGCCGTCGCAGATACCCAGNGAGGTGACGATGCTGTGCAGCTTGCGGGCAAAGGCCACCGCNTCTTCGGCGTTNCGCATATCCGGTTCGGAGACGATCTCGATCAGCGGTGTGCCGGCGCGGTTGAGGTCGATGCCGGTCATGCCGTGCCCGTGTATCTCAAAAGAGCCTTCNTGCAGGGATTTTCCTGCGTCTTCTTCCAAATGGGCGTGGTGAATGCGGATGGNTTTCTTNCTGCCGTCCGCCAGTTCGATGTCCACNTGGCCACGACCGACGATGGGCTTTTCCAGCTGGGTGGTCTGATAGGCCTTGGGCAGATCCGGGTANAAATAGTTTTTGCGCTCGAACATCGANGTGCGGGCGATGTCNGCNTCGATGGCCAGACCGAACATGATGGCATCGCGAAATGCCTGTTCATTGGGCACCGGCAANGTGCCGGGCATGGCGAGGTCGATGGCGCAGGCCTGNGTGTTGGGCTCGGCGCCAAAGGCGGTGCTGGCGCCGGAAAAGATTTTCGATTGGGTGGCCAGTTGCACGTGGACTTCGAGGCCGATGACGGTTTCCCATTGCATTATTCAAGGCCCTCCGGTGTGCGCTGGTGCCAGTCGGTGGCCCGCTGGAACTGGTGNGCTGCNTTCAACATCAGGCCCTCGTCAAAATAGTTGCCGATAATNTGCAAGCCCACCGGCCTGTTGTCCACAAANCCACAGGGNAGGGACATGCCGGGCAGGCCCGCCAGATTGGTGGCNATGGTGNANACATCTTCCAGGTACATGGCTACCGGGTCGTCCCCCTTNGCGCCAAACGCAAAAGCGGGCGAGGGCGAAGTAGGCCCCATAATCACATCCACCATCGCAAAGGCATCGACAAAATCCTGTTTGATCAGGCGGCGCACCTGCTGGGCCTTNCGGTAGTAGGCATCGTAATAACCCGCCGACAGGCAGTAGGCGCCCACCAGAATGCGGCGTTTCACCTCGTCGCCAAAGCCTTCGCCGCGAGTGCGCATGTAGAGGTCGCGCAAATCCTTNGGGTCCTCGCANCGATAGCCGTAGCGCACCCCGTCGAAGCGGGACAGNTTGGCGGAGGCCTCNGCCGGNGCAATCACATAATANGCGGGNACCGCCAGGTGAGAATGGGGCAGACTGATATCCACCAGNGTGGCACCCTGTTTCTCGTATTCGGTCAGCGCTTCGCGCACCGCCTGTTCGGTGCCGGGGTTNAGGCCCTCGCCGAAATACTCCTTCGGTATGCCGATTTTCAGGCCGCTCAGTGGCTGATTGAGGTNGNCGGTGTAATCCGGNACCTCNCGGTCAATCGAGGTGGAGTCCTTCGGGTCAAAACTGGCCATGGCATTNAGCATCAGTGCGCAGTCCTCGGCGGNGCGGGCCATCGGACCTGCCTGNTCGAGACTGGAGGCAAAAGCAATCATGCCCCAGCGGGATANNCGACCATAGGTGGGNTTNAGNCCGGTGACNCCGCANAGTGCTGCNGGCTGGCGAATCGAACCACCGGTATCGGTGGCAGTGGCGCCGGGGGTCAGACGGGCAGCCAGTGCNGCAGCGGAGCCACCGGANGAGCCGCCGGGTACGCAGTTGATGTCCCAGGGGTTTTTGACCGGGCCGTAATAGCTGGTTTCGTTGGANGAGCCCATCGCGAACTCGTCCATATTNGTNTTGCCNAGAATNACCGCGCCGGCCTGAGCAAAATTCTCNACCACGGTGGCATNGTAGGGCGGCACAAAGTTGTCGAGCATTTTCGAGCCGCAACTGGTGCGCACGCCGTTGGTGCAGAAGATGTCNTTGTGCGCAATCGGCACGCCGCAGAACAGCGGTNCGCTGCCACTGGCGCGCTGTCGATCGGCGGCTTCGGCACTGGCCAGCGCGGCCTCGGCAGTCACGGTAATAAAGCTGTTGTATTGTGGATCCAGTTGCCGGATGCGGTTCAGCAGGTGGCCGGTGATTTCCACACTGGANAAGGCGCCGCTGTTCAGGCCGGCAATGATCTCTGCGAGGGTTTTGTTATGCATGGCTTGCGAGCGTCCTCAGTCGATGACTTTGGGAACCAGGTAAAGGCCCCCTTCGACGGCGGGGGCGATGGCCTGAAATGCCTCGCGCTGGTTGGTTTCGGTGACCACGTNAGGCCGCAGGCGCTGAATCGCGTCGGTGGGGTGGGCCATCGGGGTGACGCCCTCGGTATTGGCAGCCTGCAATTGGTCTACCAGTGCCAGCACGTCCGCGATACTGCGGGTGGTTTCAGTGATGGTGGCATCATTCAGTTCGATGCGCGCCAATTCTGCGAGCTTTTCGATGTCTGCACGTTCGATAGTCATGGTATGATTCTGCGCTGTTAACAGAGACGGTCAGTGCCTGATTTTGGTCTGACAAAATGAGGGGCGTAAGTTACCACATCCGCAACCGCAGGGGTACTCTGAAGGAGTGCTCGGATAGTGATTTTGTACGGGGATCAAGGACTTAAATCTTGCCCTGTGTTGTCGCGATTGGTAGAGTTGCCAGATTTCAGCGCCATCGGTCACCCTGTACCGGACTAAAATGGCCAACAAGGTAAAAATAGATGTTAAAAAGATTGCGCGGTATTTTTTCAAATGATCTGTCGATCGATCTGGGCACCGCAAATACACTGATTTATGTTCGCGAAAAAGGCATTGTTCTGAACGAGCCTTCCGTTGTAGCTATCCGTCATCACCAGGGTCAGAAAATTGTCGAGGCTGTGGGTGTCGAAGCGAAGCGCATGCTGGGTCGTACGCCGGGCAATATTACCGCTATCCGACCGATGAAGGACGGGGTTATCGCCGATTTTCAGGTCACTGAAAAAATGCTCCAGCATTTTATCAAGAAAGTACATTCCCACAGTCTGATTCCACCGAGCCCCCGGGTGTTGATCTGTGTGCCCTGCATGGCCACCGAGGTGGAGAAGCGCGCCATTCGCGAGTCTGCCTACAGTGCCGGCGCACGGGAGGTATTCTTGATTGAGGAGCCGATGGCCGCTGCGATCGGTGCTGGTATGCCGGTGGATGAGGCCTGCGGTTCCATGGTGGTGGATATCGGTGGTGGTACCACTGAAATTGCCATTCTGTCCCTGAACGGTGTGGTGTTCTCGGATTCGATCCGCATTGGTGGTGACAGATTTGATGAATCAATCAGCAATTATGTGCGTCGCAAGTATGGCAGCGTGATTGGTGACACCACGGCTGAGCGTATCAAGATGGAAATTGGCAGTGCCTACCCGGCCAGTGAGGTTCGTGAGATTGATGTGCGCGGCCGGAATCTGGCGGAAGGTGTGCCAAAACAGTTTCAGCTCAACAGCGACGAAATTCTTGAAGCCCTGCAGGAGCCGCTGGCAGCCATTGTCCAGGCTGTTAAACGGGTGCTGGAACAATCACCTCCAGAGCTTGCCTCGGATATTGCCGAAACCGGTATCGTACTGACGGGCGGTGGTGCGTTGCTCTGTGATCTGGACCGGTTGATCATCCACGAAACCGGTCTGCCGGTAATTGTTGCTGAAGATCCTTTGACCTGCGTGGCCCGCGGTGGCGGCAAGGCGCTGGACATGATGGACAAGCGCAGTATGGATGTGATGTCATCCTGACAGGGTACTTACTGGTTCTGACCCCAGATCATCAATAACAATACGGGGTGTTGCTATCAAGAATCTGTTTTCCAAAAGCTCGTCACCTGTACAGCGTTTACTGTTACTGGTAGCCCTTGGGCTGATTCTCCTGTTTGTCGACAGTTTTACCCCATGGCTCAAGCCCGCACAACGGTGGCTGGCAGAAGTCACCGTGCCCCTTTACTGGGTGTCGAACATCCCTGCCCGCCTGAGTGAGTACGGGCAGGAAACGGTGGTGGCGAGGCGGGAGCTGGAAGAAAACAATGAACAGCTGCGCACCGAGCTGCTGATCTACAAGGCCCGCATGCAGCGGATGGCGGAAGTCACCGCAGAAAATGTGCGGCTGCGCAACCTGCTGAACGCTACCGAGATGCTGCAGGACAGTGTCATGGTAACCGAGTTGGTCGGGGTTACACCCGACCCGACCCGCCACACTATTATGATCGACCGTGGCGAAGATCACGATGTCTACGTGGGTCAGCCCGTGCTCGACGCCGATGGCCTGATGGGGCAGGTGATTGAGGTTTACCGCAGCAGTAGCAAGGTGTTGCTGATTACCGATAGTGCCCATGCACTGCCCGTGCAGGTGTTGCGCAACGGTGTGCGCTCGATTGTCGAGGGCATGGGTGATTACAACAAACTGTCTCTTCGCTATGTGGCCAATAGTACAGATATAGAGGAAGGCGATCAGTTGGTCAGTTCCGGGTTGGGAGGACGTTTTCCGTCTGGCTACCCGGTGGGCACTGTCACTTCGGTAAGGGTGTTGCCGGGCCAGGCTTATCTGGAGGTGACCTTGACGCCCTCGGCAAAAATCGATCGCAGCCGGCATCTGCTGTTGGTGTTTTCCGCTATTGAGACACTGGGAGAGGATCGGGATGGTACAAGATAGTCCATCAGTTTATGTCTGGAGTGCGTTGACCATACTGATTGCGATTCTGCTGCAGATGCTGCCTCTCTCCGCTGCTGCCGCCCAATGGCGGCCCCAGTTTGTTCTGCTGACAGTCTGTTACTGGTTGTTTCGTCGTCCGCTCTTGCACGGGATCGGTTTTGCCTGGCTGTGCGGACTGGCGCTCGATTTTGTCATTGGTGATCTGATTGGCCGACATGCACTGGTGTTTGCCATTTGCGCGTGTATTCTGCTGTTGTTGCAGCAACGTATGCGACATTTCAGGCTGGTGCATCAGGCCATACTGGTATTGTTATTGGTAGCTTTGAGCCAATGTCTGGTTTATGTGCTGACCCTGATACTCCGCTTCGACTGGCAGGGCACAGTGCGGCTTGCCCCGGCAGTATCTTCCATGTTGTTCTGGCCAGTGCTTGTGATCGTGTTAAGCCGTCTGCACTGGACCCGCTGGGGCGAAGAGGAGATTTCTCCCGGCCCCTGACTCTGTTGCCCCCGGGTAATCTGTTGCGACTGGCGATTTGACTATGCAATTACAGGCTGATTTTGTACTTGCCTCCGCTTCTCCCCGGCGGGCCGACCTGTTGCGCCAGATCGGCTGCCGGTTTCTCATCGCGCCGGTCGACGTGGATGAATCCGTTCTCCCCGGCGAGCCTGCCGTTGATTATGTACAGCGGATTGCGCTGCAAAAAGCGCGAGCGGGCTGGCTTGTCAGCCCATTATCCGGTGTGCCCGTATTGGGTGCCGATACGGCGGTGGTCGTTGGGCCGGACATCTATGGTAAACCTGCAGACCGGCAGCAGGCCTTATCCATGCTGCGCCGCCTGTCGGGTACCACACATCGGGTATTGTCTGCGGTCGCCATGGTGTTGGGGGAACGGCAATTGTTGAGTTGCACGGAAACACAGGTCACTTTCAGAACGCTGTCACCAGAAGAGTGTGAGCGATACTGGCAGACGGGTGAACCGGTAGATAAGGCCGGCGCTTACGCCATACAGGGACTTGGCGGGGTTTTCGTGACAGCAATTAAGGGCAGTTACTCAAGTGTTGTGGGTTTGCCGCTTGCAGAGACCTGTCAGTTGCTCCAGGCCTTCGATATCGCCTGGTGGAGGGATACATGAGCACGGAAATTCTGGTCAATATCACGCCGATGGAGTCACGGGTAGCGTTCGTGGAAAATGGCGTACTGCAGGAAGTCAGCATTGAGCGCACCCTGAGCCGTGGGCCTGTTGGCAATATCTATAAAGGCAAGGTGGTGCGTGTGCTTCCCGGTATGCAGGCGGCTTTTGTCGATATCGGGCTCGACAAGGCCGGGTTTATACATGTGGACGATATTCTTCGCCCGGAAACAAATGCCAGTAGTAACAGTGCCCCGGATATCCGCCTCTACCTTCGCGAGGGCCAGTCACTGCTGGTGCAGGTCATTAAAAATCCGATCAGCACCAAGGGGGCCCGTCTCTCTACCCGTTTGACTGTCTCTTCAAGGTTGCTCGTCTACATGCCCAACGTGGATCACGTGGGTGTTTCGCAGCGCATTGCCGATGAGCAGGAGCGGCAGCGTTTGCGCTCTGACCTCGACACCATACTGGTGGAATCCGATAGCACCGGTGGCTATATTATTCGCACCTCGGCAGAGGGGGTTGAGGGTTCCGAGCTGAGTCGCGAAGTGGTGTTTTTGCAGCAGCTCTGGGTCTCTGTGGAAAAAGCCGCCAAAGGGGTTGTCGCACCTGCGATTGTTTATGAGGATCTGCCCTTGTACCTTCGGGCCATCAGGGACATGGGGCAATTACAGGTCGAGAAGGTCCGGGTGGACTCCCGCGAGGTGTTCAACAAGCTGCTGGTGTTTACCCGGCAGTTCAATCCCGATTTGACCTCGATGATCGAGTACTATAAGGACGAACGGCCACTGTTTTATCTGTTTGGTGTCGAAGATGAAATCAGTCGTGCGCTGGACAAAAAAGTCTCGCTGAAATCCGGGGGGTCGTTGGTGATTGAACAGACCGAGGCAATGACTACCGTGGATGTTAATACGGGTGCCTTTGTCGGTCATCGCAATTTGGAGGAAACCATTTTCAAGACCAACCTGGAGGCAGCTTACAGTATTGCGCGTCAACTGCGGCTGAGAAACCTGGGCGGTATTATCATTATCGACTTTATTGATATGCAGGATGCAGAACATCGCCGTCAGGTGATGCGGGCATTGGAGAAGGCGCTGTCCCGTGATCGTGCCAAAACTGCTGTGGTCACCGTGTCTGAACTTGGTTTGGTGGAAATGACTCGCAAACGGATCAGTACCAGTCTGGGGCATACGCTCTGTGTGGCCTGCCCGGTCTGCGATGGCAGGGGGACACTGAAGTCGGTGGAGACGGTCTGCTATGATCTGCTGCGGGAAATTCTCCGTGAGGCCCGCACGTTTGAGTGTCAGTCATTTCTGGTACTGGCGGCGTCAGTGGTGATAGAGCGGCTTCTGGATGAAGAGTCGGATTATGTAGCTGGTCTCGAGAAATATATTGGTCGATCGATCCAGTTTCAGGTGGAGACAATGTACAACCAGGAACAGTATGACATCATCCCCGTATAGTCGGTTGTACAGGGTAGGTCAGCTGGCATCCCGGATTTTTATTTATTGATCGCTCGCGTATTATGGCTGCCGGAGTCCCGTCGCCAATCGTCGAGTGTGCGGTGAATACGGCACATCACACGGCCTGCAGTGCGCCGTCGTTAGTCCAGCGGGCTGAGCTTGTACAGTGATTGAATGAGCGTCCTTGTCAGGAGCGGGTTTTGAAAGCAGCGCAAATGCTGAAATCGATTGTCAGACGGTTGCTGTTACTGGCGGCCCTGTCGGTGATCTTAATTGCATTGCTGGTATCCCTCGGTCGCGAGGCCATTGTTAACCTCGATAATTACCGCACACAAATCAACTTTTTTCTCTCTGAACAACTCGCCATGCAGGTTGAAACCCGGCAGTTGCTGGGTGACTGGCAACAGCTGAAGCCCCGTATCACCGCGCTCGGCCTGAAAGTGTCCGGGGATGGCGGACAACAACCGGCAGTATCTATCGACCGGATAACCCTGGAGGTCAGCCTTCTCAAGACACTTTTGGCCCGCCAGCTGGTGTTAAGTGAGCTTTGGATTGGTGAAGTGGCATTGACGCTGGTAGAGGATGCCGACGGCCACTGGCGGGTTGCGGGTCTGCCCTATGAAGATCGCCAGAGGACGGATAGCACCGGACTGCTGGATATGCTCTTGGACAGTGACATGTCTGGCATTGGCAAGGTGTCAGCCAACCTGAAGTTTTACTCCGGAACCGAGGCCGGGATCGAAGCACGGGATATTCTTCTGGAGAGTAGCGGCGACTTCCACCGCCTGTTGGCCGGATTGAGTTTGGCGGGGCATGACCCGGTGGCGGAGTTGATTGTGGAGGCCCGGGGCGACCACCGGGACATAGCGGATTTTAGTGCGTCGGCCTACCTGAAAATCAACCGTATCGACTTCAGTGGTTCCCTGAGCGCCCTAGCAAAGGGGTGGTTCCCGGAAGCGGTAGATCGTGTCGGTGATATCAGTACAGATATCGAGGGCGAGATATGGATCGACATGCAGGATGGTGGCCCGGCTATGCTGGAGGGTCGTCTTTCCGCCGCGGAAATACCCTTGAACTGGGTGGAAGATGTCGAGCCACTGACTCGTTTCAGTACAGATTTGACAGGCTGGTTCAAGCCCGGCGAAAACTGGGGGTTGCGTCTGCAGGAGCTCGATTTTCAGTGGGGTGAGCTCGCGATTGAGCCACTGACCATCAATTACCTGCAAAAGGTAGGTGCTGGTTGGGGCGAGGGATCAATGGCGGTGAGTCAGATCAATTTATCTCTGGTGGATGACATACTGGCAAAAACCGGTCTGGCATCAACTTCTGTGCTTGAGGTGCTAGGTAAGTTGCAACCTGCCGGGTTACTTCGAAATGCACATCTGGATCTGTTGATTGACGATGATCAGGCAAAGATGAAGTTGCGTACCAATCTTGACGACGTCGCCATTTCGTCCTGGCGGGGCGCGCCGGCCACCCGTCAGATCAATGGATATCTGGAGGCGACCAATGACAGCGGCCTGCTTGAACTGGATAGCCAGAACGGTTTTGCCATGCACTACCCGCAGGTCTTTGATGATTACATGGAGCACAGTAGTTTCCGGGGCCAGTTGCACTGGCGCTGGGATGCGGTGAACCGGGATCTGAAAATTGCCAGTGGCACACTGGAAATGGGGGGTGAAGAGGGCATCGGCAGGGCGCACCTGTACCTTGATATCCCCATCGGCAAGCCGGGTGAAAAAGCGGAAATGACACTGTTGCTCGGCATTCGGGACAGCCACACCCGCTATATGCCGCGCTATCTACCGGACAATCTTGATCCCGGCCTGCTGAAGTGGATTGATGAATCCGTCGGGGACATGGCTCTCCCGGAGGCCGGGTTTCTCTGGCGAGGCCCACTGGAGAATGGTGGGCCAGGCACACGTTCCATCCAGCTGTACCTGAAGACTGAAAACGGCAAGCTGCAGTTCCAGCCCGACTGGTTGCCGCTGGAGCAGTTGGATTCGGTGATCACTCTGGATGACGGCGATCTGGATGCGGAGATTCTGTCAGCTGATATCGGCAAAATGACCATCCGGCGCGGTGTCGTGCAGTTGCGACCAATACCATTCGCCCAGGGGCAGCAACTGCAGATCAAGGCCGATATCAGCGGGACAACCGGCGATGCCGTAGCAGTGCTGGCCCAGTCGCCGTTGCGGGGTCGGGTGGATGGTCTGGCCGGTTGGGAAATTTCCGGTCAGAGTGAGGTGGCAATTGACCTGACGATTCCTCTCGCCGGCAACAACGCCGAGGGATCCTATACCGTTGATGCTACCTTGCAGAACAGTGGTCTGGCACTGCCGGACAGCGACATTGCTTTTGAGCAATTGCAGGGCACGCTCGCTTATCGCGATGGCAAGGGGTTATATGGCGAAGGAGTGACGGGTAAATTCTGGGGTGAATCGGTGGTTGCGAATCTCTCTACCGGTGAAGATGACCTTCTTCTGGATGTAGAGGGGCTGCTCGCCATGCCGGCCCTGGCCCGGTTTATCAATCTGTCATCGACGCGGATTTTACAGGGGAAGACACCAGTTGAGGCGAAAATCTGGCTGCCCCTTGAGGACGACGGAAGTTCCATCAGGTTGCAGGTCAACAGTCGGTTGGAAGGCGTCGGGATCGATTTGCCGGCCCCTGCCGGTAAAACTCAGGCCTCTTTGAAAGAGATTCAGGTGGATGTCACGCTGGCAAGGGAACTGGATATTCGCATTGCCGCCGATGGTGGGCTCCGCGCCCATCTGCAACAAAAGAATGGCGTGCTGTCGCGCGGCCTGTTGGCCATTCACGACGATGAGGCAGAGTTGCCCGGCCTTGGCCAATTCCGTATTACCGGTAAGCTGGACCGTTTTTCCCTGACCGAATGGCAGCCCTATTTCACCGAGCTCACCAGTGAAAACGTCAGTGCCCCAACAGCGTTGACGATGATGTTTGATGCGCGTGTTGACGAATTGGAGGTGGCCGGTCTGACGGTGGATCGTGCGGTGGGAAGTGGCCGGTTTCACGAGGGCGATTGGCAGGTGGTGCTGGATAGTAAACAGGCCGCCGGTCAGGCGCTGATTCCCGGTGCCCCCTCGTCACCGATTCTGCTGGATCTGGAATGGCTGACCTTACCGGCCCCGGCCCCTGTGCACGAACAGGAAGCGGTTGGGGGTGGAGACGGCAGTCTGGATCCGGCGCTGTTCCCGTTGATGCAACTATCCATCAAAAAATTTGCCATGGGGGAGCGAACCTTCGGGCGGGTCAGCTTCAGGACGGAGCCGCAGCCAGATGGTGTATTGATTTCCTCGCTTGATGCCAATCTGCTCGGACTGCAACTGGGGGGCATGGATTACGATACCTCGGTACTCTGGACATTGAAGAATGGCATCTACGCTACACAGTTTGATGGTCTGTTCAGTGTGGGTGATGTGGGTCAGGTCATGGAAAACTGGGGTATCCCCCCGGCACTGGACAGTGAGGCCGGTCGCTTCTTTGCCGATTTGCACTGGCTCGGCCAACCTTGGGAGATATCCCCCTCCACGATGACTGGCGCCATGTCGCTGCAACTGGAGAACGGTCGTTTTTATAAATCGCCCTCTGGCACGGCGAATGCGTTAATCCGCTTGGTGGGGTTATTCAACTTCAACAACTGGTTGCGTCGTCTCCAATTGGATTTTTCGGATCTGTTTGAAAAAGGCATGAGTTTTGATGAGCTGCAGGGTGGTCTGGTCTTTAATGAGGGCACCATGCAGTTTGATCCGCCGCTGCTGGTCAAAATGCCCTCCGGTCGGATCAAGCTGGCCGGTAGAACCGATCTGATTGCCGAGCAAATTGATGCGTCGCTGGTCACCACATTACCGGTGGGCACCAACCTGCCCTGGGTGGCGGCATTGATTGGTGGATTGCCCGCCGCCGCCGGGGTTTATATCACCAGTAAGTTGTTTGAAAAGCAGGTGGACAAGCTGTCCAGTATCAGCTATCGAATTACTGGGCCGTGGGATGACCCCTCGGTCAAGGTACAAAAAATATTCAGTGACAAAGGGGGCGAAAAATGAGTCGTGTTGCCGCCATTCAGATGACCAATCAGGGCAGTTTACAGGGGAATTTGCAGCAGGCCGCGACCCTGATAGAGCAGGCTGCCCAACAGGGGGCAAAGCTGTTGGTGCTACCGGAATATTTCGCTTATCAGGGGTGTCGGGATCTGCCGGCGATTGCCCGCGATGAGCAGGATGCCAGTGGCCCGGCCAGACAGTTTCTTGCGGAACAGGCAAAACGCCACCAGGTCTGGATTGTGGGCGGAACCATTCCGGTTGCCCAGTCAGCAGACGAGCGTGCGGCGGCCATGTGTTTTGTGTTGGATGCACATGGCAGTGAAGTGACGAGTTATCAGAAGATCCATCTGTTCGATGTGCAGGTGGGCGATAGCCAGGGACGTTACTGCGAGTCTGACGACTACCGTCATGGCAGTGAGCCAGTGGTGGTGGACAGTCCCTTCGGCAAACTGGGATTAACGGTCTGCTACGATCTCCGTTTTCCGGAACTGTACCGTTATCTGTCGGCCCGGGGAGCGGATATTCTTTTGGTTCCCTCGGCGTTCACAGCGGCGACGGGAGAGGCGCACTGGCAGTTACTATTGCGCGCCAGGGCGGTGGAGAATCTCTGTTATGTGGTCGGTGCCAATCTGGGGGATCGGTTTCATGAGAAGCGGCCGACCTGGGGTGGTTCCGCTCTGGTGGACCCCTGGGGGCAGGTCTTGGCGGAACTGGATGCAGGGCCGGGGGTGGTTACGGCAGATATAGATCTGGCTTATCTGAACAAGTTGCGAAAAAACATGCCGCTTCATGAACACCGGCGCTTCGATGTGGTCAAAACGTCATCCTAAAAACCACAGGCTGTATCATGAAAAATATCGGTTTAAGCGCACTGATGGCATTTTTGATTGCTCTCCCCCTGGCGGTTTCCGCCGCGGAAATGAGTGTTGAGCAAGCCCGTCAGTTGATTCAAGAGGGGCGAGATATGGACACCATCCCCAAGGCAGTCTGGCAAAAAATACTGACGCCAGCGCAGTACAAAATCCTCTGGAAGAAAGGTACCGAGCGCCCCTATACCGGTGCTTTACTGGAGAACAAACAAAAGGGTACCTATGTGACGGCGGGTTGTCGCATCCCTGTTTTCCGCTCCGATCACAAGTACGATTCCCAGACCGGTTGGCCCAGTTTTTGGAAATCACACAAGCTGGACAATATTGTGCTCGAGGATGACTGGTCATGGATGGGCAAGCGCGTTGAAGTGCTGTCTGCCTGTGGCGAACACCTTGGACATGTGTTTCAGGATGGCCCGAAACCCACCGGGTTGCGCTATTGCATCAACTCCGATGCGCTCCTGTTTATCCCCGACGAGCAACAGTAACCCCGCGTCGCGGAACGGACTTGCAGGTTTATTGCCATGTCGATACTGGTCACGGGTTTCGATGCCGGTCACGATAAAGTCAATGCCTCAGCAGCACTGGTGTCCTCTCTGCGGGATGATCTGCCTCAGCAATTGCTACCCCTTCGCCCGCGGCTTCATTTTGCCATTCTGCCCCTGAGTATCGCTGGTCTGCGCGAGGCCGTGTTGGCGGAAATAGCCGCCTGTCAGCCGAAGTTCTGTGTCTTCACTGGTCAGGCACGGGGCCGCAATAAAGTTAATCTGGAACGATTGGCCACCAATTTGAGGGATTTTGATTCCCCGGATATTGAGGGCTGTCAGCCGCGTGGGGAAAGGATTGAAATCGATGGCCCGGCAGCTTACTGGAGTACCCTGCCGGGACAGGAAGCGATGATAGAACGCCTCAATCGACAGGGAATTCCGGCGGCGCTATCGAACCATGCGGGCAACCATCTGTGTAATCAGTTGCTCTACCAGACGCTGCACTGGGCACAGCAAAATGGCTCCGGCCTTGCCTGTGGCTTTGTTCACATTCCGCCACTGCCGATACAGGTTCGACGTCAGTGGCCGGAAACCCCGTTCATGCCACTGGAGATGACACGCGCAGCCCTGGCGCAGATTCTGCTGGTGCTGGTTCAGCAGGCCGGGGCATCGCCTTCGTGAACCAATCTGCCTGACAGAAAACCCGGTTGCACGTGACCGGTTCTGCAGGGTGCCGGCGGAGTCAGTCAGCGATGCTGATTAACGGTGGTAGGGATGCCCGGCATTGATGCTCCAGGCGCGGTAGAGCTGTTCCGCCAGTAACACACGCACCAGGGGGTGGGGCAGCGTCAGGGGGGAAAGTGACCAGCGGCTATCTGCTCTTGCCAGACACGTTGGTGCCAGGCCGTCGGGGCCACCGACCAGCAGGCTGACGTTGTCGCCGGAACCCTGCCAGTGTTGCAAGTTGACAGCCAGATCCCCTGTACTCCAGGACTTGCCCTGAACCTCCAGTGCGATGACCTGGTCCCGCTCGCCAATAGCTTTCAGCATCGCTTCGCCTTCCCGCAGGATTGCGCGCTGAATGTCGGCCCCCTTGCCCCGCTTGCCAAGGGGCAACTCGAGCACCTCGATTCGCAGTTCCGGGGGCAGGCGCTTGAGGTATTCATTGCAGCCGGATTCCACCCAGTCGGGCATCTTTGTGCCGATGGCAAGGATCCTCAGTCGCATCGGACTTTATTCCTCGCCGCTGACTCTTGGGCTACCGGGGCGAACGGACCAGAGTTTTTCCAGCTCGTAAAAAAGACGAGTCTCGGGGAGCATGACATGTACCACGATATCACCAAAATCCACCAGCACCCATTCTGAGGTGTCCATTCCTTCGACACCGATCGGCTGGAAGCCCGCTTTTTTTGCGTCTTCCACGACGTTGTCTGCAAGTGCTTTGACCTGCCGGTTGGAGGTGCCGCTGGCGACCACAATCTGGTCCATGACATCGGTCAGATCGCTGACGTCCATAGTAACGATGTCTTTGCCCTTGATATCTTCGAGGGCGGTGACCACGATATCGATCAATTTTTTGCTCATTGAATACCCTGTTGGTTAATACAGCTGGTTTTGGTTAATGTAATCAATAATGCCGTCTGGTACCAGATAGCGGATGGATTCCCCCCGCTGCAGTGCCTGTCGAATCCCGGTGGCGGAAATGGGTAGCAGCGTCATTTCCCGAATCAACAGGCCGCCGGCCGCCGTCGTCTGCAGTTCGCCTGTTTGGTGGATGCGGTGTCCATTGACAAAATCCCACACTTCACCCGAGTCAGGCAGATGCCAGCCGGGCCTGGCGGCCACCACCAGATGGGCAAAGTCAGTCAGTTCCCGCCAGCGGTGCCACTGATTGATGGTCAGCAGTGCATCCATGCCGATACACAGACACAGCGGTACTTCCGGTCCGATTTCAAGGCGCAGCTCGATCAGGCTGTCCACGGTATAGGAGGGGCCATCCCGACGCAGTTCGCGGTCGTCGGCCACCAGGCCCGGTTCGTCGACGAGGCCCAGTTGCAGCATAGCCATTCTCTGCTGCGGTGAAGCCCGAGGTGGTGTGCGATGGGGTGGCTGGGCACTTGGCATTAGCCTCATCTCGGCAAGTGCCAGGGCATTTTTCAGTTCCAGTGCGGTGCGGAGATGACCGATATGTACCGGGTCAAAGGTGCCGCCAAACAGACCAATACCGTGCCGTTGTGCAGAAGGTTGGGGCATATCCCGGCAGTACTCCTATTGGCGAATTTCGCCGTGGCCGAACACGACCCATTTCTGTGAGGTGAGTCCTTCGAGGCCCACCGGGCCGCGTGCATGAATTTTGTCTGTGGAAATGCCGATTTCCGCACCCAGCCCGTATTCAAAGCCGTCGGCAAAGCGTGTGGAGGCATTGACCATGACAGAGCTGGAATCCACTTCTGCCAGGAAACGGCTGCTGCGGCTGTCATCGGTCGTCACGATGGACTCGGTGTGATGGGAGCCATAGCGGGCGATATGTGTCATTGCCTCATCCATGTCTGCGACCACCTTGATGGACAAAATGGGTGCAAGATACTCCGTATGCCAATCCTCTTCAGTGGCAGGCGGGCAGTCGATAATGGCACAGGTCTGCTCGCAGCCGCGCAGCTCCACGCCCTTGGCCCGATAGGCCTCTGCCAGTCTGGGAAGAATCTCGCTGGCCACTGCCTTTGCCACCAGCAAAGTTTCCATGGCGTTGCAGACGCCGTAGCGGTGGGTTTTGGCATTCATGGCAATATTGAACGCCATCTCCAGATCGGCTTTATCGTCGATATAGACATGGCAAATGCCATCGAGATGCTTGATTACAGGCACCCGTGCTTCGCAGCTGATCCGTTCAATCAGGCTCTTGCCACCGCGGGGGATAATCACGTCCACAGAGTCGGTCATGGTGATCAGTTCGCCCACTGCGGCCCGGTCGGTGATCTCAATTACTTGCACGATCGTTTCGGGAAGTCCGGTGCTGGCGAGTCCCTTCCGGATACAGTCGGCAATGGCCCGATTGGATTCAATGGCCTCACTGCCGCCACGGAGAATAGTGGCATTGCCAGACTTCAGGCAGAGGCTGGCGGCATCCACCGTGACATTGGGACGGGACTCATAAATGATGCCTACGACGCCGAGGGGGACGCGCATTCTGGCCACTTCAATACCGCTCGGGCGGGTTTCTCTGTCGCTGATAACCCCGATAGGGTCGGGCAATTCGGCGACCTGACGAAGGCCCTCGATCATGGCGTCCACACGGGCATCATTCAGCTCGAGCCGATCAAGTAGTGCGGCATCCAGACCATTGTCGCGGCCGTTTTGCATGTCGAACGCATTGGCCTTCAGGACGTTGGCCCGATTGTTGTCAAGCGCTTCGGCAATGGCCAGTAGAGCAGCATTTTTTGTCTCGGTGGAGGCGGCGGCAATGGCCCGGGATGCGATCCTGGCCTGCTGCCCAAGTTGTTGCATGTATGCTTTGAGATCCATGTCATTCAGTGCGGTGATTTCAGGACCGCGTATTATATCGTTGCAGGACTGATAAGTCCTGGTGATCCAGTGAAAATTTTTTATTCGACAGGCGCAATAGACGACGATTGGCGACAATCGTAAAACCGGGGCACAATCAGTCACCATGATGGGCAATGAACCTCTGCAGCTGTTGGCTGATTTTGTACACCGTTACCCGGACTTGCTGGTATTGAGTGGTGCCGGTATCAGTGCCTCATCCGGCGTACCGACTTACCGGAACAATGAGGGGCAATGGCAGCGCAGGCCACCGGTACAGCATGGGGATTTCCTCAATAACCACGGCACCCGACAACGCTTCTGGGCCCGCAATATGGTGGGCTGGCGCTTTATGCGTGATGCCAGCCCCAGTCCTTCGCACTTTGCCCTGGCTGCGCTGGAGGCGCTGGGTATGATTCGTTCAGTGGTGACCCAGAATGTGGATGGGTTACATCAGCGGGCAGGAAGTCGTCGCGTGATAGACCTTCATGGTCGGATTGACCGCGTGCGTTGCCTGGGCTGTGATGCGTTATTTCATCGGGAAGACATTCAGCGTTGGCTGGAGCAGCACAACCGTCCTTTTGCACAACAGGTGGGGGAGGTTGGGCCGGATGGTGACGCGGAGCTGGACGAGCTGGATTATTCAGCGCTACAGGTGTGCGAATGCCAATTTTGCGGGGGTACTCTCAAGCCGGATGCGGTGTTTTTTGGCGGTACGGTGCCGCAGCAGGTGGTTGCCGAGGCGGCTGCAGAACTTCAGCGTGCCGAGGCCCTGTTGGTGGTGGGTTCCTCCCTGATGGTTTATTCCGGGTTCCGTTTTTGTCGCTGGGCCGCGGCGCAGGGCAAACCGATTGCGGTGATCAATCAGGGCAAAACCCGTGCGGATGGGCTGGTGGCCCTGAAGCTGTCCTTGCCCTGTGACGAATTATTGCCAGCCCTTGTCAGCCACTTGTGGTCCGGTGTGGCTGGTTAGTTGGGCGGTTAGCTCTGGCTCATTGTGATTAGCCAGTTGCGAATCTGTTGCAGGCGTTCCCCCGGATCATTCAGCTCCAGCAGACTGATTCGCAGCTCCGGTTCTATGGGCAACAGGCGGGCCAGTTGCCAGCCCAGTGCATTGGCATCCTGGGGGGCGACAGACGTTTCTTGCTGGGCGATCGGGTCACCTTCCGCCAGCGCCATCAGCAGATCGAGCAGATCCGCCGTTGAATCGTCCAGTTCAAGTGGCTCGTCCGGGGGGCAGAACCGGACCATGCCGGTGACCAGCCCATCCTGCTCCGCCTCGCTATTGAGTAACTGAAACCGTTGATTGCCGCGGATCATGATACCCAGCAGGCCGTTTTCAAGTTGGCTCCAATCGATAATCTCGGCAATGACTCCCCAAGGATAGACTCTGGGCACTGCGCCCACTTCTGACCCCTCCAGTATGGGTACGATCCCGAAGGGCTGCTCTTTTTTAAAACACTCGGTGATCATCCGCAGATAGCGCTGCTCAAAAATCTGCAGATTGAGCGTCGTGCCCGGAAAAAGCGGCTGCGTCAGCGGAAAAAGTGGCAGTCTGGTGGTTTCTGTCATGGTTTGCTAAGTTCCGACAAGTGGCGATGATCCTGAGTGAGTTCCGGTGCGATCAGAACCGGGCCGGGATTTTCTCATTGATGTGGGGAGGGTGTCAGCAGTTTTGATTTCGGCACCAGTAGGCTGTCGTTATTGTAACGCTCACCACTGCGATAGCGTGGGGGATACCGCTGGGGTTTTTGCCAGAAAGGACGGTAGGGGTGGCGATTGTAATAGGGGTAATAATTGTTGTAGTAGTGCTCTTCCCGGTAGATCACCGGTGGTGTGCTCAATTGTTCGGGTATCATGGCCTCTTCAGCCTCTCTGCGGGCCTGGGTTCTTTTTTCCCGGTCCTGTTGCAGGCGTTCCGTGGTATTGGCCATCTGTTCGATACGGGCGTCCGCTTCATCTTGAACACCGTCTTTTCCGGCAGTGTCCGGCAGGGTCATGGTCTCCACCAGCACGGCATTTTCCAGCGGCGCATCGCTGTAAACCACGTTGCCGTTGATATCGACGGATTTGTAGACAGTCTGCCCCTGTGTCTGCACAGCAACCATAACCAGTGCAATCAGTGCCGCCTGTCTGATGCCTGTAATCCCCATATCAACCCTCAAATCGTCCACTACGTTTACTTTGACACTTTACCAGCTGCAAAGTTGTGACAGGCAATCTGTTTCACAGGATGGTCATATTTCGTTCATGTGGTTGTCACACGGGCTGCCTAATGTGTGATTTATGACAACACCAAAAGCGCTACAAACACTCCACTTGCTCGATGTTGCCACCTTTTTGCGTATTGTGCAGTGGAATACCCGCAAGGGCATTCGAAGGTTTGCCCGTCTGGTCTCTTGCAGTGCTGATGGCTGGCTCTATCCTGCAGTCCCCGCACTGGCGGCACTGTTCTCGATCCCCCTGGCGGTACAGTTACTGATTGTGCTGACAGTCGGCTTTACCATTGAACGGGTCAGCTATTACGTGCTGAAAAACAGCTTCAGGCGCAACCGGCCGCCACGGGCTATTCCCGGTTACCAAAGCGTGATTACGGCATCGGATGAATTCAGTTTCCCCTCCGGGCATACCTCGGGTGCATTTCTGGTCGCCACCGCACTGACAATACTTCTGCCACCTGTTGGCATCGCGGGCTACCTTTATGGCTGGGCGGCGTTAGTGGCCCTGTCCCGAGTGATACTGGGCGTTCATTTTCCGCTGGATACGCTGGCCGGCGCTCTGCTTGGTGGCAGCCTTGCCTGGGTTGCCCTGCAATTAACAGGCAGTTTGTTGTTATGAGAATTTTCTACGGTGTGCAGGGCACGGGTAATGGGCATCTTTCCCGCGCCCGGGCGATGGCCAGAGCGCTTGATCATTATCCGGATGTCCAGGTGGACTGGTTGTTTTCCGGCAGGCCGCGGGATGCGTACTTTGATATGGCGCCGTTTGACGATTTCCAGTGTCGCCGCGGACTGACCTTTCATACCTGTGCCGGGCAACTGCAACCGCTGAAGACTTTGCAGCATGCCAGTCTGCTGACGTTACACCGGGACATCAGGGCGCTGGATCTGACAGGCTACGATCTGGTGATCAGTGACTACGAGCCAGTCACTGCCAGAGCAGCGCGTCGCCAGGGTATTCCCTGTGTTGGTATTGGTCACCAATATGCGTTCTCTTTTCCGGTTCCTCTGCGTGGCGGAAACCTGCTGAGTCGTACGATCCTGCAACGGTTTGCGCCAGTCACCATTCCGGTGGGCCTGCACTGGCACCATTTTGATCAGCCGATATTGCCGCCGATTGTAGATCTTGTGCACGGCCTTGCCTCCCGGGGAGATACGGAAAGGCGTGTGCTGGTTTATCTGCCGTTTGAAGATCAGGATGCACTTTTGCCGCTGTTTCGCCAGTTTCCCCGCTATGAGTTTTACATTTACGCCCCGGGTCAACGTTGGCGTGACGATGGTCATTTGCATACTCGTCCGCTGAGTCGGGACGGTTTTCAGCAGGATCTGATCGACAGCCATTGGGTAATCTGTAATGCGGGATTTGAATTGATCAGTGAAGCCCTGCAGCTTGGCAAACGGATTATGGCCAAGCCGCTCCGTGGACAGATAGAACAACTGGCCAATGCTGCTGCCCTGGAGCAGCTCGGTTACGCTGCCATTGAGGACCGCATTGACCGCGCCGCTCTGGCGTTCTGGTTTGATTGCGAGCCGGTGGCACCCCGCATCGGTTACCCCGATGTCGCCACAGCGCTGGCGCGTTGGATTTATGATGGCTGTACCGAGACGGTGGCCTCCCTCAGTGACCAGTTGTGGCGCGAAACGGACCGGGGTCGCGGTTCCTGGAAAATGGGCCGGGTCGCCTGAGGTCAGTGGCGTCAGGTTCGGATAACGGGCAGATCATGCCAGCGGGTCGTGTAGGCCGGTGAGCAGTACTGCTGGCGCATCGGCCAGCCCTGACCCCGCCCTGCGCTGGCGAGAAAAGCGGCACCCCGGCCATAGCGCCGGTTGATGGCATCCAGCGTCTGCATCAGCGTATCTGTGTGGGAACTTTGATGATTCTGGAAGATATCGGCCTGTTGATGTTTGCGTGATATCAGTTCAATCAGGCCGACCCCGGCTTTGATATAGGCATACCCCGGCCGGTAGATGGCCCGCACTGCCTGTCTGGCATGAGCGGCGATCAGCCGGCTGTCGTCGGTGTCAAAGGGCAGCTGTACCACGGTGCTATTGCTGTAGTAGTCAGGCCGGTGGGGCGATGTATGGATGAACACCTGGATGGTCCGGACCAGATGCCGCTGCTTGCGCAATTTTTCCGCCGCGTTGCTGGCATAGAGACTGACCGCCTTCAGCAGAGGTTCCATCGCGGTGGGTTTCCTACCGAAAGACCGCGTGCAGTAAATCTGCTTTTTGTCGGCTGGCACCTCTTCGAGCGCCATGCAGGAAGTGCCGTTTAGCTCCTCCACGGTGCGCTCGACACAGACATTGAAGCGCTGACGGATCATTTTCGGATTGCTGTTGGCCAGTTCCCCGGCGCTGTGAATACCCATTCCGGCCAGCTTCTGACCGAGTCGTGAGCCGATACCCCATACTTTGGTAGCCGGTACCTGGCGTAGTAACCACTGCCATTTTCCAGGTCTGTCCAGCAGACAGACACCGTCATACCCCGGGATATTTTTTGCGCCATAGTTGGCCAGTTTCGCCAGTGTCTTGCTGGGTGCCAGGCCGACACTGACCGGCATGCGCACCTGTTGCCAGATAGCCCGTTTGATGGTCAGGCCGTACGGTTGCAATGGCAGATCCATGCCTGCCAGGTCCAGAAACATTTCATCAATGCTGTAAATTTCTATGTTCGGGCTGAAGTGGCGCAGGCTGTCCATCACCCGGCGGGATATATCGCCATAGAGCCGGAAGTTACCGGAAAATACATGGACCCTGTGCCGCTCCAGCAACGGCCGGATTTTGAAATAGGCTTGCAGGTCGGGAATGCCGAGCGCCTTGGCCTCCTTTGAGCGGGCAATCACACAGCCGTCGTTATTGCTCAAGACTACCACTGGCTTGTTGCGCAGGTCCGGTCGAAAAATCTGCTCACAACTGGCGTAGCAGCTGTTGCAGTCAACTAGCGCAAACATCGGTGATGGCGCACGGAGTGGACGACGACACCCTCAATAATCAATTCAGCATTGTCATGCAGCTCGATCGGGGGGTAGCGAAGATTGCCGGCGCGCAGTAACCGCTCGTTGAGATCCAGTACCTTGCAGGTTAATTCGCCGTCGATGGCGGCGATCACCACATCGCCATGTTGGGGTTGCAGGGCGCGATCTACCACCAGCAGGTCGCCACTGAAAATACCGAAGCCGGTCATTGAATCGCCTTCTGCACGGGCAAAGAATGTGGCAGCCGGATGTTTTACCAGATAGTCGTGAATATCCAGTGGCCTCTCGACAAAATCGTCTGCGGGGCTTGGAAAGCCCGCTCTTACCGTTGCGCCAAACAGGGGTATGCGGCGGTCAGTGGCGGTCGGCATCAAAAGGGATGTTTTCATCACGCCAAAATACTGTATAAATAAACAGTATTCAATGAAATTGTAGGCTGCCGGTGGAAAATCTTTATTTCTGTGAGGTTAGAGGTGTCGGGCGTGAAAACGGAGGTGATCGCCGATAAAGGAGCTGATAAAGAAATAGCTGTGGTCGTAACCCGGTCGATAGCGAATATCCAGCGGGTACCCCGCCTGTTGCGCCGCCTCGGCCAACAGATGGGGTTTCAGTTGTGAGTCGAGAAAGTCATCTGCTTTTCCCTGGTCGACCAGCATGGGCAGGTGGTGGGGTGCCTGCCTGATCAGTTCGCAGCTGTCGTACTGTCGCCAGCTGTCCCGGTCATCCCCCAGGTAAGTGCCGAGGGCCTTTTCGCCCCAGGGGCAGCGCATGGGGGAGCAGACCGGTGCAAATGCCGATACCGAGCGATAGCGGTCAGGGTTTTTCAGGGCGATGGTCAGCGCACCATGGCCACCCATGGAGTGGCCGGATATGGCGATTTTTTCATAGTCCACTGGGAAGTGGTCATTGATAAGACGAGGCAGCTCATCCACGACATAATCGTACATACGGTAGTGCCTGTCCCAGGGCCGCCGGGTGGCATTGAGATAAAATCCAGCGCCCAGACCAAAATCATAGGCGCCTGCCGGATCATCGGGCACCCCTTCACCTCGGGGGCTGGTGTCCGGCGCTATCAGCGCGATACCGTATTCTGCCGCATAGCGTTGTGCACCGGCCTTGATGACAAAATTTTCATCCGTGCAGGTCAGGCCGGACAGCCAGTACAGTGCCGGTACAGCCCGCTGGTCCGCCTGGGGTGGCAGATAGATGGAGAACGTCATGTCGCAGTCGAGCGAATCGGCCCGGTGCCGGAAGCGGAGCTGTTGGCCATCAAAACAGCGATGGGCGTCGATTTGTTCCATGGTCGGAGCGTCCTAGTAGCGTATCACCGAGCGAATGCTCTCGCCGGCGTGCATCAGGTCGAAAGCCCGGTTGATGTCGTCCAGCGGCATGGTATGGGTGATCAGCGAGTCGATGTCAATTTTGCCATCCATGTACCAGTCGACAATTTTGGGTACATCGGTGCGTCCCCGTGCGCCGCCGAAAGCAGTACCGCGCCAGGAGCGCCCGGTGACCAACTGAAACGGGCGCGTGGCAATTTCCTTGCCGGCGCCGGCGACCCCGACGATACAGCTCTCTCCCCAGCCTTTGTGACAGCACTCGAGAGCCTGGCGCATGACGTTGACATTGCCAATGCACTCGAAGCTGTAATCCACCCCGCCGCCGGTTATTTCCACCAGATGCCCAACCACATCATCCACTTCTGACGGGTTGACGAAATCGGTCATGCCGAACTGTTTTGCCAGCGCAGCCTTGGCCGGATTCAGGTCGATGCCGATGATCCGGGTAGCGCCAACCATTCTGGCACCCTGAATGACATTGAGGCCGATACCGCCGAGACCAAACACGGCGACGGTGGAGCCCGGTTCCACTTTCATGGTGAAGGCCACCGCGCCGATGCCGGTGGTCACACCGCAGCCGATGTAGCAGATCTTTTCGAAGGGCGCGTCCTCGCGGACCTTCGCCAGAGCGATTTCCGGCAGCACGGTAAAGTTGGCAAAGGTGGAGCAACCCATGTAGTGAAGCAGGGGTTGCCCGTCGAGAGAAAACCGGCTGGTGCCGTCGGGCATCAACCCCTGACCCTGGGTGCTTCGGATAGCCTGACAGAGATTGGTTTTGGGATTGAGGCAGAAATCGCATTCCCGGCATTCCGGGGTGTAGAGGGGAATCACGTGATCCCCGGGCTTGAGGTTTTTAACCCCGGCACCCACTTCCACTACAACTCCGGCGCCCTCGTGGCCCAGGATAGTCGGGAAAGCGCCTTCCGGGTCGTCGCCGGAGAGGGTGAAGGCATCGGTGTGACAAACGCCGGTGGCCTTGATCTCCACCAGGACTTCCCCGGCTCTCGGTCCCTGCAGGTCAACTTCAACCACTTCGAGGGGTTTGCCTGCGCCAAAAGCGACCGCTGCACGTGTTTTCATCCGTTAGGTTCTCCGTCTTCAGAAGTTCGCTCACGACTATAATCAGTTGCCTGCGGGGTAGCAAACGGGGCATGAGGGCAAATTGCCAAATGGGATTCTGGTGGCTACCTGGCCTCGACCAGATCCCTGACGGCCGTTGCCAGCATCTGGTTGGATACCAGCATTTCCCGGTTGACATTGAGTAGTGTCGAGAGAGGGACGCCGATACCATCGCCATCGCTGTAGCGGGTAATCATTTGATGGAGACGGTCATGAGACAAATTGATTTCAGTGTCCAGTTGCTCGCGCTTTTCGGCAACCAGTATGAGGTCGGTTTTTTCCAGCAGGTTGAGCAGGTGCCGGTAAATGGCGCGGGTGTCGTGACGGATGGTTTCTATCATTTCTTCATCGTCGGACTGCATCCGCAACTCCACGATGTTGAGGCGTATATCCTTGAAGCTTTTGGCACTGAAGACCATGTCCCTGGCCGCGTGCAGCAGCCCGGAAACAATCTGTGCTTCATCGCTACTGGCCTTTTCCTGCAAGACTCTGTTGGCATAGTGCAGGATTTGCTGCTCGGTGTGTTTGATATCCGCGTACTGGTCATCGTAGCTGGGGTTTTTGAGACTGATTTCACGATATACCCGATAGCCCTCGTATTCCTGTAGCAGTTCTTGCGGGCGTATTTTCAGCACCCGAAGATTGAGGAGGATGACCCGGTAAAACAGCCGGATCACTTCCTGGTGAATGGCTTCACTGGCGGCATCGCTGACGCTGGCTGGAACCTTGGTGATGAATTGACAGCCACTGCCATCCTCGTCGGCAAAGCGGTTTTGCAGCCAGCGGGCGAACGGTGAGATAAAAGGCAAAAACAGAAGAATCGTAAACAGGTTGAATAGCGAGTGGTACAGCACCACCGCGTACATTGGGTCCTGTACCGTGAGGATATCGCTAATCAGCTGCAGGATCGGGTACAAAAATACCAGCCCGATCAGGGTGGACAGCAGGTGGAAGATAAAGTGGGCCAGCGCCACCCGGTGTTTGTCCGGCGAGCCCTTCAAGCTGCCGAGAACGACCGTGACGGTGGTGCCCAGATTTGCGCCTGCCATGATGGCTGCCGCGGTGGTGAGCGGCATCACCCCGGCATTGATGGCGCTCAGCACAATCATCATGGTGGCTGAACTGGACTGTACCAATGCCGTAAATAACAGGCCGCCCAGCGCGTAGAGCAGAATCGGGTAATCGGCAAATACTCCAGGAATACTCTGCTCGGCCAATGTCCCCATATTGGTTTTCATAAAATCGAGCCCCATCAGCAGCAGTCCCAGTCCGAGCAGTAATCTGGCTTGACTGTGGCGCCGATGTTCCGAGCTGATAAAGACGGTGCCGAGTGTCCCCACGGCCAGTAGCGGCATGGCATATTGTGTGAGACTGAGTTTGAAACCGATGGTGGCGACAATCCATCCGGTGAAGGTGGTGCCCAGGCTAGCGCCGAAAATGATCCCCAGGGCGCTGGCCATGGTGAGGATGCCCGCCCCCACAAAGGCCAGCACGATAAGGCCGACCATGGAGCTGCTCTGCAGACAGGCGGTGCTGATCACACCCATCATGACGCCGCGTACCGGCGTATTGGTGTAATCCCTCAGTATGTGACGGAAGGCGCGGGTGCCGAGTGTGCGTAACGCCTGTTCAAGAACCATCATTCCGTAAAGGAAAATACCCAGCCCGGCCACCAGTTCCCAGGGTTGAAATGACATAGTTGGAAGGCTCTCCGGCAGGTTTGTACTTATAGGTTGTTTTGTAAAAAGTGTAGCAGGGAACCTGTCGATAGGATCAAAAACCGCAACAGGCCATGAGCTGTTGCGGTTTTTAAAGGGCCCCTGTTACTTGCCGAACGGCTTGAAGATCAGAATCAGTTTTGGCAGCAGGGTCATGGAGCCGAGCAGCGCCGCCAGCATTGCCAAACCGGTGAGCAGGCCGAAGTAGACGGAGGGGATAAAGTTCGACAGCGCCAGAATGGAGAAGCCAATGATAATGGTGATGGCCGTGTAAAACAGTGCCCGCCCTATGCTGGCATGAGCCCGGTGCATGGTGGCGATGTAGTCGCGATCCACNNCAAATTCCCGCCGGAAACGGGTGATGTAGTGAATNGCNTGNTCCACACCNATACCCACNGTGATGGCCGCGATNGTAATGGTCATCATGTCCAGGGGNATTCTGGCAAGCCCCATGCCGCCNAGTACNACNGTNGCGGCAAGCATGTTCGGCANGATNGCAATNAGGGAAATCGACAGTGAGCGGAACAGCACAAGAAACATCGCCATGATGCCGATAAAAACGGCCCCCAGGGTCAAAATCTGGGAGCGGAACAGGCTTTGCAGCATATTGTTGTAGAGTACCAACAGGCTGGTCAGATGCACCTGATCCTCCTGCAATCCCAACTCATTCACGGCAAACTGGCGAATATTTTTCAGTAGTTCCGGTCGTTTCAACTCGCCACCAGTTTCCCGGATGCGCAGCGTAATGCGGGCCTGATTCAGTTCGTCGTCAATGTAGGGGTCAACCAGAAAAGCGGCATTGTCCCGGGACAGGCTGTTGCGGAGAAAGGCCAGTTCCAGATCGTTCAGGCGGTGGCCCATCAGGTCTTCGGCGACGTCGGTGATCATTGCCAGCGAATTGACTTTGCCCACTTCAGGAAGTGACTCCAGGTAATCATGCATCTGGTTCAGCTTCTGAATACCGACCCCTGTGAACCAGTAGCTGTTGGTCGAAGCCTCCTTTCCGGTACTGCCATCGTCGGCAAAGGGGTCTTCTGCAGCAAAGGGGTCCTCTGCTGCAAATGGATCTTCCGCAGCAAACGGATCTTCTCCGCCCGCGTCGGCACTATTGTCGCCGCCAGCGTGTGACGTGGCCGTGTCGGGTGCATCCAGAATGATATCCAGTGGCGTGGTGCCTCCCAGTTTTTCATCGATAACGGAGAGCCCCTGATGAATTTCGGTGTCAGAGCGGAAATAGTCTATAAACCGGTTTTCCACCTGCAACTGGGAGATGCCCCAGCCGCTGATTACGGCGGCCAGCAAGGCCAGGCCCAGAACCAGTCCGCCGTGATTTTCGGTAAACCGTGAAAAATACAGGGTATAGGCCGCCGAGTTGTCACCACTGTCGTTGTTATGGCCCTTGCCGAGCAGCATCATGCCGGCGGGAATCACCAGAAATGCCAGCACCAGTGCCAGGGTAATACCCATGGTCATCATCCAGCCAAAATCGATTACTGGTCGGATGTCACTGACCACAAGGGAAACAAAGGCCACCACGGTGGTGAGCACGGTGTACAGGCAGGGGCGGGCCATGTAATTGACGGTTTCACTGACCAGTTCCAGTTGGTTGCGATCAGGAGATTCGGCCAGGATTTCGCGGTAGCGAACAATCAGATGAATGGTCAGCGCCAGAGTGATGATCAGCAGTAGCGCCACAAAGTTAGAAGAGATCACAGTCAATCGCCAGTCAATCCAGCTCAGGTAACCGAGCATGATTTCCACCGAGAGCAGACAGGTCAGCAGTGGCAGAACGACCCAGCGAATTTGCCGGAAAATGATGGCCAGGGTCAGGATAATAAACAGCACAATACCGGTGCCAAAAATTCGCAGATCGCTTTTGATAAAGTCAATCATGTCGGCGGTAATCATACTGGGTCCACCGAGGAACAGTTCTGCGCGGTCCTCGAAGGCCGCCATTTTCTCACGCACCTCATCCACCCTTTGGTGCTCAATGGCAGCGCGCTCGGTGCGGTAGTTGAGGAATTCTTCGCTCACCTGTTCCAGCTCGATTTCTTCTTCTGGTGTCAGGCCTTCGGTATCCCGTTTCAGCCGCAGGGAGTCCCGTTTGCGAACCAGGTCGAGGTATTTCCGGTCCAGCTCCATGGTGGCCAGCAGCGCCGTAGTTTGACCATCCGGGCTGAGAATCAGATTGCGATAGATGGGACTTTCGAGAAACTCCTTGCGGGCCATATCTCGGTTGGTGTCTTCGTCCANGAGCGTGCGAGGCTCATCCTTGAGTTGNGATATCTTGACCTTGGGGCTGTAGAGCAGGGGNACGTCGAGCATGNAGGTAACATTGGCGACGCCCTCNATNTGCTTCAGTTCATCGCGAATTTCCGCCAGCGTTGCCAGCGATGCATCATCAAAAAGATCCCCCTCTTTGGGGGTATAGGTGACCACCAGAAAGTCACTGCTACCATAGTGTTGCAGTGTTTTTCGGTAGTAATCCAGGTCTGTGTCGTGTTCCAGCGTTAAGGAGTCAGCAGAGGCGTCCAACTTGAAGTTCGGCAATCCGAAAGCCATGCCCACTGCCAACAACAGTACCGCTATCAAGACAGCCAGAGGATGTCGAAGAACGATGGATTGGTAAATGCTCAGTAACCTTGCTGACATGGGTGTTCCTTATTCTTCTGGTGGGTAGGCACAAGCGGCACATTATGCCAGAAGAAACTGGCGTGCCGCACGTCAGTCGTTGCTGAAGTATTTACCGGTCGTTATGGCCCAGCGAGCGATCGGGGTCAATCAGATTGCGCACCCGTTGCTTGAGTATTTTTGCCTCCGGGAAACCGCCGTCCCGAGTGCGTTCCCAGAGCGACTGCTCATTGAGAAAAATTTCGAAGGTGCCGCTGATGTCTGCCGGTCTCAGGGCAACTTCTGCAAGATCATCGGCAAAAGTGGTCAGCAGCTCCTGCGCCAGCCAGGCTGAGCGCAGCAGCCACTGGCAGCGCGAACAATAGGTGATGACGATGCGCGGTTTCGGGGACATCGGGTACACTCCAGTGTCATGACGTTGGATGGCAAGATAACTTTCGGGCAGCGAATATGAAAGGGGTAATTCTCGACGCCGACAGCCTTGGATCAGAGGATGTGGATTTGCGACCGATTACGGATCTGCCATTGTCGTGGGCAGTCTACGGCAATACCGAGCCGGCAGAGCTCGTCGAACGCATCGCCGGCGCCGACGTGGTGCTGACCAATAAGGTCTTGATCGGGCCGGCGGACCTGACTCCCGAGCTGCGTTATATCGGTGTGCTGGCCACCGGCACCAATGTGGTGGACATCAGTGCTGCGAGGGCGAGTGGTGTGGTGGTCACCAATGTGACTGGCTATGGTACCGGTTCGGTGGTTCAGCACACCTGGGCCATGATTCTGGCGCTGACAACTCGTCTGGCTGATTACAATATTGCCGCACTGGATGGGCGTTGGGCCAACAGTTCTACCTTTTGTCTGCTGGACTACCCGGTCTCAGAGCTGGCGGGAAAGACCCTCGGTATTATCGGATACGGGCGACTGGGTCAGGGGGTAGCCGAAATTGGCCGGGCATTTTCCATGCGGGTGGGCATCGCCTCCTTGCCATGGCGGCAGAGCGGCGATGACACACGCATGCCGCTGGACAGATTGCTTCGCGAAGCCGATGTGGTCAGTCTGCATTGCCCGCTTACAGCGGAAACCCGCCACCTGATTGGTCGGCGCGAGCTGACCATGATGAAGCGGTCGGCATTGTTGATTAACTGTGCCAGAGGTGGTCTGGTGGAAGAACAGGCGCTGGCGGATGCGTTGGAAGCTGGGGAGATTGCCGGTGCGGGGGTGGATGTGCTTACCGAAGAGCCCCCTGTCGATGGCAATCCGCTGCTCAATCCCGATCTGCCCCATCTGATTGTTACACCCCACAGTGCATGGGTGGCTCGTGAGGCAAGGCAGCGTTTGGTCACGTTGGCAGCAGATAATTTGCGATCTTATCTGGCGGGCTCGCCAGCAAACCAGGTTCTGTAAGGGAGGGCATCATGTTAGGACTGATACAGCGCGTCAGTTATGCCACTGTCGAGGTCAACGGTGACAGGATGGGTGAAATTGGTCCGGGTATCCTGCTGTTGCTGGGCGTTCAGGCCGGCGATAGTGAGGGCGCTGCCGCCCGATTACTTCACAAGGTGCTCAACTACCGCATCTTTCCCGATGATGGGGGCAGGATGAACCTCAACCTTCAGCAGATGGGTGGTGGCTTGATGGTCGTTTCCCAGTTCACACTGGCCGCCGATACCGGCAAGGGGTTGCGGCCAGGGTTCAGCAATGCCGCGCCGCCAGAGCGGGCAGAGGCACTTTACGATTATTTCATAAGCAGGGCAGAGCAGCTCCATCCGGATGTGGCCTCGGGAGTTTTTGGCGCCAATATGCAAGTGAGCCTGTGCAATGACGGCCCGGTGACTTTTATGCTGGAAGGGTAAAGTGGAGGGTAGAAAACAGCGCTGTTCCTTTGCGGTGGCAGCGCCATTGCGTCTTCCGGTAAAAGGTCGACAAGCCTCCATGGTTTGTTATTGGGTGGCTCTTATTGGGTGACCTTGTTGAATACTTCGGTGGCGGTCTGTTCGATCATCGGGATCAGCAGGTCCTGGCCGTCCTGTTCAGCCTTGGTGTTAAAGTCATTCCCAGCCACTTGCTTGCCGTTAGTGATGCTCTTCAATTTGTAGTTAAGCGCAATGGAATCCCCTTTGCGGATGGTCCCCTGAGCCGCCGTCAGCTTTTCCATGGATTCCTGTTGCATTTGTACGCTGGCGGCAGTATTGGCCACGTTGGCCGCGGTGGTGGCGGCGACAAAACTACCCATGCTTCCACCCACACCGGCGTAGGGCAGTGCCGAGGAGATCACGCCGGCCCCGATGGAAAGCGCCTTGCCCCAGCTCTTCTTTTTTTGATAGTCCACGTCGGCGGTCAGTATGTAATCGCATCCGGACTGCTTGGCCTCAGCTTCGAGCTGGGCTGGCAGCCGGGACTGCAGGGCGACCACCTCAAGCATTGGGCCGCTGAGGTAGGAAATCAGCATGTTTTGTACCGGACTGGATACGTCCTGCCCGCTGGCGCCCTGTCCCAGTTGGGCCTGGGGGGGAGCAATGGCAATGCAGGGCTTCTGGCCAGCTGACGCTGTAGTGACACCCAATGCGAGTGTGCATGCGAAAAGCAAAGCAGCGGAGTAGTGGGCAAAAGGTGATCATGAGAGCTCCCTCTTTAATGAGTCATGAGATCAGATAATGTGAACAGGAGCTCATTTAATCAAATATCAAAGGGCGTGTTGAGCTTTTTCTTCACGGGCAGTTTGGCGAGTCTGGCATAGTTCGGCACACCGTTGAGATAGGGTGGGTAGTCCTCGCCTTCAATCAGTGGTGCAAGATAGGTCCTTGCCAGTTGGGTGATGCCGAAACCGTCCCGTGAAATAAAATCACTGGGCATCTTCTTTTCAATATTGGCCACCTTGTCCAGCCCGACCTCCCCCAGTCGCCAGCTGTAATTATCTCCAGCCAGCCGTTCAATGGTGACCATCACAGAGTTTTTGCCGGCCAACGCGTATTCCACCGCGGCCTGGCCGACCGCATAAGCCTGCTCTACATCCGTGGCGGAAGCGATATGTCGTGCCGAGCGCTGGAGATAGTCGGCCACCGCCCAGTGGTATTTATAGCCAAGCTCATGCTTGATCATGCTCGCCAGGGTGGGGGCCAGTCCGCCCAACTGCTGATGCCCGAATGCATCGGTGGTGACGGATCCGGCAATCATGGTGCCGTCGGAGTACTGGACTCCCTCCGAGGCGACGATGACACAGTAGCCCCGTTGCTGCACAGTCTGTTCGACTTTGGCAATGAACTCCTCCTGAGCGAAGGGGATCTCGGGGAACAGAATAATATGGGGCGGGTCGCCGGCCTGTTCCGCTGCCATGGCACTGGCAGCGGCAATCCATCCGGCATGGCGTCCCATTACTTCCAGGATGAAGACTTTGGTGGAGGACTCGCACATTGCTGCGACATCGAGGCTTGCTTCTTTGGTAGAAATTGCCACGTATTTTGCAACGGAGCCAAAGCCCGGACAATTGTCTGTGAAGGGCAGGTCGTTATCCACGGTTTTCGGGATATGGATGGCCTGTATTGGATAACCCATTTTTTCCGAGAGCTGGGAGACTTTTAGGCAGGTGTCGGCAGAGTCGCCACCGCCATTGTAGAAAAAGTAGCCGATATTGTGAGCCTTGAATACCTGGATCAGCCGCTCGTACTCAACGCGGTTTTCTTCCAGGCTCTTCAGCTTGTACCGGCAAGAGCCGAACGCACCGGAAGGGGTATGGCGCAGGGCCGCAATGGCTTCATCCGATTCCCTGCTGGTGTCAATCATGTCCTCCCGCAGGGCACCGATAATACCATTATGGCCCGCGTAGACCTTGCCGATCTTATCGCTGTGTCGACGAGCGGTTTCAATGACACCGCAGGCGCTGGCATTAATGACCGCTGTAACACCGCCGGATTGTGCATAGAAGGCATTCTTTTTCGGCATGGGTTCCCCCGTTGGACCGCAATTTTCAGCAGCGGCGAATCATACTGGAAAGCGTTGGGGATTTCATTTTTTATGGTGGCGTTGCAGCACCGGCACCGACTAGACTTGCAGGGTAATTGGATCCGACTGTGAGTGTGCCGGTCGATTCTTGTGCCGGAGTGCTACAACAGAGACAGGCTGACGAGACAGTATGCATATTCATATTCTAGGTATTTGCGGCACCTTTATGGGCTCACTCGCGCAGCTGGCCAAAGCCATGGGGCATGAGGTGTCCGGTTGCGACAGTAACGTCTACCCACCGATGAGCACCCAGCTGGAAAATGCCGGTATTACCCTGACGGAAGGCTACGACCCCGCGCAGCTTAATCCCGTACCGGATCTGGTGGTTATCGGCAATGCGCTGTCTCGCGGTAACCCCGCCGTGGAATATGTGCTGGATAACGGTATTCCCTATACATCCGGTCCGCAGTGGCTGGGGGATTATTGCCTCCGCGATCGCTGGGTACTGGCGGTGGCGGGTACCCACGGTAAAACCACCACCGCCAGCATGTTGGCGTGGATTCTGGAATATGCCGGTATGCAGCCGGGGTTTCTGATCGGCGGGGTGCCGAACAATTTCGGGGTCTCTGCCCGCCTGGGCGATTCGGCGTTCTTTGTGGTGGAAGCGGATGAATACGACAGTGCATTCTTTGACAAGCGTTCCAAGTTTGTTCACTACCGTCCGCGTACGGCCATTCTCAATAACCTTGAATTTGACCACGCCGATATTTTTGCCAATCTGGCTGCCATCCAGACCCAGTTCCACCATTTTGTCCGCACTATTCCCGGCCATGGTCTGATTGTCGCCCCGGTCAGGGATCTCCCCCTGCAGGCGGTATTGGCAATGGGATGCTGGTCGGAATACCAGCCGCTGGGTGATCCCGACAGTTGGGATGTGGAGGCCACAGAACAGGACGGTTCGGTTTTTCGGATCAGTTATCAGGGTAAGCCGCGCGGGGTTGTCCAGTGGACGCAGACTGGAGATCACAACATTGCCAACGGCATGGCCGCCATCGCGGCCGCACATCATGTTGGTGTCACGCCAGAGGTGTCCTGCGAGGCGCTATGCCAGTTCAGTGGCGTCAAACGTCGTATGGAAAGGCTGGCCACCATTGATGGTGTCTCGGTCTACGATGATTTCGCCCACCATCCCACTGCCATAGCGACAACGCTGGCCGGTTTGCGCCATCGGGTGGACAGCGAAAAAATTCTCGCGGTCATTGAGCCGCGCTCCAATACCATGAAGCTGGGTATTCATCGCGGTCACCTTGCCGTGGCCACTGCCGATGCCGATCAGGTGCTCTGGTTTCAGCCGGATAGCGCGAGTTGGTCGCTGGTGGAAGAGGTGGCTGCCGGGCCGGTTCCCGCTGAAGTGCTCGGGACGATTGATGAGTTGGTGGGGCGGATTTTGCAGCTGACAGTGGACGGCACCCATGTGGTGATTATGAGTAATGGCGGTTTTGGTGGCTTGCACAGCAAGCTGGTGGCCGCACTTGAGGAGCGTGCCCATGGCCGAGTTTGATCGTTCGATAACCTTGGCAATGACCGGGGCATCCGGTGCCCAGTATGGCCTGCGTCTGCTGGAGTGCCTGGTTCAGGCCAACTGCCAGATCCAGTTTCTGATATCCGAGGCAGCGCGGGTTGTAGTGGAAACCGAGACAGAACTGACGTTGCCCGGGGATGAGGCCCTGGAGGATTTTCTCACCCTCAACTTTGATGCGGAGCCAGACCAGATTCTTGTCAATACGTCCCGCGACTGGTTCTCGCCCGTGGCGTCTGGCTCTGCTGCACCCCGTTCCATGGTGATCTGTCCCGCCAGTGGCGGCACCATTTCTGCAATTGCCTGTGGCGCCAGCAATAATCTGATCGAGCGCGCGGCAGATGTGGTGATCAAGGAAAAACAGCAGCTGATTGTGGTGCCCAGAGAGACGCCCCTGTCAGAATTGCATCTCGAGAATCTGCTGAAACTGGCGCGGTTGGGGGTTACCGTGATGCCGGCGATGCCGGGCTTTTATCAGAACCCGCAGACGATCGATGATCTGGTGGATTTTCTGGTGGCGAGGCTGCTCGATCATCTGGGAATTGAACAAAACCTGCTGCCCCGCTGGGGCGGATAATGGCCGCTAACCGGGAACTATTGTGGTTGCTCGCTGTTCTGCTGGCCGTGCTGGTTTGGTCCTGGATCGCGCCGTTTGATCGCGCTACCTGGTGGCTTGAGGCGATCCCCGTACTGATGGCCTTGCCGGTACTGTACGTCACCCGGCGAAGCTTTCCGTTGACCCGGCTCAGTTATTACCTGATTTTTCTGCACGCCGTCATTTTATTGGTGGGTGCCCACTATACCTATGCCAGGGTGCCGTTGGGTTTTGTGGTGGCAGACTGGTTTGATTTCACCCGCAATCACTATGACCGTTTTGGGCACCTTGCCCAGGGCTTCGTGCCCGCGATTCTGGCGAGGGAGATCCTCTGGCGCAACCGGGTTGTGGTGGGGCGCTATTGGCTGTTCTTTCTGGTTACCTGTTTCTGTCTGGCGTTCAGCGCCTTTTATGAATTGCTGGAGTGGTTGACTGCGGTGGTGGGTGGCGACGGTTCCGTCGAGTTCCTCGGCACCCAGGGGGATGTCTGGGATGCCCAGTGGGATATGTTTATCGCGTTGCTCGGCGCGATAAGTGCCCAGTTGCTGCTGGGTGGTTGGCACGACCGGCAGATGGCAGTCGTCGCTGCGGCGACCGGGCGTTGATTCCGACCCTGGTTCAGGCGCGCTGATACCAGTTCACTCCGGTGTTGTCGGTCTGCATGGCGATTTTCCCCCGTGCCATCAGGTAGTGCAGATGGGCGTAACTTTCGCCCGTGGCCAGAACCAGCATCGAATTGCCGATCGGTGCCTTGAAAAGCAGCGGAAATAAATCAATCACCCGTTTTGGCTCGTCGCAATGTTGCACAACCCTGTCCAGGTCCCGTTCGTGACCGTCGATCAGCGCCTGCAGTCTCGGCTGAGCGCCGGTGAAGGGCAGGCCGTGGGAGGGCAACACCAGCGTCTTTTCCGGTAGCAAGGCCTTGAGCCCGTGGCAGCTGTCGATCCATGCCTGCAGCGGGTTGCCGGCCGGTTCCATGGGCCAGACGCTGACGTTGGAGGAAATAGTCGGCAGCAGTTGGTCGCCGGCGATAAACAGGTCCAGTTCGGGGCAGTGCAGGCAGGCGTGCTCGGGGGAGTGTCCTTCGCCCATGACCAGCTGCCAGCGACGTCCCCCGATGATGAAGCTGTCGCCGTGCTGCAGTCGGTGATAAGAGGCCGGCATCCCGCGAACCATGCTCCCGAAAGAGCCAAATTTGGCGCGATAGTAACGCAGTTGTTCATCGTTGAAACCGGCGGCCCGATAGAAGCTGATTGCCTCTTCCGGTGCTTCGCGGTTGCTGTCAGCCAGCAGGATCCGACAATGCATATACTCGCTGCGGGACATCCAGAATTCGGCGCCGCTGTGACGGCATAGCCAGGCGGCAAGTCCGATATGATCCGGGTGCATGTGGGTGGCAATCAGGCGTTTTACCGGTTTTTTTGCTGACACAATCGACGAGAGTTTTAACCACAGCTCGGTGGTGTCCTCGGTAGCCAGCCCGGTATCGACTATCGTCCAGCCATCACTTTCTTCAAGCAGCCACAGATTGATGTGGTCGAGCCGGAAGGGCAGCGGCATGCGCAGCCAGTAGACGCCGTCGGCAATCTGCTGGGGTACACCCGGTTCGGGTGGTTTGCGGAATGGATAGATGGGGGACGACTTTACCATGCAGGCCTCACAACGTGGCGGAGCAGTTAATGATAGCAGAGTGGTATGTGTCCCGCGGAGTGAGAAAGATACCGGTGAGAGAACGCCCACACCGGTAACCATGATCAAGGCGCAGGTTGCAGGCGAATGCCGACGATGTCTACCTGATCGCCCAGTTCAAATTCGCGGTTAGGGCTGCGAAATGCATGGGTTTCTCCCTGTTCAGTTTTGATTGTATAGCGATCACCACTGAGGCCCGCCTGTTGCTGGGTTGTACCACCGATCCAGGTGCCCACAAGTGCGCCGACAAGTGCGCCGGCGGGGCCACCGGCTGCGCCGCCGATCAGGAACAGGATTGAGCCCCCGGTAGCCTGTCCGCCAGTGTTGTCATTGCTGTGGCCGATCACCTCCGCCGAGTGGATGGCGGGGGTGATGAGCAGTGCAATGAGCCCGGCGGTGGCTATTTTTCTGAACGATTTCAACATGATGCTTCTCCTGTTAGTTGATGGGGGATGTGTGTTAAACGGCGATATCCTCGCCATAGATGTTTTGTCTTTGGTAACCAGAGGCGGGCCAGATGCCGCGTACTACCTGCCAACTCACCGCCAGGGCACCGACAATGAATACCACGTCACCCAGGGTGCGCACCCAGCGCAAGGTCACCAGTATGGGCTGCTGTAGAAAGGCTTCGCTGCGGGCGTACCAAAGACCCTCGGAGGCACTGCCGATAAATTGAATGATTCCTACCGGTAGCAGGCTGGTAAACAGCATCAGCATCAGGCCGCCGTTCATCCACCAAAAGGCGGTTTTCATCAGTCGCTCACTAAAAATCATTTCGGGGCGGATATAACGCAGGATCAACAGGCAGAAGCCCAGTGCGAGGAAGCCGTATACTCCGAACAGGGCCGCATGCGCGTGGGTTGGTGTGGTGTTCAGTCCCTGCACGTAATACAGCGAAATGGGCGGGTTGATCATAAAACCCAACACGCCAGCACCCAGCATGTTCCAGAATGCTACAGCCACAAAGAACAGCAGGGGCCACTTGATATCCTGCATCCAGGGGGCGCGGAATTTCAGTCGCCAGCTCTCCCATGCCTCATAACCCAACACGACCAGTGGTACTACTTCCAGCGCACTGAAGGTGGCGCCTACTGCCATAACCGGTGTGGTGGTGCCCGAGAAATACAAATGGTGAAAGGTGCCGGGTACGCCGCCGAGTAAAAACAGGGACGCGGAGGCCAGGGATGCCGTTGTCGCCATGGTGCGTGACACCAGTCCCATGCTGCAGAAAATAAAGGCCAGCGCAGTGGTGGCAAATACCTCAAAGAAGCCCTCTACCCAAAGATGTACCACCCACCAGCGCCAGTATTCCATAATGGAAATATGGGTGCGCTCGCCATAGAGCAGGCCGGCACTGTAGAACAGACCGATAGCCACTACGGATGCTGTGAGCAACACCAGTAGGCTTTTGTCGCCACCCTGCTTGAGGGCCGGCACAATGCCGCGCATCATCAGCATGAGCCAGAAGGCAATGCCTGCCACTTTCAGAATCTGCCAGAAGCGCCCGAGATCAACGTATTCGTAGCCCTGGTGTCCCAGCCAGAAGCTCCACTCGGCGGGCATGATCTGATTAATCGCGAAGAAGTTGCCGGTAAAGGAACCGGCTACCACCGCAATCAAGGCCCAGAAAAGAATATCTACGCCTAACTTTTGATATTTTGGATCCTTGCCACCATTGATAATCGGTGCCAGGAACAAGCCCGCAGCAAGGAAGCCCGTGGCAATCCAGAACATCGCCGACTGAATATGCCAGGTGCGAACCAGGCTGTAGGGGAGCCATTCGGACGTGTTGAGGCCGTAAAACCCCTGGCCTTCGACGGTGTAATGGGCGACAAAGCCGCCGAGAAACACCTGCAGGGTGAACAGTCCGACCACGGCAATCAGATACTTGCCCAACGCTTTCTGGGAAGGGGTTAGCGGAAAGGTGGTAATTGGGTCATTTTTTGGCGAGACCGGATCCTCTTCGTCTTTCTTGCTCAGAAAGGCCCAGCCCCAGATTAAACCGCCCACACCAGCGATGAGAAACACCACGCTTGCGATAGACCAGACAATGTTCTCCGCCGTGGGCTTGTTGCCAATCAACGGTTCATGTGGCCAGTTGTTGGTGTAGGTGGCTTCGCCGGAGTAGCGCTCGGTCGCTGCCGCCCATGCGGTCCAGAAGAAAAAGTCGGTGAGCTGCGCGCGCCGCTCACCACTGGGTAGTGTCACCTCCTTCATGGCGTAACTTTCCCGAGTGGATTGCAGTGTCGGTTCCCCTCCGAACAGATCATTGTAGTAATCCGCCGTCTGAGCCATGGCCCTGGCGCGCCGTTCGGATACCACCAGTTCGTCCGTTTCGGGGTTGTAGGTATTGGTTCGATAGGCCTGTTTCAATTCATACTGCAGCGCATTTTGATCGCGGCCGGTCAGTGCCCCATAGTTGAGATCAAATTCCTCTTGAGCGGCCAGTTCCAGCCAGGCAAGTAGTTCGCGGTGAAGCCAGTCGGCGGTCCAGTCCGGTGCCTGATAGGCGCCGTGACCCCAAATGGAACCGAGCTGCATGCCGCCTACTGACTGCCAGGCCGTCTGGCCATCGAGAATACTTTCCCTGGTCATGATCTGTTGACCACTTATGCTCACCACCCTGTCCGGTATGGGTGGTGCCTTGCGATATACCTCCACCCCGAAATAGCCCAACAGGGCAAAGGTGGCAGCCAGGACAGCGATCAGTGTCCACCACAATTTGTTGTATTTACCCATGACCGTTGGCTCCCTGTGCNTCGACGCACTCAAACAGCAGGTTGTTTTCCAGGTGGATGTGCTCCATAAGGTCGGCGCGGAACCAGTCNAGTTGCCAGTAGAGCGCCTGCCAGGTGTCACAAGCATCATCGGGCAGGGTCAGGTTTTTGGTCAGCTGTTCCATTTGTTTCACCGACTGACCGTGCTGGTCGTGCTCAAAGCGCATCATGGCAATGGGGTTGATGGCATGGTCGAACAGGTGACGCAAAAGCATCGGGAACAACACGTTTTCTTCCTTGAGCATATGGCTCTCCAGTTCTTGATGCATGGCCATCAGTAGGCTGGATAATCCTTTGGGACNGTCCGGGTGCTCACGGTGAACCAGCTCTACCCGTGCGGCCAGCCGTACCAGTTCNGGCAACTGCTCCCGGTGACGCTCATGGTAGCGCTCCAGAATGTGNGGGATCAGTGTTTCGGGGGTCGCCTGGTGTGCAGCCTGATCCGTATTTTTTGTTTGCTGCAGGACATTGAGTTGTGCGGCGATCGTCTTCGGGTTCAGGCCGCGACAAATGGCGGCGTCCTGCAGGCTTTCGTGCCCACCACAGCAGAAGTCCAGACGATTCTGATAAAAAAGGCGGGTGGCACCGGGAATGGTTCGGGCCAGAGTGCCCAGCGGTTGTTCGAGAATGTTCATGATGCTCGCTCTCTCTCAAGGTTTATGATTTGTCACAAGAGATAGAGCACAAGCTATGCCAAAAAAATTATTATTATATTTCAATATATTAAATATATTNTGGTGGTTATAACCATTATTTGATATGGTNATAAATAACCANAATAGGGTTTATAAAACCATGATCGATTTGATGTTGTTGTCGGACCTGGTGGTCAACCTGCCGTCGGCGGTACGTTTGCAGCGGCTGGTGTCTGTGCTCCGCGAGCAATTTCAATGTGGGGCGGTGGCGGTGTTACGCCTTGAGGAAAACCGGCTGCGCCCAGTGGCGGTGGATGGCCTTGTGCATGAGACACTTGGCAGGCGCTTTGTGGTGGCTCAGCATCCCAGGCTGGCGGCCATCCTCTCGCGTCGTGATCCAACCCGCTTCGAGCCTGGTAGTGAGCTGCCAGACCCCTATGACGGCTTGCTCGACAGTCAGGTAGGTGAACCCCTGCCGGTGCACGACTGCATGGGTATCAGTCTCTATGTGGAGGGGATTCAGTGGGGNGTTTTAACCCTGGATGCCCTGGAGGCCGGGGCCTTCAGCGGTGAAGCCACGCAGACTCTGAAACACTTCGGCCTACTGGCGGAGGCCGCCATCCGTGTCACCCGGCTGGAGCAGGAATTNCAGGGTCTGCNCCTGGTGCGGGAGCCCCATTCCGGGAACGGGGTATCGGTGGTTGAGGTGGAAGAGGAGATTGTTGGTCAAAGCGAGGCATTGCAGGCCCTGCTGCATGAATTGACGGTGGTGGCAGATTCCGAGCTACCGGTGCTGCTGTTGGGTGAAACGGGGGTGGGCAAAGAGTTGTTCGCCCGCCGGGTGCACGTATTGTCTCGTCGTGCGGACCGGCCTATGGTGCATGTCAACTGTGCTGCTCTACCGGAATCCNTGGCGGAGAGCGAGCTGTTCGGCCATGTAAAAGGCGCCTTTTCCGGGGCAATCAGCGAGCGTCCAGGGCGTTTTGAGGCGGCGGATGGCGGCACTTTATTTCTCGATGAGGTGGGTGAGCTGCCGCTGTCGGTGCAGGCGAAATTGTTGCGGGCCTTGCAGAATGGTGAGATTCAACGGCTTGGTTCGGACCGGCCACGACGGGTCAATGTGCGCGTGATCGCTGCCACCAACCGCAACCTGCATGATAGTGTGCGCGACGGCGATTTTCGTGCCGATCTNTATCATCGCTTGTCTGTCTACCCGGTGCCGATCCCGCCTTTGCGNGAGCGCGGCAACGACGTGTTACTGTTGGCCGGTCGCTTTCTGGAGCTGAACCGGGCTCGGCTNGGCCTGCGCAGTCTACGGCTGCCCCCCGATGCCGAGACGGCCCTGTGCCGATACCCCTGGCCGGGTAATGTGCGGGAGTTGGAGCATGTTATCAGTCGTGCGGTGCTCAAGGCTGTCAGTCGAGGCGCGACACGAACNGAAATCATCTCCCTGGGGGCAGAATTGCTGGATTTGGATGAGGGAGTTGACAGCCAGGAGATGGTCCGCCCCATGACTGGCATGGGGTCAGCGTCCGCTGANATTGGTCACGCCGAACTGCAGACGGTTATGCCGATGCGTGAAGTGGTGGAAAGCAGCCAGCGGCACGCGATTCAACAGGCCNTGACCGCCAGCGACGGTAATTGGGCGTCAGCGGCGAGGATGTTGAATGTGGATGCCAGCAACCTGCACAANTTGGCGTATCGACTGGGACTGAAATAANCCAGGACCACTGAAATGGCCTGGGATCAGTCCAGCACCTGTTGCAGCCAAAGGGAGATGNTTTCAATCTCCTCCAGGCACACGGAGTGTCCCATGGGGAAGGTCTGGTAGCCGGGTGTAAAGCCCTGGTCGCGCAAAAAGGTGACACTTTTCCGGCCCAGCTGTTCCGGCACCACATCGTCGCTGGTGCCATGGAGTATCTGCACGGGGAGTTNTCGATTGGCGGGATGAATGTCGATTGAATCGGCGGTGGCAAAATAGGTGGANAAAGCCAGTAAGCCCGCCAGCGGTTTGGGGTAGCTGAGGGCCGCTTCGAAGCCGACGGCTCCGCCCTGGGAGAATCCGGCAATGACAATTCGCCGGCTGTCGATCCCCCGTTCNATTTCCCGGTCAATNAGCTGNTGGATCTGGAGNGCNGANTGTNGCAGTTGAGCCAGGTCCACCTTGCGATCCAGCTCCATCTCCAGAATGTCGTACCAGGCTGGCATGATATAGCCGCTATTGATAGTCACCGGAATTTGTGGCGCGTGCGGAAAGATAAAGCGAACTGGCAAAGACTCTGGAAGATGTAACTCCGGCACCACAGGTTCAAAATCGTGGCCGTTGGCCCCCAGTCCGTGTAGCCATATGACAGCGGCGTTTGCCGGTGATGCGGGATCTATTTCGACCCCGGGTAGTAGCGGTTTCATATTTGCCTGAACTCCTGTTTTTATGGCCGGGCGGCCAGTATAAAGCCTGCTGGTGGATGGTGTGGAAAGTTTGCTACGCTAACTTCGCTTATTTTTTACCGGGTAGGTTCTGATGTTGCCTGTATTGTATTCCTTTCGCCGCTGTCCCTATGCCATCCGGGCCCGCATGGCCATTTGCTATGCCGGTGTCCCCGTGGAATTGCGGGAAATTTTATTGAAGAACAAGCCACCNAGCATGTTGGCGGTCTCGCCGAAAGGCACGGTACCCGTGTTGGTGCTGCCCGACGGCCGTGTGCTGGATGAAAGCTGTGATGTGATGTGCTGGGCTCTGGCTGTTCACGATCCGGACAATTGGATAAATCCAGCTGTAAGCCGGGAAGCCTCCCGGCTGATTGCAGAGAATGACGGGTCTTTCAAAACTCATCTGGACCATTATAAGTATNCAGACCGTTACCCTGAGCAAGCCTCTGCGCATTATCGTGCCGAAGGAGAGGCTTTTTTGCAGNCCCTGGAGGTCCGTTTGCAGCAGCAGNCGTTCTTGCTCGGTCATCAACCGGGCTTTGCCGATGTAGCCATTTTTCCGTTTGTGCGGCAGTTTTCCCTGGTGGATCCGGACTGGTTTTCCAGCGCGCCCTATCCCAGATTGCGGCATTGGTTAAACTACTGGCTCGAATCCCNTCTGTTTACCTCTGTTATGGAAAAATATCCGGTCTGGCAGGACGGTGCGGCTGCGCGCTATTTTGGCTGCACGGCTGAAAACAACTAGAANCTCTGCCCNCTTTGTGGAAAAAGACCCGNGCGCACAGCCTCGGCGTAGGCGTTCAGTGCNGCTGTCACATNGCCGGTTTCTGCGAGAAAATTTTTGGCGAAACTGGGNTGATGGGGTGACAGGCCGAGCATGTCGTAGAGNACTAACACCTGGGCGTCCGTATCTGCNCCTGCACCGATCCCGATCACTGGNGCGGCCAGTGCCTCGGTAATGGTTTTTGCCAGGGTGGCGGGCACNCACTCCAGCACCAGTAAGTCGATNCCGGCTTTTTCCAGNNTCTATGGCNTCNNTNATCATCTGNTCGGCNGCNGNTTCGTCNCTGCCCTGAACGCGATAGCCACCGAGTTTGTTGACGGACTGGGGCGTAAGGCCGAGGTGGCCGCATACCGGGATGCCCCTCTCGGTCAGCATGGCGACTGTCCTTGCCAGCCAGGCCCCGCCCTCCAGTTTTACCACGTGGGCGCCGGCCTGCATGATCCGTGCGGCATTGTCCATNGCCTGTTGTTCNGTCGCGTAGGCCATAAANGGCAGGTCCGCNACAATCAGGGATTTACTGTTNCCCCGTCGCACAGCACTGACGTGATAGGCCATATGCTCCATGGTGACGGGAAGCGTGCTGTCCTGTCCCTGTATAACGTTGCCCAGTGAGTCGCCTACCAGCACAACTTCAATACCCACCTGTTCTATCAGTCGCGANAAGGCGGCGTCATAAGCGGTGATNACCGGGAATTTCTCACCCTGCTGCTTGAGTTTGTAGAGGGTGTTGATGGTGACCGTTTTCATGGGCGATGGTCCTGTCACAAGTGGGCTTGTGGATTGTAGTAGTGGCGTCCGGTCTTGATATTCAGCAAATAGGCCAGCAGGTTTTGGTAGTCCAGCTCATTATTGGCGAGATCGATGTCTGCTGCGTTGACAATCAACAGCGGGGCTTCATCGTAATAGTAAAAAAAACGGGTGTAGGCATCGTTGAGCTGATGGAGATAGGCGGCGTCTATGGATTTCTCTGCTTCGGTACCGCGGCGCTGAACCCGATCCAGCAGTACCTCTGTAGGCGCCTGAAGATAAATGACCAGATCCGGTGTGGGGGCATCGATGGTGAGCTGCTGGTACACCGTCTGATACAGTTTTAATTCATCATCGTCTAGCGTGATTTGGGCGAACAGTTGGTCTTTGTCGATTAGAAAATCTGCCACCCGGACCTGCTGAAAGATATCGCCTTGTCGCATTTCCTGAATTTGCCGGGCACGGTGGAACAGGAAAAACAGTTGTGCCGGAAGCGCACCCGAGCGTCGATCTTCGTAAAAGCGTTCGAGGAAGGGGTTTTGCTCGGGTTCTTCCAGCAGTGTGTCATAGTTAAAACTGCCTGCCAGTCGCTTGGCCAGCGTGGTTTTCCCCACGCCAATCGGCCCTTCTACCGCAATAAATCCCGGTAGTTTCTGGTGTGCCTGCCCAGGCTTCAGATCGTTAGTCAGTTGTTCCACAGGGATCTCCAGACGAGAGGCGAACGATACCGTCAGATGGGCAGTTTTCCAAGTGTAAAACCAGTGGCGTTCCATCGGGAAAAATCAGCTGTTCCGTGATCTCCGCCAATGGCAGCAAGACAAAGTTTCTGAGGTGGAGGCCGGGGTGGGGAATCTGCAGGTCGGTGTTGTCAATAATCTGTCCGCCATACAGCAAAATGTCCAGATCGAGGGTACGCGGACCCCAGTGTCTGTCCTTTTTGCGCAGGTGTGCCTGTTCGATGGCTTGTAACGCCTCAAGCAGTTTTCGAGGGGACAGTGATGTCTGAAGCTTGGCGACGCCATTGATGAAGTCTGGCTGGTCCTGTGGCCCCATTGGCGGGCTCTGGTACCAGCTGGATGTTGTTATCAGGTTGGTGTCTGGTAGAGATGCCAGTTCGATAACCGCATCCCGGAGTTGTTGCAGTGGTTGGTCGAGGTTGCTGCCCAGCCCGATATAGGTGATTTCAGTCATGGTCTGGCGGGGTTGTGGCCGGTGACCGGCGGGGCCGCCGCCGACGACGTTTTTTGGTGGGTGTCGGCTCTGCCAGAGTGCTGACCATCTTGAGTCGTTGATCTTCGTCCATTTCCTGAAAGCGGGTCCACCAGGTTCCCAAGCCGGGTTCCAGTTCGCCGGCATCTTCCCGCAATAACAGGAAGTCATAACCGGCGCGAAAACGTTTATTTTCCATCAGACGGAAGGCCTGGTTGCCATTACGGCGGGGGAGGCGCAATTGCATCTCCCAGATCTCTCGCATTGGCATACTGAAGCGGCGCGGAATGGCTACCCGCTGACAGGCTCTGTGCAGTACGTCTGCCGTGGCCTGTTGCAAGGCGTAAACCGGAGAGATGTTGGAGCGCTCAAATTTTTTGTTGGCCTGTTTGGCCGCCGGCCAGAGCAGTGCGGCAAACAGAAACGCCGGTGTCACCCGTTTGCCCGAGCGAATGCGTTTGTCGGTATTGGTCAAGGCCTGCTCGATAAACTCAAGGTACCAGCCGGGGTCTTCATCCAGGGCGTCTTCGGTGGCGGGAAACAGCAGACGAAACAGATCATATTCCCGGAGTAGTCGGAAAGTGACCAGGGCCTGACCGTGCATCAGTAGCTTGAGGACTTCATCAAACAGCCGAGCCGGTGGAATATCTGCGAGTAGATGCGCCATTTTATTGATGGCGACGGCACTTTTTTCCTCAATACTGAAGCCGAGTTTTCCGGCAAAGCGAATGGCTCGCAGCATCCTGACCGGATCTTCCCGGTAGCGTACCTCGGGGTCGCCGATGATTCTGATCACGCGCCGCTCTATGTCTTCCAGGCCATTGGCATAGTCATAGACGCTATTATCCTGCGGGTGGTAATAGAGGGCGTTCATGGTGAAATCACGACGACTGGCATCTTCGTTGATAGAGCCGAAGAGGTTGTCTCTCAGCAGCAGACCCTTGGCGGATCGGTGTGATTCATCCCGGGTGTTTGAGCCCTGTTCTGTGTGATGGGCCCGAAAGGTGGTTACCTCGATAATTTCAGCACCCATGCGGACATGCACAATCTGGAAGCGGCGGCCGACAATACGGGCTCGCCTGAACAGTTTGTTGACCTGCTCCGGTGTGGCATCGGTGGCTACGTCGAAATCCTTGGGACTCAATCCCAGCATCAGGTCGCGGACACAACCACCGACCAGGTAGGCCTGAAAGCCATCGCTGACCAATTGTTCGACAACCTTTCTCGCACCACTGGTAATCTGCCTGGCGGAGAGCGGGTGCCCTCCGGAGCGGACAATATGGGGTTCGCTGATAACTGGGAGAGCGTGTCTCCTGAAATATTTGGAAAGCTTTTTTAGCATGTTGTGGTGGCGTAGACCCGTAAACTGGCGATTCTAGCACAGGGTATGACAAAAAGACTGTTGGCAGTCACGCTGATATTGATCTGGGATCAGATCAATTCTGGGGGACATTAAAAAAGGGGAAGCATTCAAGCTTCCCCCTGTATCCCATAGGCTATTGGTCGATGGGTCTACCCCCCTTGTCAACCTCCTAGCAATCCATCCTGTATTATTTTTATTGTTTATTTTTTTAATAGTTGCTGTTTTTATTGTGTCTATAGATGAGCATGAAGCGTGCCATAAAATTAAAGCCTTTATAAACAAAGTGTTACGTATTTTTTTGTGACGTGTCGCACATAAATTCATCAGTTTTGTTACCTATCTACACGACGGGCTGGTTAATAAGGTAACAGTTGGTTCTGGTGAAACAGCTGGCTAATCGTTTTTTTGACGGGGAATACCCAGCTTCTGGCGTCGTTCCCATAGACATTTGCGACTGATACCCAGTTTTCTGGCTAGCTCGGTCTCGCTCATGGCTTCCTGGTGTTCCAGTACAAAGCGGGTGAAATAATCCTCGAGCGACAATCCCTCCGGGGGGTCTGTGTCGATATGCTTGATGTTTGCCGGAGTCGAACGGAGACGGCTTGGTTGATCTCCAATCTCTACCAATGACAGTTCAATGCCCAGCAAGTCATGGCTGATCTGCTGATTTTCATCACACAGAATACTGGCCCGTTCCAGGGAGTTTTCCAGTTCACGGATATTGCCCGGCCAGTTATACATGGTGATGGCCTGGATGGCATCCGGTGCCAGCTTGAGATGATGCCTGTCGAGCTTTTGACCCTGTTTGGTCAGCAACATATCTGCAATTTCGAGGATGTCCTTGCCCCGTTCCCGCAGTGGTGGCAGGTTCAGGTTAACCACGTTGATCCGGTAAAACAGGTCTTCGCGAAAGCGACCCTGTTCACAGAGTTTTTTCAGATTGCGGTGGGTCGCTGCGACGAGACGCACATCCACTTTGCGCGACTTGACCGAGCCGATGGCGCGGACCTCTTTTTCCTGTATGACCCGCAACAGTCTTGCCTGGGCTTCCAGTGGCAGTTCACCCACTTCGTCCAGGAACAGTGTGCCGCCATCGGCAGCTGCGACAAGACCTTTGCGTGCTTCAGTGGCGCCGGTAAATGCCCCTTTCTCATGACCAAACAATTCCGCTTCAATCAGTGTTTCCGGGATCGCGGCGCAGTTAACACAGATGAGTTGTTTTTTTGCCCGGGGACTCTCATTGTGAATGGCGCTGGCAGCCAGTTCTTTACCGGTGCCTGTTTCCCCATGAATCAGAACCGTTGCATCGGTTCGGGCCACTTTTTGAATAATATTGTAAACGGTTTTCATGGCGGGACTTGAGCCGATCATGCCGCGATTTGACAGGTCGGGGGCATGGCGCTGTCCGACAGGACGTGGCTTGTCCATGATGCGGGTCACAGCTTCCAACAGCTCCGCATGATCGAAGGGCTTGGGGATGTAATCGACTGCGCCCATGCGCATGGTTTCCACAGCGCATTTTAGGCTGGCGTAGCTGGTCATGATCAATACCGGCACTGCGCCGGCCAACTGAATCAGGTCGGTGCCCGGTGCGCCGGGAAGTCGCAGATCGCTGATAATCATTGCAAAGTCAGTGAGCTCAAAACGAGTGAGCGCGTCTTCGATATTTTTTGCTTCACGGGTCTCGAAATGGTGATGTTCAAGCAGCCTTCTCAGTGAAGTGCGAAAAATATCTTCGTCTTCAACAATTAGAATCTTGTTCATGGCCAACCTGTATCAATAAGCGATCTGGTTTGCTTGCCGACCCGGGGATAATGCTCTATTAGAGTCAGTCAGACAATTTAGGCAATGGGGCGGATGATGTTCATTCTACAGTGCCGGCGCCGGTATTTGTATCAGGCGGGGTAATTGAGTCCGGTGCCAGTTGCTTATGCCCCACTCGAGCAATACTTCCGGATTGGTATTCGGCAGGTCAGCGGGCGGTTGCATGCCCAGCCAGTGCATGGCCGTGAGGAGGTTGGCCCCAGCCCGCCGGTTCTCCACCGGCGGTGCCAGATTTTGCTTGCTGAGTTTGTGTCCCTGCTCATTGACGGCGATCGGGAGGTGCCCGTAGACGGGAGTGGGCAGGGTTAGCAGTTGCTGCAGGCAGATCTGTCGTGCGGTGGAGTCAAGTAAATCACTGCCACGGATAATGTGGCTGATACCCTGGTGTGCGTCATCTATAACAACCGCCAGTTGGTAGGCAAACAGGCCATCTTTGCGAAGGAGCACAAAATCGCCTGCGGTTTGCTTGACCCATTGTTGTTGACGGCCCTGAAATAGATCGGTGAATGCGATCAAACAGTTGTCGGGAACCGACAGTCGGAGAGCGTGTGGTTGGTCGGGGTCGCCGGGAACGCAGCTGCGCTGATGCAGGCCGCCGGTATCTTGCAGGACCTGGCGACTGCAATGGCAGGGATACGCGAGGCCGCTGTGGCTGAGTTCTTCCAGTGCGGCAAGGTAAGCCTCGCTGCGCTGGCTCTGGTAGAGGGGCTGTCCATCCCAGAGCAGGCTGTGGGCTTCGAGTTGGCGGAGAATGGTATCTTCGGCACCGGGCAGCTGGCGGGGGGGATCAATATCCTCCATGCGGACCATCCAGGTTCCACCCTGCGCTTTTGCATCAAGATAGCTGGCCAGCGCGGTAACCAGTGAACCAAAATGCAATGGGCCGGTGGGAGAAGGCGCAAAGCGCCCTGTGTAGGCGGGGTGATTGCGGGGTGAGGCCATAGCAACTGAGGGAAGAGGCAAATTGCCATTTCCCTCAAGGCGTCAACCACCGGTCAGTTGCTTTTCCCTGATTTCATCAAGGGTTTTACAGTCGACACAAAGGTTTGCCGTGGGGCGTGCTTCCAGGCGCCGGATACCGATCTCAACACCACACTGATCACAAAAGCCGTAGTCGTTGGCTTCGATTCGCTCAATGGTGCTGTCAATTTTCCTGATCAGTTTGCGCTCCCGGTCGCGGGTTCTGAGCTCCAGGCTGAACTCCTCTTCCTGCGTGGCGCGGTCGGCAGGATCCGGGAAGTTGGCCGCCTCATCCTTCATATGGGATACGGTTCGATCAACTTCTTCCATCAGCTCGCGTTTCCAAGCCAGCAGAATCTGCTTGAAGTGGCTGCGCTGATTCTCGTTCATGAACTCCTCACCCTTCTTTTCCTTGTAGGGGGTGAAGCCATGAAGTGAGGCAATGGTGACAGTTTCTGCTTTCTTAGGCATTTTTTTCCATTCTCGGTAATTTGCGAGACCCGCGTTTATAGTGCCAGCGGGAAAATTTTTCAAGTAAAAAAACTGTTTTCCCGGTATTAAACCATTATAGACGTGTACGGGACGTTGCAATTGCAAGGCCAGAGTATAGCAATTTGCGCCACCTGTTTGGTTGACAGTGAAATAATCGCATAATGCTAATGAGTATAATAAATACTGATTATGTCACCCGTGTATCTTGTTGTGGCTTGAGGGCAGAATACCATGCAGACAGCGGAAAGAACCCGCAAGCTAACCTCTTTCAAAGTAGTAGATTTTCTCGAGGCGGCAAGGCGGCTTGAGGCAGAGGGCCGGGATATCATTCACATGGAAATCGGTGAACCCTGCTTCGCTACCGCAGCACCCATTTTAGAGGCGGCCCGTTTGGCGCTGGATCAGGGTAAAACGGCGTATACGCCGTCCTGCGGCATTCCCGAACTGCGTCTTGCCATCAGTGGTTATTACCGCCGGCGCTACGGTGTAACGGTTGACCCTGAACGCGTGATTGTCACCACCGGTAGCAGTGCCGCACTGGGGATGGTCTTTGAGTTGTTACTGAATCCCGGTGATGGATTTTTGCTGGCGGACCCCGGTTATCCCTGTAATGCCAATTTTGTCCGGCGACTGGATGCTGAACCCCAGCTTGTACCGGTAGGCCCTGAACATAATTATCAGTTGACCGCAGAATTGGTCAATCGCTACTGGCAGGCGAATACGGTCGGCGCCATGGTTGCGACCCCCAGCAACCCTACCGGGTCAGTCATTGACCGGGATCAGATGTCAGACTTGTATCGGGCAGTTGCCTCCCAGGGTGGAACTCTGGTGGTGGATGAGATTTATCACGGCCTGACCTACACGGCTGCGCCGCTCAGTTCTGCCCTTGAGGTGGCGGAAGATGTGCTGGTGGTAAACAGCTTCTCCAAGTATTTTGGCATGACCGGCTGGCGGTTGGGCTGGATGGTGGTGCCCGAGGCATTTGTCGACCTGTTTACGGTGATGGCGCAGAATTTTTATATTGCCAGCCCCACCCTGTCGCAGTANGCCGCACTCGCGGCACTTNANCCGGAGACCCTGCCNATACTGGATGGCCGCTGTGCGGANTTTCAANAGCGCCGGGACTATCTGGTGCCNGCNCTGCAGNANCTCGGGTTTNCTNTTGCCGGGNTGCCNGAGGGTGCCTTNTATGTCTANGCNGATGTGTCTGCCTTGACCGATGANTGTGAAGATTTCTGCTGGCNGTTGTTGAANGAGCACGGNGTGGCCTGTACNCCNGGGACGGACTTTGGTCAGCACCGNGCCAGNCANCATGTGCGTTTTNCCTATACTGAACCACTNNCCCGATTACAGTTGGCCGTGCANCGGATTGANCGGGCGTTACAGNCATGAAGATTGTTCCGCCGTTTGAACGTGCCACATTGATTCAACGCTACAAGCGGTTTCTCGCCGATATTCGGCTGTCCAGTGGNGAAGAAATGACGATTCACTGTCCGAATACCGGCTCCATGAAAAACTGTTGGCAAGCGGAGACGCCGTGCTGGTTTTCCCGCTCTNATNATCCCCGGCGAAAATTGTCNGGAACCCTGGAAATTACTACCACCCCGGATGGCTTTCTCACCGGCGTCAATACCAACCGGCCCAACAAGCTGGTTCGCGAAGCNATTGAACAGGGTGTTATTGCAGAGCTGCAGGGTTATGAGTCAATTCGCGCGGAGGTGAAATACGGTGCCGAGAACAGTCGTATTGATCTGTTGCTGACGGGAGAGGAGCTTGCGCCCTGCTATGTGGAGGTCAAGAACACGACCCTGGGCGTAGGTGGTGGTCGGGTGCTGTTTCCCGATGCGGTCACCGAGCGCGGTACCAAGCATCTTCGGGAATTGATCAGTATGGTNCAGCAGGGTCATCGTGCGGTACTGGTGTTTTGTGTGCAGCACAGTGGTGCCGATTGTGCAGGGCCNGCCGATGAGATCGATCCGGTTTACGGTGCGACACTGCGACAGGCGATTGCTGCGGGTGTTGAGGTGCTGGTTTACGGATGCCGGATATCGGCAACGGAGATCGTTATCGACCGGCCACTGCCATTTCTGCTGGATTAACCGAGGCGAGCCCCGTTCAGGCAAACAAGCCTTTCAGGGCATCCAGTGAGTCGCGNCCTTTTTGTCGGGCCACCTCCGGATCNCTCGGCTGNCCCATGCCTTCTTTTTCCAGNTCCTCCTGTGGCAGTTCATCGATAAAGCGGCTCGGAGTTGTCTCGGCGATCTCGCCGAACAGTTTTCGCCTGGCGGCCATGGTCATGGTCAGGGTTTGTCTGGCCCGGGTAATGCCGACGTACGCGAGGCGCCGNTCNTCTTCGATGGTATCCCCATCAATACTGTTGCGGTGNGGTAGCAGGCCTTCNTCCATGCCGATCATGAACACGTGGGGGAATTCCAGTCCCTTGGCGGCGTGCAGGGTCATCAGTTGTACCTTGTCATCGGCGGAATCCTCCTCCTGACGGTCGAGAATGTCCCGCAGCACCAGTTTGGCAATTGCATCCTCCACCGCGGTATCCTGCTGTTCCCGNTCTCCGGTAATGGCNAGTTCNTCCCTGGTCAGCAGTTGNCGGATTTGCTCGATCAGAAAGTTGACATTTTCCATGCGCTTTTCTGCNACCTTGCCACTGCTGGCGTTNTGGTGCAGCCAGCCNTCNTAGTNCATATCGTTGACCATNTCNCGGATGGCAGCAATCGGGTCNCCATTGCTGCAGTNGCTGGCCACNTGNCCAATCCAGTGCCTGAAACGTTGNAGNCGTTCCAGGTTGTTGGGCGCCAGCTGGCACTGTAGNCCGAGCTCATCAATACAATCCATNAGGGACATCTGCCGTTCGTTGGCGTAGCGTCCCAGTTTTTCCAGTGTNGAGGTGCCGATTTGNCGGCGCGGCGTGTTGATGATTCGCAAGAAGGCATTGTCGTCNTCNCNGTTCACCATCAGGCGAAGATAGGCCATGATGTCCTTGATCTCGGTTCGGGCGTAAAACGAGGTGCCGCCGCTGAGCTGATAGGGCACGCCCTGGGCCTGTAGTTTCANCTCCANCAATCTGGCCTGGTGATTACCCCGGTAGAGCACGGCAAAATCGCGGAAGTGACAACTTTTGCGCAATTTCGTATCGAGAATTTCATTGACGATNCGTTCGGTTTCCGCNTCCTCGTTGGCGGTGAGGATAATCCGCAAGGGGGCCCCTGGACCCAGNTCACTCCAGAGAGANTTGCTGAACAGGTGAGGGTTGTTGTCGATCAGCCGGTTGGCCGCCCTTAGAATGCGGCCNGTTGAACGGTAGTTTTGCTCNAGTTTGATGACGTGNAGNTCCGGAAAATCCTCCTGCAGTTGCTGCAGGTTTTCCGGCCTGGCGCCGCGCCAGGCATAAATGGACTGATCGTCGTCACCNACCACNGTCAGTGATCGNCTTGCTCCCACCAGCAATTTAACCAGTTGATACTGNGCAAAGTTGGTGTCCTGATACTCATCCACCAGCAGGTAACGAATGCGATTNTGCCATTTGCCGAGGATCTCCGGCGATTGNTGAAACAGCAGTGACGGGATCAGNATCAGGTCATCGAAGTCCACTGCGTTGTAGGCNCGCANGGCGTCCGTATAACGCTGATAGACCAACGCTATTGTCTGTTCTTCACTACTGGCGGCATTTGCNAGGGTTTGGGATGGCGTCAGGAGATCATTTTTCCAGCTGGAAATCTGGTGTTGCACCCTGTCCAGATGATCGGNNTCCAGGTCNGACTTNTTCAGCATCAGCTCTCGCAACAGGCTTTTTGCATCCTCTGCATCGAAAATGGAAAACCCGGGCTTAAAGCCGATCTGGACGATTTCGCTGCGGATAATGTGCAGGCCGAGATTGTGAAAAGTGGAGACGGTTAGCCCCTTGGCCTGTTGGCCGCTGACCAGCTTGGCTGCTCGCGCCTTCATCTCCCGGGCAGCTTTATTGGTGAAGGTGACGGCCGCAATATGACGGGCACTGATGCCGCATTGCTGAATCAGGTGGGCGATCTTGCTGGTGATGACACTGGTTTTGCCACTGCCGGCCCCGGCCAGTACCAGCAATGGGCCATCAATGTAATTTACTGCAGCACGTTGCTGGGTATTGAGTTTGTTCAAGTCGGTTTGCCGGTTTTGGAGGATGATCAGTGAGTCGCGGATTGTAGCAAGTGAATAGCTGCCGTCCACTGCTACCCAGCCGGATCAACCAAAAACGTATTTACCGGGCGCGGGCCATAGCACCTCATAATCCGTGCCTTCGGCACCCATAGTCGGTGGGGCAACCTGCTCGGAGGATTGGTCATCCAGCCAGAGATTCCAGGCCGGCCACCAAGAGCCGGAGTGACTCTCTACCGACTCCACCCAGCTGTCCGGGTCAATGTAAGGTGCCATGGGGTCCTGTGACTTGATCTGGTAGCGGCGGTGGGGATGCTCCGGCCCGGATACAATGCCGGCATTGTGGCCACCACTGGTGAGCAGGAAGGTGATATCCGAGCGGGCCATATGGTGGATTTTGTAGACGGATTTCCACGGTGCCACATGGTCGGCTGAGGTGCCCACTACAAAGAAAGGTACGCGAATATCCTGGATTGCGACAGGTTTGTCCTCCACCAGAAATTTACAGCTGGCCAACCGGTTTTCAACAAACAGTTCGTGCAGATAGCGACTGTGCATGGCTGCAGGCATTCTTGTGCCATCGGCATTCCAGGCCATCAAGGCGACGGGTTTCGTTTCCCGGCCCAGATAGTAGCGTTCCACCGCCGGGTTCCAGACCAGTTCCTGGGTGCGCAGCGCCTTGAAGGCACCACCCATACTGGCGGCTTCCAGGTAGCCGTCGGTCCACATCATGCTATCGAGAAAAGCCAATTGGCTGGCCCCCAGGAACAGTTTGATTTCGCCGGGCTCGGTGAAGTCCGTCTGGGCTGCCAGCAGGGTGATGCTGTTGAGACTGTCATCCTGCTCTCTGGCCAGGTAGGCTGCGGCCATTGCCAAGAGTGTTCCACCAATACAATAGCCGGTAGCGTTGATTTTGGCCTTTGGCACCACCGTTTTGACGGCATCCAATGCGTCCAAAATGCCTGATTTTATGTAATCCTCAATATCCAGTTCGCGATCATCTTTATCGGGATTTTTCCAGGAAATCATGAACACGGTTTTCCCCTGGGCAACCAGGTAATTAACCAGGGATTTTTCCGGCACCAGATCAAGGATGTAATATTTCATGATCCAGGCGGGTACGATCAGTACCGGCTCTCTGGCCACGGTTTCTGTAGTGGGGCTGTATTGAATCAGTTCGATCAGGTTGTTCTGGTAGATGACCTGGCCCGGGGTAATGGCCAGATTTTCCCCCACCTTGAAATCACCCATCTCAGGCCGGTTATCCCTGAGCAGTTTCTTTTGAATGTCCCGTTGCATATTGCCGATGCCTTCCAGCAAGTTCCGGCCTTTGTTTTCCCAGGTGGCTTTGAGAACCTCCGGGTTGGTTTGTGGCAAATTGGTTGGTGAGATGACCTCCAGGGCATGACCGTTAATAAAGTCTACCAGTTCCTTGCTGAACGGTCCCATACCCGGCAGATCCGTATCCGCTTCCTTCAGCCATTCCACCGCCATGCTGTGGCCCTTGGCCATGACGCTGAAAGGGACTTTTTTCCAGAGATCATTCATGAAATAAGGGTATTTTTTAGGGGGTGGATTCTCGCTTTTTTCGGTGATGGCCCGGGCGGTAAACGTGGATAGTCGCAGCAGCTTCTCAGAGAAATTCTGCAATAACCTCACGCGTCTGGCAGGAGAAATAGACAGGTGGGCCAGCCAGTCTGTGTAGGCCAGCAATAACTGAACAGGAGACAGCCCCTGAGATGCCTTGCCGATGATTGAGCGTATCCGTGAGTCTATTTTCTCGACAGATGCATCATTTAATCGGGGGATTTCGGCGATGAGATTATCCAGTTCATCAATCACACTGGAAACTGTTCTGTCCGGTTTTTCCGCCATGTATTGCTCCTTGGTTAAGTGTTGCCAGTATACCACCGCCCAGAGGTCATTTTTGTGGCAGTCGTTTGTCGATGGCAAATCAATGACTCAGTCTGAGTCTGTAGCCGAGGGCTTCAGTGAGGTGAGCCATGGTGATAGCGGCACTGTTGTCGAGGTCTGCAATGGTCCGTGTCACTTTCAATATACGATGAAATGCTCTGGGTGATAAACCGAGTTGTTCTACCGCCCGATTGAGCAGGGTTTTTTGTGGCTGGTCAAGTGCGCAAAAGGGAGCCACTTCCCGGCTGGAGAGTCGGGCATTGATTGTTCCCGCCCGGGTCAGCTGCCGCTGGCGGGCTGCCATGACCCTGTTGCGGATATCTGTGCTGCAGTCGCCATCGGTTTTTCCGTCAACCAGCCGGTCGCCCGGCAGAGGCGGGACTTCTATCTGTAAGTCGATGCGATCCAGCAATGGCCCGGAGATGCGATCGGAGTAGCGGTGTATCTGGTCGGGGGTGCAGCGACAGCGTTGGCTGCCGTAGTAGCCGCAGGGGCAGGGGTTCATTGCCGCAATCAGTTGGAATGCCGCCGGAAAGCGCGTCTGAGCCTGGACCCTTGAAATCATGATTTCGCCGGATTCCAGTGGCTCACGCAGTACTTCGAGGACCCGCCGGGGAAATTCAGGCAATTCATCCAGAAACAATACGCCGTGATGGGCGAGAGAGATTTCCCCAGGCCTGGGCACGCTGCCGCCACCAACCAGTGCTGTTGCAGACGCCGTATGATGGGGCGAGCGAAAAGGCGGATTGTAAAGCGTACCCCGCAAGCCGCGACCTGCTACTGAATGAATGGCGGCCACCTCGAGCATTTCCCGCTCCTGCAACGGTGGCAATATACTGGTGAGTCGGCTGGCCAGCATGGTTTTGCCTGTCCCCGGAGGACCGCTGAAGAGCAGGTTGTGGCCACCGGCAGCAGCGATTTCCAGTGCCCGTTTGGCCTGGTGCTGACCGATGATGTCGGCCATATCTCCATCCGTTTCAGCAACACTTGCCCTGGTGCCGCAGGAAAGGGGCTCAATCGGCTGATTGCCATTCAGNTGTGCACAGACTTCGAGCAGATGGGTGGCGGCGATAACCCGGGTTTTGCTGCTCAGGGCNGCTTCCTCCGCATTCATGGTAGGCAAGATCAGGNNTCTGCCCGACTTTCCACAAGCCAGTGAAGTCGGCAGTACCCCCTCCACGGGACGCAAGTCCCCCGACAGCGCCAGTTCACCGATGACTTCGTATTGATCGAGCTGGTCAGCNGGGATTTGTGCCGACGCGGCCAGCACCCCCAGCGCAATCGCCAAATCGAAGCGACCCCCTTCCTTGGGCAGATCGGCGGGTGCCAGGTTAATCGTGATGCGTCGGGCGGGGAAATCGAAGTGAGTGTTCAGCAGGGCGCTGCGAACCCGGTCCTTGCTCTCTTTCACGGCNGTTTCCGGCATGCCCACAATTGACAACCCGGGGAGTCCGTTGGACAGATGAACCTCCACGGTCACNGCGGGNGCATCGATGCCGTATTTGGCGCGGGTATGGACGATNGCAAGTGACATGGANGCCCTCCTTGGCTGGCATGTCGATCNGNTGGTGCTTNCTTTGTATNNGGGCNGNCGGGACNGTTNAGTCTTGCCGATNNTCCANTTGTNCTTCAAGNCTGGCGAGCTGTTGCTCGAGNTGTTCCAGCTTTTCCCGGCTGCGCTTCAGGACAGCCTGCTGCGCNTCGAACTCGTCCCGGNTNACCAGNTCCAGCTTGTCGAAAGCAGCCTGNGCNGCCGNNCGCAGCTTCTGTTGCATGTCNCTACCCAGGGCCTCTGCGCCNGGGGTAATGACATTGTTGAGTTGGTGCAAAAACTGGTTNATGAACTCGTTAGGTCGCATNGATGGGCCGCTCNGAATAAGTGGTGATCTATTTTAAGGAGATCACTCTGTATGTACAGAGCACTTTAAGTGACGGCTGCTTCNGGGCAGCNGTAAGCAGTNGGGCTTCCAGCGAANTTTTTTGGTGCGATGACNGATTTGGTNAGTCCATTTGTGCACAAAAAAGGTGCATTGANAGGTTGGTGCCCGCTTTNCAGGAGTTCAATTACCGCTTTTTNAAGGTTGGCATGCCAAATGCATTAAGTGCTGATGTACCAATTACAAACCGTGATTGCATGTTTAATTTTTCGCTGTTGTTTATATTTTGGAGAAGCATATGAACGCATTTAAAAAGTCTCTGGTCGTTACCTCTATGGCGCTNACCTTCCCCTTGGCTTCNAATGTTGCGCAGGCCTACGAGGTCTCTGCCAACGTCACAATCGCTTCGGATTACAGATTCCGTGGGATTTCACAGAATGANACNGANATTGCCNTNCANGGTGGTTTTGATNTCGCGTTTGATAACGGNCTGTACGTNGGTACCTGGGGNTCCCANGTGGANTTCAATGATNCNGANNNNTCNGATGCNGGGCTNGAGNTGGATTANTACTTTGGTTACGGTGGCNATCTCACTGAAGAGGTTAGCTATGACGTCGGTTANNTTTACTATGATTACCCCGGTTCNGATGNATCTACTNCNGCTTTNCATCCCTNANCNGCTNNNCGNGATCTCGANTANCAGGAACTCTACGGTAGCCTGTCCTACAANGGCGGCACACTGGGTTTCGCGTACTCTGACGATTATTGGCTGGAAACCGGTGAATTCTGGTATCTCTACGCGGACTACGGTTTCGAGCTGCCCCACGGGTTTTCATTGGGATTCCATGCGGGCTACAACAAGTTTGAAAATAAAAGTACTGACAGTGGCAAGGATGGCGAAGAAGCTTTCCTGACCGATGGTGAAGATAAGTACACCGACTACTCCATCACCCTCGGCAAGTCCTGGCAGGGACTGGATTTTGCACTGAGCTGGGTTGATACCACGCTGGACGATGAAGAGTGCTTCGATACGTCCTGGTGTGACAGCACGTTGTTGTTTTCCATTAGCAAAAGCATGTAATTGAACGGTGGCACCCGGCATGTCGGGTGCCACTATCTCTGAGGAGCAATGCAATGAAAATGATTACAGCAGTTGTCAAGCCCTTCAAACTGGATGACGTGCGAGAAGCGCTTGCCGCCATCGGTGTTCAGGGTGTGACGGTGACCGAGGTAAAAGGGTTTGGCCGACAAAAAGGCCACACAGAACTGTACCGTGGTGCTGAATATGTGGTGGATTTTTTGCCCAAGGTAAAACTGGAATTGGCCCTTGCGGATGAAATGGTGGACGGCGCTATCGAAGCGATTACCTCTGCCGCTCATACCGGCAAGATTGGTGATGGCAAAATCTTCATTTCGGATTTACAGGAAGTCATTCGAATTCGCACCGGTGAAACCGGTGTAGAAGCAGTTTAAGACACGGGAGACTACGACAATGAGTCCTGAAATTATTGAAGTTAAATACGCGCTCGATACATTTTATTTTCTGATCGCTGGCGCGTTCGTGATGTGGATGGCAGCAGGTTTTGCCATGTTGGAGGCCGGCCTGGTTCGCGCCAAAAACACCACTGAAATTCTTACCAAAAACGTCGCACTGTTTGCCGTTGCCTGCACCATGTATCTGTTTGTGGGTTATACCATCATGTATGGCGGCAGCGCGGGNGGTTTCCTGCCNGATGGCTGGTTNGGTAACAGTATTGCAAATGCTTCNCTCGAAGAGGTGCTGGCCAGCGACGGAGACACGTATTACTCCGGCGCGTCGGACTTCTTCTTCCAGGTGGTATTTGTGGCAACCGCGATGTCGATCGTATCCGGTGCTGTTGCCGAGCGGATGAAGCTCTGGGCCTTCCTGATTTTNGCCGTGGTCATGACGGGTGTAATCTACCCGATTCAGGGAATGTGGACCTGGGGTGGTGGTTTCCTTAGTGAAGCCGGTTACTCCGACTACGCCGGTTCCGGTATTGTCCACATGGCCGGTGCTGCCGCTGCCCTGGCGGGTGTGTTGCTGCTCGGTGCCCGCAAGGGGAAATACGGTGCCAACGGACAGATCAACGCTATTCCGGGTGCCAATATGCCTCTGGCAACACTGGGTACCTTCATTCTCTGGATGGGTTGGTTTGGCTTCAACGGTGGCTCTGAGCTGGTGGTTTCAGATGTCAGTTCCGCCAATAACGTGGCCAGTGTCTTCGTCAACACCAATGCGTCAGCCTGCGGCGGTTTGATCGCTGCCCTGTTGCTGGGTCATATCCTCTTTGGTAAGGCGGATCTCACCATGGCACTGAACGGTGCTCTGGCTGGTCTGGTCGCCATTACTGCCGGTCCTCTGGCACCGAGCCCTGTGGTGGCAACATTGATCGGCGCCATTGGCGGGATCATTGTCGTGTTTTCCATCGTCGGCCTGGACAAAATGAAAATTGATGATCCCGTAGGGGCCATCTCTGTTCATGGCGTGGTAGGTATCTGGGGTGTTCTGGCTGTGCCATTCACCAATAGTGACGCCTCATGGGGCTCTCAGATCTACGGCATCGTGGTGATTTTCCTTTGGGTCTTTGTGATGAGCCTGATTGTCTGGGGTATTATCAAGGTCGCCATGGGTATCCGCGTCAGTGAACAGGCAGAGTACGAGGGTGTTGATGTGTCCGAATGTGGCATTGAAGCCTATCCCGAGTTCACTAAAAGCTGATTCTTCTTCCCACTTCCAGGGGGCCGGTCGAGATGACTGGCCCCCTGTTTTTATGTTTGACTTGAAAACCGGGTAACCGGGGTGCAATTATTGATGGGAAGGTGTATCTTTTGCCGTCAATTGTTCGTTCTAAATAAAATGTACAAGGTAAATCTATGAAGCTTATTACAGCTATTGTAAAACCCTTCAAACTGGACGATGTCAGAGAGGCGCTTGCAGAGGTCGGCGTTCAGGGTATCACTGTCACTGAGGTAAAAGGTTTTGGACGCCAGAAAGGCCACACTGAACTCTATCGTGGTGCGGAATACGTTGTGGATTTCCTGCCCAAGGTAAAACTGGAAATTGCGCTTGATGACAACCACGTCGATGTTGTGGTTGAAGCGATCACCAAGTCTGCCCAAACCGGTAAAATCGGCGATGGAAAAATCTTTATTTCTACACTGGAAGAAGTGATNCGTATTCGTACCGGAGAAACCGGTAGCGACGCCATTTAGATGGATGGCCGGGCTGAATGCCCGGCAACCCATAATTTTCCTGCCCTATCCCTCTTTCTTCTTTCGCTCGTTATCAGTTTGATCACACATCTATCGGAGCTTTTATCGGCTCAGGGGCTGATGATCAGGTCAAAGCTCACTTGAAGATTATCGCTATAGGTGATTTCGTCGGGTAGGTAGGTTCCCGGACGAGCAGCGCTGTTGCGCACCATCATCGTCTCCATGCTGGATGCCTTCATCATGTCGCCAGAGGGCGGTGTATTGCGGTGATAATCGATTCGCACGACAGGCCCAAGCTCTGCACCGTAGGCTTTTGCAAGCGCTTCAGCCTTGGTCTTCGAGTCTGAAATTGCCAGCAGATGGGCTGCCTGAATGTGTTTGGCCATTTCGCTATTTTCGTAGCGTACGTTATCAATACCCTCCAGCCGCTGGGCTAGTGCCTGGTCCATCACTTCGGTGAGTTGTGTCATATCCTTTAACGTGACAGTGAGTCGGCGGACCGCTTCATAACCGCTGAACAACCGATTACTGTTGGTGTGTTCGTAGCGAGGGTAAATGCGAATGGATGAGGCCACCAGGTCATCCTGTGAGATAGACATTGTTTTGAGTTGATCGATAAAGGCATTTACCCGGTCATCTACATCGCGCTTCGCTTCCTGACCGGATTTGCGGGTGGCCCGGACGCTCAAGTCAACGATGGCAGTATCAGCGGGAACAGTTATTTCGCCGTAGCCATTGGTGGAAATCAGTCTTCTATCACTTTCATCATGGGCCTGGCAGGACAGAGACAGGAACAGTAAAGGTAACAATAGGACGTTGCGCACAATAAAACTCCGTTGGTGTATGTTGAGAAACCATAGCAAAAGTGGGGCAGGCAATGGATGCCTGTAACCGGATAGCCTCAGCAACCGCTCACTTTTTTTGGGCGCGGGGATGAGACTGATCATAAATCCTGGCAAGGTGCTGGAAGTCCAGGTGGGTGTAAACCTGAGTTGTGGATAAATTGGCATGGCCCAACAGTTCCTGAACAGCGCGAAGATCGCCGCTGGATTCCAACAGATGGCTTGCAAATGAGTGGCGCAGCATGTGGGGATGTATTTTCCCGTCCATATTTTGCTTGAGACCGATTAGTCGCAGCCGTTCCTGAATGGCGCGAGTAGAAATGCGTTTGCCCTGGCGGCTGACAAATATCGCTCGCGTGTCGTCATTGGCATATTCGCGGCGCCTTGTGAGCCAGGCCTTCAAGGCTCTGATTGCATGGCTTCCCACGGGCAGTTGCCGCGATTTGTTTCCCTTCCCGGTGACCGTCACCAGTTGATCATTCAGGTCGATGTCTCCCAGGTTCAGGGCTGTTAATTCCGATAGCCGCAGGCCGGAGGAGTAGAACAGCTCCACGATGGCCAGATCCCTGCAGTCGATCCAGCTTTCCGCCGAGAATGCCAGGAAGCGTGCAACTTGGTCCGTATCGAGGGTTTTTGGCAGTTTTTTCACGGATCTTGGTGCACTGATCGCCATCGCCGGATTGGCTTTCAGCCACTGTTGTTTGAGCGCGTAGTTAAAGAAAGTTCTCAGTGACGCGAGCCAGCGATCCAGGCTGCGTCCGCCCAGCCCTTTGCGATGCAGGGTGGTCAGGCAGCTACGAATATGTTGACTGTCCAGCTGTAACAACGATAGGGATTGCTTTTCACACCAGTCGTCCAGTTTATGCAGGTCGCGAAGATAGCCCTTGATGGTGTGAGTGGAAAGCCTGCGTTCGCTGCGTAAGTGCTGTTCAAATTGCTGGAGTCGATCAGTGGAGTCGGGCAGCATCGGTTCGGTCCCTCGGCTAGGGTAGCAGGCGGGGAATAATGCGATTCAGTACCTCTGCAATATAGCTGAGGAACAGCGTCCCCATGCTGCTCCGATAGTAGTTTGGATCAGTATGGCCTATAGCCAGCACGCCGAACACCGTGCCGTGTGTCAGGGGTACGGCAGCCACAGATCCCACATTTTTAGCCTCATTGCCAAACAGAAAAGCCAGCTCGTCACTACCCAGAACCCCACAGATAGCCCGATTGGTGCGCAGTAGTGTCCCGATATGATTATTGGCCTGCTCCACACTAACCATCCGCACATGGGGGTTCAGTTCAGAGGTTNNNTCGTCACCAAACAGGAGCATGCTGTGGAATTGAACCTGGAAGTCTGTGCTGAGACTGTTGGAGGTGGCGTTGACAATGGTTGCGAGATCCTCTGCTTCCAAAAGGGTCAGAATGAGCCGTTTGGTTTTTTCGAAGAGTTTGTCATTGATTTTTGCTGAATCCAGCATGGCATTGAGCCGNTGTCGCATTTCCAGNTTGCGTTCCCGTAAAACGGCTACTTGCCGTTCAATCAACGAGATGGCTGGCCCACTGTCGTGNGGCAGCTCTATGANTTCAAGCAGGTCTGGGTGATCTTCAAAAAAACNCGGGTTCGTTTCCAGGTAGNTTTTAATCTGGGCNGGGGTCAGCAANTCTTCAGTATGNGGGNTTTTTTGCTCTGTACTCATATNTTTATCCGTCCATGAAAAACGGTGGTGGCCGGTCCGGACATGATTACCGGCTGATTCTCGCCTGGCCACTCNATCTGGAGACTGCCGCCCGGGAGGTTGACGGTTACGGACGAGTCTAGCAGGTCTTGCAAGTGGCCTGCCACTACTGCGGCGCAGGCCCCGCTTCCACAGGCTAGTGTCTCGCCAGTGCCCCGTTCAAAAACCCTCAGGTTGATTTGCTGGCGGTTTAGAATCTGCATAAAGCCCACGTTGACTCTCTGGGGAAAACGATGATGGCCCTCTATCGCNGGTCCCAGTGTGTCAACCGGTGCTGTTTGTATGTCGCTGACGGTGAGGACNGCGTGGGGGTTGCCCATCGATACTGCGCTGATCGACAGTTCTTTGCCATCAACTGACAGGGGATAGCTGATAGCCTTCCCGTCGGCAACGAACGGAATATCCGGCGGGGTCAGAATGGGCACGCCCATATTTACTTCGATCAGATCGTTGGCTTTAACCCGCAGCGTGATAACGCCCGTCGCGGTTTCCACCCGTAACGTGCTTTTTCCGGTGAGGTGCCTGTCCCGGACAAATTTGGCAAAACAGCGGGCACCGTTGCCACATTGCTCAACTTCATTGCCATCCTGATTGAAAATCCGGTAGCGAAAATCCACATCATGGCGGCTGGGTGGCTCTACCACCAGGACTTGATCACAGCCAATACCAAAGTGGCGGTCCGCCAGCTTGCGGGCTAGCGCCGGGGTCATGGCAATAGCCTGAGAGACGCCGTCAATGACGACGAAATCATTACCCAGTCCGTGCATTTTGGTAAAACGTAACAGCATAGCGCAGTTATCTTTTATTAAAGGTTTGATCCCAGGATAGTTCGGTTTCGCTGTAGGTTCAGGTGGGTAGCAGGGTCTCTCCGCGAATGAGGTCTTCAACTGTTTCCCGAGCCCTGACCTGATGGGCCCGGTTGCCATCCACCATGATTTCTGCCGCCCGGCCCCGACTGTTGTAGTTCGAGCTCATGGTAAATCCATAGGCTCCGGCTGAATAAACGCACAGCAGGTCTCCCTGCTCAAGCGCCAGCCGTCGATTTTTCCCCAGAAAGTCNCCGGTTTCGCACACTGGGCCGACAATGTCCCAATGGTGGGGCGTGCCGGTATGGGGCGATACCGGTTCGATAGCCATCCATGCCTCGTAAAGTGCCGGCCGGATCATATCGTTCATGGCGGCATCGACAATGGCAAAGTTTTTGTCTTTCCCCGGCTTCAGGTATTCCACCCGGGTTAGCAGGATACCGGCGTTTGCCGCTATTGATCGTCCGGGTTCGAGCACCAGCATCATCGGGGATTGGTCGAGCTGTTGTCGAATAGCCGCGATGTATTCCGANGGATGAGGCGGTTGCTCGTTCTGGTAGCACACGCCGAGTCCGCCCCCCAGATCCAGGTGTTCCAGCTTGATACCGTTGGCAGACAGTTGTTCTACCAGTTTCAGTACCCGATTCAGCGCATCGATAAAAGGTGCAATCTCGGTCAATTGGGAGCCGATGTGACAATCAATACCGGTAATGGTCAAGTGCGGCATTTTGTTGGCGGTGAGGTAGACATCCAGCGCCTGGCTGATATCAATGCCAAATTTATTGTCGCGCAGTCCGGTGGATATATAGGGATGGGTTTTTGCATCCACGTCGGGGTTGACCCGCAGGGAAATGTTCGCCTTTTTACCGGATTCACCTGCCACCCGGTTGAGTACTGCAAGCTCGGCTTCCGATTCAACATTGAAACAGTGGATCCCGACCTGTAATGCCCGGGCCATCTCCGACGGCTGTTTGCCCACGCCGGAAAAAATGACNTTCGCGGGATCTCCTCCTGCTGCCAGAACNCGCTCCAGTTCACCCACCGANACAATGTCGAATCCAGCACCGAGCTGGGCCANTACATTTAATACGGCGAGGTTGGAATTGGCTTTCACCGCATAGCAAATCAGGTGATGTCTATCNGCCAGTGCNTCCTGATAAGCCATAAAATGTTCTGTAAGCGCCGCCCGGCTATAGACGTAAGTGGGTGTACCGTANCGCTCGGCAATCCTNGTGAGGGCAACGCCTTCGGCGCACAATCTGCCGTCTCGGTAATCAAAATAGTTCATGGCTGGCAGCAACCCTTTGGTGAATTATGCGTCGGTGTCCGAAGGCTGGCCTTCTTCCTCTTCCGGTGGTTGGGTTTGTTGTTCGGCAGGCGCCTGTTGCACCGGCTCGGGTGGAAGGTATAGCGGACCTTTATTGCCGCAGGCGGACAAGCCGATAAAAAACGCGCTGAGCAATATCAGTGCAAAAAAACGTTGCATGTGGGGAAGCCTGTATTCTGATTCCGGGAATTCCTGCGAGTATAGCGGCTGTCACCCTAAACACTCAATCGCGTATACTCTTCAATGAGTTCAGTAATGCTTTCAAGAGTTCTATCCTATGACTGAAATTGAGTTCACCCAACTGGCAGACGAGCTGATGCTGTCCAGCGGCTTGGATATTGATTATGAAAGTGCCGGCGGCGTGCTGTTACTTACTATCGAGGTGGAAAACTCCAAAGTGATTATTTCCCGGCAGCCGGCGATGCTCCAGATATGGTTGGCTGCCAGGTCCGGTGGATTTTATCTGAATTACCACGATCAAACCTGGCGTTGTGCTACGGCAGCTGAAACTTTTTAGACTCTGCTGAACCGTGTTTGTCGGGAGCAAGGCGCGGGCGAGCAGAGGATTTTGATCACTCGAATGGCTAGTCAGATTGGTTTCAGGCACCAGGAACAAGCTAATGGCTTTTACGGACCGGAGCCCTTATCCTTCCCGGTCTGGCGATTGGCTCACCTCTGCGTTTACATGAATTGGTTTGTAGTTATATGACGTATTGCGTTTCGATAAGACTGAATGAAGGACTGGTTTTTTGTTCTGATTCACGTACCAATGCTGGTCCGGACAGGGTCAGTACCTACAGCAAGCTGCATCGTTTTTCCATCCACGGTGACCGCCAGATGATGATGATGTCAGCAGGTAATCTGGCCACCAGTCAGGCAGTGATGGCCCAGATTGAGCGGGATCTCAAAGAGGATGCCGAATTCAATTTGCGAAAGGCCTGCTATCTGTCTGAAGTGGCTGATTATATTGGTGAACTGAGTGTCAGGGAGCAAAGCAAACACAAACAGAATGGGGTCAAGGCCGGCTTCAACGCCGAGGCAACCTTTATTTTGGGTGGACAAATCAAGGGAGTGGATACCGAGCTTTACCTGATATATCCCGAGGGCAACCACATCACCTCCTCGGAACAGTATCCATTTTTGCAGATCGGTGAAACCAAATACGGTAAACCGATACTGGACCGGATTGTTCGCCCCGAAACGCCCCACGAGACAGCCATGCGCTGTGCTCTGGTGTCGCTGGATTCAACGATGCGCAGTAACGCTACTGTGGGACCACCCATTGAGCTGCTCTACTATGAAGCAGACAGTCTTAGCAACCCGAACAAATATTATAAATTTGAAGACAATGATCCCTATCTGGTCATGTTGCGGCAGAGTTGGGATGAAAATATACGCAAGGCGTTTAGTGAATTGCCATCGTTGAGCCAAGTGTTTGGAGCTGACTTATAACCCGGTCAACAAATACCAGCTTGTTCTCCACTTGGTGGTTGATGATAAAGGGGTAAGCGTCTTGCCGCCCGACACTCCGGTTAAGTTCATTCAGGGTGATGCTCAGTTCTCGCCAGATATCAATGCGCGTTTGCATGTCCATGGCTGAGGGTCCGTGATTGATGACACCGTGAGCCGCGGCCGTTTCCAGTGCATCATAGATGTGCAGGTAGTGGCCCCAGCTTTCAGCCCAGTCTTCAGATGGATGGGCACTGGCATAACTGCTGATGAAATGATCGGCCCAGTCCGGTGTCGGTCCATGCCTGTAGTATTCATCCAGCGCACTGCGGTAATCCTGGCGTTCATCACCGAAGACGTTTCTGAAAGCCTGTTTCACGTCATTATCCGGATTGAGTCTTGACCAGTAATAATGCCCGGATTCATGGCGGAGGTGTCCAAGTACGGTGCGATAGGATTCTTTCATTTCAGATTTTACGGTCACCCGGGCGATGTCGTCCGCTTCCATCACGTTGATAGTAATGACCCCACCGAGATAGCCGGTGGTGACAAACGTTTCTGCAAAAAGCGGTTGTGTGCGGCCATCTTCAATAAAATCCAGTAGCAGGCCGCGTTCGGGTTCTGCCCAGCCGTTTTCAAAGGGTAGGCCCAGTTGAATCAAAGTGAAAAACAGGCGTTTTTTGCCTTGTTCCAGTCGCAACCAGCGAGCCCTGTTCTCGGGTTGACTCTGGTTGGGAACAGTGCGGTTGAATTGACAGGCAGTGCAAAGTGAGTAGCCGCTTTCTTTGGGGAGCAGCCAGTTACAGACACCAAATTCCATTTCGTTGCTGCAGAAGCGGAAGAGCTGTTGATCGCTGGCTTCGAACAATTGGCCATGCACGGCAGTCAGTGTCCGCATTTCCATATTGCCGGGGTCAAAACCCAGATTGGTTTTGCAGTATAGGCATTGGCGACTTTCAAAAAAAACCTGATTGCCACAGTGGCAGAAAAACTTCTTCATGATTGCATGGGCAAAAACCAGGCTGTATTGATGGCATCATCAAGTTGATTGAGTGATATTTGCAGCTGATCGATAAATTGGTGCAGTTGTGCCAGAGTCATGTTCTCTGCATCAAACCGGGTCAGCTTTTGCAGTGCCGATTCCACTATCTGGATCGCGTCGCCATTGTTGCTCAGTGGCTGCAGTTCTTCAAGGATTCCTGTCAGGCAAAAGTAAACGGTACGGGGTAGCCTGGCTTCCTTGAAAATAAAGTTGACCACGGCGTTTGGCTCCACCAGCGGGCCAATTTTGTGGCGATAGGCGCTCATCGCCGAGAGCGATTTAAGCATGCTGCCCCACAACAGGGGATCGATTGCCTGATTGGTCTCTGCCCTGCCCAGAATAGCGCCTGCACCCACATCGATGATGCGGGTACTCATGTCAGCTCGTTCCAGCAGGTGCCCCAATTTTATAAAGCGGTGTGAGTGTTCCCTGAAAAGGGTGGTCATCAGCAGGCCATTGACCATCTGGCAGCGGGAAATAATCTGTTCCAGAAATTCGTAGCGGTGACGTCGACCAATCGACTTTTCTGCCGTCTCCTGCGTGTAGATGAACAGTTCATTGACATGCTCCCAGGTCTCTTCGGGTAGTACATCGCGCGTGGTGCGGACATTCTCTCGAGCGGCCTTTACCGAGTTGCTGATGCTCGAAGCATTTTCCTGATCCGCAATCAGGAAGCGGAGTACATTCTGTTCATTAAAGACCCGATACCGTTTTGTATAAACAGGCTCTGCATCCAGCATTTGGATGAGCACTTCCCAGCCAACCTGAGTGTCACGGGGCAAATCCATTATCAGGTGAGTGTAGGCATTGGTCAGTCTGGCCGTGTTCTCTGCACGTTCCAGATAGCGGGCCATCCAGTAGAGTCGTTCGGCAACGCGGGACAGCATCGTCATCAGTTCCCCTCCACAATCCAGGTGTCTTTGCTGCCGCCGCCCTGAGAGGAGTTGACCACGAGAGAGCCTTTCGTCATGGCAACTCTTGTCAGTCCGCCCGGTGTGACCCAGGTATCTTTGCCCTGCAGGATAAAGGGGCGCAGATCCAGGTGGCGCGGTGCGACAGTGTGGTCGATATAGGTCGGTGCAGTCGATAATGACAGGGTGGGCTGAGCAATATAGTTGCGTGGATTATTTTCAATTAGCGCGGCAAACTCCCTGCGCGTCTGTGCGCTGGCATGGGGACCGACCATGATGCCGTAACCACCGGACTCATTGGCGGGCTTTACCACCAGCTTGTCGAGGTTGGACAGCACATACTCACGGTCTTTTTCGATCATGCAAAGATAGGTTTTTACGCTATCGACCAAGGGTTCCTGTTTGAGATAATAGCGAATCATATCGGGGACATAGGCGTAAATGACCTTGTCATCCGCTACGCCGCTTCCCGGGGCGTTGGCAATGGCAACATTCCCCGCCTTCCAGGCCCGCATGATTCCCGGAACCCCTAACATGGATTCCTGGCGAAATACCTCCGGGTCAATAAAGTCCTCGTCTATGCGCCGGTAGACCACATCCACTTTTACCGGCCCGTCCACGGTGCGCATGTACACGCAGTCGTCATCGCCGGTGTGCAGATCGCTACCCTCTACCAGTTCCGCGCCCATACTTTGGGCAAGAAATGCATGTTCAAAATAGGCGGAGTTGTAGATACCGGGCGTCAGGACCGCAATGCAGGGTTTCCGGGTTTCGCGGGGAGAGAGTGAAGCGAGTGTTTGATAGAGTTTTGACGGATAGTCGTCTACCGGCTGGATGCTGTAGTTTTCAAAAAGCTCCGGCAGAACACGTTTGGTGATTTCCCTGTTTTCCAGCATATAGGACACACCGGAGGGCACCCGTAGATTGTCCTCAAGCACATAGAATTTTCCGTTGCTGTTGCGCACCAGATCGGAGCCACAAATATGGGCCCATGCGCCATAACGAGGCGAAACCCCTCTGCACTGGGGTTTGTAATTGGTGGATTCAAGGACAATGTCTGCAGGGATCAGCTGGTCAGCAAGGATGCTCTGTTTGTTATAAATATCATCGATAAAGCAGTTGAGAGCACGGGTGCGCTGTTGTAATCCAAGACTGATCTTCGACCACTCCTTTGCCGTGATGGTCCGGGGGATGATGTCGAATGGCCAGTTTCGATCAATATTGCCGCCCTCTGTGTAAACCGTGAAAGAGATGCCCATATCCCGTATGGCCAGCTCTGCGGCAGAGCGTCGTTCATTAATCTCCTCCTCTGGCAGGCGCTGCAGAAAATTGATCATGCCCCGTGCGGCAGTTCTTGGATTTCCTGAACTGGTTAGCAGCTCGTCATAAAACAAGCTGGAGTTATAGCCTTGCCAGGTGTTATTCATAAATTGTCATGCACCTCCTGTTGTGGCGGATCGGCTGTTCCGAAGGCAGCCCAATTAATGACAAATTAGCAATCGCTATGCCAACAACAACTGCCGGAGAAAATAGATGGCAGTCCTCTTCTCTAAAACGGTTGTCGACTGCGCCTTTATTGCGGAGCTGACACAGTCATAGTGGTGTAGCACTGCTCCGCAGTCAGGTTCGATTGCTGAGTCGCTCGGCCGCAGATTGGACGGCAATTCTTACTTGTTCGGGTGCTGTGCCCCCAATGTGGTTTCTGGCGGCNACNGAGCCTTCGAGTGTCAATACATCGAACACATCGGTTTCAATGACAGTCGAGAATTGTCTCAGCTCTTCCAATGACATATCCGAGAGGTCCTTGTTTTCAGCAATGCCNAATGCCACGGATTTGCCGACAATTTCATGGGANTCGCGGAAGGGNATGCCTTTGCGAACNAGATAATCNGCGAGATCGGTGGCNGTTGAAAAGCCGCGGCGTGCAGCTTCACGCATGGACTCTTTCTTNGGTTGAATNGCCGGGATCATGTCGGCAAAGGCCCGCAGGCAATCCTTGACGGTATCCACGGTATCAAANAGCGGCTCCTTGTCTTCCTGNTTATCCTTATTGTAGGCCAATGGTTGCGACTTCATAAGGGTCAACAATGCAACTAAATGGCCATTAACCCGGCCCGTTTTACCCCGAACCAGTTCGGGTACNTCGGGNTTTTTCTTCTGTGGCATGATGGAAGAACCCGTNCAAAAGCGATCCGGCAGCTCAATAAAATCAAACTGNGCGGAGGTCCANAGNATNAGTTCTTCGGAAGCGCGGGACAGATGNGTGAGCAGGATGCTGGNAAATGCACAAAATTCAATGGCAAAGTCCCTGTCGCTGACNGAATCCAGGGAATTNCGGGTGGGNCCATCAAACCNCAGTAAATCTGCGGTCATATATCGATCAATGGGGTAGGTGGTCCCTGCCAGGGCTGCAGCACCNAGNGGTGATTGNTTGAGNCGTTTTCTGCAGTCGAGCAATCTGCCGTAATCGCGTTCCAGCATTTCAAACCANGCCATCAGNTGGTGACCAAAAGTGACTGGCTGAGCTGTNTGGAGGTGNGTGAATCCGGGCATGATNGTCTCTGCCTGGGCTTTTGCCAGGCCCAGAATACCCTGTTGCAGACGGGTCAACTCCGCACCGATGGCGTCAATTTCATGTCTCAGCCAGAGTCTGATATCTGTGGCCACCTGATCATTTCTTGAGCGNCCGGTATGGAGCTTTTTGCCGGTNATGCCGATTTGTGAGGTNAGNGCTGCCTCCACATTCATGTGGACATCTTCCAGTGCCAGGCTCCACTCGAATGTACCGTTTTCAATNTCCGTCAGAATAGTCGTCAGGCCATTTTTGATCGACTCAAGTTCATTTTCATNNAGTACCCCGACTTNGGTCAGCATGGTGGCGTGGGCGATNGAGCCCTGAATATCCTGTGGGGCGAGGCGTTGGTCAAAGTCGACAGAGGCCGTAAATCTGGCCACGAANGCATCNGTGGCCTCATTGAAGCGGCCGCCCCAGGATAGATTGGTATCTTTTGAATTGCTCATCGGTAAACTGAACCTTTATAACTTGTCGGACCACAGATAAAGTACTGCGGNTGCAGGAAAAACCTGATTATAGCAAAGCCGCGTGAAACGCGAGTGAAACAGGATGGGTTGGCGTTGATGGGAATCGTGGATCGGTGGAAGGCGAATAAATCCGGGGCTGCACAACTGTTTCTNCGGGAAGGGGATACNTTCCTGCCTAACTTTTGCCGCGGTCAGGGNTTGNTGACCGTGATTGTTATNTCCGAANTNCTGGCACTGATGATTAGTGTCGCNGACAGTGGTCTGCAAAACTTTGACTGGNTCAAGCTGGCAAAAGTGTCCCTGCTGTCCCTTTGGATCGCACTGCTCAGTGCAGTCGTGCTCTGTTTCGCCAATCGATTGCTGTCCGGCGTACGGCTGGTGACTGCAGCAANCCTNTCTTTTCTGCTTATTCTGATGGTCACCCTGTTTTGTGGTGCTGTATCCGAAGGTATTATGTGGTGGTACTCAGCACCTTTGGCTGAGCGCAGTTACAACACTTGGAATATTGCCGAGTATTTGCTTCTGGTGGCGATACCCGCCGGTATNCTGCTTCGTTATCTGTATCTTCAGCAACAGTTGCGGTTGCGCCAGCGAGCTGAACTGGAAGCGCGGATTCAGGCATTGCAATCGAGAATCCGGCCCCACTTTCTGTTTAACAGTATGAACATGATTGCCAGCCTGATTGGTTCTGACCCCGAAAAAGCTGAGCGCGTNGTGGAAGATCTGTCGGACCTCTACCGCTATGCCCTGACGGATGCGCAAACGCTGGTTCCGTTGCGCGAGGAGTTATCTCTTTGCCGCCGTTACATGGCGCTGGAGAAGCTGCGATTGGGTGATCGACTCTCGGCGCGGTGGGAAATTGGTGATTATGGGGAAGGCGTACAGATTCCCTGTCTGACACTTCAGCCAATTCTGGAGAATGCAATTTACCATGGAATTCAGTTGTTACAGGAGGGTGGTGAAATCACTATTTCTGTCCAGCGAATCCGGGACTGTATTGAAATTGTCGTCTCCAATCCATTGCACCGAGCGCTCCAACAGCACCGGGGTAATAAAATTGCACTGCAGAATGTCCGGCAACGCCTGCGGGCGCATTTTGGTTCCGGGGCCAGCGTCACTGCGGAATCCGGTGAAAGTTGCTATATTACTCGCATTAGCTACCCAATCGGATAGTAGGCTTGGCGATGAGAATACTGATCGTTGATGATGAACCACTCGCCCGTGACCGTCTGAAAAGAATGTTGTCGGTGATTGATAGTTGCATGCATGTCGGTGAAGCTGGCAGCGGTGAACAGGCCCTTGAGGTGGCTGAGAAGTTCAGCCCGGATCTGGTGTTTATGGATGTGCGGATGCCGGGGATGGATGGCCTTGCAGCTGCCCAGTATCTGTCGGATTTTGAGCCGCCGCCAGCGGTTATCTTCTGTACCGCTTACGACGATTATGCCGTCGAGGCTTTTTCCTCTCAGGCGATCGGTTACCTGCTCAAGCCGGTTAAACAGGTGGATTTGGAAAATGCCATTCTGCGCACCAAGCGAATCAATAAAGCACAATTAATCGAGTTGCAGGATTCGCCTGTCTATCAGACAGATGGTAGGAGCCATATTGCTGCCAAAAATCGTCGGGGTATCGACCTGGTCGCCATTGCTGATGTGCGGCTGTTTCAGGCAGATCATAAATATGTAACGGCCTATCATACCCAGGGCGAAGCACTCCTCGACGAAACACTGAAAGAACTTGAGGATGAGTTCGAGAACCGGTTTTTTCGCATTCATCGCAATGCACTGATTTCAATCCCGCATATTGAAGGCCTGGAACGCAATCTTGAAGGACAGTTTTTTGTCCGCCTTCAGGGAATGGATATTCGCCCACAGGTTAGCAGGCGTCATGTGGCGCCGTTGCGTAAACTGCTCGAGCAGATGTAGGGCAGTTAACTGCATGTAGCTGGGGTTGCGTTGTCTGCCGACAAAGATCCCAACCCAATCTGTTATGATGCGCCGTTTGCAGGCAATGGTCGTTACTATCATGTCAAAACACCTTCGTATCGCAACCCGTAAAAGCCCCCTGGCGCTCTGGCAGGCAGAGTATGTCAAAGAGCGGCTGCTGCAACTCCATCCGGATCTCGAAGTGAGTCTTGTCACCTTTACCACTAAAGGTGACAAGATACTGGATGTGCCATTGGCGAAGGTTGGCGGCAAAGGGCTTTTTGTCAAAGAGCTGGAAGTTGCCATGCTGGAGGATCGGGCAGATATTGCGGTTCACTCGATGAAAGATGTGCCCATGGAGTTTCCGCAGGGTTTGGGTCTCAGTGTGATCTGTGAACGAGAGGACCCCACCGATGCTTTCGTGTCCAATCATTTTGCGCGACTGGAAGAGCTGCCGTCCGGCAGCCGGGTCGGAACATCGAGTCTGCGTCGCCAGTGCCAGCTCCGGGAGGCTTTTCCCGAGCTGTTGGTCGGCGATCTGCGAGGCAATGTCCAGACGCGTCTCGGCAGGCTGGACAGTGGTGAATTCGATGCTATTTTGCTGGCGACGGCCGGGCTGGTAAGGCTGAAAATGGAAGAGCGCATCAGCCTCCGGCTGGCGCCGGAGCAGTGCTTGCCTGCAGGTGGACAGGGGGCCGTGGGCATTGAAAGTCGTGTTGGCGATGACTGGGTTCAGGTGTTGCTGAAGCCGCTACATGATGAGGCCACAGCGGAGTGTGTCATGGCAGAGCGCGCCATGAATCGACGTCTGGAAGGAGGCTGCCAGGTGCCGATTGCCTGCTATGCCATTCACCGTGGAGAACAGCAGATTTGGCTGAGGGGCCTGGTCGGCTCTCCCGATGGTACCCGGATCATACGAGACGATATCAGCGGCAGTGTAAACGACGCCGAAGCATTGGGTGTTGAGCTGGCAGAACGCCTTTTGCAGCGGGGTGCCGGTGTCATTCTGCGTGAGGTCTACGAGAATCATTGAGTCGAGCGGAATGAGCCGGTTGAATGTGTTGTTGATAAGGCCGCTCCTGGAGCAGGATGAGCTTGTGACATCGCTGGAGCTGGCGGGGATACAGATTTACCGCTATCCGGTAATGAAAATAGAGCCCGTACTAGCCCCGGATGCCAAATCGAGAATTCTGGACTTCGATCACTATCAGATAGCGATATTTGTCAGCCGCACTGCAGTCCGGTTGGGGGTTGATTGGCTGGAAAATTACTGGCCGATGTTACCGGTGGGTGTACGCTATTATGCGGTAGGTAAAGCCACAGCGACGGAACTTGCAGAGCGTGGAATTTGCGCTGAGTCGCCCAAGACAACCTTTAACAGTGAAGCGCTATTGGGATTGGACTCTCTTCGGTCCGTTGCCGGCCAGAAAGCGCTGATTTTTGCCGGAGAAGGTGGTCGTACGCTGTTGGCCAAAGAGCTACAGAAACGTGGTGCGACAGTGGATCGCTGTGAGTTATACCGGCGCTGCATAATGAAAGACTCCGCCGGTAAAATCGCCAGACTGCTGACAGATAAAAAGTTGGATCTGGTGGCTGCCCATAGTGGAGAGTTGGTTCATAATCTGCTTGCAGTCGTTCCCGCCGAACTCCATGGCGCACTCTGCCAGTTGCCTGTCGTTGTGCCGGGTGAGCGGGTTGCAACCATTGCGAGAGACCTGTCGTTTGGTCGGGTTCTCACTGCCCCATCGGCGGCGCCAGAGGACATGGTCTCGACTATCCTTGAGTGGTACAGTAATAAAATCTAGATCTGTGTTACACGTTTGCCGTGGATAGCTTGGCTACAGAAGACAGTTAATTACACCGTCAGTCTCAAAGCCCAGGCCAATCGTTATAATGAACTCCAATCACCATCGCCAGGAATCGAGTCAGTGGATAATGACAAGCAGCCAGATGACAACAAACAGCCAGTAAATCCGGAAAAGTCTGCAAACCGACAGTCTGCTCAAGCAGGTGATTCGGTATTGACGCCTTCCGGGGAGATGTCCGACCCACCTCCCGCAAAACCTTCTAAAACCTCCAGTTCCACGAAAAGCACGACCCCTGAAAAACCGGTCAAAGCTTCATCGGGCAGGCCAATGCTGATTTTTCTGATGATCCTCCTGATACTCACCATTGCCGCAGGTGGGACCGGTGGCTGGTGGCTTTATCATCAGCAACAGCGTCAACCGGGCATCCAGGGCGATTTGACTGTCCTGCGAGCTGATGTTGAACGTCTGCGGCAGAGTCTGACTGAGGAAAGGCGTTTGCGAAGTGATCTTGCTGCGGGTTCAAGTCAGGCTGACCAGGAGCTGACGCTCAGAATGAATCGTCAGGCCAGCCGGCTCGAGGAAATTTCGACGCCCTCCAGAAAGGACTGGAAACTGGCCGAGGCCGAGTATCTGCTCAGGCTGGGTAATCAGCGACTGCTGACCGAGCGGGACAGTGATGGTGCGCTGGCCTTGTTGCAGTCCGCCGACAGTATTCTTCGCGACCTTGATGAAGTCGAGTTATTGCCGGTTCGTGAGGTGCTGGCAAAAAATATCGTCGCCCTCAAGTCTGCCCCCGTAGTCGATACAGACGGACTCTATCTTGAATTAAAAGCGATTGCCGGGGAGGTGGGCGATTTACCGATATTGGCACCCCAGATGCCGGAATTGACAGGGCAGGTCGTGCCAGTTGAGGCCGCTACTGATCAGGCTGATACCTGGTATGACCCGCTGGTCAGGGTGTTTTACAGCACCTTAAACCAGATTAGCCAGATTGTTCGCGTCACGCATCGTGAAGAGGCCGTCAAACCAATACTGTCTCCCCAGCAGGAACAATTGATTCGCCTGAGGCTTATGACGGTTCTGGAGTCGGCTCAGCTGGCTATGTTGCGTGAGCAACAGGTGGTTTACGACGAGAGTCTGGCTCTAGCCCAACAATTGCTGGCTGATTATTTTAAGCTCAATGAAGCGCGTTCAATGGCTTTGGTTGAGCAGTTAAGTGAGCTGCAGCAGCGATCAGTGGTTCAACCGCGCACGGATATTTCGGCTGGGCTCAACGCGCTGCGTGATTACATCGATAGTTGGCGTCAACGTCATGATCTGGATTCCCGGGGAGGTCAACAGCGGTGAGAAAGTTGCTGTTGTTTATCGTATTGATTGCCCTGATTGGCGGGGTCGTTGCGTGGCAAATGCTGGAAACCAGTGGTTATGTGTTGATAGCCGTCGGTAACTATACCGTTGAAATGAGCCTTTGGGCGCTGCTGTTTTTACTGCTGCTGGTGTGGTTTCTGCTCAGAACGGGGGGCTATTTTTTTCGATTGCTGGTAGAGCCCGGTAGACAGCTTGTTCGTCAGCGTGTGACCTCCAGACAATCGCGTTTTCGTGCACGGACTGCAAAAGGGTTGTTACAATTTATCGAAGGTCGCTGGGATCTGGCTCGTCGCAATCTCAAGCGCGCAGCCCGACATTCCGATATGCCGCTGATCAACTATCTGGCTGCTGCAAATGCAGCGCATGAACTCGGTGACCGTCTGGATGCCAACCGACTGCTTTTGAAAGCAGAACAAACCGACCCCGGCGGTGAGTTGGCTATCGGGTTGGTTCAGGCAAGAATGCATCTGCATAGTGAGCAGTACGAAGAAGCATTGGCGATTCTGCAACGCCTCTATGCTGGTGAGCCTGACCACCCTCTGGTATTGCGTTTATTGCAGCAAGCCTATAGTGGGCTGGAGGACTGGACTAGCCTTGAAAAGCTGCTGCCGGACTTCAAGCGTTACCGGGTGTTTGATGAGCGCACACTGGGGCAGATTGAAGTGGATATTTACGCTGCGCTCCTGGCCGGAATGGCGGCTCCGGCTCAACATAGTGGTTCGGCAAGCCTGGTCAAACTCTGGCAGGATATACCCCGTCATGTGCGTTCAAAGCCATTAATACTGGATACCTATATCAACAGTTTGTATCAATTGGGCGATTATGCCCGGGTGGAGGATTTGCTGCGAAAAACCCTCAAATCCAGGTGGGACGAGAAGTTGGTGAAGTTGTTCGGTGTGGTGGATGGCGGAGATCCGCGCCGACAATTATTGCTCGCTGAGCGCTGGTTGCGAGAACGTCCCAATGATGCTGTTCTGATGCTCACGCTGGGCAGGCTTTGTCTTCGTAATCAGCTTTGGGGCAAGGCACGGGATTATCTGGAAAGCTCCTTGTCGCTCAAAGCAGATCCCGAGACTTATGCTGAACTTGCCGGTTTGATGGCCAGACTGGGCGAGCATGAGAAAAGTGCACGTTACTATCAGCAGGGGTTATCTTTTTCTACGGGCATAGGCCAAACACTCGGTACTTAGTCTGAGTGGCTAACAGCAAAAAGGCGCCTCTAAGGCGCCTTTTTGCTGTTCTGGTTAACGGGCCGTTAAAGCTTGGGGCCCGCATTTAAAACAGCGTCAGTGACTTCAAATCGTTTGATATTTTCAATAAAAAGTCCGGCGAGCTTGCTGGCCTGTTCGTCGTAGGCAGCCTTGTCTTCCCAGGTTTCGCGGGGGTTAAGGTAGCGGGTGTCAACGCCCGGCACCGTGAGGGGGATATCCAGGTTGATCAGTGGCAGCCGGACGGTTTCCACGTCCTCCAGGTCGCCGTTCTGGATGGCGGCAATAATGCCTCGTGTCACCGGGATCGGGAACCTGGATCCTGTGCCACCCGGCGCTCCCGAGCCCGCCGTCCATCCGGTGTTAACCAGGTAGACACGACTGTCGAAATCGTCGATACGCTTCATCAGCAACTCGGCGTATACATTAGCTGGGCGGGGCATAAAAGGGGCCCCGAAACAGGTGGAAAAGGTTGGCTGAATGCCTGCACTTCCGCCCACTTCCGTGGAGCCTACTCTGGCTGTATAACCACTTAGAAAGTGATAGGCGGCAGCCTCTTTTGAAAGAATGGATACCGGTGGTAAAACGCCGGATACATCACAGGTTAAAAAGATGACATTTTTCGGTTCACCGGCACGGTTTTCCAGGCAGCGCATCTCCACATGCTCCAGCGGATAGCTGCAGCGGCCATTTTCTGAAAGGCTGGTGTCATCGTAATTGGCCGTGCGACCGGCATTGACGACGACGTTTTCCACAATGGCGCCAAAGCGAATCGCATCCCAGATGACCGGTTCATTCTTTTGGCTCAGATTGATGGTTTTGGCGTAGCAGCCTCCCTCCATGTTGAACACGGAGCCTTTTGCCCAGCCGTGTTCATCGTCGCCGATAAGGTAGCGATTAGGGTCGGCAGAGAGGGTGGTTTTTCCGGTGCCCGAGAGGCCNAAGAACAGGCAGACATCACCGCCGGCGCCGACGTTGGCAGCACAGTGCATGGGCATGACATCTTTTTCNGGCAACAGGAAGTTTTGTACCGAGAACATGGCNTTTTTCATTTCGCCAGCGTATTTNAGNCCTGCAATCAGTACCTTNCGCTGTGCGACATTGATAATNCCCACGGCATCACTGTTGGTGCCATCTCGTTCCGGGTCNCAGACAAAATTNGCNGCATGGAGAATTTTCCATTGNTCNTTGCCGGANGGNTTGTATTTTTCCGGACGAATAAACATGTTNTGNCCGAACAGGTTGTGCCAGGCGGTTTCGGTAGTNACNTTGACCGGTANNTAGTGNTCTGAATCCTGGCCCACGTGCAGGTGGGANACAAAGCGATCACGATCCGCCAGATGGGTTTCCACGCGATCCCACAATGCATTGAATGCCTCTTGCGGAAAGGGGCGATTTACGGGGCCCCAGTTGATGTCATCCCGGCTGCTTGGTTCATCTACAATGAAGCGGTCCGCCGGTGATCGGCCGGTTCGGTTGCCGGTGACAGAGAGAAAGGCGCCTGTATCGGTCAGGTGGCCTTCCCCGCGCTGGAGGGCCAGTTCAATCAGCTCGGCGGAGCAAAGATCGGTGTAAACGTTCACCGCAGAATCTTCGATTTGCGTCATCAGTAATATCGTCCTGTAGGGGTTTCCGGTCAGGTTGTCGGCCCTGCTGGAGCCGAAGGGGTGGCAATTATGCCAGAAAAAATTCCTCTAGTGGAGCACCGGGGGACTTTCGTCGAACAGCCGTTGGATATCATCGCGGGTAAACGTGTAATGCTGGCCACAGAAATGACAATCAATGGCCACCAGCCCGGCTTCATCAAGGATGCTGTTGAGCTCTTTTTCTCCGAGGGAAAGCAGTGCCTGAGAGATACGCTCTTTTGAGCAGCTGCAGTTAAACTGGACGGGTTTTGCTTCGAATAGTCTCAGCGGTTCCTGGTGAAAAAGGCGGTGAAGTTGTTGTTCGTGGTCGAGCGTTAGCTGCTCTTCGGCCGTGATTGTGTTGGCCAGTTGTGTGGTGTGTTCCCACATCTGCAGATTTTCTTCCGCCGACGTTTCCAGCTGCCTGGGCAATGCCTGAAGCAGCAAGCCAGCAGCCCTTGGTGAATCAAGTTCAGTGTCGGCCGCCAGCCAGATCCGGGTCCGGAGTTGTTCAGAGCGAGTGAAGTAATCCTCCAGACAGTTGGCGAGATTTTCTGACTCCAGTGGAACAATACCCTGGTAGCGCTCGCCGTTACTGGGGTCAATCGTCAGGCTCAAGGTTCCCATGCCCACGAGTGCTGCGAGTGGTTCATCGGTATTAAAGTCATAAGCGCGGTCAAAACTGGCAATCGCTCGCAGGTTGTGGTGGCGGGTACAGTCAGCCATGATCATCGAGAGTGGACCCGGCCCCTGGGCCTGAAGTGTCAGGACGCCATCAAATTTGAGTGTTGCACTGAGCATGCCTGCAGCCGCCATGAATTCCCCCAGCAGGTGCTTGATCAACTGAGGATAATTGCCACGGGCGATGGCTTCGCCATAGCTTTGTTCCAAGGTTAAAATTTCGCCGCGAATATCAAATTGATCAAAGATAAATCCTTGCAGTTTGTCCCTGTCGGGCATTTGGTGGCTCCTCTGAAACGGGCGATGGAATTTAGTGTGGTTCCGGAGAGTTGTCCAGTGTGGTCAAGTTTCTTCCGGGTTCAAATGTAGGTGGCTACGAGCAATGGATCTGGATTTGTTGTGCCAGCTGTTTTGCCCGTTGTTGTCGTTCCTCTTCGCTAATGATGATTTCATTGCCTTCGCTATCTTCGAAAGCAACCCTGCCACGCAGTACACGGAGCTGGTTGCGTGCTTTCTGGCAGTCCCTTTGCTTATGTAGATGCTGTTTTTCCTGCTCAGCCTTTTGTCGGGCGTTAAACGATTTTTCTTCAGGTGTTTCTCCCGGGAAAACAGTCTTGAGCTTTTCGGTTTCAGTAGTGCTGGAATCGTTGTTGAGGGGGCGCAACTGCCCCGATATATCTTGCGCAGTAGCGTTGTTCTCTGGCTGTTTATCCGAAAAATGTACTTTGCCACTTTCGTCAACCCAGCGGTAAATGGCCGCCTGGCTCAGGGGCGTCAGGCATAACAGCAGGACAAGGATGCGTGCTTTCATGATTGGTTCTGCTCCTTGAATCGGTGGATTTGCCGGCGCTGCTTTTTGCTGGGCCGCTCGTCGGAAAAGCGAATGCCCTGCTGGGCGACTTTGCGTTGAAGCGCCTGTTGCTCGCGTCTGACTCGGCTTTGTTCCGTTTCTGTATAGAGTTTCGCCGCGTCGTCGGCGCCCCGACGCTGGGTGCTGAGCTGCTCCACCAGAACGGTTTTTTCATCCCACCCCTGCCGTATATCGAGGACGGTCCCCACTGTGATCTCTTTACTGGGCTTTGCACGATGACCATCAATGTGGACTTTGCCGCCTTCAATAGCCACTTTCGCCAGTGCGCGTGTTTTAAAGAATCTCGCAGCCCACAGCCATTTATCCAGACGGACCTTCTGATCAGGTATTTTTTCATTCGCCATCGGGCAATATCTCGTCAAAGTGAATGATAGACGGAAACTCCTGGATGATGATGGGTGCTGTTCGGCTATCCGGTTGGCTGATAGCCAAAAGGTGGCCGATGCCATAGGCGGCTGCCGCTTTTAATACTGGCAAAGAGTCGTCGATAAACAATGTTCTGGCCGGGTTGAAATGTTGCCGGCGTTCCAGTAATTGCCAGAATATGGGGGATTCTTTGGGGTGGCCGAATTCGTGGGAGCTGTAGACTTGGTCCAGTAGGGGTTTGATGCTGGTGAGCTTCAGCTTGAGATCCAGGCTCTGGGGGTGGGCATTGGTGATCAGGATTCGTTGTTTACCATGGGCGCCCAGTTGTTCGAGAAACTCCTGCACGAAGGGGCGCTCAGTGATCAGGTAATCAATCTCTTCTTTCAGCTGACGAATATTCAGCGATAATTCCTGGGACCAGTGTTCCAGGCAATACCACTCCAGCGTACCGCGTTTTGCNTTGAGTCGTTTGTGCAGNTCGGGTGTTGTCTTGNNCGCGCAGAGTCCATGATGTTCTGCATAGCGGCGGGGNAGGTGGGTGAGCCAGAAAAAATTATCGAAATGCAGGTCCAGCAGCGTGCCGTCCATGTCGAGTAGTACGGTGTCGATAGTATTCCAGTCGATCTTCACAGCTATAATGGTCTGCCACGTTATCAAGGTATTGTTCAGTATGCCGACAAAACCCCTCATATTGAAGCGGCGACAGCTGGCCAAAACCCGGTTGTTCCAGATTGAAGAGCAGGACCTGCAGTTTGCCAATGGTGCTCGGCGTGTTTATGAGCGGTTGCTGCGATTCGGGGAGGGTGCGGTACTGATTGTTCCCATGCTGGATGATGAAACAGTCCTACTGGTTCGGGAGTATGGTGCCGGCATCGGTGATTATCAGATTGCCTTGCCAAAAGGCGCCATAGATCCCGGAGAGGGTGCGTTGCAGGCAGCCAACAGGGAGTTGATGGAGGAGGTGGGCTATGGTGCGCGCGAGCTGCAACTCATCAAAAGTCTGACACTGTCACCCGCTTACATGGAGCACGATATCCTGGTCGTTTTGGCAGAGGGGCTCTATGAGAGCCGATTGCCCGGCGATGAGCCAGAAACTATTGAGGTGATCCCCTGGAAGCTCGACGACCTGGCCGCATTGGTGTCCCGGGATGATTTTACGGAGGGACGGTCAATTGCTGCATTGTTCTTGGTCAGAGATTTACTCAACAATCGGGCAGCGATAAAGCTGTGAATCACCCTTTTCTGAAAGACATCATGGCGCTCGCAGTGGATGCAGGTAAAAGCATAATGTCATTTTATCACAGAGGCGATCCTCTCCCGGTGATGACCAAACAGGACCGTTCGCCGGTGACTGAGGCAGATTATAGCGCTCACCGGGTATTGGCGGCTGGGTTGCCGGATTTGCTGGCTGTTCCAGTGCTGTCGGAGGAGTCCGAGCCCCCTTCGCTTGATGTCAGGGTCCATTGGGGGAGCTACTGGCTTGTTGATCCGCTGGACGGTACCCGGGAGTTTCTGGATGGCAATGATGAGTTTACGGTCAATATCGCACTGGTTGAGTCAGGGATGCCCAGCCTGGGGGTGATCTATGTCCCTGTCACGGGCATTGGTTATGCCGGGGGCCCGGGTCTTGGAGCATTCAAATATAAAAATCAGCAGTGGTCTGAGATTCAGGTGCGGACGGAGGCCCAGCGTCGCCTGCTGGAGGAGCCTTTCAGGTTGGTGGCAAGCCGTCGGCACGGAATATCAGAGGTTAGTCGGCTGGCAGAAAGGCTGAGGTGCTCTCTCGGTAATGTGGTGATTTCCGAGGTTGGCAGCTCATTGAAGTTTTGTCATGTCGCCGAGGGGTACGCCGATTTATACCCGCGCTTTGCCCCCACCAGCGAATGGGATACCGCAGCAGGGCAGGCAATACTTGAAGCCGCAGGCGGGTGCGTGGTGGGACTGGATTTTCGCCCTCTCGCTTATAACAGCAAGTCTGACTTTCTCAATCCTTTTTTTTATGGATTGGGTGACGGTGCTTTCCCCTGGCAGAACCTGTTAACCACGCTGGGGGATGATCTAGAATAGATCTTCAGGTCTCGGGCCTTGTGATGAACCGAAGCCGTCATCAGATGACCTGTGGTTGTCCATCAGAGGGGGGACATCCTCGTCCCGGAAAATTTCAAACACAGCATTGCTGTGGCCCGGCCCGACCCGCAGCCCTGTGTCAGGATCAATTCTCACCATCACCACACCTTCCGGTTGTGGGCGACTGATTTCCGGTTTGTCTGCCAGTGCCACCCGCATGAAGTCCATCCAGATTGGCAGAGCCGCAGAGCCGCCATATTCATTTCTGCCCAATAACAGGTTTTGATCAAAACCAAGCCATGCAGTGGCGACAATGTGTGGGCTATAGCCTGAAAACCAAGCATCTCTCGGACCATTTGTCGTGCCGGTTTTTCCTGCCAGATCCGTACGTTTTAGTGCCAGTGCCCGCCTGCCTGTTCCCTTGAGAATAACGTCTTTGAGAATGGAGTCCATGATGTAGGCAACCCCCGGCTCAATGATTCTTTGCGCATTGGGTGGGGGTAAATACAATTGTTCTGGCGCGTGAGGGTTGACGTTGGCTGCGTCATTATCGGAGGGCTGCGTGGGTGGAGTGACATCCCTGTTGTCCAAAGCATCGGGTTGTCTGTGGTCACAATTCTTGCGGCAGACGGTCATGGGAGCAGCCTTGTATAGCAGTTTGCCGGCAGAGTCTTCCACGCGATCCACCAGGTAGGGTTCGACCCGATAGCCACCGTTGGCCAGCGCTGCATAGCCGGTGACAATCTGTAATGGGGTGACGGCATGGCTGCCCAGTGCCAGTGACAAGTCCCTGGGAAGTTTACTTTCATCAAAACCAAAACGTTTCAGTCCATCGATGGCTTTGTTGATGCCAATAGATCGCATCAACCTGATAGAGACCAGATTTCGGGAAAGATAGAGCGCTTTGCGCAGACGGGTGGGCCCAAAAAACTTGCCACCATCATTTTCAGGGCGCCAACTCTTTTCCAATGACCCGTCGTCGAATACCACTGGCGCATCATTGATGATGCTGGCCGGCGTAAATCCGTTTTCCAGTGCAATCGTGTAGATAAAGGGTTTGAAGTTGGAGCCCGGTTGGCGCTCAGCCTGGGTTGCCCTGTTGAAATTGCTCTGGCGGAAGTCGTAACCTCCGATCAATGCCTGAATGGCGCCATTCTCGGGATCAAGGGCAACAATGGCGGCTTGGGCTTTGGGTAGTTGGCCCAGTTGCCACGACTCCTGATGTTGCCGAATTCTGATGAGGTCGCCCACAGAGAACAGCTCATCTGCTGTTTTTATGGGTGCGGAGCGGTTGCTGGGGCTTATATAGCGCCGAAGTCCCTTGAGGCCGTTTTCCCAGGCAATTTCAATCGTCTCAGCGAATTCTGTCTGAACGACCAGGGCCTGGGGTTTTATCTCGGAGATAATGGCGGGAACCAGGTTTCCGTAGGTTTGCGTCTGACGCAAGGTTGTCTGCCAATCCTCAGGCTGGGGTAGATTTTTTTCAGGGCCACGAAAACCGTGCCGGCTATCGTAGGCGATCAGCCCATCCTGAACGGCCTGCTCGGCAGCTTGCTGCAGCTGGCTGTTGACGGTCGTTATTACCCGGTAGCCATCGGTGTAGGCGGACAGTCCCACCATATCAACGATCTCCCGGCGGGCCATTTCTGCGATATAGGGTGCATCGAGTTCAGTCAGATAGCCGTGATAGCTGGCACTGACCGGTTCGTTTCGCGCCGACAGGTAAGTCGCTTCATCAATATGATTCAGTTCGAACATTCGCTTCAGGATCCAGTTGCGCCGAATCAGGGCCCTGGTTGGGTTGGCAATGGGATTAAAGGCGGAAGGTGCCTTTGGTAAGCCCGCCAGCATGGCCACTTGAGCCAGATTGAGGTTATCAATCGTCGTGCCATAGTAAACTTGGGCGGCGGCCTCAATGCCGTAGGCGCGATTGCCCTGGTAAATCTTGTTGGCGTAAAGCGTGAGAATCTCGTCTTTGCTGAGTTCGTCCTCAATACGCAATGCCAGCAGAATTTCATTGAACTTTCGGGTGAATGTTTGTTGACGGGTGAGGAAGTAATTGCGGGCTACCTGCATGGTAATGGTGCTGCCGCCGGTTTGGATCTCGCCAGTGCTGATCAGCTCCGAGGCGGCCCGCAGCAGGCTGGTAATATCCACGCCGGAATGCTGATAAAAGCGATCATCCTCAGCGGATAACAATGCTTGTATATAAATGGTGGGAATTTGCTCGAAGGTGATCGGGTTGCGTCTTTTTTCACCAAATTCACCAATTAGATGCAAATCTTGTGAGTAAATTCTCAAAGGTGTCTGCAGTTTTACCTGTCTGAGGCTTTCAGAGGAGGGTAGTTTGGGGCTAAGGTAGAGATACAGGCTCCCGGTTGCAATCAGTGTACAGCCCAGAGCGGATAGAGCGAGCCAGACTAGTATGACGGTGATTTTGTAAAAGCGGTGAATCATGTGGAGACCGTTTAAAAAAACAGCATGCTATTATAGAGCCAAAAGAATAGGGACACACTACTTGCAAACTTGCAAAAAATAGTTAAAGTCCTGACTTAGTTGCTTTGCGTAACCTTGGGAAAAGAAAACAAAAATGGGACTTCTCAGTTTTCTAGACCAGCAACCCAAAAGTTTATTGGGGCTGGACATCACATCTTCTGCTGTGAAGTTGCTGGAGATCAGTCGTAACGGTAATCGTTACAAGGTTGAAAGCTACATGGTGAGGCCTCTGCCACCGAACACGGTTGTAGAAAAAAACATCAATGATGTGGAGGCGCTCGCTGAGATCATTCGCAAAGTGGTAAGCCAAGCCAAAGCCAAGGCCCGGGATACTGCGGTTGCCGTCTCGGGTTCGTCGGTGATTACCAAGGTGATTGAGATGCCAGCCGATCTCAATGATCAGGCAATGGAAACCCAGATCGCCCTCGAAGCAGATCAGTATATTCCCTATCCCCTCGATGAGGTTGCGCTCGACTTTGAGGTGATCGGCCTCTCGGATAACAATCCCGAGCAGGTCGATGTTTTGCTGGCTGCGTGCAGGCGGGAAAACGTCGATTCTCGTGCGGATGCACTGGAGCAGGCCGGCCTTAACCCCAAGGTGGTTGATGTTGAGGTTTTTGCGGTCGAGAGAGCTTTCGAGCTGTTGTCTACGCAATTGGAAGAGCTGGGTGATCAGGTGGTCGCTATCGCGGACATCGGTGCCACCATGCTGACGCTGAGTGTTCTGGTAAACGGCAAAACAGTTTACACGCGGGAGCAGTTATTTGGTGGCAAGCAGGTTACCGAAGAAATCCAGCGTCGTTACGGTTTGTCTCTCGAAGAGGCCGGCCAAGCCAAAAAACAGGGCGGCCTTCCGGAAGACTATGTCTCAGAAGTGTTGGAGCCATTCAAGGATGCCCTGGTCCAGCAAATATCCCGTTCCCTACAATTCTTTTTTTCGTCCAGCCAGTACAACTACATTGACCAGTTGATCCTGGCGGGAGGCGTGGCTGCTATGGAAGGGCTGCGTGAGGAAATTGAGGGCAAGCTGGGATTGCCCACGATGATTGCAAATCCCTTTGCGGATATGGAAGTGTCCAACAAGGTGAATGCCGTTGCATTGTCTAACGATGCCCCGGCCATGCTAATTGCCGCTGGGCTTGCATTGCGGGGGCTTGAATAAGATGGCCAAGATCAACTTGCTTCCCTGGCGCGAAGCACTTCGCGCGGAAAAGAAAAAAGAATTTATTACGCTTATTTGTGTGGTTCTGGTTGCTGCTGTGATCAGTGCATTTGGCTGGGATCGCATGCTCTCCAGCCAGATAGAGACCCAAAACGACAGAAATTCCCTGCTGAAGGCCGAGATTACCAGACTTGAAAAACAGGTCGCTGAGATTAAAGAGCTGAAAAAGCGCCGTCAGGATTTACTGGATCGTATGGAGGTAATTCAGGAGTTGCAGGGCAACCGGCCGGAAATAGTCAGAATTTACGATGAGTTCGTTCGATCGGTGCCTGACGGTGTTTATTTCACCAAAATGACCAGAAAGGATGATCAGATTTCACTGGAAGGGTATGCAGAGTCAAACAATCGTGTCTCCACTCTGATGCGTCAGCTTGATGCCTCCTACAAATTCACTGAGCCAAACCTTACCAAGGTACAAGCCAATGATGTCCTCGGTGAGGACGGAAGCCGGTTTGAGATGAAGGTCAAAATTGTCAATACACCGGTTGCGCAAGGGTCGCCGAGTGAGACTGCTGAGGGAGATACCTGATGGCGCTAAGTGATTCCTTTCAGCAATTAAAGGATTTTGATTTTACTGACCTGGATTTTGACAGTATTGGCGTATGGCCCCTTCCTGTCAGAGTGCTGTTGTTGATCGTGGTGTTTTCCCTGGTGTTGGCCGGTACTTATTACTTCCATGTCAAGGATCTTGGTGTACAGCTGGAGCAATCTAAAGCCCAGGAAGTCAAGTTAAAAAACAACTTTGAACAAAAGGCATTCCAGGCGGCAAATCTTGAGGCATACAGGATTCAGATGGCGGAAGTGGAAAAGCTTTTTAGCGCTCTGCTGGCGCAGCTGCCAAGTGATACTGAAGTACCTGGATTGCTGGAGGACATTACGGAAATCGGTCATGGTGCAAGCCTGAATATTTCCAGTATTACTCTCCAACCCGAGCGGTCAGCGGAGTTTTATGTGGAGCTGCCAATAAAAATTGTTGCTGAGGGTGGTTATCATGATGTGGGTGCCTTTGTCAGTGGTGTGGCAGGCCTGCCACGGATAGTTACGCTGCATGACTACAGTTTGTCAGCTAAAGGGAGTGGGGGGCTTTTGGCGCTGGAAATCCAAGCCAAAACCTACCGCTACAAGACACAGGAAGACTAGGAAATGACCAAGTTGAAGGGTTTAACTTTCCTGATTGCCGGCTGTGTCCTGCTATTGGGTTGTTCGGGCGATAAAAGCTATAACGATTTGCAAAATTACATGCAGGAGATCAAGGCGCGGCCTGTCGGGGAGATTGAGCCCCTGCCCACTTTCCGTTCTCACAAAACTTTCCGATACGGTGCTATCGCCATGCGGAGTCCCTTCGACGCCCCACTGCTCGCTGGTTCGGCGGAAAGTGTTGCTGGTAGGAGTACGGTAGAGCCACCCAGCGAAAATCGGAAAAGGGAATACCTCGAAAGCTTCAACTTTGCTGCGTTGTCCATGGTGGGGACCCTTTCCAGGACGGGGCAGATGTGGTCGTTGATCAATGACGGGAGTGGTGGGATTCATCGGGTTACTGTCGGAAACTATTTGGGAAAAAATTACGGACGGATTACCTCCATATCGAATGCCAAGGTAGACGTAATTGAAATTGTTCCCGACGGGAAAGGAAACTGGGTAGAGCGTCCGCGCACCCTGGGTCTGAATGAGAAAGACTAATCGAGAGGTTTGGGGAAACTGAGATGAAAGGCTATCTGAAAAAGAGCATATTGGTATTGGCCGGGTGTTTGGCCTGTTTGGGCCTGTCATCACAGGTATTGGCTGAGGTGGTGCTCGAGGATATCAGCTTTGCGACTTTGCCAGGTGGCCGCTTCGAAGTCCGTATGGACTTCTCCGAGACCCCCCCTGCTCCGGATGGTTACACGATAGACAACCCGGCCAGAATAGTTCTGGATTTGCCCAGTGTAGCCAGTGCACTGGATCAAAAGAAATATGCTCTATCCTTCGAAAATGCCAGAAGTGCAGTGGTGTTGGGCACGTCAGATCGTACCCGCGTCATTCTGAATATGCTGAAAATGGCGCCCTATGAAACCCGTATAGATGGAAACAGCATTGTTTTGTTGGTGGGTACTAACGACGGTGTCGCCAGAAGTACAATAGGCCAAGCCAGTATTGCCGGGGCTGCGCCTAGCGAAGATCGCACCAGTGCCCCCACTTATAGCATTCAGGGTGTTGATTTCCGCCGTGGCGAGGAAGGTGAAGGGTTGGTGGTCATTGACCTGTCAAACCCGGCGACAAGTATTGATATTTCCCAGTCTGGTGGCGATGTCAAACTGCGCTTCTTTCGCACGATGTTGCCGGAGTCACTCGATCGTCGGCTGGATGTGGTTGATTTCGCTACACCTGTAAAGGAAGTTGATGCCAGCTTTGATGGCTCTACCTCAACGGTGTTGATAAAAGCTGCTGGTGAATACGATTACATGGCTTACCAGACAGATGATCAATACATTGTTAGCCTGAAACCCCTCTCAGAAGAAGAGCTGGAAAACCAAAAATCCAAGTTTGCCTATGTCGGCGAAAAACTGTCGCTGAATTTTCAGGACATTGAAGTCAGGTCAGTATTGCAGTTGATTGCTGACTTTACCGATCTGAACCTGGTGGCCAGTGACACGGTGTCAGGTAGCATCACCCTCCGCTTGGAGAATGTTCCCTGGGATCAGGCCCTCGATATTGTGTTAAAGGCGAAAGGGTTGGATAAGCGACAGGAAGGCAACGTGTTGATGGTTGCCCCGGCGGCTGAAATTGCAGAGCGGGAACGGCTTCAGGTTGAAGCCAATAAGCAACTTCAGGAGCTGGCACCACTCAGGACTGAATTTATTCGAGTGAAGTATGCCGATGCGAAAGCGCTTTATGAGCTATTTGATGTTCGTGGAGGCAGTAGTGGCGGTAGTTCTGGAAGTCGCACAGCCACTGACAGTATTCTGTCCGAACGGGGAGCCGCGATTGTCGATAACCGCACCAACACGATTATTCTCACTGACACAGAAGATAAGATCCTTGAGTTCAAGCGGCTGATTGATCAAATTGATATTCCAGTCAAGCAGGTTCTGATCGAAGCCAGGATCGTCATTGCCAACCGTGATTTCAGAAAAGAGATCGGTGCGCGGGTGGGCTTGCAGGGCCTGCGCAACCCAGGTAATTCACAGTTCGGTTTCTCGGGTTCATTGGAGGGTTTTGATGGCGGGGTGAACCCGATTGATGCTTTTGATGGCACACCGGGTATCGGTTCCATTCTGGTGAATGATGCCGGGTTGGGAGTGGATCTTGGCGTAGAAGACCCCAATGGCAGCTTTGCGCTGGAGCTTTTGACCAACAATACGTTCATTGACCTAGAGCTCAGCGCGCTGGAAAACGAGGGCAAGGGTGAAATTGTTTCGCAACCCAAGGTGTTGACTGGCGACAAGCAGCAGGCCTCGATCAAAACCGGTACTGAAATTCCCTATCAGAATGCAGCATCAAGTGGTGCCACCGCCACCCAGTTCAAGGAAGCGGTGCTTTTGCTTGAAGTGACCCCGCAGATTACGCCGGATGGTCGTATCGTAATGGACATTAATGTGGCACAGGATTCTGTGGGTGACCTCCTGCCTACCGGAGAGCCAGTTATTGAAATTACCCAGGTTGAGACAAAAGCCATTGTTGGCGATGGTCAGACCCTGGTGCTTGGCGGACTGTTCCAGATGCAGACTGTCGACAATGTGGAGAAAGTCCCGTTCCTGGGCGATGTTCCCTACCTGGGTCGCCTGTTCCGTCACGATATCGAGGATATTCAGAAGCGTGAAATCCTGATTTTTATCACTCCCAAAATACTGAATGAAGCTTTGCTTGATTAATGACAAAACCCCACAACATCTTCCTTGTCGGTCCTATGGGGGCCGGCAAGACTACCATTGGCCGACTCCTTTCAAAGACGCTGAAACTTCAATTCATTGACCTTGATACCGAAATAGAGAAACGATGCGGTGCCGATATCCCCTGGATATTCGACGTCGAGGGTGAGGTCGGTTTTCGCAAACGTGAAAGCCAGTTGTTGAATGAAATTACAGCATCTACAAATATCCTTCTCGCCACGGGCGGCGGCGCTGTGCTCAATGAGCACAATAGAGCACTTTTGCAGCAAAGGGGGTATGTCGTTTATCTGACGGCCTCGGTGGATCAATTGCTGGAGAGGACAGCACACGATCGGAATCGGCCACTACTGCAGGTGGATGATCCCGCTGCTGTCATTGACTCCCTACTTCACGAACGCGATCCTCTTTATCGTGAAATAGCCGATTTGGTGGTTGCTACCGAGCAGAAAAAGCCCCAGCTGGTCGCTGATGAAATCGCAAGGACTATTCGCCAGCTAAACAGCTGATGTGATAAATTCTATACCCCTTTTTTTACTGTTAAAGAGTGACACATTGTGGACGCTGCCAATCAGCTCATTGTCGAACTAGGTGATCGTAGTTATCCAATACATATTGGTGAGGGGCTACTCCAGACAAGCGACGTTTTTGTACCCTATATCCAGGGTGAGCAGGTATTGATCGTGACCAATGAAACGGTTGCGCCCCTTTATCTTGGCTCGATTGAAAAAAGTCTTTCCCGTTACCAGGTCGATACATTGGTTCTGCCTGATGGTGAGCGCTACAAAACGCTGCAGTATCTCAATAAAATTTATGATCGGCTGCTTGAAAAAAGGCATAACAGAAGTACTACACTGATTGCCCTCGGTGGCGGTGTTATTGGCGACATGACTGGTTTTGCTGCAGCTACTTACCAGCGTGGTGTGAATTTCATTCAGGTTCCCACCACGCTGCTCGCCCAGGTAGATTCTTCTGTGGGGGGGAAAACAGCCGTCAATCACCCGCAGGGAAAAAACATGATTGGCGCGTTTTACCAGCCTGAATGCGTGATTGCCGATACGGCTACCCTGAAGACCCTACCTGAAAGAGAGCTCCATGCCGGCCTCGCCGAAGTGGTCAAATATGGTTTGATCGCCGATGAGGATTTTTTCTGCTGGCTTGAAACCAATGTGGAGCAATTGATGGGTAAATGTCCCGACTCGCTGGCAGTTGCAATCATGCGTTCCTGTGAAAACAAGGCAAGGATCGTCAGCCAGGATGAGCGGGAGACGGGTATTCGGGCAATACTTAACCTTGGGCATACCTTCGGGCACGCCATAGAGACGGCGCAGTCGTATACAGACTGGCTCCATGGTGAGGCGATCGCCGCTGGAATGGTTATGGCGGCTGAACTCTCCAGGTTACTGGGGTGGTTGCCTTCCGATGATGTCCTCCGTGCCAGAGAACTGCTTGGTCGGTGTCAACTGCCGCTATGGGCTCCCCCTACGATGAGTGCCGATAGGTTTCTCGATTTGATGGCGGTGGATAAAAAAGTCATGGATGGGAGTCTTCGTCTGGTTTTGCTCAAAGCGATAGGTCAGGCTATAGTGACCTCCGAGTTTGATCACCAACTACTGGGAGAGTTGCTGAAAAGCAGGTTATGACAGAAAATACTGCCTTGGCTGCCTGTCCATACTTCCAACCCTGAAAGACGTTTCACTCAACAGAAATTTGTGGCGCCCGCTAGTGGCGTGTAAAATGTGCCTCCTTTTGCCTCCATAAGCTCGGTTGGGCTTTTTTGGTGCTGTAACCAGCTGTTTTTATTTGTATTTTACCTAGAGTTATATTATGTCCACTGGCCTCTACCGGTTAGATGAGTTCAAAGATAACTGTGGCTTCGGTTTGATTGCCCATACCAAGGGGCAGGCGAGTCACCGTATTCTGGAAACAGCCATCGAGTCATTAACCTGCATGACCCACCGTGGTGGTATTGCCGCCGATGGCAAGACAGGTGATGGCTGTGGTTTGCTGATACAAAAGCCCGATCGTTTCATGCGGCAGCTTGCTCGTGAGCTCTTCTCTGTGGAGTTGCCAGAGATTTATGCGATTGGTGCGATCATGCTCAGTCAGGATGCCTCCTGTCGTGAAAAAGCCAAAACAGTGCTCTCTGAAGCATTGCTTGGCGAGGGATTATCGGTGGTCGGTTGGCGCCACGTGCCTACCGACAATGCCTGCCTCGGTGAAATCGCGCTGGAAACATTACCCGTCTTCGAGCAGGTCTTTGTTACCGCCGGCGAGATGAGTGAGCAGCAGCTCAATGCGGCGCTATATATGGCGACTCGGCGAGCAGAAAAAGCCCTGGTTGAGGACGAAGCGTTTTACATTGCGAGTCTTTCCACCAATGTCATCAGTTATAAAGGCTTGATGATGCCGGTGGATCTGCCAAAGTTTTATCCCGATCTGGCAAACCCCGAGCTCGAGACAGCCATTTGCGTCTTTCACCAGCGGTTTTCCACCAATACCATGCCCCGCTGGCCCCTGGCGCAACCCTTCAGAATGCTTGCCCATAATGGGGAAATCAATACCATTACCGGCAATAGAAACTGGTCCGTAGCGCGCACACCCAAATTTGAAACTGCCTTGCTGCCGAAACTGGGTGAGGTCAGTCCACTGGTCAATCGTACCGGTTCGGATTCCTCCAGTCTGGATAATATGCTCGAGGTGTTAGTTGCCGGTGGTATGGATCTGCATAAGGCCATCAGATTGCTGGTGCCGCCTGCCTGGAACAATACCCAAGATTTTGGCCCCAATGAAAGAGCTTACTTCGAATACGTTTCCATGCACATGGAGCCCTGGGATGGTCCTGCTGGTCTGGTGATCACCGATGGTCGTTATGCCGTCTGTACGCTCGACAGAAATGGCCTGCGTCCTTCCCGCTGGGTATTGACGGATGACGATGTCATAACTGTTGCCTCCGAAGTGGGTGTTTACAACTACAGTCCGGAGAGCGTTGTTGCCAAGGGTAAGCTTGGCCCGGGTGATATCCTCTCGATTGACACATTGACCGGCGCTATTATCGATTCAGAAGAGGTGGATCGCCAGCTGGCCTCCGGTAATCCTTACCAAAAGTGGTTGAGGGATGGCAGTGTCAAAGTCATGTCGACGATGGATCAGGATTCCATCGAAGTGGAAGGCGCGCTGACCCGCGAAGAAATTTATAAATACATGAAAATGTTTCTCGCCTCTCGCGAGGAGCGTGATCAGGTACTCAGACCGATGGCGGAAGGTGGCCAGGAAGCAGTAGGCTCGATGGGGGACGATACGCCGATGGCGGTGTTGTCCAGTAAAAACCGCACGCTTTACGATTACTTTCGCCAACAGTTCGCCCAGGTAACCAATCCGCCGATCGATCCTCTGCGCGAATCGCTGGTGATGTCTTTGCAGACCCATCTCGGCCGTGAACACTGCCTGTTTACGGAAACCGAGGAGCATGGCCACCGGGTAAACCTTAACAGTCCCGTGCTGTCGCCACGCAAATATTACGCGCTGAAGAATATCAATATCGCGGACTACCCGGTTCAAAAATTTGGAATTAATTACGATCCTGAACAAACCGACTTGGAGCAGGCGGTCAAACGCTTGTGTCTTGATGTTGAGGCGGCGGTTCGCTCGGGTATTGGTTGTTGTATTTTGTCTGACTCCGACATTGTGCCAGGACAGTTGCCCATGCCCATGTTGATGGCGGTGGGTGCGGTCCACCATCACCTGATTGCTGTGGGGGAACGCTGCAATGCCAATATCATCGCCAGCACGGCCTCGGCGCGGGATGCGCATCAGATTGCTGCGCTGATCGGGTATGGCGCTTCGGCGGTCTACCCCTACCTGAGTTATCACATCCTATGTGATCTGGTGCAATCCGGTGAATTGCTCAGTGACCTCGATGTTGCCTTTAAGAACTATCGCAAGGCGATTAATAAGGGGTTGTTGAAAATACTCTCCAAAATGGGTATTTCCACGATCGCATCCTACCGGGGCTCCCAGTTGTTTGAGATCGTGGGGCTGTCATCTGAAGTGGTCGACCTCTGCTTCACCGATACACCGAGTCGTATTCAGGGTGCTGGGTTCGAAGATCTGCAGCAAGATCAGCAGCGACTTGCGCGGGAAGCCTGGAGTGATCGGAAGCCCGTTAACCCGGGTGGTCTCCTGAAATATGTGCACGGCCAGGAATATCATGCGTTTAATCCCGATGTGGTCCAGGCGTTGCATCGCTCTGTGCAAAATAACGATTATGCGGCCTGGCACGACTATGCCGCGCTGGTTAATCAGCGTCCGATAGCAACACTGCGGGATTTGCTGAAGTTACGTGACGATATCGTACCTTTGCCCATGGCAGAGATTGAGCCGATCGAAAAAATCATCAAACGTTTTGATTCGGCGGGTATGTCGTTGGGCGCATTATCACCGGAGGCGCATGAAGCCCTTGCCGAGGCCATGAATACCCTGGGCGGACGCTCCAATTCCGGCGAAGGTGGTGAAGACTCGGTACGCTTTGGTACGAACAAGGTTTCGAAAATCAAACAGGTTGCCTCCGGTCGATTTGGTGTGACACCGCATTATCTATCCAGTGCAGAAGTCATCCAGATTAAGATTGCCCAGGGCGCCAAGCCGGGGGAAGGTGGCCAATTGCCGGGTGGTAAAGTCAACGAATTGATTGCCCGGCTTCGCTATTCGGTCCCCGGTGTGACACTGATTTCGCCACCCCCTCATCATGATATCTATTCTATTGAGGATCTGGCCCAGCTGATTTTTGATCTGAAGCAGGTTAACCCGACCGCTCTGGTATCCGTGAAACTGGTATCAAGGCCGGGGGTGGGAACGATTGCTGCAGGTGTGGCGAAAGCCTACGCAGACCTGATTACCATATCGGGGTACGACGGTGGCACTGCGGCCAGCCCCTTGACCTCCATTCGTTACGCGGGCTCCCCATGGGAACTCGGGTTGTCGGAAACCCATCAGATGTTGCGAGCCAACGATCTGAGAGGGAAAGTGCGCGTACAAACAGATGGCGGCTTGAAAACCGGGCTGGATGTTGTCAAGGCGGCTATCCTGGGTGCCGAGAGCTTTGGTTTTGGCACAGCCCCGATGATCGCCCTAGGCTGCAAGTATCTGCGTATTTGCCATCTCAATAATTGTGCAACGGGCGTTGCTACCCAGGACAAGACACTCCGGGAACAGTATTACCTAGGTACCGTGGAAATGGCGCGTAATTTCTTCCGTTTCATGGCAGAAGAAACCCGCGAGTGGATGTCGCGCCTCGGGGTCAGGAGTCTTGAAGAACTCGTGGGGCGGGTGGATTTGCTGGAAGTATTACCCGGCGTGACGGAAAAACAGAAAAAGCTCGACCTATCGCCGATTATCTACACTGATGAGCTGTTACAAAGCAAACCGCAGACCTGCCAGGTTTCAAGAAACACGCCATTTGACAAGGGGTATCTGGCAGAGCGTATGGTTGAGGATATACTCCCAGCAATTGAGGCAAAGTCAGGCGGAGAGTACCACTACTCCGTCAGTAATTGTGATCGTTCTATTGGTGCGCGCTTGTCTGGTGAGATCGCCAAGCGCCATGGTAATCAGGGGATGGCCGACGCGCCGGTGAAATTGAATCTTCACGGCGTCGCAGGACAATCACTGGGTGTCTGGAACGCGGGTGGACTGGATATTTATTTGCGGGGGGATGCCAACGATTACGTCGGTAAGGGAATGGCTGGCGGTAAAATTGTCATTGCGCCGCCCGAAGCCAGTAGGTTTTCTTCAAATCAGGCACCGATTATTGGCAATACCTGCCTGTATGGTGCCACTGGTGGAAAACTATACGCCGCCGGCCGTGCAGGTGAGCGTTTTGCGGTGCGCAACTCGGGTTGTATCACGGTGGTTGAGGGTGCTGGACACCATTGCTGTGAGTATATGACGGGAGGCGTAGTGGTGGTGCTAGGCAATACTGGTCCGAATTTCGGTGCAGGCATGACCGGTGGCTTTGCCTATGTGCTGGATGAGGAGAGAACTTTTGTCGATCGCTATAATATGGAGCTGGTCGATATTCAGCGTATCACCAGCGAGGCAACCGAGGCCTATCGCCACAATCTGGAAAGTCTGATCAAGGAATTTGTGGAAGAAACTGGTAGTGCCTGGGGGCAACAGGTCCTCGAAAACCTGGAGAGCCTCCTCAATAAATTCTGGCTGGTCAAGCCCAAGGCTGCGAGTCTGCAAAGCTTGCTTGAACACACTCGTGCTGCACCCCAATAAGGCTGTTGTTGAGTAAAGGTTTCCACTTATGACGCAAAGATTGAACAACAATTTCCAGTTTGTGCAGGTAAGTAGAGAAGAGCCCGGAAAAAAGGGATTGCTCAGTCGCACCCGGGAATTTGTCGAAATTTACGAGCCATTCGAACAAAAGGAGGCCGCCAGTCAGGCACATCGCTGTCTGGATTGTGGTAATCCTTACTGTGAATGGAAGTGCCCGGTTCACAATTATATCCCCAACTGGTTAAAGCTATTGTCTGACGGCAATATTCTTGAAGCAGCGGAGCTTTGTCATCAGACCAATACGCTCCCCGAGGTCTGTGGACGGGTATGTCCTCAGGACAGGCTTTGTGAAGGCGCCTGCACCCTGAATGACGATTTTGGTGCTGTTACCATTGGCAGTGCGGAGAAATACATTACCGACACCGCTTTTGCCATGGGTTGGCGTCCAGATATGTCCAACGTGTCGTGGACTGACAAACGGGTAGCTATCATCGGGGCTGGGCCAGCGGGTCTTGGTTGTGCCGATATTCTAGTACGGGGCGGTGTTCGACCAGTCGTATTTGACCGCTACCCGGAAATTGGGGGCTTGCTGACTTTCGGTATACCGGAGTTCAAGCTTGAGAAGTCGGTGATGCAAAATCGCCGTGTCATCCTTGAAGATATGGGTGTGGAATTCAGACTCAACACCGAGATTGGCGTCGATGTGACCATCGACCAGTTGCTGGAAGAGTACGATGCCATTTTCCTTGGCATGGGTACCTATAAATACATGAAAGGTGGTTTTCCCGGGGAAGACCTCCCCGGCGTTTACGATGCGCTTCCTTTTCTGGTGGCCAATGTCAATCGCAACATGGGTTGGGAAAAGAACCCTGACGATTTTATTAGTGTTGCCGGGCAGAGGGTCGTGGTATTGGGCGGTGGTGATACTGCCATGGACTGTAATAGAACATCCATTCGCCAGGGTGCGACCTCGGTGGTGTGTGCCTACCGGCGAGATCAGGAGAACATGCCGGGTTCCCGTCGTGAGGTGAAAAACGCCCAGGAAGAAGGAGTGCAGTTCCTGTTTAATCGCCAACCGGTTGAGATTGTTGGCAATGGTCGTGTAGAGGGCGTTAAAGTGGTTACTACAGAGCTGGGTGAACCGGACGAACAAGGTCGCCGTCGGCCCACGCCCGTTGCGGGAAGCGAAGAAATTCTGCCGGCAGATGTCATCCTGATTGCGTTTGGTTTTCAGCCTGATCCCGCCCCCTGGATTGGCGAGAAAAACGTTCAGCTCAATGACTGGCAGGGCGTCATAGCGCCCGAAGATCAGTGCTTCAAGTTTCAGACCAGCAATCCAAAGATTTTTGCCGGGGGTGATATGGTGCGTGGTTCGGACTTGGTGGTGACCGCAATTTGGGAAGGGCGCCAGGCAGGGGAAGGTATTCTGGATTACCTGCAAGTTTGACCACAAGGCTCCAAACCAATGGCTCTACTAAAAAATGATCGTTTTCTTCGGGCCCTGTTGCGCCAACCTGTCGACGTAACTCCGGTATGGATGATGCGTCAGGCGGGCCGGTATTTACCAGAATACCGCCAGACCCGTTCCTCAGCCGGGGATTTTATGGCTGTCTGTACCAATCCCGAGTTAGCCTGCGAGGTCACGCTCCAGCCACTCGAGCGCTACCCACTAGATGCGGCAATTCTGTTCTCGGATATTCTCACTATCCCGGATGCCATGGGACTGGGGCTCTATTTTGAAGCTGGAGAAGGGCCGCGTTTCAGGAAACCGGTCAGAACCGAGGCGGATATTGCCGGTCTCCAGGTGATTGATCCAGCCAGTGATCTTCCCTATGTGCTGGATGCCGTGTCTACAATTCGTCGTGAACTCAATGGTCGGGTCCCTTTGATCGGGTTTTCCGGAAGCCCCTGGACGCTGGCAACGTATATGATTGAGGGCGGGAGCAGTCGCGACTTTGCCCGCAGTAAAACTATGCTCTATGACCAGCCACAGTTGCTTCACCAACTGCTTGAGAAGCTCGCAGAGTCGGTGATCGCCTACCTCAACGCGCAGATAGAAGCTGGCGCACAGGCAGTACAGATTTTTGATACCTGGGGTGGTGCTCTCTCCCATACTGCTTACCAGGAGTTTTCGCTCAAATACATGAGCAAGATTGTTGCCGGTCTGACCAAACACAGCGAGGGTCGAGAGGTACCGGTGATTCTCTTTACCAAAGGTGGAGGACAGTGGCTTGAAGCCATTGCGGATTCAGGTTGTCATGCGGTCGGATTGGACTGGACGACACATATTGGTCATGCTCGCCAACGTATAGGCGCCAAAGTGGCGCTCCAGGGAAATATGGATCCGGCAACACTTCGTGCGTCACCTGAAAGAATTCGTCAGGAGGTTGCCAGTATCCTCGGTCAGTATGGCAGTGGCGAAGGTCATATATTCAATCTTGGCCATGGAATCACGCCAGACATCAGCCCCGAGAAGGCTGGAATTTTTATTGACGCAGTTCACAGTTATTCAGTGAATTACCACAAGTAAATCTAAATAGGCTGACCAGTTGTCTCATAATTAGACCGACTGTGCATTCCCGGTTGCTATTGCTTCGTATCAGAATACTCTTTAAAGGATGAAAATAGCCTTGTGCAAAGGCTGTATGACAACAAGGCTTTATTTAAATTTATAAACTTGAGTGTGCATCAGTATGAGCATCAAGCAGGTCAAGGTAAGTGTCGCAGACATCACGATGGGGATGTATGTCTCTTGTCTTGATCGTCCCTGGAGTCAGACACCCTTTCCCATTCAAGGCCTCCTTGTTAAAAGTCCCAAGGAGATCAGTGCGCTGCGCAACTACTGTGAATACGTGTATATAGATGTTACCAAGGGCTCAAGTCCGGCAGTTGCTGTGCAGCAACCATCGAAAGCCGGACCCAGGGCGTCCCCTGCTTTATCCTCCAGGGCGAGAGGTCTGGCCGCTGAAGCATCGCCAATTGACGTCAAGCGTGGTGTATATGGGAAGGTTGTCCCTCTTACCGAAGAGGTGCAGTACGCCGAAAAGGGTTTGATGCAGCTCCGTGGCCATTTTGCCCTGGCCGTAAAACAAATCGCCAAAGGCCGGGACTTTGATTATCAGGGATTGAAAGATTCCGTAGGGGACATGGTCAACAGCGTTGTCAGGTGCCCCGATGCCTTTACCTGGCTGTTACGGCTTCGCCTCAAAGACCAGCACAGCCATGACCACAGTATGCGTTCAGCCTTATGGGCAGTGCAATTCGCCCGCTTTGTCGGTATGCCAAAAGAGGAAATGTCAGTGCTTTGCCTCGGCACACTGCTGAAGGATATCGGCAAAATTAAATTGCCCAACGGACTGTTGCGGAAAAGAAAGCGTACGCTCGAAGAAGTCACTGAATACCAAAAATTTGTCGACTACGGTGTTGAGATGTTACGCAGTAGTAATGTTGAACCACGCGTTGTCTCTGTGGTGCGTTTTCACTGCGAGCGTCACGATGGCAGTGGGTTTCCAGAGGGGTTACAGGGTGGAAAAATTCCTCTATTGGCTAGGATTGCCGGTATAGCGACAACCTACGATGCTATTTCAAATCCCCGCGAAGCTGAGGCGCCGGTGGCACCATCCAGGGCGGTGAGCCTGCTCTATAATCTACGGGATAAAAAGTTTCAGGATGATCTGGTGGTGCAATTTATCCAGTCGATCGGCCTCTACCCTACAGGTACGTTGGTGGAGTTGACGACCGGAGATGTCGGTATTGTTGTCGAACAACATGCGGAATCCCGTTTGACGCCAAAGGTTGCGGTGTTGGATCCGAAAAACACGCAGGCCTCAGGGGCCTATATTCTGGTTGATCTCAAGGATGAGGGTATATCCCGGAGAATTCTGGAGAAAAGTGGTCAGTCAAAAGCAAAATCCGTTTCCAAGTTAGCTATTGCAAGAGATCTCGATTTGTCCGGTTACGATGTGGACATTGCCGCTGTCAGTGGCATTTTTATGAAAAATGCACAACGGGTAATGGAATCGGTTGTTTCTGATGATGCCAAAATTGAAACGCCAGCTCGTCAGGGCGGGCTATATGCCACGCTTCGGGATCGGTTTCGTCTCTGATGGGACTGCGGGATTCAATTTGGATTACCTTATAACCGACCCATTCTTTCCCCCATTTGAACTGTGGTTCCAGGCCCGCAGGTTTCATCCCAACTCGCTGAATTTTCTTCAAATAATAGAATAACAGTTGAGCCAAATTTGAATCGGCCCATTTCTTCCCCTTTTTTTAGAGCGACTTGGTTATCCGAAAACTGCTCTGTTTTCAGTTTCCCCGGGGAGTAATTTCCCCATACAGTCTCAATGCCTGCTACCAGCATAGCGCCTACCATGACAATGGCACAAGGACCTCTTTCTGTGTTGAAAAAACTTACCAAGCGTTCATTTCGGGCAAAAAGGCCATCGATATGCTGGGTTGTCGTGGTATTGACAGAAAACAGTTTGCCGGGGATGTAGCGGCAATACTCCAGTGATCCGTGAATGGGCATGTGTACCCGGTGGTAATCTCGGGGAGACAGATAAATGGTTGCAAACTGCCCATTAAGGAATTGTTCGCTCCGAGGGCTGTGCTCGCCCAATAACGCGTCCACTGAAAAATGCCTGCCCTTCGCCTGGAAAATACGTCCCTGGGTGATTGCCCCCAGCTGACTGATAGTGCCATCCGCCGGTGAAACGATACTTCCCGGTGTGTCGTCAAGTGGGCGCGACTCGGGTTTCAGTGAGCGCGTGAAAAAATCATTGAAACTGGTGTAGTCATTGTCGGAACTGCCGACTGCTTCATCCATATTCACGTTATAGGTTTTGATGAATTGTCGGATAAGCAGGTTTTTTGTCCGTGGGTGGGTGCTCTCAGCCAGTTTTGACACCAGCCGGGACAGCTGGTGTTGTGGGGTCAGCCGTTGCAGGGCAACAAACCACTCGGCAAGGAAATCATTCACCGCCCCTGCTCCACGGGTGTGTCGGATCGATTTCCCCACTCCCACCATGAGCCATCGTAGGCGCGAATATTACTGAAACCCAGCAGGCGGGCTACTAGATAGGTAAAGCCTGAACGGTGATGCGACTGGCAGTGGGTGATGGTGGGTTTATCGGGAGAGATGCCCACTGAGGTCAGGTATTCGAGGGCATCCTGACGAATCCGCATATTGCGTTCGCGATCCATCAGGCTGGTCCACTCGCAATGAATAGCACCGGGAATATGGCCGCCTTTCTCGGCCATTACCTTTTCTCCCGTATATTCCTCAATACTGCGGGCATCCCAGATTTGTACATCATTGATAGCATCCAGAGCCATGATATCCTCGGCGCTGACAATCGCTGCTCGATCAACATTCGCCTCGAATTCGGCCACTTCGGGTGGAGGAACTTCATCGGTGGTGGGGAAACCCTCGGCGTACCAGGCAATGAGTCCGCCGTTGAGGTACGACCAGTTTTGATGGCCGATAACATCGAGTGTCCAGATCAACCGACCTGCCCAGCCACCTCCTTCATCATCGTACACCACTACATGTTTGTCGGCTGTCAGTCCGATTCGACTAAACAGTGCGTCCAATTGCGCGGGGGAGGGCAGTTTGTTGGGCCATGGTTGGCCGCCATTCATCAGTTCCTTGGTTGACACATGCACAGCGCCGGGGATATGCCTCCGGCTGTATATTTCATCTTTGCAAACATCAATCAGCAGGATGTCAGGTCGTTCAAGCAGTTCAACCAGTGACTCCGGTTCCAGTAACTTAGGTAACTCAGTCATAATTGCTCCCATTCATGCGAGGCGCGATTGTAACATCAAAAACCCCATGGCTTTACTGCTGGTCAGATTCCAGGCTCTGTACAATTTGCTGGTAGCTACTGAAGCGAGTTGCGCTAATGCTACCGGAAGCAATGGCCTGGAGCAGAGCACAACCGGGTTCTCCCTGATGCCGACAGTCGCGGAATCGACAGTAGCCAAGAAAAGCTCTGAACTCTACAAACCCCTCTGCGATGGCGTCTGGTTCAAGATGCCAGAGTCCGAATTCGCGGATACCCGGCGAATCGATCACTTCTCCACCACTCGGTAGATGAAAGAGTTGTGCTGTGGTCGTGGTATGTGTCCCTTTTGCTGCGCTCTCCGATAGTGCTCCCACAGCTGCTTCTGTTCCAGGGGCGATGCTGTTCAGCAATGAAGATTTACCCACGCCCGATTGCCCGACAAAGACACTGGTGCGCGTGCTCAAATAGTCTGTGAGTTCGTCAATGCCTTTTCCGGTATGAGCCGATACCAGCAGGCAGTCATACCCCAGCTTTTTGTAATCATCCATCAGGCTGACCAGTGTTTCGTGCTGATTTTCGGCAATCAGGTCAATTTTGTTCAGAATCAGGATGGGTTTAATACCCTGGCGTTCAGCAGCGACCAGGTAACGATCTATCAGGTTGGCATGGGGTTCGGGAAAAGGGGCTATGACAACAGCAATACAGTCGATATTGGCTGCAACTGGTCGCAGCTTGCCGCGGTTGTCGGGTCGGCATAGTTCAGAGCTACGGGGGCTGATGGCTACCACCACGCCATTGGATTCTCCATTCTGCCAGGTGACCCGATCTCCGGTGACAATAGAGGGCAGATTGGCTCGCAAATAGCAGCGGTGTACCTCGCCTTTGTGCTCGTCGGACTCCACTAATACCCGGTTGCCATAACACGCGGTAATTCTGCCGGTTTGTTCAGGACCAAGGCCATCTGTAGTCGTCTGGCTCTCCGGCGAATCCGGTCTGTCAGTGGACGACTGTGCTCGACGCTGGTTCTCCAGTATCCGTCGGCGCTGTTGTTTGGTTAAATGACGCTTGGACAATATTTCTCCTCTTCTTGCCCGGACAGCCGCAGTGGCTGGCTTAGTTGCCCCGGAGGATATAGCATATGTTCAACCGGGGACAGGCACAAAAGATGATTGATTTTCAGGAAATTTACCAGTCACTAGCGGGGTTTATCCCGTTGCTGGTGGCCTTGGTTATCATAATATTGGGATTGTGGCTCGCCAACTGGCTGCTGTTGCGTCGCGCGGGTTTGTCCACTGAGTCGAAGCTTCCCGGTCAGGTGACCATGTTGGCGCTGACGGCGTTGGCACTGGTGATTGTTATCCTGGTGTTACCCGTGAGTGAATCCACTCGCGGTGATCTGTTGAGCCTGCTGGGGCTGCTGTTGTCCGTTGTGGTGGCTATCTCATCGACAACCTTTGTTGCGAATGCCATGGCGGGTTTGATGTTAAGGGCAGTAAAAAGCTTCCATCACGGTGACTTCATTCGTGCTGGCGAGCATTTTGGCCGCGTCACTGAGCGGGGCCTGTTTCACACCGAAATACAGTCCGAAGATCGTGATTTAATTACTTTGCCAAACCTGTTTCTGGCGGCGAACCCGGTCATAGTCATTCGTTCTTCTGGTACTATCATTTCCTGTGATCTTTCGCTGGGCTACGATATCCCCCATTATGAAATCGAGCCTCTGCTTAAAGAAGCGGCATTGTCAGCAGAGCTGGAAGAGCCGTTTATGCAGATTCGGGCACTTGGCGACTTTTCCGTCAGCTACCGAATTTCCGGTTACTATGAAGAGGTAAAGCACCTGTTGACGATGCGGAGCAGATTGCGTCGCGAGGTGCTGGATAAACTTCATGGTGCCGGTATCGAGATTGTATCCCCGGCATTTATGAATCAGCGTCAGTTCAATAACGGCGAGAGGTTTATGGCGCCTGCCAAGCAGGCCGTCTCCGTTGAACCACCGGAGACGGCACCGGAGGCCCTTATTTTTGACAAGGCCGATCGGGCAGAGAAGATCGGAACCCTGGAGCATGAAATTCAGGAGACTACAGAAAGGATCAAGACACTGAAGGGACAGCTCCCGGGCTCGGGTGATTCCGAAACGGACGAACTCAATGCCGAAATCAGCCGCAGCGAGGAGCGCCTAGTGCATCTTGACAATATAATCCGCATAGCAAAAGAAAAGCCTAATGAATGATATGACTACAGTCAGGCACCCCCTCAATCTGATCTGGATAGATCTGGAAATGACGGGCCTTGATACCGAGACAGATGCGATTATCGAGATCGCTACGCTCGTCACCGACAAGGACCTGAATGTTCTGGCAGAGGGCCCGGTGATGGCCATTCACCAACCGGAAACCATGCTGGCGGGGATGGATGAGTGGAATACACGTCAGCACGGTCAATCGGGTCTGACAGAGCGGGTGCGCAACAGTACAACGACGCTGGCAGAGGCGGAGCAGGCGACCATTGCCTTTTTGAAACAGTTTTTGGATGAACGGCAATCGCCGATGTGTGGCAACTCTATCTGTCAGGATCGCCGTTTTCTGGCGAGACAGATGCCGTCGTTGGAGGCTTTTTTCCACTATCGCAATCTGGATGTCAGCAGTGTGAAGGAGATCATCAGACGCTGGCGACCTGAGTTGATGAAAGGCTTCAATAAACAGAGTTCACATCTCGCCATGGCAGATATCAAGGATTCTATTGCCGAGCTGACCTACTATCGGGATGTCTTTTTTGTCATGGAGTCGCAGGCGGAATAATCAAACCTTTGTCTCGGGGGAAGGACTGGTTCTCATTCCAGGTCAGTCTTTAGCGATTGAGGGTATTGATGATTTTTCGTTTGCGCCTTTTCTGTTGCTGATGTTGTCCCAAGGCCCAAGCCACATGCTCTCTCACCATCGGCGAACTATGTGACTCGCGGCTTCGCAAGGCGCTGACCACTGTCTCCGAGGTGGGCGCGTTGCCAAGGCCAACGGCTAGGTTCCGGAGCCAGCCCTGATAACCCACTCGCCTGATGGACGACCCTTCGGTCTTTTTGAGAAATTCCTGTTCACTCCACAAAAAAAGTTCAGCGAGTTCGCGGTTGTCCAGATTGTGTCGGGGCGTGAAATCTTTCTCGTCACTCAAAGATGCCGCTTTGTTCCAGGGGCAGACGGCCTGACAGTCATCACAGCCGAATACCCGGTTGCCCATCGGTTCGCGAAACTCCTCTGGAATGCTGCCTTTCTGCTCTATGGTGAGGTAGGAGATACAGCGTCGCGCATCCAGGACATAGGGCGCCGGAAACGCATCGGTCGGACAGACTTTCAGGCAGGCCTGGCACTCCCCGCATTGATCTGTCTCGCTGGATTGGTCCACCGGTAGCGGCAGACTGGTATAGATTTCCCCAAGAAAAAACCAGGAGCCGGCCTGGCTGTTAATCACCAGGGTGTGTTTGCCCATCCAGCCCAACCCGGCTTTCACGGCGAGGGGTTTTTCCATAACCGGTGCGCTATCGACAAAGGGGCGTTGTACCACGGCTCCCGGTACGGCTTTCTCGATCTCTTTAGTGAGCGTTGTCAGCCGATTGCGGATCAGTTTGTGATAGTCGCGGCCCAGCGCGTATCGGGAGATGTAGGCTTTGCTCTCATCTTTCAGCGTCGCGATCATATTGCTGTTATCGGTCAGATAGTCCATTCTGACCGTGATAACACGAAGTGTCCCGGGAAGTAATTGTTCCGGGTGGTAGCGCTTCTCGCCGTGTTCACTCATCCAGCGCATCTCTCCCTGGTGGCCCTCCGCCAGCCAGTCATTCAGCTGATGTCCGGTTTCAGATAAGTCTGTGTCGGTGATCGCCACCTGCTGAAAACCGAGCTGCCTGCCCCAGTCTTTGATGTCCAGAGCAAGCTGTGTGTAATCGATCTCGGGTGTTTCACTGGACATAGTCGAACGGCCGTGGTGAGTTGACGTATAATTTTGCCAGATATTCTCGGGATAATCGGTATTTTATGTACCAGAATTTGCCAGTGCCATTGTTTACGACCGGCCAAGCCCGTCAACTGGATCAGGCTGTCATCCAGAACGGTACCCCGGGCATCAAATTGATGAAGCGGGCGGGTTATGCCACGTTCCAGAAAATTCTCAGTCACTGGCCGGGATTGCCGTTGACGGTTTTCTGTGGTGCGGGAAATAACGGTGGTGACGGCTATATCGTGGCGGCGCTGGCGGCCGAGGGTCAACTGCCTGTTCGGGTGATTGAGATGAGCTCGCCCGGGAAACTCCGTGGTGATGCGTGCACAGCGTTTGAGTATGCACGTGATGCGGGTGTGACGATGGTCCCGTTCAGTGATTGCCTGGATCTGTCGGCGGGTGTGATTGTGGATGCCCTGCTGGGCACAGGGTTTTCCGGTGGGGTTCGCGAGCCCTATGCCCAGGCTATCCGATTAATCAACCAAAGTGGTTTGCCGGTTGTCTCGGTGGATGTTCCCTCGGGTCTTTGTGCGAATACGGGTGCTGCTATCGGCCCTGCTGTCGAGGCGAACCTTACGGTCACCTTTATTGCTCTGAAACAGGGGCTTTTTACCGGCCGGGGGCCGGCCCTCTGTGGAGAGCTGGTTTACAGTGATTTGCGTGTTTCCGAACAAATTCTGGCGGCAGAGCCTCACCCGGCTTATCGCCTTGAGCTGGATCTTCTGAGGTCGACCTTGCTGGCGCCCCGTCGACGTGACGCTCACAAGGGGACCTTTGGCCATGTACTGATTATTGGCGGTGATCGGGGTTTTGGTGGGGCGGTAAGTATGGCCGCAGAAGCTGCATTAAGGGTGGGGGCCGGGCTGGTAAGCGTTGCAACCCGGACCGAACATGTTGCAGCGCTATTGGCGCGCCGCCCCGAGTTGATGGTGCGAGCGGTGACCTCGGGACAACAACTTCGGCCGTTGCTGGACCGTGCCACCGTACTGGTCGTCGGCCCCGGCCTTGGGCGATCGCCCTGGTCCGAGCAACTATTGCAGCAGGTGCTGGATACGGCATTGCCGGTCGTTCTAGATGCCGACGCATTGAATATCCTCAGTGAGGCTCGACTGACTTCAGGCCATTTGCCATCAAACTGGATAATTACCCCTCATCCGGGTGAGGCCGCGAGGTTGCTGGGTATCACTGTGGAGGCTGTGGAGGCCGACCGGTTTGCCGCTGTGCGTGCTCTACAGCAAACATTTCAGTGTGCGGTTGTTCTGAAAGGGGCTGGTTCATTGGTGTGTCTTGACCCCGGGCTGCCAGTGGCGGTTTGTACCGGCGGCAATCCGGGTATGGCCAGTGGCGGTATGGGCGATGTCCTGAGTGGTATTATTGGGGGATTAATTGCCCAACGGTTGTCGGCGGACATGGCATTGCCGCTGGCCGTGTGCCTGCATGCCGAGGCCGCCGATCGAGCAGCAGTGGAGGGCGAGCGAGGTATGCTCGCTACGGATCTGCTGGGCCCTCTGCGGCGCCTGGTGAACCCATGAGTCAAACAGTGGTCAAGGTGCTCTCAGGTGAGCAGGCAATGGTGGAGTTCGGGCGCCAGCTTGGTAAATTAATAGTCGCACCGATGCTGATTTTTCTGAGGGGTGATCTGGGCGCGGGCAAAACTACCCTGTGTCGCGGTATTCTTGGTGCGTTTGGCCACAAGGGGCCGGTAAAAAGTCCAACTTATACACTGGTAGAGCCCTATCAGTTCGGTGGTGATGGATTGGTTTATCATTTTGATTTATATCGGCTGGGGGATCCCGAGGAATTGGAATTTATCGGTATTCGTGATTATCTGTCGCAAGGTGGCTGTTGTCTTGTGGAATGGCCAGAACGCGGTGCAGGCATGTTGCCATTACCGGATCTGCAGATCACGATAACCGCCGTTGAGGATGGCCGTCGTCTGAGTATTACCTGTAATACCCCGAAAGGGGAGACCGTTCTGGCTTCCCTGCCGGAACCGGGTTGAGGGCAGCATTTTGTTAAAAGCGCGAATCATCGTATCTGTTCTGTTCCTGCTGGTTGGTGTCTGTCAGCCCTTGGCCGCGGCCACAGTGGATGGTGTTAGGCTGTGGCGCGCGCCAGATCACACGCGATTGGTTTTTGATGTCAGCGGGCCGGTGAACCACACCGTTTTTGATCTTGATAACCCCCACAGACTGGTGGTTGATATTGACCGGACTACTCTGGAAACCCCATTTACCGGACTGGATTTCTCTACTTCACCGATTACCGGGATTCGCAGTGGTGTGCATGAAGGACATCATCTGCGAATTGTGCTGGACCTCAGTGCTCCGGTGAGGCCGCGCAGTTTCACCCTGGTGAAGAATGAGCAATATGGGCACCGGTTGGTCCTGGATCTCTACGATCGTGTAATAGGCGANGCCCGTAGTACCGCAGAGNAATCAGTTAAGCCGCCCCCCCTGGGGCAGCGGGATGTGATCATATCGATTGATGCAGGTCACGGTGGTGAAGACCCTGGAGCTTTGGGCCCCAACGGCATTCGTGAAAAAGAAGTAGTGATGTCGATCAGCCGCGAGCTNAAAAGATTGTTTGATCAGACGCCCGGTTTCAAGGCTCGGCTTGTCAGGGATGGTGATTACTATATTGCACTGCGGGATCGGACGCGCATTGCCCACGAACATCGTGCAGACATGTTTATTTCGGTCCACGCAGATGCCTTCACCAAACCTTCGGCCAATGGTGCCTCCGTATTTGCCCTGTCCCGTCGGGGTGCTACCAGTGAAACGGCCCGCTATCTGGCCAGTAAGGAAAATCGTGCGGATTTAATCGGTGGTGCCGGTTCGGTCAGCCTCGACGACAAGGATCATATGCTGGCCAGCGTATTGCTCGACCTGTCCATGACCGCGACCCTCAGTAGCAGCCTGGATGCCGGGTCGGAAGTGCTGAAATACATGGGGGGTGTTGCCCGACTTCACAAAAAGCGTGTGGAACAGGCGGGCTTTATGGTGCTTAAATCGCCNGATATTCCTTCCATTCTGGTGGAGACCGGATTTATCTCCAATCCTCATGAGGCGCGCTTACTGGGTACCCGCGGCTACCAGCAGAAAATAGCCAGATCAATATATAACGGAATTCACCAGCATTTCAGCAAGGCGCCGCCCTCAGGGACGCTGTTGGCTGCGAGAAAGTCGATGGGTGAAAATGTCCATGTGATCGCGAGGGGTGATACGCTGTCCGATATCGCCCTGAAGTACAATATTTCCGTCGATGCATTGCTCAGGCATAACGGACTTACCAATACCCGTATCAACATTGGTCAGCGCCTTAAAATTCCCTCTTCATAAGAATTGTTTCATGCCCAAAATACATCTGCTCAGTCCCCGGCTAGCCAATCAGATAGCTGCTGGAGAAGTGGTTGAACGCCCGGCGTCTGTGATAAAGGAGCTACTGGAAAACAGTATTGATAGTGGTGCCAGTCGCATTGACATCGATGTGGAACGGGGCGGCATTAAATTGATGAGGGTACGCGATAACGGTTCCGGAATGGCGGCAGATGACTTGCCTTTGGCACTCAGTCGGCACGCCACCAGTAAAATTGAACAGCTTGATGATCTTGAGTCGGTCGGGACTCTGGGGTTTCGCGGTGAGGCTTTGGCCAGTATTTCCTCTGTGTCACGGCTGGCAATTGCCACCAATGACCAGAATAGCGGCCCGGGCTGGAAAGCCGAGGCCGAAGGTCGTGATATGGCCGTGAATCTGGCCCCGGTCGCCCATCCACTGGGCACCACAGTTGAGGTGCGCGATCTGTTCTTTAATACACCGGCCCGGCGCAAGTTTCTGCGAACCGAGGCCACCGAGTACAAGCGTATCGACGAAGTCCTCCGCAAGCTGGCCCTGAGTCATTTCGAGATTGATTTTACCCTGCACAATAACGGCAAGGCCGTGCATCATTTCCGCGCCACCACCAGTCAGGCAGAACAGGAACGACGGGTGGCCGCTATTTGCGGCCCGGCGTTTATGGAAAATGCGCTCTATCTTGATCTGGAGGCCGCCGGGTTGCGACTCTGGGGCTGGGTGGGCTTGCCAACGTTCTCGCGCAGTCAGGGGGATCTTCAGTACTTCTACGTCAATGGTCGCAGTATCCGCGATAAGCTGGTCACCCATGCGGTGCGTCAGGCCTATCGGGATGTGATGTACCAGGGACGCCACCCGGCGTTTGTCCTCTATCTGGAGGCGAATCCCGCAGAGATTGATGTCAATGTGCACCCCACCAAGCACGAGGTGCGTTTTCGCGACAGTCGGACAGTACACGATTTCCTGTTTCGCAGCCTGCACCGTGCGATCGCGGATATCCGGCCCGGTGATACCCCGGCTGCACAGGTTGCCATCACTGAGCAAACGCCCAGTGAGCCCCATTGGCGCACACCGGTTGAACAATCGGCAATGGGCTTTTCGGCACAGCAAACGTTCGGGACCAGCGAGGTGGCAGAGCCCATGACCGCCTACGTTCCCGGGACTGAGTGGCAGGACAAGCAGCTACATCCTGAATCCGAATCGGACGGCTCCTCCCCCCCTTTGGGTTACGCTATCGCCCAACTGAAGGGAATTTATATTCTGGCCGAGAATGCAGAGGGGCTGGTACTGGTCGATATGCATGCGGCCCATGAGCGAATTACCTATGAGCGCATGAAGCAGGCCTTTGACGCTCAGGCGCTTGTCTCCCAGCCCTTGTTGGTGCCGATTACCCTGGCGGTAAGCCAGTCAGAGGCGGACGGGGCAGATGAGCACTCGATGCTGTTTGAAAATCTGGGTTTTTTACTGCAGAGAGCCGGTCCGGAAAGCCTGATTGTGCGGCGGGTGCCCGCCATGCTCCGCGATGCCGATGTCGAGCCGCTAGTGAGAGACGTGCTGTCTGATCTCCTGAAGCACGGTAGCAGTGATCGTATTCGGCAGCATCTGGATGAGATCATGTCGACGATGGCCTGCCATTCCTCGGTACGGGCCAACCGCAAACTGAGTATTACCGAAATGAATGCCCTGTTGCGCGATATGGAGGCCACAGAGCGTAGTGGTCAGTGTAACCATGGTCGACCCACCTGGACGCAGATGTCACTGGATGCACTGGATCGACTTTTTTTAAGGGGGCGTTAGCCTGTGATCCGGACAATCGGAAATATTCTGTGGTTTGTGCTCGGCGGTCTGGTGATGGGGCTTGCCTGGTGGTTTATTGGCCTGATCGCCTTTATCACGATTATCGGGATTCCATGGGGTAGATCCTGTCTGGTGATTGGCCAATTTACAATGTGGCCCTTTGGCCGTGAGGCGATCAGTCGCAGCGAGCTCCGGCAACGGGAAGATATTGGCACAGGTTTGCTGGGCCTGTTCGGTAATGTGATCTGGTTTCTGCTGGCGGGATTCTGGTTGGCGGTTGCCCATATCATGGTGGCGTTGGCGCTATTTCTCACCATCATCGGCATTCCATTCGGGATTCAGCACTTGAAACTGGCGGGCATTGCCCTGGCGCCGGTGGGAAAAACCATTGTTTTCAGTGATGTCGCCAATGTGGCAAGGTCGAGATAGTCTGATAGGTCACGCGGAATTTTTTTCAAGTATGACGTGAAAGAATCATTGCCGTCAGGTGACATGACGCATCTGTAACGACATCAGCGGTGAGGGCTTTTGTCCAGCTCCCGATCCAGTTTCTGGGACACAAAGCCTGGCCCCCGGGAAAAACCACCCAGCAAATTGTAGGCGACCGGTAGCACAAACAGTGTGAAGACCGTGGCAAACGCCACGCCACAGAAAAGTGTAACCCCCAGTACTTGCCGGGTTTCAGCCCCGGCGCCAAAGGACAGGATCAGGGGCACTGAACCGGCAACGGTGGTAATACTGGTCATCAGGATTGGCCGCAAGCGAACGCGTGCTGCTTCGGTAATGGCGGCCTTCACTGAGGCCCCTCGGTCCCTGGCCTGGTTGGCAAACTCCACGATGAGAATGCCGTTTTTTGCCGCCAGCCCCACCAGCATAATCAGCCCAATCTGGCTGTAGAGGTTGAGTGTATTGCCAGTGGCCCACAGCCCGAGCAGTCCGCCGGCGATGGCCATTGGCACCGTGAGCACAATAATAAAGGGATTGACGTAGCTCTCGAACTGGGCCGCCAGCACCAGGAACATCACGATAACTCCCAGTACGAAGGTGAAATAGGTGGCACTGCCGGAGGCTTTGTAATCCAGAGAGCGGCCTTTGTAATCCACGATGGCGTATTCCGGTAAGTGCTCGTCAACCAGCCTCTCCAGGTATCGCAGTCCCTCGCCCAGCGGGAGCTGGTCTTCAAGGTTGGCATCGATGGTAATGGCGCGATTGCGATTGTAGCGATTGAGGGTTTTGGAATCGGCAAACTCTCTCAATGACACCAGATTGGACAGGGGAATCAGCTGTTCCGAGCGGTCGGAGCGGACGTAAATATTGGTGAGATCCCCCGGGCTGTTTTGCTGGTCGCGCTTGCCTTCAACCATTACATCGTACTCTTCCCCTGTGTCGATATAGGTGGTGATCCGCCGCGAAGCGAGCATGCTTTCCAGTGTGCGGCCGATATTTTGCACCGATACCCCCAGCTCTGCAGCCCGGTCATAATCAATCAATACCTGAACCTGCGGGCTGGTCTCCTTGTAGTCACTATCAAGATCGATGAAGCCAGGGTTATCTTTCTGCAACTCGGCAAACAGGATGTCCCGCCAGGCAGCCAGTTCCTGATAGGTACCCCCGGCAAGCACAAACTGTAGTGGTTTTGCGGTTCGACTGCCGATTCCCTGCCGCATGATCGGATGAATTGTCACCCCCGCCAGATCGGCTGTTTGCAGACGAATTTCCGTCATAATATCCCAGGCAGAGCGTCGGTTATCCCAGTCGCCGAGCACGACTATGACCATCCCGGTATTGAATGCATCCCGGGGAGCGCGAATCAGGATCCGTTCAGCCTCACCCGTTTCCGCCAGCGGCATCAGTCGACGTTCGATCTCTTCCATATACTCTTTGGTATAGGCGTAGCTGGCACCTTCCGGCCCTTTTACCATGATAAAAAAGGCACCGCGATCCTCCTTGGGGGCATATTCATTGGGGATCTGGTTAACCAGCAGGACACAGAGTCCAATGATGGCGATAAAGATTGCGATCACCAGATAGGGTTTTTCAATGGCCGCATCTACCAAATGTCCGTAGCGAGTTTTTAACCGGTTAAAAAAACTGTCGACCTTCCGAACCAGCAGTGTGGGTTTTCCCGTCGGTTTCAGCACCAGTGACGCCAGCACCGGCGAGAGGGTCAATGCCACCAGGCTTGAAAAACACACTGCAGCGCTCATGGTCAGGGCAAATTCGGAAAACAGTCGACCCATGTCGCCTTCGAGAATGGCGATTGGGGCAAATACCGCGATGAGTACCAGCGTCGTGGCAATGACGGCAAAACCCACCTGGCGGGTTCCCCGGTAAGCGGCGACGATGGCGGATTCGCCGTATTCCTCCATTCGCCGATGGATGTTCTCCAGCACGACAATGGCATCATCCACCACCAGCCCGATGGCCAGCACCATGGCAAGCAGGGTCAGCAGGTTGACCGTAAAGCCCATGGCCATCAACACAATAAAAGTCGCAATCAGTGAGACGGGCACTGTTACTGCTGGAACCAACATGGCTCGGGCGCTGCCGAGAAACAGATAGATGATGAAAATCACCAGCGCAATGGCGATAGCCAGTGTTTTGTAAACTTCGTTGATGGCCTTTTCAATAAATACCGAGGTGTCATAACTCTGTTGAATCGACATGCCCTCGGGCAGTGTTTTGTTGAGTCTTTCGGCCTCGGCCTTTGCGGCACGGGAAACTTCCATGGTGTTGGCAGTGGATTGTTTGGTAATGCCCAGCCCGACCATGGTTTCACCATTGCCCCGAAACAGGGTGCGGTATTCCTCGGTTCCCCGCTCCACGGTACCCACATCATGGAGTCGCACCAGATGGCCATTTTCCCCGCGCTGCAACACCAGCTGACTGAAATCCTCTGCGGTCCTGAATACCCGTTCCACACGAACGGTGAATTCCTGATCCACCGATTCGATCTTGCCCGCTGGAAGTTCCACATTTTCAGATCGCAGTGCTGATTCCACATCCGCTGAAGTCAGGTTGTGAGCGGCCAGCTTGATGCGGTCCAGCCAGATACGCATGGCGAAACTCTGACCCCCGCCCACTCTTACCAGTGCTACGCCATCGAGCACTGAAAAACGATCTGTCAGGTAGCGCTCGGCATAATCGGTCAGTTCCGGTATGGAGAGACGGTCACTGGTGAGATTGAGCCACATGATCACATCTTCGTTGGAATCAATTTTCTCCACATCGGGAAGGTCGGCCTCCTCGGGGAGATCCTCGAGAATACGTGAAACCCGATCGCGCACATCATTGGCGGCCGCATCAATGTCACGGGAGAGGTTAAATTCGATATTGATTCTCGATTCACCGTCTGAGCTGTTGGACTCAATAAACTTGATACCTTCCAGGCCGGAGATCCGGTCTTCAATCAGTTGCGTGATACGGGTTTCCACTACGCTGGCGGCGGCGCCGGGGTATTTGGTCTGGATGGAGACAATCGGTGAATCGATATCGGGGTATTCTCGCAGTGGCAGGCGCTCGAAGGCGATTGTGCCGAAAGCCACCAGCAGCAGAGAAATGACCGAGGCAAAAACCGGACGTCTGATACTGATATCGGAGAGAAACACGGTGCTCAGTCCGCCTTGTCTGAGGGTGAGTTCTGCTGTCGGAGCAGCTCGCTCAGGGATTCGTTCCCTCTCTGTTCGGCAACCACATGGACCGCTGTGCCGTCATTGAGGCGCATGGTGCCGTGCGTAACCACCAGTTCTCCGACTTCAATTCCCGACATGACTGCGATAGCGCCAGGGCGGCGGGGTCCGGTGACCAGTTTGCGTTTCACCACCCGGGCGGGTTCGGTCGTGGTATCAACCACAAAGGCAAACTGGTTGAATCCCTCCTGGATCAGAGACTCTTCGGAAATCATGAGCCGCTCCTGTGGCGGTTTTTGTAATACCACGGTGACCAGCATACCGGGTTTCAGCTTGCGCTGTTCGTTGGGCAGCAGGGCTCTGACCATCACTGCGCGGGTAATGGGATCGACTCTCGAGTCGATACTGGCCACTTCGCCTTCTACCTGCTGGTTGTCGAGTTCCGGTGCTTTTGCTGTGATTGTCATGCCGGTACGAAGGCTGCTGAGGAAGATGGCCGGTACGGACATGTCGAGTTTCATAACGCTGTCGTCGTCCAGCGTGGTAATGCTGTCCCCCGGCGTAACCAGCTGGCCGACACTAATCTGTCTCAATCCGAGGACTCCATCAAAAGGGGCCAATATCAGGCGATCCGCCAGACGGGACCGGGTAGCATTGAGCTTTGCTTTGGCCGCTTCAAAGGCCGCTTGCCTTTCATCCAGCAGTGATTCCGTGGACAACTTCGCCGTGACTAGCGATTTAATGCGCCGATATTGCCGCTCGGCTTCCTTGACGGTTGAAAGTGCCTCCTCAAGCTGTGCATGCTCTTCGGCGCTGGTCATCTCCACCAGCACATCGCCCTTACCGACCCGCTGGCCATCATCAAAGTGAATCGCCGTGATCGTTTCTGTGACAGTGGCGGAGAGTGTGACCGCCTCATTGGCTTTCAGGGTGCCGATGGCTTCTATTTTTTCGGAGAATAGCTCGGTGGTCGCAGCCTTGACGAACACGGGAGCCGCTGCCGGGGCAGCGAAAATGCCGAGTGATAAGCTGTATAGGGAAAGGGCAAGAACAATTGCCTTGAAGCGCATGCGGTGATCCTTGATTGCTGCTTGGATATCAGCCGGTCTCCCGGTTGTCCGGTTCCTAAATAAGTGGCTATATTCTGATTGGGAAATATGACAGCTGAGGGAAACCCTGCCAATGGAAACGGGTGGTTTTTCTGGTGATATCTGCGCAGGCGGCAATGTTTTATTTCCCAGAATTTTTATTTACCCGGTAATACGCGCTACAAAGACTCCAGGGATCACTTATATTTCAGCTCCCCAGTCAGCAGAGCGGGGTGTTGTCAGGCAGAATTCGTTATCGTTGCAAGCCTTAAGTGAAGCAGCCCGAATATGTTTAGAGGGGATCGAGTTGTTCCCCCAATATCGCCAGCTGCCGCTTGAGGCGAGCCTCACTGTGTTCACCCAAATGATTAATCCGGTACACGGCGCTCCCTTCGGCCAGCGGCGAGAGATCGATATCATTCAGCTCGGCCAGTTGAAGATCGGTGTGGTCAGCCAGCAGAATTTCGCCCGCTGCGGCTTTATCCAACAGGCTCTGCATTTCGGCAAGGCGCTTGCCGAGTTCACGCTCGCTCAGCAGAATTGAAGGAGAAGCCTGTTGCAGTCCCGGGGACACTGCGGCGGTCAGTTCAACGGTGATGCCCTGTTTGTCCAGTAACTGCGAACTGAGGCGGAGCAGTGCAGCAGCACAATGTATCGCACGGGACAGCTGGTCACTGTCACCCTCGGCAAACTCCAGATAAATATGATAGTCACTTCCCGGCAAACGCGTTGCCCCATAGAGGCGTTCTGCACCTTCGACCAGCTGGTCAAGCTTCACCATCAGTATTTTAAAATGTTCCCGGTTTAGTAGTGCTTCCAAGCGGGGGAGGTTGCGGCAGGCGATCGCAAGGGTTGCCACCGATTGACCGAGTAGTGGGTTCGATGTGGTACCAGGTTTACGCAGAAGGGGTTCTATTCGGTATTCAAGCTGGGCCAGCTCGTCCCCTTTACCGGTTTCGCTGCTTGGTAGTTGTTCAAGTAATGCCATTAATCTGCGTGAGAGGCCGCTGCCAAACCGGAAAGCGGCAAAAACCAGGATGGCGGCCAGTAAAATCCACAGCAACAGTAATATTCGTGTGGCAGTGGTTGTCTGTGCTGCATAATAATCGGGTTGCAGAATGACAGACACAAATCCGATTGTGTTGTCATCAACACTGACGGGGCTTCGATAGCGGCTGGTGTCCATTGAGCGCCGGTCATTGTCGCCGGCTCTGGCAATCAGCTGGTTTTCAATGTCGTACACTGCGGTCTGACTTACGCCAGTAATGTCGAGCATGTCGTCCAGTTCCACTTGCAGGCTCAGGCTGTCCCGATGGATCAGTGGCTCCCGGATCACTTTTGCGAGTTGTCCGGCCAGTATATTTCCCAGGTGGCTTTCCTGTTGTGCAGCCAATGCATTCATCTGCTGGCTATGGGTAAGTCCCAGTGCAAGACCGGTGAGCACTGAAAAAATGAGTGCAGCGAGGGGCATAAGTTTGTCAAAAGATCGTTTGGTGTGGCCCATGCTGGTGACATATCCCTGTGATTGGCTATTGCTCATTCTATCTCATTCGCTGCTCTCCTATAATACTCGCGCCGATAAGGTTGTGATGATCCCCACCAAAAATGGAAGCCACTGTGAGAGAAATTCTACTGATCAATGTTGCCGGAGAAGACAAGCCGGGTATTACCAGCGCTGTCTCCCGGGTACTCGACGAGCACGGCGCGGATATTCTGGATATTGGGCAGGCGGTGATCCACGATAATCTCAATCTTGGCATTCTGGTCATGATTCCCGACGGCCAGCAATCGGCTTTGGTGCAGAAGGAAATTCTCTTCAGCCTTCATGCCATGGATATGCGGGTGCGCTTTCAGCCTATTTCCGAATCGAGTTATGAGCACTGGGTGGAGCAGCAGGGCAAACCACGCCATATTGTCACTCTGCTTGCTCGCCGCGTGGCCGCCCACCACATTGCGAGAGTGACTGCTGTGACCGTAGAGCAGGGGCTGAATATTGATAAAATTACCCGCCTGTCAGGACGAGTGCCACTGGAGCGTATCGAGGCCAATACCAAGGCCTGTGTGGAGTTTTCCCTGCGCGGTATTCCGGTGGATCTGACGGCGTTGCGCGCCTCCCTGTTGGAGTTATCGGCCGAGCTGGATATCGATGTCGCCTATCAGGAAGACAACATTTATCGCCGCAACCGCCGGCTGGTCGTCTTTGATATGGACTCAACTTTGATTGAAGCGGAAGTTATCGATGAGCTGGCCAAGGAGGCGGGAGTCGGCGATGAGGTGGCAGCCATCACCGATGCAGCGATGCGTGGTGAATTGGACTTCAAGGCGAGCTTTGCAGAGCGAATGAAATTACTGCGGGGGCTGGATGAATCAGTGCTGGCGGCGGTGGCTGCACGACTGAAACTAACGGAGGGCGCTGAAAACCTGATGTCTACGCTACGTCTGTTAGGCTATAGAACGGCTATTTTATCCGGGGGCTTTGATTATTTTGCACGGCATATTCAGAAGCAGCTTGGCATTGATTACATTTATGCCAACCATCTTGAGGTTGTTGACGGTCAGGTGACTGGCCGGGTGTGCGGTGAAGTGGTCGATGGCCAGCGCAAGGCACAATTGCTGCGTGAAATTGCTGCTAGTGAAAATATCAGTCTGGAGCAAGTGATTGCCGTTGGGGATGGTGCCAATGATTTGCCGATGCTCAGTATCGCAGGGCTGGGGATCGCCTTTCGGGCGAAACCACTGGTAAAAGCCACCGCCAAGCAGTCAATCTCGAAGCTGGGTCTGGATGGCATACTTTACCTGATGGGCCTGAGTGACCGCGATACACTGCTCTGGCAACACGAGCAATTGCTCTCGAGCTAATTAGTTGTCATCGTCACTGAAATCGTAGTTCATGCGTTGAGACGGCGGCTGCAGGAAGTGACCTTGAATATAGTGAACCCCGCAGGTCCAGAGTATGGGTATCATGTCTGCCCGCTCCACAAAGGGGACAATAATTTGTTCATTTTCGATTTTCAGTGAACTGATCAGACTCTTGAGCTCGGCCAGGCTTTCATCATTCTGGTACGCCTTTTCAATGATGACGCTATCAAACTTGATGTAATTGACCGACAGATTTTGTAGTAGCGTCATTGGTTCAATGGCCAGCCCGAAGTGCGATAACGCGACATCGCCATTGATTTTGCTCAGCTCTTCAATCAGTTCTACAGAGCGGTGGTACTGACGGGCGACATCGATTTCACGCAACTGGAAGATGACGTTTTTGGGGTATAGCCCGGATGCTTTCAGTGCCACTTTCAGCCAGGGGATAAAGCCCTCGTCGGTCAGGGTATGGCTACAGATGTTGATGAAAAGACGTGTGGTTGGAGCAATCTTCAGTTTTTCTGAAAGCGCTTTGAATGACTCCAGAATCACCCAGTGGTCAATGTCTCTGGCCGCATCGGTTTTAAAGACCTTGGCAATAAAGTTGTCTGGCAGCGCTATCTCGTCGGCTTCCGGTTTGGTTTGGATAGAGACTTCGTAAAATTGTTCCTGCTTGCCCTGCAGTGGGATGATGGGTTGGTAGAGCAGCTCGAAGAGCTTGTCTTCCAGCATGGCTCTGGCGGCTTCCTCGACATCTTCCTCGCAGTATTCGGGGCCGATTTCTGATTGATAGAGGTTGGCGCCGTTAGCGAAGTCTCCATTGTTCTTTTGGTGCAGATCGGTGAGAGCAGAGAGGGCTTTCTCTATACAGCCCTCCGCCGTGGCAACGGTTTCACTGATGACTGATGCCCCGATACCCAGGGTCAGGGTAAAGGTTTGTTCACCCAGTTGAAAAATATGCTTGCCTACGGTCTCGCACAGTTGGTTGGCAAACATCAGAGCTGCATCGGTCCCGGTGTTGGGCATGATCATCACCAGCGTATCCTCCTTGAAACGCATGAGACTGACCTCCTGGCTTGATGCATCCCTGATCTTGTCCACCAATTGTGAGACCAGCTCTTCGGTTTTTTGTATGCCGATTTCGGCCAGAATACTGCTGTAGCGATCCAGGGTGATATAGAGCAGGACTGAAGAGCTATGCTTCTGCGCGGCGAGACGAATGGCGTTGTTGATCAACTCGATAACCTTGTCGCGCTGAATATTCATCGCACCCGATGGCTCGGCGCCTTGATCGTCGCCAGCACTCACTTGGCCATCCAGAAACTGCCTGCTTATGACCAGCTCCAGAGCTGGTTCGCCCTGATAATCTACCTTGGCGATTTTGGCCTCGATTGGAATCGGTATTTCGTCGTTGGTGATGCCGGTAAAGCGCAGGGTTTCCAGCGGGATCTCTTCGTCCTTGTCGATGGGCCGGAGATATTCCCTGAGGCGTGCGTGATCCTCCGGTGCAATTGTGTCAATCACCGGGAGGCAAAGCATGCTGTCATTTTCCAGATGACCAAACAGCTGGGCAAAACTGTCATTGGTGAACAGATAAGTCCCTTCCTGAATAATTGCGATGGCATCTACCGAAGAACCCAGCAGTCTTTCGCAACGGTTTTCTGCATCGGCATACCGACGCCTGAACTGACGCAACAAACGTCGTTGTTCAAGGTTGAATAGTGTTCTTGCGACCACCAGCAGTAACTGCTGGTCTTCGTCCATAGGCAGCACATCCGCAGCGCCCAGGCGCAACCCCTCGACAATTTCTGTGACGTTGTACTGCTCAGAAATCAGAATTACGGGGGTGTCAAGGTCAAAACGTCTGATGAGGGAGAAGATGGATTTAATGGGTGTGTTTTCGCCCTGATATTGACCAATAATCATATCCCAGGGCTTTTCCTGCAGCAGTTTTGATAGTACTTCTTCCTGATTGACATGCTTTGACTCAGCACGGTAGTTGGCGTTGCGCAACAAACTGACGATGCGGTTAGCCTCTTCAAAGCTGTCGTGGACCAGTAAAAGCTTCAGGGCGCTGTCTGGGATCATTTAGGCTGGGCTCCTGAATCGTACAGGGTGAGTTTTTGTTAGATTGCCGCATTATAAGGCAATGGAGGCCGGGGAACACGCAGTCAATCCCCGCGCATCGTTTTGCCCCTGAGACTAAAATGCGAGCCGTGCCACATTATCGGCAAAAAAGCCGAGTAAAGCGAAATAGTGGCCGGCATGACTTCAAGTTAATGGCATCTTGCTCGGTGATCCGGGGATTTCCCTTACCAGTTTGGGTACAAGGTAGCCGGGGAGTCTGACCAGCAACTGACTGTGTAATTTGCGAGCTGTTTCATCAGAGACCTCAAAGTGAGCTGCTCCGCTGATTTTATCCAGTTGGTGGAGGTAATAGGGCAGGGTGCCGAACTCAAACAGGCGCTCGGATAACTTCGCCAGGGTGTCGGCGTCATCATTAATTCCGGCCAATAACACGGACTGATTCAGTACCGTGACACCGGCGGCTTTCAGGGCCAGCAAACTTGCCCCAACTGAATCATCCAGCTCATTGGGGTGATTACTATGAATCACCATAGAGGTTTGCAGACGCGTCTCTGTCAGCCATTGCAGGCAGCTATCCGTGATCCGGTCAGGAATGACCACCGGCAGCCGGGTGTGGATTCTCAATCGTTTGACATGCCTGATGTCGGCAATCTGCTCGGTGAGCCATTGCAATTGATTATCACCGGTTACAAGTGGATCGCCGCCACTATAGATNACTTCGCTGATNGAANCGTNTCNGGCAATGTAGTCCAGCGCNTTTTGCCATTCCGGCCGCGCCGGCCTGTTTTCCTGGTANGGGAAGTGGCGNCGGAAACAATAGCGGCAGTTGACTGCACAGTTTGGGCTGACGACCAGCAGAAGTCGGCCATGGTATTTGTGAATCANTCCNGGCACCGGGTTGGCCTGNTGNTCTGCCANAGGGTCCTTGCTGTAACCGGGCACAGCNAGCAANTCCTCNCTAACCGGCAGNATTTGTCGAAGCAGGGGNTCNTTTGGATCNCCTTTTCTGATTCGNCTCAAGTAGGCGTGGGGTNCCCGCACCTGAAAATCNCTGTGGGCAGCCANCGCCTCCCGGAGGTNGGTNCCATCCAGTTCCAGANAGTCAAAAAGCTCTTTGGGGTGGCGAATACTGGCCGTCAATTGTTCTTGCCAGCCAGGGCTATCCAAACTCGTCGCAGAACCGGGTATCATAGCGCTCTCTTTTTTCCGGGAAGTTTTACTGAGTGTTGAGGCAATAATGGCTACCTATTCTACCAACGAAATTCGCGCCGGTCTGAAAGTCATGCTGGATGGCGANCCCTGTTCCATTGTGGAGAACGAATTTGTCAAGCCGGGCAAGGGCCAGGCATTTAACCGGGTTCGTTTGCGAAACCTGAAAACNGGNCGGGTCTGGGAGCGGACTTTTCGCTCCAGTGATTCGCTGGAGGCCGCTGATGTGTCGGACCGCGACATGCAGTATCTCTACAATGATGGCGAGCACTATCATTTNATGGAGCCGGATACCTTTGAGCAGTATCAGGCAGATGGTAAAACCCTNGGCGATGCTGTGCAGTGGTTGAGAGAGCAGGATACCGTGATGGTTACCCTGTTCAACGGTCAGCCATTGGCAGTGACNCCACCCAATCATGTGGAGCTGGAAATTGTCGAGACNGATCCGGGCCTGAAGGGNGACACNGCCCAGGGGGGNACCAAGCCCGCCAAACTGGTAACCGGTGCTGTGGTCAAAGTGCCNTTATTCCTCAATATTGGCGATGTTGTGCGGGTGGATACTCGCACCGGGGANTATCTCAGTAGAGCCTGATTGCCCTGTTTTCGGCNCGTTTATGNANAGTAAAGGGGTGGCGTNNGTCACCCCTTCTGCTGTTGANGCTGTCGGCTTTGGCAAACANCAATTGTTGAGGAAGTGGAATGGCTGACTGGCAACCGACGGCGACACTTGAAACGCTNCGCCGNCGTGCTGAGCTGATGGCGGCCATACGCCACTTCTTCAGCTTTCGCGGCATCTGGGAAGTGGATGTGNCGGTATTGGCAAAAACCGGTGTNACGGATCTCAATATCGATTCGATTCCGGCAGAGCTGAATGGTCGGCGCCACTATCTGCAGAGNTCCCCCGAATATCAAATGAAGCGCCTGCTCGCCGCTGGCAGTGGCGGTATTTATTATTTGGGGAAGGCCTTCCGTGATGATGAGTCTGGTCGGCGTCACAGCCCNGAGTTCACACTCCTCGAGTGGTATCGGCCCGGTTGGGATGAGCACGACCTGATTGACGAGGTGTCCTCATTGTTGNGTGAGNTGGGGNTAGTGACTGAACCCNTCAAGNTGTCCTNCCGTGANATTTTTCAGNAGANCATCGGGCTGGATCCTCATACAGCATCCCTTGGAGGTNCTNCAGCAGNAAGCNACAGNNCTTTCGGGNAGTGACTTTACTGCGGTCAGTNGAAACAGCTGCCTCGATCTNCTGTTCAGTCTTGGNGTCGAGCCNACACTCCCCGATGGACTGGTNTTTGTTTATGACTATCCTTTGTGTCAGGCCGCTNTGGCCTGTAGNGGCAGAGGATNNCTCAGGTGTTCCCGTGGCGCGACGCTTTGAGGCTTTNCTGAACAGNATGGAGNTGGCCAACGGTTACTATGAGCTGACAGATGCTGTAGAGCAGCGCTCCCGTTTTGAATCAGATCTGGCTTTGCGGNCAGCGGCCGGAAAGCCAGCCATGCCGGTTGATCNTCANCTTCTGGNTGCNATGNAANCGGGNTTGCCTGCATGCGCCGGAGTTGCTCTCGGTGTCGANCGTCTGTTGATGCAGTTGCTCTCACTGNCGGATATTCGTCAGGTTCTCCCATTTGNTATGCGGTGTNACGTAAATGATTGAAACGCTANCGCCAGCGATTTTTCTGATGGGGCCAACGGCCACCGGTAAAACGGATCTGGCCATCGCATTGCGGGAGCACTTCCCTGTGGAGTTGATCAGTGTGGACTCTGCGCTGATCTACCGGGGTATGGATATTGGCTCTGCCAAACCTCCAGCAGATCAATTGGAGGCCGCACCACACCGCCTGATTGATATCCTGGATCCGTCTGAGGCTTACTCGGCGGCTGAGTTTGCACGGGATGCCCGCCAGGCCATGGCGGAGATCGGTGCTGCGGGACGCATTCCCTTGCTGGTGGGTGGCACCATGTTGTACTTCAAAGCGCTACTCGACGGGTTGGGGAATATGCCGCCTGCAGCCCCCGCCATTCGTGCCGAGATTGAAGATGAGGCCGCTCAGCGAGGCTGGCCTTTTATGCACGAGTTGTTGGCAGCCGTAGATCCTGAAACAGCAAAACTGCTGCACCCCAATCATTCTCGCCGCATTCAGCGGGCACTGGAAGTGTATCGCACTACCGGTAAAACCCTCTCACAATTCAAACGCGAGCAGGCCAGCGCAGGCAGTGAGATCGATCCCATTACCCGGCAGTACCAGTTGATTCAGATTGGGCTTTTCCCCCATTGCCGGGCGCTGCTTCATCGGCGTATTGCCCAGCGATTTGAGAAAATGCTGGCGCAGGGGTTTGAAGAAGAAGTCAGAGAGCTGTACCGGCGTGGTGACCTGCATCCCGACCTGCCTTCAATGCGTGCTGTGGGCTACCGGCAGATGTGGCAATACCTGTCTGGAGAGATCGATTATCCCACCATGGTAAACATGGCCCAGGCGGCGACTCGTCAATTAGCCAAGCGACAACTGACCTGGCTGCGCAGCTGGCCGGCATTGGAGCAGGTTTTTATTGATTCAGAAGCCGGGGAACCTGAGAAGATGCCATCTTTGCTTTCGGGGTGCTTGAAAATCCTTGAAAAGAGACCCATATACAAAAAGCAAGACCGATAGTATGATGAATCCCCTTTAGTATGGACGCTGGTTTCGCCGAGTATATTTTATTTTAAGTCTTTGTTTTTCGGCGTTTTTTATTCCTTTGTTGAGGAGAATAGCAATGTCAAAAGGGCATAATCTACAAGACCCTTTTTTGAATGTATTGCGCAAAGAGCGTATTCCCGTCTCTATTTTTTTGGTCAATGGCATCAAACTGCAGGGCCAGGTTGAATCATTTGATCAGTTTGTCGTGCTGTTGAAAAATACGGTCAGTCAAATGGTCTACAAACACGCGATTTCCACGATTGTTCCCTCGCGGCCGGTACGCCTGCCGATGGCTGCAGATGACTCGATGGATGCCTCTGAGTGAGTGGAGTGCTGATTGTTTTTTGATCGCCCTGAATCCGGTGAAACCGCTATTCTGGTGCATTTGATTCTCGGCACTGAAAATGAGCCTGAAGATCCCAGAGAATTCGAAGAACTGGTGCTCTCCGCCGGTGGTGATCCTGTCGCATTGGTAGCAGGGCAGCGCAATGCTCCCCATCCCAAGTACTTTGTGGGCACGGGGAAGCTGGATGAGTTGGTGGGACTTGTCGAAGAAACCTGCGCGGAGTTGGTTATTTTTAACCACAACCTCTCACCCAGCCAGGAGCGCAATCTCGAGGCTGCACTAAAATGCAGAGTGCTTGATCGCACCGGCCTGATTCTCGACATCTTTGCCCAGCGTGCGCGCACCCACGAAGGTAAGTTGCAGGTTGAGCTTGCACAGTTGCAGCATATGTCTACTCGGCTGGTTCGTGGATGGACTCACCTGGAGCGGCAGAAAGGTGGTATTGGGCTGAGAGGGCCGGGCGAAACCCAGCTAGAAACAGACCGTCGTTTGTTGCGCAATAGAATCAAGTCTATTCTCGGCCGTCTGGACAAAGTTCGCCGACAGCGGGATCAGGGTCGCCGCTCGCGGCTGAGAGCGGAGATGCCAACCATATCGCTGGTGGGTTACACCAATGCGGGAAAGTCCACACTGTTCAATCGGCTCTCGAATGCAGAGGTCTTTGTTGCCAATCAGCTGTTTGCCACACTCGATCCGACTATGCGTCGTCTCAATATCAATGGCTTGGGCCCGGTTGTGCTGGCGGACACCGTGGGTTTTATCAGTCATTTGCCACACAAGCTGGTCGAGGCCTTTCGGGCGACCCTGGAGGAGGCGGCCAGTGCGTCCCTGTTGTTGCATGTGGTCGATGCGCACAGCGAGGAGCGGTCGACCAATATTGCTCGAGTGAATGAGGTGCTGGGCGAGATAGACGCTCTGGAGCTACCGACTTTAATGGTCTACAACAAAATTGATTTGTTGGAAAATCCAGCGCCCCGCCTGGACTTTGATGAGGCTGGCAAGCCGGTAGCCGTCTGGCTGTCGGCACAAACTGGCCAGGGTTTTGATCTTTTGGCTCAAGCGATTGCATCATTGCTGAGCAACGACATTGTCCACGATACCTGCCGATTGTCGCCCACTATGGGTCGTTTGCGTGCCATGCTTTACGAGCGCAAGGCTGTGCTTGCAGAGTCCCCGTCGGATAATGGCAACATGCTGGTCGAAATCTGCATGCCAAGGCCCGATTTTTACCGTTTGTTGCAGTCTGAACAGTTAACGCCCGACGATTTGCAATGCCAGTCCTGTCAGCGTCCTTCCAGCGCCAGCCCCCACTGACTATAGGTGCGTCATAGCACCGTGCATTCTGTTCTCTTTGGTCTCGCAGAATAACGACTTGTTTTCGCCACATTACTTGCCTTAAGCATGGTATTTAAATGGTGGCTTGGTACAATCGTCGGTCGCGAACAACCCTTGAGTATACGGAGAAACATATGGCCTGGAATGAGCCTGGTGGTGGTAAAGATCCCTGGGGCACCAATAACTCAGGCGACGGTCCACCCGATCTTGATGAAGCGCTCAATAAGCTGCGCGCTCGCTTCAGCAAGTTGTTCGGTGGCTCCGGTGATGGTGGCAAAAACGGTTCCAGCGGTGGGTTGATTGCAGTTGTTCTCGCTGTTTTGGTGGTTGGCTGGGGGTTGTTTGGTTTCTATCAGGTGGATGAGAAAGAGCAGGCTGTCGTGCTGCGCCTGGGCAAATATCTGGACACGGTTGGATCCGGGCTGCACTGGAACCCTCCCCTGATTGACCGCGTCACCAAAGTGCGGGTTACGGAAGAGCGTCAGTACACGTCGGTGGGCCAAATGCTCACGCTGGATGAAAATATCGTCGAGCTACCATTGGTTGTCCAGTATAACGTCAACGATGTCAAAGCCTTTGTGCTCAACGTCAAGGAGCCCGAAGTCAGTTTGCGCCATGCATCGGACAGTGCTTTGCGTCACGTGGTTGGTAGTACCCGACTGAATGATGTGGTTTCCAGTGGCCGTGAGAAAGTCGGTGATGATGTCAAAATCCGGTTGCAGCAGTACCTCGACAGTTATGATGCTGGCATTCTGGTGCGGAAAATCAATATTCAGGAGGCCAAACCGCCTGCTGAAGTAAAAGCTGCATACGATGATGTGATCAAGGCCCGTGAAGATCAGGAGCGGCTGGTTAACGAAGCGCAATCCTATGCCAACGGCATTGTTCCTGAAGCGAGGGGTAAAGCGCAGCGTATGATTGAAGAGGCGCTGGCCTACCGTGAACAAGTGGTAGCTGAGGCACAGGGTGAAACGCGGCGTTTTGAAGCTTTGTTGACAGAATACCAAAAAGCGCCGGAAGTGACCCGGCAGCGGCTCTACCTGGATTCGGTTCAACAGGTCATGACGCGAAGTTCCAAAGTCCTGGTCGACGTGGACGGCGGCAATAATATGCTGTATCTGCCGCTGGATAAAATTGTGGAGAAAGGTGCTGCTGCGAGTCAGCCGGCCACCTTGAGGAGCAGTGATTTGAACAGCATTGCCGATGAGGTCATGAATCGTATCCGGCAGGAAAATTCCTCTACTCCCCGAAGGGAGGTGCGCTAATGACTAACCGTTCAACAGGTTTGCTGGTGCTGCTGGCAGCCGTGCTGCTATTGATGAGCAGTTCTCTTTATGTGGTTTCGGAGACTGAAAGGGCTGTTAAATTGAGATTTGGCCGCTTGATTGATGTCGATATCAAACCGGGTCTCCATGTGAAAATTCCCTTTGCCGAGAAAATCCGCAAGTTTGACGCTCGGGTGTTGACTCTCGATGCCGAGCCATCCAGTTTTTTTACCTCTGAGAGAAAACGCCTGATTGTGGATGCTTACACAAAATGGCGGATTGTTGATGTAGATACCTACTATAAATCCACCGGTGGCGATGAGGCCGTGGCGCATAATCGGCTGTCCAGCCGGGTAAACGACGGACTGCGCAACCAGTTTGGTGAGCGGACGCTCCACGAGGTGGTGTCTGGAGAGCGCGATACTTTGATGGAAAATATCAAAATTGGTCTGAATACCACCGTGCGCCTGTCATTGGGTGTAGAAATAATTGATGTCAGAGTCAAGCGGGTTGATTTGCCTTCTGAAGTGAGAGGGCAGGTGTTCAGTCGTATGAAGGCTGAGCGGGAAAAAGAGGCCCGGGAGCTTCGTTCGAGGGGTATTGAGGCGGCAGAAAAAATCCGCGCCGATGCCGACCGGCAACGCACTATTCTTATGGCCAACGCCTACCGCGAAGCCGAGGAGTCGAGAGGTGAGGGTGATGCCGAGGCCACTGCGACTTATGCCTCGGCGTTCAGTAAGGATCCAGAGTTTTATGCGTTTCAGCGCAGTTTAAAGGCCTATACAGAGTCATTTAACAGCAAGGGTGATGTGCTGCTGGTTGATCCGGAGAGCGATTTCTTCCGCTACCTGAACAGTCAGCAGGGGGAATAATCTGTATCGGGGGTCGCTTCGTGACCCCCAGCGCAGCGTTGCTTGTTGTCAGATTGGCAAAAAGTGCAGCAGTGCGCCAGATGGGGTGATAAAATGCCACGACCGGGATCGCCCGGTTTTTTTGTGACTGGCAGGGCGATTGTATGTGGATAGATTTAGCCAAAGCGTTTTGTCTGATGTTGGTGCTTGAGGGCGTCATGCCTTTCCTGGCGCCCGGGCGATGGCGCAATATGGCAGCATTGCTGGCACAGGTTGATGACCGCAGTATGAGAATGATGGGCTTGTTCAGCATGTTGCTTGGGGCCGGAACTTTGTATTTTATTAACGGGTAGTCATGATGACTGTTGCTGATCGCTGGTTGTTGCCTGATGGCATTGAAGAAATACTTCCCAATCAGGCGTTGCAGATTGAGCGGCTGCGCCGTCAGGTGCTGGATTTGTATCACTGCTGGGGTTACGACCTGGTGATACCGCCGCTGGTGGAGTTCACGGAATCGCTGCTCAGTGGAACCGGTTCAGATCTCGATCTGATGACCTTTAAGGTGACGGATCAGATCAGCGGTCGAATGATGGGTGTTCGTGCCGATATGACACCCCAAACCAGTCGTATGGATGCCCACAGTCTTCGGCGCAATGGCCCCAGTCGCCTTTGTTATGCCGGGACAGTTCTCTATACTCGACCGAAGCAGGCTCTTGAGAGTCGTTCTCCAATCCAGATTGGTGTTGAGCTTTATGGTGAACCAGGCCTCGAGGCAGATATTGAGGTGATCAGTTTGATGGTGGAGACTTTGCGTCTCGCCGGACTCGGCACGCCACAGCTCGACCTCGGTCATGTGGGGATATATGCCAGCCTGCTTGAAGCGGCTGGACTGTCAGCTGATCGCGAAGCCGAGTTATTTGATCTGCTTCAGCGCAAGGCGGTCCCTGAGCTCGATGTCTGGCTCGGGAAGTGCCTGGAAAATGCAGATATTGCGCTGATGATCCGTGCTCTGGTCGGGTTTGCAGGCGATGCCTCCGTATTGGATCGCGCCCGTGAAGTGTTTGCTGAAGCACCAGCTGAAGTGGAGCTGGCACTGGATGAGCTACAGGCGGTTGTCAGTGCGCTCAGTGAAAGCTTCCCCGATCTGGAGCTCTACCTCGATTTGAGTGAGTTGCGTGGTTACCACTATCACACGGGTATCGTGTTTGCTGCCTATGATCAGGGGCTTGGTCAGGCCATCGGTAATGGCGGACGCTATGATCATGTTGGCAAAGGCTTCGGTCGCTCCCGACCGGCCACCGGCTTTAATATGAGTTTACAGTCGTTGGCCAGGGTTGCGTTGTCCGGGGCTGTGGCAGGTGGTATTTTTGCCCCTGTTAGTGAGGAGCCCGGTTGGCGAAAAGCTGTAACAGCGTTACGCTCCAATGGCGAGCGGGTGGTCTGTGGCTTTCCGGGCCAAAAGCCGGATTATCAGGAATTACATTGTGATCGCCAGCTGGTTTGGCTGGATGGCACCTATAAAATAATTGCAGTTTGACCATCACTATCAGGGTTAGATATACACATGGGAAAGAATGTCGTGGTGCTGGGCACCCAGTGGGGCGATGAAGGCAAAGGCAAGATCGTCGATCTGTTGACTGATCAGGCGGTTGTGGTAGCCCGTTTTCAGGGTGGCCACAATGCCGGCCATACCCTGGTCATCGAAGGTAAAAAAACGGTTCTTCACCTGATACCTTCAGGTATTCTCCGGAAGAATGTGACCTGTCTGATTGGCAATGGTGTGGTGTTGTCTCCAGAGGCATTGCTGCATGAAATCTGTGAGTTGGAAGATAAAGGCGTTCCTGTCCGGGACCGTCTTCGGTTGTCACCTGCCTGCCCATTAATCTTGCCCATCCATATGGCGTTGGATCAGGCTCGTGAACGCGCCAGAGGCGATGCCAAAATAGGTACCACCGGTCGTGGTATCGGCCCGGCCTACGAAGATAAAGTGGCACGAAGGGGTATCCGCCTTGGTGAATTATTCAATCGGGAGCTGTTTGCGACCAAATTGAAAAGCCTCATGGAATACCACAACTTCCTGCTGACGAACTACTATCATGAGCAGCCCGTCAGCTATGAAGAAACCCTGCGGCAGTCGATTACCTGGATGGATGAGTTGGCGCCCATGCTGGCGGATGTCACCGGGTTGCTGCATGATGCTCGCGAAGCGGGTGATAATATTCTGTTCGAGGGGGCTCAGGGCTCACTGTTGGATATTGATCACGGCACCTATCCCTATGTGACATCTTCGAATACCACCGCCGGTGGTACGGCCACAGGCAGTGGTTTTGGTCCGCTGTATCTCGATTACGTGCTGGGTATCACAAAGGCCTACACCACTCGGGTGGGCTCGGGCCCGTTTCCCACCGAGCTGTTTGATACGGTCGGCAAACACTTGGGCGAGAAAGGCCATGAGTTTGGCGCGACTACCGGTCGCGAGCGACGCTGTGGCTGGTTCGACGCTGTGGCATTGAAACAGGCCATTCGTATCAATTCTGTTTCCGGCATCTGTCTGACCAAGCTCGATGTGCTTGACGGTGTTGAAACCATAAAGGTATGTATCGCCTATCAGGATGCCTGCGGGAATGAGGTGATCACCCCGAGTCACGCGGATGATTACGAAAAACTGGTTCCCGTTTATGAAGAGCTGCCCGGTTGGCATGAATCGACCATTGGCATCAGATCCTTGGAAGAGCTGCCCGACAATGCCCGCGCCTATATCGCCCGTATTGAAACGATTCTCCACACCCCAGTGGATATTATTTCGACGGGCCCGGATCGGGTAGAAACGATTGTCCTGCGCCATCCGTTCGGTTGTTGATCCGCCGAGTATTCCTCAATTCGCCCTATGTCGGTGAGCAGCTGTTTTGTGGCAACAAAAGGTTTCCGGTTATCTGATTCTCTATTAAGCTAAAAGCAGTAGTGGATAAAAGGCTTCTGTGTATGCTGAACTCGGTAGAACTCAAAGATTACATGCTTCGCAACCCGGTTAAAGTCAATCAACGGGATGATTTGTTCGCCGCCATAGACTTGATTGTCAGCAATAAAATTTCCGGGTTGTGTGTGGTGGATGATGATAATAACCTGATGGGCGTGCTGTCCGAAACGGATTGTTTAAAGGCCATCCTGGGTGCCAGATATAATCAGGAAAGCAGTGTTGGCCCGGTGCGTGATGTGATGACCCGCGATGTTTTTACAGTCACGTCTCAGGCCGATATTGTCGATGTGGCCCAGCAAATGATGAAGCGTGGTTTTCGTCGCTGTCCGGTTGTCGACAAGGGTAAGTTGGTCGGCCAGATCACCTGCCGGCAGCTGCTGAATGGGGTTGGGAAGTTCTCCGAAAAGCAGACTTGATCACGGCACTTCCATCAAATATGGCGCTAACTCCGAGGAAATATATGTTCCGGTTAACCCCCGCTCTTCTTATTTTGTTTTCATTTCTGGCAAGTGGCGTTGTTGTGGCGGCAGAGGATCGCCCTGAGCACTTCAAGGGATTGCCTGCTGATACCCTGGCACAGGCGGTGGCCAACTTTTCCGAGTACAACGGCAAACTTGAAGGCCTCATTCAGCAGGAGCAGCTGTCGCCACAGGATATGCATGAAGTGCATATGCTCACCTACACGCTGGAAAATGCATTGGCCAAAATCCAGGCCGAGCTCGCTGCCTTAGCGGAACCCCTTGAAGCGGTCCACCTTGCTTCAGAGCGTTCAGCTCCTGAAACTGTCAAAAAGCAAGGTCAGGTTTATCTGGACAATGCACACCAGATCATCAAGTGACTCGCTTCGTCGCGCGTCAGTATCAGGATAACAGGGAGCTCAATGTATAAGCTGGTTTTTTATGTGCCCGTCGAGTATCTGGAATCGGTGAAGCAGGCTGTTTTTGCCACTGGAGCAGGCAAAATTGGCGAATATGAGAGCTGCTGTTGGCAGGTGTTGGGTATCGGCCAGTTCCGTCCACTTGCCGGCAGCACTCCTTATCTGGGAAAGGTGGGCAGCCTGTCTGAAGAGGAAGAGTATCGTGTTGAACTGGTGTGTGATGATAGCGCGATAAAACAGGCGATTCGCGCGCTGATCAGTGCCCACCCCTACGAAGAACCGGCCTACGACGCATGGCAGTTGGCGGAGTTCGACCTCTAGTCTGCAGCGTTGGTGATGGAACGAAGCCTCGATGTGATCACGTCGGTGTGTATGATTGAGAGGCCCTGTTTTAAATCTGCAAAATGATGCTTCAATGCAGTGGTAATCACGGGGAAAGCCAGCTCTTCCCAGGGAATATCGGCTTCACTGAACAATCTGGCGTCCAGCGACTCGTCCCCGGCACCGTAACTACGGTTATGCAGCGCTCCCCGATAAAGGATATAGACCTGATTGATGTGGGGGATATCGTAGATGCCGCTGAGCACAGGTTCATTCAGTTTTGCCAGCGCCTCTTCCCAGCATTCCCGCAGTGCACCCTGAAGCACGGTTTCCCCATTTTCCAGAAAACCGGCTGGCAGGGTCCACATACCGTAGCGTGGCTCAATGGCCCGTCTGCACAGCAACACTCTGTCACTAACCATAGGAATGCAGCCCGATATCACTCGGGGGTTCTGATAGTGAATGGTGTCGCAATGTCCACAGACATGGCGTTTTCGATTACCTCCGTTGGGAACCTTGAAGTTGACAGGCTTGCCACATTGACTGCAAAAATTCATAGACACTTTTTCTTTGCATTGGAAAATAACATCTTCGGCAACAGATGCCGACGAGAGTAGGATAACAGGGTTATGCTAAAACGGATTACCGAACGTTTAAATGCTATGCCCGTTGACCGGCTCAGACCCTTCGGAGTGGAGGGGCTTGAAGCGGCCATTCTGGTCGCCCTAACCCGTGAGCCGGAAAACCCAAAAATTATATTCACCAAACGGGCAGAGCACCTGAATTCACACCGGGGAGAAGTGGCATTTCCCGGTGGCAAATGGGAACCGGGAGATGAAGATCTACTGGTGACGGCATTGCGAGAGACCCGGGAGGAAATTGATTTGTCTCCGCACCAGGTACAGGTCATTGCGGGGTTGCCGGTCAATCGAACTCGCCAGTTGATGCGGGTGAAGCCCTATGTGGGGCTTATTGAGCCCGACTTGGTGCTAATCGCCAATCCCGAGGAGCTGGATGCTGTTTTTGAAGTCCCGGTGTCTTATTTTCTGGACCCGTCGAACCTGACAGTCGATTACTTTGTCGGTCCGGATTATGCGCTCAATATGCCCTGTTTTATCTATGACGATTACCGTATCTGGGGCTTTTCGTTGGTGGTGTTGGCCGATTTCCTCAACATTTCCCTCGATGCCGGGATCCGTCTGGTGTATCCGGACTGTTCTGATCTGAGGCCGGCATCCCGGTAGCTTGCAATTTCACGCCTGCCGGCTCGATAATTGCCGTATTAGAGAGGCAAACGTTTTAGGCGTACCCATGATAGCAACGATTTCTTCCCCCTGTATTTCTGTCTGTGCGCTGGACCATGATGACGTATGTATCGGCTGTCACCGCACAGCCAAAGAAATTCGTGACTGGTTATTGATGGACGATGATGAGCGATTGGAGGTAATTACAAAAGCTGCTGAACGTGGTTGTAAAAATAATCCGTTTGCCTAGTAATCGGGCATATTTCATCGATTGGGTTTAATCTTCGTCATCATCGTCCAGTTCACCGTTTCCTGAATGAAGCGTTATGCGCTGTTTAACACGAACCTTTACTACCATTTTTTCGCTCAGTTCCAGCGTTTCAAACTGATAGCGACCGATGGCAAAACTCACGTTGCCGTCAGGGATACTTTCCAGGTGTTCCAGAATCAGTCCGTTAATTGTCTTTGGACCATCTGTCGGCAGATCCCATGAATTTGCTTTGTTGATATCCCGGATGGTGGCTGACCCGTCAATGTCAAACATCCTCTTGTCCAGGGCGACGATGTCTTCCTGTTCATCCTCTGCCCTGTTAGTGGTGAAATCGCCGACAATCTCCTCCAGTATGTCCTCCATGGTGACCAGCCCCTCAATTTCACCATATTCATCCACCACTAGGCCGATTCGGCGTTTGGCCTGTTGAAAGTTCACTAATTGCTTGTTGAGTGGTGTATTTTCAGGGACAAAGTAGGGCTCTCGGGTAAATCGTTTGATGGCTTCTTTGGTCAGGCTGTCACTGCCAGAACGCAGCAGCCTGGCGATGGTTTTTACATGAATAATTCCCAATACATTATTCATGTTGCCCACATATACAGGCAGGCGGGTGTAGCCGGAATTAATGATGGTGGTTAATAGTTGATCGACCTCCAGCTCAAGGTCCAAGCCTATAATTTCATTGCGTGGCACCATGATGTCATTCACGGAGACTGTTTCAAGGTCCAGGATGTTGATCAGCATATCCTGGTGGTCGGGGATATTTTCACTGGAGATGTCTACGACGGTACGAATTTCTTCTTTGCTGAGGCTCACATCGAGGGACTTGGTAGTATTCACGCCCAGTAATCTGAGTAGGCCGTTGGAGAGGTGGTTCACCAGCCAGACCAGCGGGTAAAAGACAAATAACAGCGGTCTGAGGATGTGGCTGGCAGTAAAGGCAATTCCTTCCGGGTGCAGTGCCGCCATTGTTTTTGGCGTGACCTCGGAAAAAATCAGTATCGCCAGTGTCAGCAATAATGTGGCGATGGCGATACCGGCATCGCCATAAAGACGCAGAGCAATGACCGTGGCGATCGCGGAAGCGAGGATATTCACCATGTTGTTGCCGATCAGGATAATACCGATCAGTCGGTCAGGACGTTTTAGCAGTTTGTAGGCTTTGCGGGCACCGAGATGTCGTTTTCTCAGATGTTTCAACCTGTAACGGTTCAGTGACATCATGGCTGTTTCAGAGCCGGAGAAAAAAGCGGATAAGAGGAGGAGGCCAGCTAATACGCTAAATAGTAGCCAGAGAGGGGTATCGTCCAACGGGGGGAAAACCTCGTATTCACCTAAGGCAGGGTATGTTGAAGAAGTTTGTCGTGCTTGGCAACCATATCTTGGTGTCAGATTCTGAGGGGAACCAAGCTTGGCGGTTGGGCTGGTCTGAAATCGTCCTTTGCTCAGAGAACGCCCGTTTTTTCAGTGCAGCATTACCTCGAGGACAAACTTGCTTCCCCAGTAGCCCAACACCATGGCGCTGAAGCCTACCAAGGTCCAGCGAATGGCTGTATTGCCCCGCCATCCTTTGATGTGTCGTCCCCACAATAAAATGCCATAAAACAGCCAGGCTAAAAGAGTGAAAACCGTTTTGTGAATCAAGTGCTGGGCAAAGAAATCCTCAAAAAACAGAAACCCGGTAATCAGTGACAGGGTCAACAGACCAAAGCCGGCCCACAGCACCTCAAACAGCAATGCTTCCATGGTTTGCAAAGGAGGGACTATCTGTAGCCAGCTGCCGAGGTGTCTGTGGCGTAGCCGCCAGTTTTGCAGGGCGATAAAAATCGCCTGAAACGCAGCGATGGTCAGCAGGCTGTAGGCCACAATGGAAAAGAAAATATGTGCCCCGATGGGTAAAGACACGGTCTCCCTCAAAGGGGCGCTGCTACCGATCAGGAGGGTCAATGCCAGGATCAGTGCTGCCAGAGGGAAGAGAATCAGAAAAAGACTGTGAACCGGTTTTCGTAGGCTGCTGAGCAGAACAATCAGGTTGATGGTGAAAATGATGGCGCTGGTCATGGGGAGCAGCCCGAAATCAAGACCGGCATCACTAAAGATCCAGTGTGCACTGGTGTATCCGTGCAGTGCCAATGCAGGAGCGGCAATCAGCTGCAGAGAAGATAGCTTCAAGTTGGGATGCTTGCGAAGCTGAAGCGCCTGGAACAGGGTCGCGCAGATATACAGGGCGATGGCGGCAGAAGCTGTAAGCATAATGGGATGACTATTTAAACAGGTGACAAAGTGTGTCACAGATAGCGGATAGCGAAAAGAGGCCGTCCCAAAACTCGGATGCTTTCAGTTATACTGCTATGCCTGTAAATAAGGTGAAGACGAAATAAATCCCATGGCAATGTTTGAAAATCTCAGTGATCGTTTATCGGCTTCCCTGAAAAAAATCTCTGGGAAGGCCAGCCTGACCCAAGACAATATTCAGGAAACCCTGCGTGAAGTGCGTATGGCACTGCTGGAAGCGGATGTGGCGCTACCGGTTGTCAAAACCTTTGTGGAGGGTGTCAAGGAGAGGGCGCTGGGTCAGCAGGTTGGCAGTAGTCTCAATCCGGGCCAACAGTTCCTGAAAACTGTCCAGTCCGAGCTTGAGCATGTGATGGGTGACAGTAACGAGTCGCTCAATCTGGCCGCACAGCCGCCAGCAGTGGTATTGATGGCTGGTCTACAGGGGGCTGGTAAAACCACCTCTGTAGCCAAGCTGGCTCGCTATCTCAAGGAGCGCGAAAAGAAAAAAGTCATGGTGGTGAGTGCCGATATCTACCGGCCAGCCGCCATTAAACAGCTGGAAACGCTTGCCTCGGAGGTGGGGGTTGAGTTTTTTGCCAGCCATACTGATCAGAAACCNGNCGATATTGNACGCAATNCGGTTCAGGCGGCGAAAGTAAAATTTATCGATGTATTGCTGGTGGACACGGCTGGTCGCCTGCATATTGATGATGCGCTGATGACTGAAATCCGGCAGCTACACAAAGCACTGTCGCCGGTAGAAACCCTGTTTGTCATTGATGCAATGATTGGTCAGGATGCGGTTGCCACCGCCAAGGCATTTAACGAAGCACTGCCCCTGACGGGGGTAATTTTGACGAAGGTGGACGGCGATGCCCGGGGTGGGGCGGCACTCTCTGTTCGCCAGGTAACCGGCAAGCCGATCAAGTTCCTCGGTGTTGGCGAAAAAACCGATGCGCTGGAGCCGTTCCACCCGGACCGGATCGCTTCGCGGATTCTCGGCATGGGCGACATGATGTCGCTGATCGAAGATGTCGAACAGAAAGTTGACCGTAAAAAAGCGGAACAGTTGGCTAAAAAGGTCGCCAAGGGCAAACGGTTTGATCTGAATGATTTGCGCGATCAACTCCAGCAAATGAAGAATCTGGGCGGGTTTTCAGGCTTGCTGGATAAGCTGCCCGGCATGGGCAATATGAGCCAGATGGTTGAGCAAGCCAATATGGGGAAGCAGTTTTCACGTATGGAGGCCATTATCAACTCCATGACGCCTGCGGAAAGGNGAAACCCCGACTTGCTGAATGGTTCCCGCAAGCGGCGGATAACGGTAGGGTCCGGCACCAACCTTCAGGATCTGAATCGCCTGCTCAAACAGCACAAGCAGATGGGCAAGATGATGAAAAAAATGAAAGGCAAAGGCATGCAGCAGATGATGCGCGGCATGGCAGGCAACATGCCCACTGGTGGTGGTATGGGGGGCGGTATGCCACCAGGCGGTGGGAAATTCCCCTTTTAGCGGGGCCTCTCCAGGCTGTCGTTCCCGCTGAATCTCGTCTCCGGATAAAGCTGTTTTTCAACTATACTTTCCAGCTATACACGGTTGCGTGTTTTCGCTATAATCCCGCGCCTTTCACAGGTGCCTGTTCGAGAGACCGGGCGTGGTCTTGTTCCTCAGTGATGAGGAATCGACCGGCTGTAATTTGAAACTAAATACAGAAGAGAGTTTTCATGGTAACAATTCGTCTGGCTCGCGGAGGCTCAAAAAAGCGTCCGTTCTATCATATACATGTCACTGATAGCCGCAGGGCCCGTGACAGTCGTTATATCGAACGCATCGGCTTTTTTAACCCGGTTGCCCGTGGCCTAGAAGAGCGTCTCAGGGTGGATGTGGATCGTGTGCAACACTGGGTGAGCGAGGGCGCGATGTTGTCCGATCGTGTTTCCCAGTTAGTGAAAGAAGCAGCCAAGCAAGCCTGATAAGACTAAGGCCGTGAACGCCCAGCAAAGTGTGGACCCGATTGATCCAGTGGTTGTCGGGCGCATAACGGCAGTTCATGGTGTGAAGGGTTGGGTAAAAATTCACTCCTTCACCGAGCCGGGCGGTAACATTTTTGATTACCAACCCTGGTGGCTGAAGATTGCTGATCATTGGCAGAAATTGAAGGTCACAGAACAGCGTTCCACTGCCAAGGGACTGATGGTTCACCTGGCGGAGATTGATGACAGAGATCAGGCCAGAGCTTATTGCCAGCAGGACATCTACGTGGCAAAAGCGCAACTGCCGGTTCTTGCTAATGGTCAGTATTACTGGCACCAGCTTGAGGGGATGCTTGTTGTGACCTCTCAGGGCGTCAGACTTGGCATCGTCGACTCTCTGATGGAAACCGGTGCCAATGATGTGCTGGTTGTGAAAGGGGATGACAGGAGCCTGGATCAGGAAGAGCGGTTGATTCCCTACATAGATCAATTTGTATTAAACGTCGATCTCGGCGTCGGCAAGATCGAGGTGGACTGGGATCCGGCTTTTTAATAATCGGGGGGATAGCCCAAAGGATAACCGGCCATGAAAGTAGCACTGGTTACACTTTTCCCCGAAATGTTTGCTGCCCTCACCGACTACGGTATCAGCAGTAGGGCAATCAGGCAGGGCTTGCTGGAAGTGGCATTTTTCAATCCGAGAACCCACACCAGTGACAGGCACCAGACAGTAGATAGCCGCCCTTATGGTGGCGGTCCTGGAATGGTGATGATGATCGAGCCTTTGCGCAAGGCCATCGGCGTCGCACGTACATGGATAGGGGGCCCGGCCACAGTGGTGTACCTCTCGCCCCAGGGCCGTGTGCTGGATCAGACTGGCGTTAACGCGTTGGTAGCACAGGGCGATCTGATACTGGTTGCCGGACGTTACGAAGGGGTTGATGAGCGATTGATCCAGCTGGAAGTGGATCAGGAGTGGTCCATCGGGGACTACGTACTCAGTGGCGGTGAACTGCCCGCCATGGTGTTGCTCGACGCATTGATCCGGCAATTGCCCGGTGCATTGGGTCACGAGGACTCGGCAGACCAGGATTCCTTTGCCGATGGCCTGCTGGACTGTCCCCATTACACGCGGCCGGAGCAGTACGAAGATTTTAAAGTGCCCGAGATTTTGCTGTCGGGCAACCATGAAAAAATACGGCAGTGGCGGTTGAAGCAGTCATTGCAGAGAACCTGGCAGAGACGCCCGGAACTGTTGAAAAAACTGACGCTCAGTGACGAGCAGCAGCAATTAATGGACAGGATTGTCAAAGAGTCGGCAGATGAAAGTGACTGAGTCGTTTTCCTCTCTGTGCGACGCTACTCAAAAAGGTGGCATGCCACCAACCAACAAAAGCTGAGGAGCAAACCGTGAGTAACAAAAATTCGATTATTACCGCGATTGAAACAGAACAAATGAGCAAACAACTGCCGCCGTTTTCCCCAGGCGATACAGTCGTTGTTCAGGTCAAGGTTAAAGAGGGCACCCGCGAGCGCCTGCAGGCATTCGAGGGTGTGGTGATTGGCAAGCGCAATCGTGGATTGAATTCTGCATTCACTGTTCGCAAAATTTCCAATGGCGTTGGNGTTGAGCGGACCTTCCAGACTTTCAGCCCGCTGGTTGAGAGTGTGCAGGTCAAGCGTCGTGGCGATGTGCGCCAAGCCAAACTTTACTACTTGCGCGAACTGTCGGGCAAGGCTGCACGTATCAAGGAAAAGCTCAACTGAGTTCATTCCTCAATGNAAAAAGGCACCACAGGTTGGTGCCTTTTTTTATGGNTNAAAGTNGCTTTCAGGNTTGNCTGNAATTTTTGATGATTGTTCCATGCNTNGAGCCCGGTTAGAGTAACNCATGGCGCCGACATCGANCGACCAACACCTGATAGACAATTATCTCGATGCCCTCTGGATGGAAAAGGGCCTGAGTCGCAATACCCTGGAAGCCTATCGACGCGATCTTGAGGCGCTNGCCATTTGGGNANCGCGGGAGGATTTGTCNCTGATNGGGNTGGGGGCTGCCGATGTNCAGCGCTNCCTTGCCCGCCGNTTTGAACAGGGTGTGTCGGCNCGNTCGGCGGCCAGACAGTTNTCCTGTATGCGGGGNCTNTACCGTTATTTACTNCGGGAAAACCGGCTTGTCGAAGATCCCATTGCAATGGTGGAAAACCCCAAGCTGGGTCGTCCGCTCCCAAAGAGTCTTACGGAAATGGATGTGGAGGCGCTGTTGAATCAGCCGGACACTGATTCGTTGCTGGGTCTGCGTGATCGCACCATGCTGGAAGTGCTGTACGCCACGGGCCTGAGGGTCTCCGAGCTGGTGGGGCTAACCCTTTATCAGGCCAATTTGCGGCAGGGTGTGGTGAGGGTGACAGGTAAGGGTGGCAAGGAGCGGATGGTGCCCATGGGCGATGAAGCAATGAGTTGGCTGGAGCGTTTCATGCGGGAAGCCCGGCCCCTGATGCTGGGGGCTGTACAGAGTGATGTGTTGTTCCCCAGTCGTCGAGCCCGGCAAATGACCCGGCAGACCTTCTGGCACCGAATCAAAGGTTACGCCCGCCAGGCCGGTATTGAAAAACCCCTTTCACCACACACACTTCGCCACGCATTTGCGACCCATCTGCTGAATCACGGAGCCGATCTCAGGGTGGTACAATTGCTGCTCGGGCACAGTGATCTTTCCACCACACAGATCTACACCCACATAGCCAGTACCCGCATCAAGGCGCTGCATATGGAACACCACCCGAGAGGGTAGTGAACCCTTGTGGCCATTAAGACTCAATACCTGATTGGCCATGCTGAAACTGACAAGAGACACCCGCGATGATCAAAAAAATGTTGGGCACCATAATTGTCCTGATATTACTACCCACCGCTTATGCCGCTGATGTGTCAGAAGAGACACGCAAGACCATCATCGACAAATTGCAGCAGGCGCGTCCTGACCTGAAATACGGTGCAGTGGAAAGCTCACCCATCGACGGACTTTACCGTGTGCGAATCAACGGTACCCAATTCTTTTATGCCAATAAAACCGGTGATTACATCATTACGGGTGACATGTATCAGGCTCTTCCGGGAATGTTCGCACCGATCAAGGATCTGGCTGCGGCGAAATTGCGCAAAGAGATGCTGGACTCGGTGGCAACGAAAGACATGATTGTTTTCCCCGCCGCAGATGTACGCCGTTATATTCTCCATGTATTCACGGATGTGGATTGTGGTTATTGCCGAAAACTTCATATTGAAACTGTACCCGAACTGAACATGGCCGGCGTGGAGGTTCGCTATCTGGCTTTTCCCAGAGCCGGACTGGACTCCGCCTCCTATCGCAAGATAGCTTCTGCATGGTGTGCCAAAGACAAGCTGGCCGCACTCACTGCACTGAAAAACCGCCAGCCGATAACAGAAAACGTCTGTAAGGATAATCCCGTTGCCAGTCACTTTCTGCTCGGTCAGAAAATAGGCATCACCGGCACCCCGGCCCTGATTCTGGAAGACGGTGCTTTGTTGCCTGGTTACAGCCCGGCAGCTGAGTTGCTGACGATCATGGGGCTTGATGAAAATAGTGATGGTTANANCGGTAACCGGCGTGNCCAAATCATTGNTGGTAGATTGACAGTCCCTTTACTGCCAATTAAGGTTGCGAACCTTNATCAGNCTGCTGGTTTGANNACTGCGCTTGCGCAGTGAANGGNTATCGTGGTGGNCGNTTTNGTGATANCGCGNNNTANACNTGNCTGTCACGACGTGCNACAAAACGGTATTACCCCAGNTGGCACTGAATTAAACCGGTTAACACCGAGGCAAATCGATTGAACTCAGTAAAAGTTGGCCTGTGTGGCCTCGGAACAGTAGGTAGTGGCACATTTAATGTGTTGCAGCGCAATGGTGACGTAATCAATGCCAGAGCGGGGTGCCGCATTGAGATAGTGCAGGTGGCNAGCAGGCGCCCCAATCCCGNNTGCNAGCTNGGCGATACCCCGGTTACCGAAGATGTATTTGCGGTTGCCCGCAATCCCGATGTCGATATTCTGGTNGAGCTGATTGGTGGCATNACNGTTGCNCGCGAACTGATTCTCGATGCCATTGNNCATGGNAAGCANGTGGTCACGGCGAACAAGGCGCTGATCGCCGAGCANGGTAACGANATTTTTAATGCCGCNAGGGTTAAAGGTGTCACCGTTGCATTCGAAGCCTCTGTCGCAGGCGGCATTCCNATTATCAAGGCGATCAGGGAAGGNCTTTCGGCCAACCGCATTGAGTGGCTGGCGGGGATAGTCAATGGCACCGGCAANTTTATATTGACAGAAATGCGGGACAAGGGCCGCGCCTTTGANGATGTGNTGGTGGAGGCNCAGCAGCGTGGNTATGCAGANGCTGACCCGACTTTTGATGTGGAAGGNATNGATGCGGCCCANAAGCTGGTTATTCTGGCCTCCCTCGCNTTTGGTATCCCGTTGCAATTCGAAAAAGTCTTTACCGANGGNATCAGNAACCTGGACACCCAGGATGTGGCCTANGCCCGGCAACTCGGCTATCAGATCAAGCATCTNGGNATTGCCCGTCGCAACAATGGTGGTATTGAACTGCGGGTTCACCCCACNCTGATCCCCCGCAAACGACTGCTCGCCAATGTCGATGGTGTNATGAATGCNGTGGTGGTCAAGGGTGATGCCGTGGGCCCCACACTGTATTANGGTCCCGGCGCNGGGGCAGAACCTACGGCCTCTGCNGTGATTGCCGATATTGTCGACCTGGCCCGCACCCTGACGGCNGATCCGGAGCANCGGGTNCCCCACCTGGGTTTTCAGCCAGATCAGTTGAGNGATATTNAGGTNCTGTCTATNGAANAGGTCGAAACTGCCTANTATNTGCGNATCACNGCNCGNGATGTGCCGGGGGTTTTATCAAAAATTACCCAGATTCTCAGNGATGCCAAAATCAGTATTGAGGCCGTTATCCANAAAGAGGCAGATGATGGCGAGGACTATGTGCCGCTGATTATNCTCACCGACCGCGCCGTGGTGAAGAAACTCGANGAAGCGGTAGACAAGATTCAACAGTTGCCCACGACCGAGGGTGATATTGTCAGGATTCGTGTGGAATCACTGGGCTAGCGTTTTCCGTTTCAANAACAGNACAGGTATCAAGCGTGAANTATATCAGCACCCGCGGGCAGGCCCCGGTATTGAGTTTNGAAGATGCAGTACTGGCCGGGTTGGCTACTGATGGCGGTCTTTATGTGCCCGAAACCCTGCCGCAGTTTTCCCGGGAAGAAATTGCCAGCTGGTCTGGCCTGTCCTATCAGGAGCTGGCTTTCAAAGTGATGTCACCGTTCATGGCCGGAGAGGTTCCGGATGACACGCTGCGGGAATTGATCGATAAGGCTTACAGCACCTTTCGTCACGATGCCATCGCGCCTCTCATTCAAAGTGGCCACAACGAATTTATTCTCGAACTGTTTCAGGGACCGACGCTGGCCTTCAAGGACTTTGCCCTGCAGTTCCTCGGCCACCTGCTGGACTATGTGCTTAAGAAGCGCAACCAGCGTGTCGCGATCATGGGCGCGACCTCCGGTGACACCGGCTCGGCTGCGATTGAAGGCTGTCGCCACAGTGACAACGTGGATATCTTTATTCTTCATCCCTATCAACGGGTATCCGAAGTACAGCGCCGCCAGATGACCACTGTGTTGGAAGATAATGTCTTTAACATCGCCCTAAAGGGTAACTTCGACGATTGCCAGAACATGGTGAAAGCCAGTTTTAGCGATCAGTCTTTCCTGCCGGAAGGGCGCCAGCTGGTGGCGGTCAACTCGATCAACTGGGCGCGCATCATGGCCCAGATCGTCTACTATTTTTATGCCGGCCTGGCGCTGGGTGCTCCCCATCGCCCGGTGGCGTTCTCCGTG
>PANQ01000002.1:258071-273038 GCA_002707685.1 Porticoccus sp. | reverse complement strand
CTCGCAAACAAATCCGCCATGTTATCGATTCCGCCGGACAGACCCCGCCAGCCGGATTCGCAATTGAGAACCCTGTCGGTATCCTCGGGCGTCCAACCCTCCTGCCGCTGCAACCAAGTCAGCAATCCGGGATCGATATCTCCGCTGCGCGTGCGCATCAACAACCCTTCATTGGGCGTAAAGCCCATGGTGGTATCGACTGGTTTGCCGTCGCGGATGGCGGCCATGGAACAGCCGCTTCCCAGTTGCGCAGTCACCAGGGTGTAGTGTTCGGCCTTGGGCTTCACTGCCTCCCAGTGTTTGACCATGGACTCATGAGCAAAACCGTGAAACCCGTAACGGCGTAATCGATATTTCTCAGTGAGTGCGACGGATAGTCCATAAATCTGTGACAGCACCGGCAGGTCGCTGAAAAACTCACTATCGAAAACCGCAAAAACGGGAATGGAAAATCGGGTATTCCGAAGCTGCTCAATCAGTTCAATGGCCGCCTTATTGTGCAGTGGCGCCAGTGGTATCAGGGTTTGCAGTTGCCGAAAATTATCGTCGTTGATGGGTATAGGTTTATGATATTCAGAGCCCCCGTGTACGACTCTGATAATCACCGCGCGAACAGCATGATTTGTCAGCACATCGATCAGCCAAGGGGGCGCGCCAGGATAAGTCTGCGCAGCTGATTGGCCGACACCTGCTTGCCCAATAGCAACAGGCACCGTTGCACCCGCATATTCAAGCGCCGAGACGTTATGCGTGCTCCACTTGATGGATGAACTACCCGGATTCAACACCAACAGAACCGGTTTGTCATAGCGCGGCAAACTGCTCATCAGCTGGATAATCAGTCGGATGACTGCAAGCGGTTATAAATGGCCGCCAGCAACCACCCGGCGATATCCGCTACCACGAACCAGGCCACCAGCCCGATAACGACACCAGTGAGAGTCAAGTGCCAACCCATCTCATTCAGTTGCATATGCACCATTTCTCCGGACATGGACAACATCATGGAAGGCATTAACATCACCAGCAGACTGCAAGCCAGCCACAGTATCGCCGCGGTAATCGCGCTGGCCATCCCGAATTTGAACGCATTAAGTGTCATGATTATTCCTCCGTTTATGGTGGTGTATCTGTGAGAAATTAGTGTCTCTACAAATCCCCGAACCGGTTGGCAGACTGCGCCATACGCATCATTTCGTGCTCTTCCAGCGACCGGAGTGATTCCATCAACTCTTTGGCAGAGGGGATATCCGCCCTGGAGGCGAGATAGCGATACAGTTCAATCACCTGCTGGTGTTGATCGACTATCACCTCCATGATTTGCGGATTATCTCTTCGATTACAGGCGCAAAATATCGCGATAACCCGCGACATTCACCGCAAACGCGGTGTGCTCCTGCAAGTGCACCCGCATACCTTCAAGGGCTTCCGGGTCACCGTGAATTAATTGAATTCGAGTGGAATCGGTCAGTGCGGACTGCTGTAACCACTGGGTCAGTTCGAGATGGTCGGCGTGCCCCGATAAACCGGAAATGACTTTGACAGTGGCTCTTAACGGTACCCAGCCTCCGTGGATTTTNACCNCATCAACACCCTCCAGCATTTTTGCGCCCCGAGTGCCGCCCGCCTGATAACCGGTNAACAGNACCGTGGTTTTAGAATTNCCTAACAGGCGTTTAAAGTGGTGGAGAATACGNCCTCCTGTTGCCATNCCACTGCCAGCGATAACAATATGGGGGAAAGCCTGTCCGGCAATCGCCTTCGATTCGTCCACCGTGCGGGTATAGGTCACGCCNTCGCATAGNCGGTAGCATTGCTCGTGACTCAACCGNTGCTGATCACTGAACTGGCAGAAAATATCCGATACTTTGATCGCCATGGGGCTGTCGAGATAGATCGGCATTTTAGGGATATCGCCCTGATCCATCAGGGTCGCCAACAGATGCTGCAAGGCCTGCGCNCGCCCAACCGCAAAGGCCGGAACCAGCAACACGCCACCACTTTTGGCGACACGGTTAACAATTTCCGCCAACTGCTGAAANGGATCTTGGGTGTCGTGCCGGCGGTTGCCGTAAGTGGANTCCATCAACAGCAGATCCAGCTCCGGCAATGGCCGAGGAGGTTTCATCAGCACATCATCGAAACGACCGACATCACCAGAAAAGCCGATTCGTTTCCCTTCCGCTTCAACGATAATGCTGGCGGCGCCGAGAATATGNCCGGCNGGCTGNANATAAAANCGGATATCCCCNACCTCGATCTGTTCATCNAACTCCACAGACTGAAATAGCNTCATGCTGGCTTCCGCCGTTTGACGGTCGTAAAGCGGCTCAGGGTGCGCGTGCTTGCNNAATTTATGTTTGCTGTAATACTTNGCGTCTTCCTCCTGGATATGGCCGCTGTCGGCCAATAAAATCTGACACAGGGCCTTAGTGGCGTGATGGGTAAACACCGGGCCGCGAAAGCCGCGCTTGTATAGCACCGGGATATAACCGGAGTGATCCAGATGTGCGTGAGTGAGCAGCACCGCATCCAGTTTNTCGATGTCCAGGGGCAAGGTTTGCCAGTTGCGTTCCCGCAGCCACTTGTAGCCCTGGAACAAACCGCAATCGACTAATACGGTTGTCGTTTCAGTTTCCAGCAGAAATTTTGAGCCGGTAACGGTCTCGGTGCCGCCGANAAAGGTAATTTTCATAATGATTTTCCTGGCAATTTAAGCATGCTGATAACGGGCGCAATCAGTTGCGACGTAATATCAATAGCGTTGGAAGGATGGGGNATGGTATTGGATGTGACCAGNTGGCTCAGGCCTGAGGCCAGTAAGNTTTTATCGGAGTGATCGGCAAATATGCCGTGCACCGCCACNCACTGAATNTTNTCGANNCCTTTGNNCCGAAGTGTTTTAACGCATTCCAGGATTGTTTGCCCGCTGGANATAACGTCGTCGATAATCACNGCCGTTCTATCNNTGAATTCGTTGATGNCGGGCAGCATCACTTCGACTTGGCGATCCCCGAAGCGCTGTTTTTCTCCAATCACAAAAGGATGTTGACTAAAGGCAGCAATCTCATCAACCCATTGCTCGCTTTCGCTGTCCGGCCCTACCAACAGTAGGTTGCTTTGCGTTTTGAGCCAGTGCGCCAATGCCGGAGCCCCTTGCACAACACGACTGGGTATGGAATAGATTTCATCCAGNGAATGATAGCGATGCAAATGTGGATCGACCGTAACCAGCCAATCAGCATGTTGAGAAAGGCACTTGGCAAAAATACGTGAAGTAACCGCTTCCCCATCGACAAAACGGCGATCCTGACGCATATAACTGAGGTAAGGCGCCACTAACCCCACTTGCGACGCTCCCAGCTCCCGCAGTGTTTCCAATAAAAACAACAACGGCAGATATTTGATGTTTGGGTGTGACAGATCAGCCACCACAATACANGCGCGATTTTCTACATCAGATTGAATACGCAGATAGGACTCCCCATCNGGAAACTGCCGAGCGNTAAACTCGCCAGGTTGACCACCAATCGCTTTACTGAGTGACTCAGCNAACGGATGATTNTTNNGGGAAAACACCACTGGAGATNTATCTTTCACNGTCNTCGCCTCGNTCATNGTTCCTTCTNGATCGTAAAAATTGNCGATTGGCGATAAAACGCCATCGCATACTGTTGCTCTCCGATCGTATCGGAACAGAGCGTAAATAAAGGTTGTCCGACGGTGANCTTGTCNCCGACGCGAGCATGTAGACGCAACCCCGCNGCNGCTGTNGNCGGAGCGCCTGCCAGCTTNGCCANNCGCGCGAGTTGACGATTGTCGATAGCGGTAAGTGTGCCCGCTGCTGTGGCCGCTTCGGTATGTTGGTAGCTGGCGTCAGGCAGGGCTTTCATCCCACCCTGCGCGGCCAAAATGCGCTGGAACTGCTGCCAGGCTTTACCTTCATCCAAAATCGCGATCGCTCTTTCCAGCCCTTGTTCATAACGCTCTTGATAAGCAAGTGAAAACAGATGTGCAGCCAGAAACAAGGCACGCTCCCGAAGNTCCNGTGGTGCACTGTGCTCNCGNTGCAATACNGCCAGCACATCCCGNGCTTCTTCTANCGGGCCGATACCANNCCCAACNGGNTGACTNCCATCCGTAATNAGGCAGCGAATTTGAATACCACAGGCNGCTCCCACCTGGGTAAANAGTGAGGAAAGGCGCTCGGCGTCNTTTTGNGAACGCACNTTAGCGGTNGGGCCNACNGGAATNTCNATCACCGNATGNGTGGAACCGGCAGCGATTTTTTTGGATAAAACCGAGGCGATCAACTGCCCTTCACCATCCAANTCCAGNGCCCGTTCAATGCGAATNAACAANTCGTCGGCNGGNCTCAGGTTGACAGCGCCACCCCAAACAAGACAGGCATGGGTTTCAGCNACTACACGTTGAATCTCATNGAGCTCCAGATTGACGGNAGTCAANNCCTCCATGGTATCCGCAGTACCGGCNGGAGAGGTGATCGCNCGCGANGAGGTTTTAGGGATGGTGAGTCCNNCAGCGCTNACAATNGACACCACNAGAGGTGTGGTGCGGTTGCCCGGCAGCCCACCGATGCAGTGCTTNTCNAGAANCATGGNTTCGCNNGGCCANCNCANCCGCTTACCACAGGCCACCATGGCCTGGGTGAGACTGATGATTTCATCNACGTCTAAACGGCTNCCCGCNCANACNCTGAGNAANCTNGCGATTTCNATATCCGAATANCGGTGGTCGCTGATGTCCTCGACGATAGCGGTAATCTCTTGATCACTGAGTTTGTGCCCAAAGATCTTTTTGCGAACAGCGGCAAGTGAGGTTACGACCGGCGCATGACCGACATTAATCGCGGCGCCATCAAAGACATCCAGGCGGCGCATTGCAATTTTGGACAACCCTGCGCTCCCGGAACTCAGCACCATCTCGTCCACCACATTCAGCGTGGCGATAACGCTGTTTTCCCCGTACCGCAGCATGACACGGCTGTTGGCAGTGAAACCTTCAGAGCGGCAGATGTGACAATCACTGCGCATATACACCACCGGTTCCTGGTGGGTGTCGATGCCCATATCGATCGCCTTAAGTGTGTTAATTTGATCCATTACCATTTCCCGAACAAAAAAATTTAGCCATTGTCTTTCTTTCAGTGTCTAGCAGGCTCTCTCCACCCTAATTTTTAATGGTGACGTTCATGAGCCTGACTTTGGGACACAGCTTGCTTTCGTTTTTCAGATCCAAGGAATAGTTGCTCTCCGATAGCGATTAGCATCATTGTGACAACGGCCACACCCAACACAAATGGATCTGAATTCAACTTCACCCAAACGAACCCGCTTAGTGCAAGAAAATCTAATATAATCGCGGTAACGGGGACCCAGCTTTTGGCTTTAACATCGTCCAACAAGTAGCGCAGAACACCCCAGTGAATGGCGATATCCATCACCAGATAGAATATGATGCCAAGTGCTGCTATACGGGAAAGATCAAAGAACGCGGTGAGCACAAGTCCAAGAACCACGGTGTACACCAATGTATGCTTCTGAATGCTGCCAGGCATACCGAAGTGTCGGTGAGGCACCAACTTCATCTCTGTTAGCATCGCGAGCATCCTGGAGACCGCAAAAACACTGGCAAGAATCCCACCCGCCGTCGCAAGCATGGCAATCGCAACAGTGAACCACACGCCATACTCACCGAGTGCGGGTCGAGCGGCTGCAGCCAGGGAATAATCACGGGTTTCGATAATCTCACTGAGTGAGAGGTTGCTGGCCACCGCAAAACCAACCAATGTATAGATGACGACACAGGCAGCAATCGAAATAACAATGGCGCGACCAACATTGCGGTGTGGATCGATCACCTCGGAACCACTATTGGTAATGGTGGTAAAGCCTTTGAATGCCAGAATCCCCAGAGCCGTGGCGCCGAGAAAATTACTGGTTGAACCGGTCTCGCTTACCTGGTCAAAGTCCACCGCCAGGCCATCAGCCAACCAGATTCCGACGAGGCCAAAAATCAGGATCCCGCCAATTTTCAGTAGACCGATAAACCCTGCAACCCCTTGAATCAGCCGATTACCCAGCAGGTTCACAATGAACGCCGCCAGAATTAGGGAGACGCCGAGTATAGGCGTCATTTGTCCTGATGGGTCACCGCCAAACAATTGCATGGTGTAGGAACCGAACGTGCGCGCAAGAAAGCTCTGAGCGATGACCATCGAAAAATACATTAGTAGCGCATTAAATGCAGTGGGCAACCGGTCGCCATAGGCCTTATGCAAATACATGCCAATCCCCCCTGCTGATGGGTAGGCATTGGACATTTTGATGTAGGAGTAAGCGCTGAAACCAACGATGATAGCGGCCGCGAGAAATGCCAGTGGGAATAATGCACCAGTCATCTCTGCCATTTGACCGGTTAGCGCGAATATTCCCGCCCCGATCATCACCCCAGTACCGAGCATTACCGTACCTGATAGAGTGAGGCTACCTTCGTCGTACTGTGTCGAACGAGCGTCTTTTTCGTCCATTCAGGACTCCTTTAAATAAAAGTTAAGCCCCCTGTCTGGGCTTTCGGTGCAAGGTATGCAGGATGCTTAAAAATGCAATTCTCTATTTATCGACATTCACCATGGAGGTATACACTAGCGCTTGCGGCCAGCGCCCGGGGGTATTTGATGACAGCTCCACGGTTCGTGACTGGCGTTGTTTTTAACGTTCTGACCGACAAATTTGTAATAACCTTCTTTAAAATGCGTCCACCAATCATGGCTTACTTCGACGCCATGCTTTTTCAACACATCTTCGATACCATCCAGACAAATCCTGGAGGCGTCATAAGCAAGATTCAGCACATGACTTTTTTCATCAAAGGAAATGGCGTCGAGCCCGTAAAGCTGATCGACTTCAGCAACCACTGCTTGCAGGTTGTTCTGATCGGCAGGTTCCAGTTTTAAATGGCGTACCACAAGATTGATTTCTGATACGCCCAGCCGATGCTCTTTTTTGCTCATTTTCGATTTCCTCTACTGAGGCGGCATCTTGTTGCAACAATGCGCTTCATGCTTGGCGTTATCCTTGATATTTTTATCTGTCTGCCGTTGCCAACCCAGCTTGGTGCGACTCCACCAATTGTCTTTAATTACCGCGCCATGTTTTTCGACAATGGCGATCATTTCATCGATATTGTGGTGAGAGGCGTCATAGGCGATTTTGAGAGTACCTTTCGTCATGTTCAGCCAAACACGGTCAACACAAGGAAGTCCATCCAACTCCGCTGTGATAGCATGCGCGTTGCTTTCATTCACCCCACGTAAACTTAAGGTGTGCTTCGCTAGAAAACCTGGATTGATTCCTAATCGATGCTCTGCCACCACTTTCTCCAAATTATCGATTACTAACGATCAATAGTCCGCTTTGCTTATTTCTTAATGTGTTTAGGACGACTCTTGCGAGCTTCGACCATGTTGTCCATCATCTGCCCCATCATCATCTGCATCATCCCCATACGCTCTTCCATCATTTTCATGCGCTCTTCGGTAGAGCTGGATGCCATGTCGCCTTCACCCTGATTTAGCGTCATCATGCATTGCTGCATCTCTTTCATATGTGCTTCGATGAGTTCATCCCGTTTGCCTTGGTCTGCTTCCTTTTTCAGCTGACCCATCAGGCGCTCCATGGATTTTTTGTGTTCTTGCATCATTGGCATCATTCGCTCATGGCTCATCATCATGCTGCCTTGCTTACCCTGTGTGTTCGGGTCACCGTCATGTTGATGCTCACCTTCGGCGAAGACTGGAGATGCCAATAATGCGGAAATAGCGAGTGCTGACATTAAATTTTTCATTGTTTTATCCTCAGACAGTTTCAGGTTCATTGATTTTAAATTTCGGAATCCACGCTGGCGTAGATTCCATATAATGGCGATATATTTCGCCAAATTCTTCCAGCGCCATCCGCTCCTCTCGCTTAGCGAGTCGCACGTAGACCACTACCAGTATCGGGAACATCACGAGCGTTGGAATGGTCGGCCACTGCAACAGGAAGCCGAACATAATCAAAATAAAAGCAATGTATTGAGGATGACGGCAGCGCGCATACCAGCCGGTAGTGGCCAGGGAGTGGGCTTGCTGCGCCTTGTGCAGTACATTCCAAGCCGAAGCAAGCAGGAAGAAACCCAGTATAATCAGGATATTGCTGGCAATGTGCAGTGGATCAAAATGGGGATTGCCTTCAAAACCAAGTAAAGTGTGCAACAGGTGGCCGTTTTCGTGGGACAGAAAGTCGATGCCCGGATACTTTTCTGCCAGCCAGCCAGAGAGGAAATAGATGGTTAACGGAAAGCCATACATCTCGGTAAACAAGGCAATAACAAACGCCGAGAAAGCGCCAAAGCTGCGCCAATCAGTTTTGGTTTGCGGCTTGGTAAAGCTGAAGGCAAAGAAAATAAATATCGCCGAATTGAGTATCACCAGCGTCCAGAGGCCGTAAGCAGATTCACCGTGCATGCTTCTTCTCCTGTAATGTATTGGGTTAATGGTGATGACGGTTTTCGTTTTCCCGACGGCCTTCTTCCAAGCCACGTTGATAAGCATCCTGGTCGGATTCATCCTCGTGCTGGCCATGGTCACCGTGGCCGCCGTGCCCCCCATGTCCGCCGTGCATAAACAGATGCATAAACGGGCAGGCCAGGAGAATCAGGAAAGGTAAAAACTGCCAGACGTGTTGCCGGTGCTCGATCAGCAGAAAGTAGCTCGCCGCTGCAATTAAACCCAGGGCGGCCAGGCCTTTGGGGGTCAACCAGAATGATGATTTTTGGGTTGCCATGGAACACCTCACCTGTGAAATTGAAAATCGTTGTCTGTTGCGCTGCGTTTATCATGTATCCAAATCAGATCGTTGACTGGCACGATGCAGACCAGCCCTTCGCTATCGGCATTAACATGCGCCGCATCCACAATCAGCTGCGCAATTTCCCTCGCCTGCTCCGCCTTGGCATAAATCTCCATTTGAATATGCTTGATCAAGTGGTTTTCGTTAAAACTATCGAAGTAATAGCCCCGGCCGCGAACCGGGTGTAAGGTAAAGCCCTTCACACCGTGTCGTATCAGGGTTTCTGCCACTTCTTTCAGGCGAAACTCATCAAAAATGGCCGTGACTTTATTGATGTTCATCGGGTCCTCCTGCATATTTCACCGCGATCTGTCCACGGTACATCTGCATCTGGCAATGAAAGGTATGATACTATCCGGCACCGAGTCATATTTTTGCTTCGCGCAAACGCAGCGCGTTTAACACCACCGACAGCGATGACGCGCTCATGGCGAAGGCCGCGAAGATCGGACCGATCAGAATCCCCAGGAACGGATAGAGGACGCCCGCTGCGATCGGCACACCAGCACTGTTGTAGATCAGCGCGAAAAACAGGTTTTGCCGGATATTACGCATCGTGGCATGAGCCAGTCGCCGGGCGCGGACGATGCCGTCCAGATTACCCTTGACCAGCGTGATTCCTGCGGTTTCGATCGCCACGTCGGCACCAGTGCCCATGGCGATACCGACATCGGCCTGGGCGAGAGCCGGAGCGTCGTTGACCCCGTCCCCAGCCATGGCGACCTTACGGCCCCGGAACTGTAAATCCTTGATGATGCGAGCCTTGTCCTCGGGCAAAACCTCGGCGCGGATCTCGTCGATACCGAGCTTTCCGGCGACCGCCCTGGCTGTGCGCTCGTTGTCCCCCGTCGCCATAATGATGTGAAAGCCCAGCTTGTGCAGTGCTTTGAGCGCCGCAGGAGTGGTCTCCTTCACCGGGTCGGCTACCGAAACAAGCCCCGCGATAGCACCGTTGAGCACCACGAACATCACGGTCTCGCCCTCGTCGCGACGAGCATTCGCCGTATCATCAATGGGCCCGCCGTCCAGACCAAGCTCCGCCATCATCTTCAGGTTGCCGAGGGCCACCGACTTGCCGTCGACGATGCCCTTTACGCCCTTGCCGGTGATCGCCTCGAAGTCCGATGCGCTACCGAGGGCGAGATCGCGCTCCTCGGCACCGCGCACGATCGCTTCCGCGAGAGGATGCTCGGAACCTTTCTCCAGCGTCGCGGCAAGGCGCAACACCTCTGCCTCGTCATGTCCCTCTTCTGGGAGAACAGCAACCAATTTTGGCTTGCCCACAGTCAACGTGCCGGTCTTGTCCACCATCAGCGTATCGACCTTCTCGAAGCGCTCCAATGCCTCCGCATTCTTGATCAGCACGCCCACCTGCGCACCGCGCCCGGTCGCCGTCATGATCGACATCGGCGTGGCCAGACCAAGTGCACAGGGGCAGGCAATGATAAGAACAGCCACTGCGGAGACCAGCGCATAGGATAAGGCCGGCGCCGGACCCCAGATCGCCCAGGCGATAAAGGATATAACCGCAATGCCGATCACCGCGGGCACAAACTTGCCCGCCACCATGTCCGCCCATTTCTGAATCGGCGCGCGCGAACGCTGCGCGGCGGCCACCATTTCGACGATCTGCGCCAACATAGTGTCGGCGCCCACCCGCGTCGCCTCCATGATCAGGCTGCCGGTTCCATTGATCGTGGCGCCAGTCAGCTTGTCGCCCTCGGTCTTCTCGACCGGTACCGGTTCTCCGGAGATCATGCTTTCATCCACCGAAGAACGGCCGTCGACCACCACGCCATCCACCGGCACCTTGTCGCCCGGTCGTACCCGCAACCGGGCGCCGACCTGTACATTTTCAAGCGGGATCTCCTCCTCACTGCCATCCGGGCGGATTACCCGTGCCGTTTTGGCGGCAAGGTCCAACAGTGCGCGAATGGCCTTGCCGGTTCCTTCGCGGGCACGCAGCTCCATCACCTGGCCCAACAAAACCAACGTAACGATGACCGCCGCCGCCTCGAAATAAACGCCCACGGTACCGGTTTCCGGATCTCGGAAACCCTCGGGAAAGATGCCCGGCGCAAGCACCGCCACCATCGAGAAAATGTAGGCGGCCGCCACACCCATACCGATCAGGGAGAACATATTAAGATTCATGGTTCGGAACGAGTTCCAGCCGCGCACAAAGAACGGCCAGCCCGACCATAGAATCACCGGCGAGCCGAGCGCCACCTCGATCCAGAGAGACGTGCGCTCACCAAAGAATTCGCGAATCTGCGAAAGCCCTACATAGGGGGTCATGGTCAAAATCAGGAGTGGGACGGTTAACACCGCACCGATCCAGAAACGTCGTGTAAAATCCAACAGTTCCAGGTTCGGCTCATCCCCGGCCATCGCAGCTGATTCCAGTTCGAGACCCATGCCGCATAACGGGCAGGAACCGGGCTCGGTCTGGCGCACATGGGGATGCATAGGGCAGGTATAGACAGCGCCCGAGTAGCCTGCAGGAACCTTGTCATATTCGCTTCCCCCATTGCCTACATCTTCAACATGCCGGTGCTCAACGTGGGAATGCGCGTGGTGAGAATGATCGCCATGAGCCTCAACCTCATCTTCAGGAACCAGATGCATGCCGCATTTCGGACAATCCCCGGGCTGGTCCGAACGTACCTCGGGATGCATTGGACAAACGAACACGGTGTCCTTCTCTGTCGCCTCTTGATGAGCTTGGGCGCCGCGATCCGGAAGTTCAATGGCATGATCCTGTGTCGCGGCTTTTTCTCCCTCATCGCAATGTTCGTGGCTGGATTCCGTATTCTTCGCTTTCATTGGATCACTCCTGAATTATTTGATAACCGCCGCGGGAAAACCCGCCCTATGCAACGCCTCTATCAGAGCGTTAGATTCGACCCTGCCAACGACCGAAGCGACACCCGTCGCCAGATCCATACACGCATCGCTTACACCGGAAACAGAGCGTAGCGTTTGCTCAATGCTTCTTACACAACCACCGCACGTGGCGCCTTGCACCTGTAACCGCTGCAGCGGGATATCGCTATCTGAGCCAACACTGCTCCGGGTGGTAGCTGCTGTGGATGACTTGCTGGCGCAACAACAGCCGCCCTGGTGATGAGTAGGGCTCTCAAACTTCTGTGTATTCATGGCAAATCCTCTATGTTGATTTACTGGGCAAACTCTTCAATCAGGTGACAGATCATATGGCCGGTCGGCACCTTATCCGGCTTTTGGCTCCACTCGACCACGGCCTGCTGCATGCGTTCCCGCAGTTGCAGAGTCTCCGCGAACCGTTGTTCAGTTTCATTCAGGCGTTGATCAATCAAGCGGCGCACCGTCGGGCAAGGCGATTTCTTCTTATCAGCGTGGTACAAAATTTCCTGAATATCGTCAACGGAAAAACCCAGTTGTCGTGCACTCAGCACGAATCGCAAGCGGTTGTAATCCTTTTCTCTGTATTCCCGATACCCATTGGCTTTGTTCTTACCCGGTCTAAGAATCTTGATCCGGGTATAAAATCGCACGGTATCGACCGTAACTCCTAAACGCCTGGCCATTTCGATCACTTTCATACAGACCTCCTTGCAGCTCAGTCTGACTATTGCAGGATTCAGGTTAACCCCGAAGGTCTGCTCCTTACCTTGATATGAGTCAATCATCAGTTATAAACCTAAGAAAAATTCCCAAGAATTAATCCAGCTTTTTTGTCACCCTACACCTGTGTCCAAGACACAGGTCAAGCAATTTTCATTAACAGGTATCAGGCTTCTCGTACTCACTATTACACGCCCTCGATCTGTAGCCTGTACGCCGTCAACCGTCAATATTGGCCCGATATCCTGTCACGGCGTTTCTGCATTGAATCGACCCGTACACAACTCCCAAGCTGCACCTGGACTTATCCATTGTCATAGTAGAGCGGCGTTTCTGACCTTAAGATGACCCATGTATTACATTCCAGTAATGTATGTGTAATCCTGTTTATCCTGGCTAGTCGGAACATGCGTTGCTCCCAGCACAAAGCGGGAGAACCACCAGCAGGGATTTCAAAGGTTCAGGAACCAGGATCCGCAAAGGCGGAACCATTCACGAAACAGGTATCGCGGTTGTTATACCAGCGGGATTACCGGCCTGATCAGGCCGTTTTGGGAGGATGGAAAATNCGTGAGGGGAGCCGCGCCAANAGNGGTTCCGGCGCGGTATTGAACANATCNCAGGCGGCNTGATTCATAGTATTTTTATAAAATGAACCGACAGCCCCAACTGTTCCCGNGGCTGAACAGGTTGNCNCACAGTGACTGGCCGATAGACAGCCTGAGNCGCAATGACCGGTTAAGCACTTACCGCAGGGTTTNGGCGAATCNCTCTTGGCAATCTGATGACAGGGCATTGTCGAAGCAGTGAGGCTATGCCCTGCCNCCTGTTTACCATACTCATTCGGGTTGAGAGGATTGGAAGTGGCCGCTGGGACTGGGAGCGTATGNTCCAGATCCGATACTGAGGCGATCGCGCCAAGATTGGGCGCACTTGCTGATACTGGAGAGTGAACCTGTATATCTCCGGGTAATGCAGCCATCAGTGGTTGCGCAAGCAACCCCCAAATGACCAGCACAATACCCAGATAATGAACCATNTCGGCCCCCCTTTATTGACCGTTTTAATCTAGCAGATCTGATATTGCCAGTTCTTGATCTGAATCAAATGTTTGACACCGATGTGTTTCTCATCGGTTCCACAACCAGAACCAACGGAGNGGCCAAGAATATAGGGTTAGAATTCAGAACGGCGCACCCGAANTTTATAANCGGGTACGCNANGNTCATNGNTTANGNTNCNNCANTNCNCTTGCTCTGCTTCCAAAGCAGATAAACCGCCGGCANTACCAACAAGGTCAACACCACGGCACTCAGCATNCCACCCACCATAGGCGCCGCAATCCGACTCATGACTTCCGAGCCGGTACCCGTGCCNTACATAATNGGTAACAGCCCCACGATAATCGCNGCNGCNGTCATCATCACGGGTCTTACCCNTAGGCCGGCACCGTGCAACACCGCGTGGCGCAATGTTTCCTTTCGCGGTTCAACACCTTTCTGCTCACANTCTTCCAGCATATGGCGATANGCCTGATTGAGGTACACCAGCATGATGACNCCGATTTCTACTGCCACACCTGCCANCGCNATAAANCCNACGCCAACAGCGACAGAGAAGTTGTAGCCGAGCACGTACATCAGCCAGATCGAGCCCACCATGGCTAGCGGCAGAGTGCCCATGATGATCGCGACCTCGGCAAAGTTGCGAAAATTGAAATAGAGCAGCACGATGATAATGGCCAGCGTCAGCGGCACCACATAGGTGAGTTTTTCCTTGGCTCTCAGCATGTATTCGTACTGCCCCGACCAGTTCAGGGAGTAGCCTGCTGGTAGCTCGACCTGATCGGCCACCACGGCCATGGCATTTTTTACATAACTGCCAATATCCACGCCATCGATATCAACAAAGGTCCAGCCGTTGAGGCGGGCATTCTCGCTCTTGATGGCCGGGGGGCCGTCTTCCACATAAACACGAGCGACATCCCCCAATGCAATGCGCTGGCCACTGGTTGTTACGATGGGCAACAGGGCTAATTGTTCCGGCGAGTTACGATAGTCCTGGGGATAACGCAGATTGACGGGATAACGCTCCAACCCTTCGACTGTCTGCGTGACGTTCATGCCGCCGATGGCGGTGGCCACCACCTGCTGCACGTCAGCAATATTGAGACCATAACGCGCTGCTTTTTCCCGCTGAATATCCACCTTGATATAACGGCCACCCGCTACTCGCTCGGANTANACNGAGGCNGTGCCAGGTACATCTTTGAGCACCTGCTCCANNCGCTTGCCGATNTTTTCGATNTCCTTNAGGTCGGGGCCAGCNACNTTNATACCCACCGGGGTTTTNATACCNGTNGCCAGCATGTCGATNCGGGTTTTGATNGGCATCACCCAGGCATTGGTCANNCCNGGAAACTTCACCANNGCATCNAGNTCCTTNTTNA
>PANQ01000002.1:171384-258066 GCA_002707685.1 Porticoccus sp. | reverse complement strand
TCNGTNGTCATNCCATCGCGCCACNCCTCTCTNGGTTTCAACTGNANAAANGTTTCAATCATGGTNAGNGGCGCCGGATCNGTNGCNGTTTCNGCCCGNCCNATNTTGCCNAATACNNTTTNNACTTCNGGNACNGTGGCNATCANCTTGTCNGTCTGNTGCAGGATNTCCCGCGCTTTACCTATCGACAGACCGGGATAGGTGGTGGGCATATACATCAAATCACCCTCATCCAGAGGGGGAATAAATTCGCTACCTATCTGGCTGACGGGCCAAAATCCGATAACCGTAATCACCAGGGCTAACACGAGCGTGGATTTAGGGTAATTAAGCACGGTTTTAAGCGTAGGCATATACACGCCAATCAACGCGCGATTGAGTGGATTTTTGTGCTCAGGCAGTACTTTGCCACGGATAAAATAGCCCATCAGCACGGGCACCAGCGTTACTGCCAATGCAGCACTCGCGGCCATGGCGTAGGTTTTAGTAAAGGCCAGCGGCGAGAACATACGGCCTTCCTGGGCCTCCAGGGTAAACACCGGCACGAAACTCACGGTAATGATCAGCAGGCTGAAAAATAGCGCAGGACCGACTTCGGCGGCAGATTCCGCGACTACCTGCCAGCGGTTTTCGTTGGTCAGTGGCGTGCGTTCCATATGCTTGTGCATGTTNTCNATNANNACGATGGCGCCGTCGATCATGGCGCCNATGGCAATGGCNATCCCGCCCAACGACATGATATTGGCGTTNAGTCCTTGCGCATGCATGACGATAAATGCGNCNANAATACCNACNGGCAAACTGACAATGGCCACCAGACTGGAGCGGATATGAAACAGGAAGACGACACACACCAGGGCCACGACGATGAANTCTTCCAGCAATTTGTGCCACAGGTTTTCCACGGCGCGCTCAATCAGGCCGGAACGATCATAGACCGTCACGATTTCCACACCCTCAGGCAACCCGGCCTTGAGTGTCTCCAGCNTGGCTTTGACACCATCAATGGTTTTTTGCGCATTCTCGCCAAAGCGCATGACCACAATGCCGCCTACTGTCTCACCCTCGCCATTGAGTTCGGCAATGCCCCGGCGCATCTGTGGCCCGATTTCGATGTCGGCCACATCCTTTAACAGCAAGGGGGTACCGTTGACGTTCAGGCCCAAAGGGATATTGGCCAGATCATCACGCCCCTGGATGTAGCCGGACGCGCGCACCATGTATTCCGCTTCCGCCATTTCCACCACAGAAGCGCCGACTTCCTGGTTGCCGCGCTGGATTGCCGTCTGGATATGAGAGAGTGGAATGTTAAAAGCTCGCAGCTTGTCCGGGTTCACCTTAACCTGGTACTGCTTCACCATGCCGCCAAGTGCAGCGACTTCAGATACCCCGGGCACAGTTTGCAGTTCGTATTTCAGGAACCAGTCCTGCAGGCTGCGCAGCTGGCTGAGATCGTGCTGACCGGTGCGATCCACCAGTGCGTAGAGGTAGACCCAACCCACACCGGTGGCATCCGGCCCCAATTGCGGCCTGGCATTGGGCGGCAAAGTGGGCGCCACCTGCGACAGGTATTCCAGTACCCGCGAACGCGCCCAGTAAGCATCGGTATCCTCATCAAAAATGACATAGACATAGGAGTCGCCAAAAAACGAGTAGCCGCGTACGGTGACCGCACCNGGNACNGACAACATGGCAGTAGTCAGNGGATAGGTGACCTGATCTTCCACCACCTGCGGCGCCTGCCCCGGATAACTGGTTTTGATAATCACCTGCACGTCCGACAAATCGGGAATGGCATCTACCGGCGTGTTTTTCAGGGACCAACCGCCGACCCCCACCAGAATCAGAGTGGCCAGCAGCACAAAAAAGCGGTTTTGGACAGACCAGCGGATAATGGCTTCGATCATGGCTTGTCCTCCCCGTTGCGCTGGCCTTGATCCATATCCATCGCATCATGGCTCATACCCTGATGCGGGCTGTTGCCCATGGATTGGTCGTCTCCATCCTCGTGTGAGTCTTCGGATATCGGTTCCAAACCATGGATCTGGCTGACAACGTAATTACTGCCCCCGTCCCGCTTAATTTCCACGTGCAGCTTCATGCCGGGTTTCAGCCCATCCAGATCCACCGCAGGGTCTGCGGTAAAATCCATCGTCATGGCAGGCCATTGCCAGGCATCAATGGGGTCGTGNGCCAGCNTGAGCATNCGGTGTTCGACNATGANGCCTTCAATACGGGCGCCGACTGATACCGATGCCGGTGTTNCAGGCTGGGTATCGTCATCCGGGCTGTGGTTCATGCGACGAAAATCCGAGGTCTTGCTGGATTCGGAATCAAGCAAAAATTGCGCGGAAGTCACAAGCCGGTCGCCCTCGTTGAGCCCCGACAGAATCTCCACCTGGTTCTCGCCAATTCGCCCTACCTCTACGGCGATGGATTTAAAGCGCCCGTCACCTTTAGCCAACACGACTCGCGATTGGCTACCCGTGCGAATCAGTGCTTCCCGCGGAATGAGCAACGCCTCCCGAGCGGGTTGTGTCGCTATCGTCATTTGCGCAAACATACCCGGTCGCAGGTAGCCGTCCGGGTTGTCGAATCGTACNCGCACCCGAGCTGTTCGAGTCTGGGTATTCAGTGACGGGTAGATATAGTCAACCGTGCCAGACCACGTGCGTCCTGGCAGATAATCGAGGTACATGCGCACGGCATCGCCCTTCCGTACGCTCATGACCTGACGCTCGAACACTTCGCCAATGACCCAGATATGTTCCAGTTGCCCGATGNCCATCATTTCCATACCGGGTTTCACAAACATNCCTTCACGGACCATAAGATTGTCCAATACGCCGGATTGCGGGGCCTTGATGGTGATCGTCTGACTGACCTTGCCAGATTTTTTCAGTCGGTGGATTTCCGATTCCGGCACCTGTAAAGCCGACAGCCGCTCCATNGCAGCAGTGATTAGTGTTGGGTTATTTCGCTTTAATGCCAGCAACACTTCTTCCTGGGCATTGACCAGGGTAGGCGAATATAAGGCATAGAGCGGCTCGCCCTGAGTGACCGGATCTCCGGCGGCTTTGACATGGAGTTTTTCAATCCAGCCTTCTACCCGTGGATGAATGTGAACAAGACGGTCTTCATCATATTGCACATAGCCCACGGTATTGACAGAGACGTCCAGCTGCCCCCGAGTAGCAGACGCTGTACGTACGCCAAGNTTNTTGACCACATCGGGAGAGATGGTGACTGTGCCAATCTCCTGATCGCCGCCCGCNTCTTCATACACTGGTATCAGATCCATCCCCATAGGGGATTTACCCGGNTTNTCGCGCTTATAATTGGGATCCATCGGCGCGACCCAGTAGAGTGGTTTTTTCTCGGTTGCAACGTCATCATCGCCCGTGGTCCCTTTCATACGCCATAGGGCCGAATAGTGCGCAAGGGTCGCTGTCGCAATCAACAAGGCAACTGTAATGAAAAAAGATTTATTCAATTGAATCTTCATGGGGTTAATCCTTCCGCGTGGTTACTGCTGGTGGCGGGAAACGGTTCTGAACCATTTTTGGACAAGAGGTAATTCAACTCGGCAATCATCTTCAGCCGATCAATCCTGATCGTTAAAAAGTCGATCTTGGCATTTAACTCAGCAATGCGGGCGCGCACCGCTTCGGCAAAGTCGCCGTCGTCGTTGTTGTAGGCGGCCAGGGCAGCTTCGGCCTGCTCTGACATTTGCGGCAATAACTGCTCGGCGTAGAGCGCGCGACGATCATTCAGACGCTGTAGCTGAACCAAGGCCGTATCCAGGTTCGCCATCAGCTTTCGCGCCATCAGTAACTTGTCAGTTTTCAAGGCCTCGGCCCGAGAAGTGGCCGCACTGACGTCTTTATCCTGTCGCTTGCCGGTGAAAAGCGGCAGATCAAAGGTCACACCGACAGAGAACAAATCAGCGCGGTCGCGACCCATGGGATCATCGTCCCTATAGCCGTATTGGGCGGAAAGACCCCACTCAGGTTTATATTTCTGGCGCGCTAATTCGACCCCGGTCTCCATGGCATCAATACGCTGATCAAGTGCCAGCAAGAGTGGGTGCCGATTGACCTGTTCATAGAGCCAACGATCACTATCCGGCTGACCTCCCACCGACGTCGGCTCATCACCGTACTGACTGGGCACAAGCTGCGCTAACGGCAGACGGGCGCGACCGCCGATCCATTCGGATAAACGCTGTTGGGCTGACTCCGACTGTTGCCGCAGCACCGTCAAACGATCGTCCAACCGGGTAAGCTCCAATTGGGCCCGGATAATATCCTGCTGGCGGGCACGTCCCAGTGCCGACGAATAGCTCGCTTTGGTTGCATCCACCAAATGTTCAAACAGCGAGCGATCCCGCTCAATCAATCGAATGCTCTCCTGGGCCCTGAATGCTTCCAGCCACAGCTGCGAGACAGTAGCCGCTACCTTGGCCTGGCGATTCTGCCTGAGCAATGGCTCCTGTTCCGCCAACTCCTGTTTCTGACGGCTGGACAACTCCAGGCTATCGCCGCGAGGAAACATCTGACTAACACCTACAGTGAGCTGCGTCATAGGCTCCTGGTTGATATCGAAGCTATCGGTAGGAAAGTTAGCCGCCATCAGGCTGACCTTGGGGTCTGGAAGCGTCGATGCTGAAATTGATTCGCTGGTCAAAGCGTCTTCGCGATGCCGGCTACCGTTCAGCCAGGGATCCGTGGCAATGGCATGGGCGATGGCCTCATCCAGACTCAACGTATTAGCCGGGCTCTGCGCAAATACAGGAAGCCCCACCAGCAAAAACAATAAAAATACCCATTGAATGTTCATCGTTATATGTCCTATTGCTGATCGCGACTATTCACAGATGCAAACACGTCAGCCGAACCGTCTTTTTTAAGCAGCCATACCTTGTAAGGCGTAAACCTGTCACCCATCTCCATACCAGGGCTGCCTGCCGGCATGCCAGGCACACTAAGGCCGATGGCGTCATCGGGAGGGTTTTCCAGAAACTGCTGAACAAAGCGCGCAGGGATATGGCCTTCGAACACATAACCGTTACTCGTCACTGCTGTATGGCAGGACTGGAACTCAGGTGCTATGCCATAGTCATTTTTAATGCGATTCAAGTCCGACGGGTGGTGGGTTTTTGTGTCAAAACCAACATCTTCCATATGGTGAACCCATTGCTGGCAGCATTGACAGGTGCGGCTTTTATAAACATCCAACGTGGCAATCGTTGCGCTTTTAGTTGCGTGATTTTCGCTTTCGGAACAAGCGGTAAGAAATAACAGGAATACGATCAGCGCCGGAAAGCGCAGATAGGTATGTAACGGCTTCATGATGACTCCCAATCAAGAGTTGCAGTGAACGCGCTCGTAGCGATGGCGCGTTTTAAACATACGTTATGGGAGTTTTGATCTCCCGCTTATCGAGTCGTCAGACGCCTGAATTTCAGGCGTACCAACCCTACTTCAGCGGGAAATGGGGGGGCGAAACAGCGAGGAAGCTGCCTGGGAGAGGAAGGAAACCGAATACGCTGTATTGAGGGTTTGAGAAAACTGGACGGAAAACGACGACAGTGTACTCACCACCGCAACGCTTGCAGAGATGCAATCCAGCTGAGAGCAGTGATCCTGGCTGCAACAATCAGCGGCATCAGCCGTAAGGGCATTATTGATCTGGATATTGTTTGCCTTGGTATGGCTTCCATGATCCATTGCCCCCGTCATTACTGGAACATCAGGTTCGTGACTCATCTTGTGGCAGGGCAATTTCGCAACAGCGAACGACTGGCTGGTAAAAGCCAGTAACGCGAAGATCGCCATGTAAAATCTGAATCTTCTAAGCCACATAATCTGCAAATGGTTATATTAACNNTANGAANGNTACCTTATTCTCTCTGAAAGTTCAAACATANCGCCCTTGATGATTGACATAGATCAATCAACGGATNNTTCCATTAAGCGCCAGAACTGCAAATATTGACTTGAGGCNCACCCCGNCAGGNTTGACCTGCGCTTCGAAGCACTTCATATGCAGTGTGCAGAAAAACCACAGCCACAACACTGGCGACTATTAATAAGTCCGGCCAATAAGAATTGAGCCAAATAACCAGAACCCCTGAAATAATCACGACGTACAACCGACCGAAAGAGGCTTCAACTGTCCAGCCCGCACAATACCTTCAGGCCTTCACAATGAGATAACCGCCCGCCCCCACCAGCAGGCCACCGGCGGCGACTCTGGCCTCCTGCCGAAATACAACGTCTTTCGATAGACAGGCAATCCGATTGGCCGCCAGTGCATAGGCAACCTTGACACCGCCGACGGCAATGACCGTCACCAGCATAATAAGTACGACATCGGACATTGTCAGGGACGCGATATCGACAAAGGCGGGAAACAAGCTCGCGTAGAACAGGATAGCCTTGATATCGCCCAGGGTCAGCGCCAGTCCGGATAGAAAACTGGTCGCCATACCGCCTTTGACCTGACCCGCATCCATAACCCTGGTGTCCGCCGCGTGCCGGATCAACTGCCAACCAACCCAGACCAGATAACCGGCAGCCAGGTAGCGGATCATGGCGAAGAAGGCACCCATGATTTCAGACAGCGCCACCAGCCCCATCATGGCCATGGTAATAAAGATCAGGTCCCCCGCCACAACCCCCACTGCGGTAGCGATACCGTTACGCACATTCACCGTCGCCGAACGGACAATCACCAGCGCCACACTGGCACTGGGTATCGCGGCCAATGCGCTCATGACAAGGAAGAGCCCGAGGAGATCGTATGCAGTCATTCCTTTTTCCCATTAATTGACAGCAAGTCCCTTTCCACCCATGTTATTGGATACATGCGCAGACCCTATCGAATGGATCGACTTCCGGGTATCAATGACGCTGCTTGTAAAGATCAATGAACCGACTCATATCCTGCAACAGGTCAGAGATCGACAGGATGGTATCTTCACTATAGGCCGGGGTGTATTCTTCGAGAATCGATGACTGGTTGTCGTATAACGCAGTGATTTCAGCCAAGGCCTCATCGTCATAATCATCTGGAAAATGTTCGTAGAGATAAATGACATCGTGCAAGTCTCGGGCGGCGGTTCGCCCGGTGAGTGCGCTGAGTTTTTGTTGGATCAGCTTCCCAATTCTGTAGGTGAGGATACCGTTGATCTCGACAAGGTCGTTGTCATTGGGCGTACCGCGCAATGAGGTTTCCAACTTCAGATTCATGCCATCCCCATATGTTATGCGGTAGCGGCGAACCGTTTTTGTGTCCTTGGTGATATCAATCGTCGGGTTTCTCAGGTGGGCTTTGCCCTTGCCGAGCTGCGTAAAAATCTCCTTGATCGAACTGTCCAGATTCAGGGCTTTGGCACAATCGAAATCCAGATCCTCGCTAAAGCGATCGAGGTCATAACACAGCTTCAGGGCTGTCCCACCTTTCAGGATCATCGGCAGCCCTTTCTTGTGAAAACCATGGCACAGCGCCGACATGACCTCTATGTGTTCGCGTTGCTGCTGGTCAGTCAAGCTCATTGTCATGCATCCAGGTATCGAGTAACTGCTTCTGTTTTTGGTCCGCCAACGGTCTCAGTTCATCAATCGCTTGCTTCATCTCGCTGGGAGTTATATCGAACATAAACTGATCCAGCATAAAGAAACCAGGGTATTGTGATTTGCGGATGATGCTGGCGAACAAAATATCTTTCATCGCGCGCAGGGGTGTGGCACACAGGATGGTGCCTACATCGACGTTGAATTTCCGCAAGAAAGCACTGCAGTCAAACAGTTCTGTATCCTGAAGGTTGGGTGCGCTGGCGTAATTCTTCCCGGCAACTTGAAATTTACTCGTGTGAAGCATGCCCATCTGATGCCAGTCCGCCTGTTTTCCCTTGTGGGGAATGTTCAGAGCACTGAGACCGGTAATATACGGTTTCTCCACTCCCTGCATGAAAGCCTTTACTTTGTCCTGGAACCATACGGGCCACAAGGCAATGGCTTTGTCGAGTTGCTCACGGGAAAAACGGCTGAGTAGCCGGCGTATACGTTGCTCCTGCAGTACGGTTAAACGCCCTTCTTCCTTGTAGAGAAACTCCAGCGCCCGCAAAACCGTCAACAAGTCGCCATTGACCGAAACGAGCTTTTTACCCTCCACCTTGCGAAAATAAAGTGTGAGATTATCGAGTTGGACGGGGCCGATGCGCTTATTGGTTTCGTAACTAATGTTATCGGGCAAGTTGTCGGTTAAACCGAGCTTGTAGGCAGCCAACTCACCAGACGGGGCCACCTTGGCTTGGTATTGCTGTTTGATTGAACGAACAATGCGCTCTTCTTCGGGTGGAAGCTTGCCGAAGAAGGTGCTGGTATAGGGGCGGTAATAAATACCATTGCGAAGCTTCTGCAGCCCCGCTGTTTTGTACAGACGAGAGGCGGCCTTATCGACCTGCTGACTGTCAGGCGACAATTTGTGGAGTGCTCGGCTGGTGATAACGCCACCCTCCGGCACACTCTGCAACTGCAGTTTTACTTGCCCTGCCAAGCTCATCGGCGCCAACTACCTCAATAGTGATAATACATCATGCGATTTTATCACAAAATCAAGATCTCGGTACAGTTTCACGACGGTAGCCAGCGATACATGCCCCGCCCGACACGCCACACATCCCAAGGACAACGGTAACAGCACACCGGGAAGCCAAATCACGAAGCGAGACCTGCTGGAAAGCGCAGTCACCCTCATAACGGAAGTTTACCTTGGCCGCATTAAGTCCAATTTAATTGGACAAATACCATAGGAATCAAACCTACATGGGTCCATTGCCCTACACGAGCAATCAATCCGGCATCCGGCAATTCCCTTTCTTTGTCGCCCCTCCATGCTCAACCGGGGCCTACTACTCGCCTGCCCCCTTGTTTAGGTGAGTATTTATGCGAACAGGATCGCTGTGGCTTTACGCCGTCACCATCGGATTATGTCTGTGGGCCTCGCTCGCCCGTACCGAAGTCTGGGTAGTCACCGACCAGCACCATCCTGTTGCCGGCACGCCGGATCGGCTGATTGAACTGGATGCCCCGGCGCGTATTGAGGCGGCCTTTTCCGCCGGCTTACCCACCAACCCGGAGAATGCAGCAGCGGCAGTCCGGCAACGCATGGCAGCGGGAAAGAAAGCGCTGCACCTGCGTTTGAGCCGAGCGTACCAGGACGTTATCGATGCCTGGCAGCTGGGGGTTGATCGCATTCCGGCTGTGGTCGTCGACCAGCGCTACGTCGTCTACGGCGAGCACAATCTCCGCCGCGCACTGTCCCGAATCGAGGCATACCGGAGACAGCAACCATGAGACGCCCTCTCCGTCATCGACTTCGCCGCAAAGCTGCCATCATCCTGCTATGCCACGCCCTGTCCTCCTGGGCACTCACCACCGCCGACATTGTCTCGTCCACGGTGTCACCGGACTGCCTCGAATACCGCGTTGTCGGCATCTGCTATTGGTTGTTTTGCACGCCCTACAGTTGCTCCGTCGAAACCTCCATTAAGGTCAGTCACTATGTACCCGACGCGGTGGTCTCCAGTTATTCCGATACCGGCGAAAACCCCTGGGCGGAGGTCGCCGCCATGAGCCCGCCCAACGAAACGGCACAGGCCGGCGGTGACGGCACGACCAACGAATCCCATGAGAACAACCTGGCCAAGTTCAAGAATGCGGATGTCATCGGCCATCCCGGCGGCTATATCTTCAGCCAGTTCGCCGGCCAGTGGGGCTATAGCTGCAAAGGGGCGGGTACGGCCTTTATGCCCTACCTGCTCAGCACCCTGGACACCCTCGCCTGGCGTTACAACCTTCCCGAAGCGTTCTACCCGGAAGCCCTGATACCGGGCAGGCGCGAAATCGGCGCGCGCAGCACCCTCAACCTCTGGGGCAATGTCTACCCCCGCGGGGGTTTCCTGCATCACGTGGACGATCACAAGGCAGGGGCGGTGGTGGCCCAGCGGGCGGGCGACATCGTAACCCGCCGCGGCCAGGTCCACGTCTACCAGCCCCTGCTGGTCAGACAATCCGCGGGGTATTGGCCCGCCGGTGCCCTGGTGGAAAGCGATGCCGCCACCGGCAAATGGCAGGAACTGACCCCCACCCTGTCCAGAAGCTGTGCTGTCTTTCCCAACAGCGGGAACCATGCTCAGGCCACCCAGGGAGACTATGCCTGGGCACTGTGGCGCCCCTACCAGTGCTGCGAACGGCAAGGCCAGGTGTTTCTCGGCAGCATCGATGTGCAGTGAGGCGACAGATATGCATCTGGGCCATAGCCACCTCATCACTCGTCCTCGCCTTATCCAATGCCTCACCCTGGCACTATTGCTCAGCAGCTGTCATATCACGTCGGCGCAAACCACGATTGACGGCGATGGGGTCAGCGTCACCGGCAGTGTAATTGGCGACGATGTGCTCTACACCATTGGCGGCGGACGGGCGGTTTCCATGGGCAGCGCCGGCAATATGCAAAGCCTCGGTGTCGGCGTGGGCTGGAACAGCAATCTAATCTGTGGGGACATGAGCATCACCACCACCCTCCACAACCAACTTAACGGCATCACCAACGGCTTTCAGAGCATCATGAGCAACGTGATTCAGAATGCGACAGCTGCGGTGGCCTCGCTACCCGCCCTGATCATTCAGCGCGCCGACCCCGGCCTCTACAACCTACTGACCAACGGTATTTTGCAGGCGCGGCTGGATTTTGACCGCTCCAAAATGACCTGCCGGGCCATCGCCAACCGCATGGCTGACACAGCGGGCGGCCAACTGGGATGGGATCAACTGGCCGAAGGTATGGCCCTGAAAGAGGCCGTCGCCGACAACGATGCGGTCGCCGCCATTGAAGAAGCGGAAGCCAACCGCGGCAACGGCGGCGTCCCTTGGGTGGGCGGCGACAATGCGGGGGGCAATAGCCAGGCACCGATCCGCGTGATCGGCGATGTCACCCGCGCCGGTTACAACCTGTTGAACAGCCGGGCGGTTGATGACACCTCCAACATTGATCCCACGACCTGCGCTGACCAGTTGGGCTGCAGGGCCTGGCCGTCTCCCGAGGCAGCCGCCGACTGGGCCGTCCGCGTACTGGGTGAACGGGAGCAGCACACCTGCGACAGCTGCACCAAGACGCGCACCACCCCCGGTGTCGGCCTGACGCCACTGATCCAGGAGGAATACGACGAGAAACTGCTCTCTCTGCAGGATCTGGTGACGGGGCGCTCATCCACCACCATCGACAACCTGGAGGCTGCCGGCAGCCGTTCCCTGCCCATTACCCGGGCAGTGATCGAGGCCCTGCGGGATGAGCCCGATCAGGACATCCTGGGACGCCGCCTGGCATCGGATATCGCCCTGTCCAGCATCCTGGAAAAAGCCCTGCTGTTACAACGCACCCTACTGGCGGGGATGAAAGAACCCAATGTGGCCTCAAACGAACTGGCCATCGCGGCGGTGGACAAGGAGCTTAAGACTCTGGAGCAGGCCATCAGCAACCTCAAAACCGAACTGGAGCTGCGGCGCACCCTGGCGGGTAATTCCCCATTGGCCATCATCCAGCGCAACCGTGTGCGCGGTGCCAACTCCGGTGGCATCTATGACGGTGAGACCATCCGCGACCGGCTGCGCGAAGCGGAGAAACCGGACGACACACCATGACCTCGCCGCCACATTCATCGCCAATCCGCCGTTACTGCCGCCGACTGGCCTGGGCGGGTATCTGGATGGTGTTACTGGCCACGACAGCCTTCCTGGCCTCCTGGGCGGGCATTCAGGCCGTCGGCAGCCAAACGGCCTGGCATCTTTGGCTCAAATCCCACGCCGGGAACTTTCTGGTATGGCGACTCTGCCTCTATGGCGTCATCGGTTACGGCTGGTGGCGGCTACGTCCCCGCCTACTGCGGCGGGAACCCTCGGCCCGCGCCCGCGTGTTGAGAGTGGAAATCGCCACGGGCACCGCCCTGTTTCTAATGGAAGCCAACGCTTGGCTCTACCGGTCGTAAAAGGGGAGCCTGCCCGGTGACGCTCTATACCTCGGACTATCTGGAATACTATCTGACCCTGGTGGGCTGGATCGTCAGTAACGGCATCTGGCATGTCCTGGTGGCCAGTGGGGTGTTCGCCTTGCCGTTTCTTGCCATCATCATTCAGGAGTGGCTGCGCGCCCGCGCCGAGGGAGCCGACGAAGGCAACAAGGGCGTGCTGTCCTCACTGCGTATCGAAAACCGGGTATGGGTCGCCATTGTGGTGATTCTGTTTGCGGGTATTCCGTTTATCCCACTGGACCTGAGTACACTGGCATTCGACCGCTCCCGCTCTATCCAGTGCCAGGTCGATGTGCCCCTGCCCGACGAGACGGACTGGGCCACCAGCTTTACCACCCTTAACGACCAGAGTGCCCAAGTGCCGGTCTGGTGGTTCTTCATGCACAGTCTCTCGAAGGCCATCACCGGCGCGGCGGTGGCGGCGATCCCCTGCGGGACCGACCTGCGCCAGATCCGCATGGACATCGACAGCACCCGCATCGACGACCCGGTGCTGGCCCAGGAGGTGGCCGACTTCACCCACGATTGCTATGGCCCTTCACGGGCAAAGCTGTTCATGAACCGGCCAACTCTCGGTGAGGATGAAATGAACGATATCAACTGGATCGGCTCCGGCTATTTCCTCGAAACGCCTGGCTTCTACGACACCTACCACACAACCCTCCCCCGACCGGACTGGCCCTATGACACAGTCCGGGACGCCGGATTTCCGGAAGTGGTCAATGGCGGCGGCTACCCTACCTGCCGACAGTGGTGGGCCGACAGTCCCCAGGGGCTGCGAACGCAGTTGCTGGAGCAGGTGGATCCCGATCTACTGGATCGCATCGGTGAATGGGCGGGGTTCCTGACCCAAGACCAGATCAATGACTCGGTGATACGCGCCATCGCCTCCCCGCGTCAACAAAAGATGAACCAGGGCGCCGTCTACACCGACTACGGCGGCCAGATCGAGATGACGATCCCCAATATCGTGGCCCGCGGTGCCGCCGACGTGGGATTGACCGTCGGCTCGCTGGGCTTTTTCCCCGCCATGGATATCGTGCGCCAGGCTCTGCCCATGGTGCTGTCGTTCCTGAAAATGGCCATGGCCATCTGCATTCCGCTGATACTGGTAGTGGGCACCTATGACCTGAAATCCGTGGTCATCGTCAGTTGCGTGCAGTTCGCCCTGTTCTTCGTGGATTTCTGGTTCCAGCTCGCACGCTGGCTCGACTCGACCATACTCGATGCCCTCTACGGCTGGGGGCTGGGGGCAGACCGACCCCACACCAATTTCAACCTGCTGATGGGGTTGAACAATGCCTTCGGGGATATGTTGCTGAACTTTGTGATGGCAGCGATGTTTATTGTGTTACCCACGTTTTGGGTCACGGCCTTGGGGTGGGTGGGCATACGTGCCGGTGGAATAGCACAAAATTTGGCAGGGGGCTCAAAAGATGCCAGGGACAGTACAGCTTCCGGCATAAACAAAGTATCAGGCAAACTGAAGTAGCCAATGCTTCCCTTCATTCATCGTACGGGTCATTTGGATCATGAGGATCAATGCGCTGTCCTCCAGATGAATAGAGGCCATAGCCAGATTCACCAAACCTCCATTCGTCATTTGCATTCACTTGCTCGTCCCCTTGGTCGCTATTGGCAATCCCGCAAGTAACCAGAAGCGCAAGAACAAACAGTAACGTCAGCCAGAACGCGGTGTACAGCAACACACCGAGAACAGCCAACTTCGTAATCCAGAGCATCGCCTTGGCGAGACCAGTTGGCCAACCGTGTTTCACAAACCACTCAATGGCTCGCCGATCCTGACGCACAACTCCACGCCACGCACGGCCAACCTTACAGCCAGCCCGATGAGCCCACCTTTCGGTATGTGCATTAGTTGCCATCGTTCTGCCTCGCTTTGCAGTTCTGCGTCAACTCATAACCACGCCATCATTCCATCAACTCGCTGAGTGAAACGCTCTTCGTCTATGACCCGCCGCATACTGTTTCAGTTCATGCCACAGGATTTTGACGCAAGTCACGGCAGGGCATCCTCAATACTGCCAAGGATCTACCACTTGGATACCGCAATCGGCGAAATCCTTGACGTTTCGTGTCGCCAGACCGGCGCCACGGGATTTGGCCACCGCGGCAATCATGGCGTCAAACTGGCTGATCGGCTTACCCGCCGTTTTACGGAAGGCGGCAATTTCCGCATAGGCTGCCGCAGCATCACTGTCAAACCCCAGCACCTGCCCGGCCATGTCGGAGACAAAAATAGCCTGAACAGCATCCAACAACGCAGCTTTACGCTGGCCATTCGGTAGCACGCGAACACCATATAGCACCTCCGCCTGGGTGATTGTGGTGGTAAACAACGCCGCGCGAGGTTGCGCCTCCAACCACGCCAGGGCGCGCGCGTCCGGACTTGGACGCAATGTTTCGGACAACACGTTTGTGTCCAGGATAATCACGCATCCAACTCCGGTGGCGTGCGGATCGCCTCCCGGGCGGGCAGCTCCAGCTCAATGCCTTCCGTAGGTGCAATGCGCTCCCGGATCGCCTTCACCAGGGAAGCGCCCCGTACCGGTTCAGACGACAATGCCGCCCGAAGAATGTCCCGAGCCTCATCTTCCATCGACCGTCCGTGTGAAGCGGCTTGCACACGCAATCGAGTCTTGAGCTCGTCTTCAATATTACGAATAGTCATTGTAGCCATGGCTCTCCTCCATTAGTCAATGACTGCATATTAGTCATTGACTAACAGAAATTCAATACCCTCCCAAAGACATCCTCAGCACATGCGTACCGTCGCAACCCCAAACGGCATTAAGGGCTGAAAAGGCTGGCACAACGGAAGGGTGATCAAGGGGAAAGGCCCTACCTGTAAAAGGCGAAAAGGCTCTCCCGCCAATCATCCTCGCCCAACAGAGAAATATTCTCCTGGCGTTCAAGAATACCCAAAATCGCTATGCCACAACGATGCGAAACCCTGTCGCTTTTGGGATGGACCGAAAACGGAGGTAATCCGCACCAACGCCATTTCCCATTCTCCATAGCCGCCACGCGCCCGATGCCTTATACCCGGATGTCACCTTTATCCGGCCCCGTATCTGATAGCGTCATGTTTACACTGCTTCGATCCAAAATTGGCAAAAGGCCACCACCCTCATCCACTCCGGGCACAGAGGAAGTCACAGGCCTGTTCCCTCCGCGGAGCGCCGCCTCCCTGCTGGGAGAGCCCCATCGCCAAAAACTGCTGGAGCGCATCTGGCAGCTCACCGCCGTCTCCAGACAGCAATACGCCACGCTCTACCGGGCCCCACTGGAGCGATACGCCGAATGGGTACAGGCCTTTCCAGCCTCGGAAAGCCATCACCACGCCTACCCCGGCGGGATGCTGGATCACGGCCTGGAAATCGTCATCTACGCCTTGAAGCTGAGGCAATCCCACCTCCTGCCGCCGGGCGCGCCGCCGGAAACACAAGCCGCCCAGGCCGATGCCTGGACAGCCGGTCTCGCCTACGCGGCACTGCTGCACGATATCGGCAAGGTCGCTGTGGATCTACATGTCGAGTACCGGGACGGCACAGTGTGGCATCCCTGGCACGGCCCCTTGTCCGCCCCATACCGCTTCCGTTACCAACCGAACCGCGAATACCGCCTGCACAGCGCCGCCTCCGGACTGCTGTACACCCAACTGCTCAGCCGCGCTATTCTCGACTGGCTGTGTGCCTACCCTGAACTGTGGTCCGCGCTGCTCTATATGCTGGCGGGTAAATACGAACACGCCGGGATACTGGGTGAACTGGTCACCAAAGCTGATCAGGCCTCGGTTGCCCAGGCCCTCGGCGGCAACCCCGCCAAAGCACTGGCCGCGCCCAAACAGGCATTGCAACGCAAACTTTTGGAGGGGCTGCGCTATCTGGTCAGGGAGGCCTTCAAACTCAACCAGCCCCAGGCCTCGGACGGCTGGCTGACCCAGGAAACCCTGTGGCTGGTGAGCAAAACCATCTCCGACAAGCTGCGGGCACACCTGTTGTCTCAGGGACTGGAAGGGATTCCGGAAAAGAATACAGTGTTGTTCGACGTGCTGCAGGACCACGGTATGATTCAACCCAATGGCGAGGGCAAAGCCATTTGGCGGGCCACCGTCACCGGCGACAATGGCTGGGTCAACACCTTCACCTTCCTCAAATTGTCACCCTCACTCATCTGGGAAGCGGGCGACAGACCGGCACCGTTTAGCGGCACCGTACAGATTGAACAGGACGCTCAGAACGACACGCATGCCGAAGTGTCACCAGAGACAACGCCACGACAAGCGCCCGCCCAGCCCAAGAAAAGTGATGCCCCTGCCGAAAGGGCTCAGACCGACGATATCGACGCATTAATGGATCTGCTATCCAGCCCCAAGCGGGGTGAGCCAACAGGTGGCGCCGGAAAAGGGACCGCAGCCGAAGCTGAAAACACCGGTTCAGGAGTAACAACACCTTCCTCCCAAAAACCAACAGTAACCGACTCACCTATCACCCACCCTCCGCCACAGGAACCGTCAGGCGAGCATTTCACAGAGTGGCTGAGAACCAGCATGCTGAGCCGAAAACTGATCATCAATGACGCCAAGGCCCTGGTACATACCGTTGAGGATACCTTTTGCCTGATCAGCCCGGGAATATTCCAACGCTACGCGCAGGAGCATCCTGAAATCTCTCCCCTCGCCAAACAGGATCAAGTCAAGGACTGGCAGTGGATTCAAAAACGCTTCGAACGCCTGCAACTGCACCGCAAACAAGCCGATGGCCTGAACATCTGGACGTTCAACGTCACCGGCCCCAGGAAATCGCGGAAAGTACACGGGTATCTAATGGCGGATCCTGGCGTATTAATGAATGAGACTCCACCAAATAATCCGTACCTTTCCCTGATCGAACTTCAGGGAAATGACAAAGCAGACCAGAACGGGACGCATGCCTAGGACGACCCCACCGGCACTGCTGGACGAAGATTTACCGTCGGTTGCTCCACTGCGGTTTCGGTCTGCTCAATGCTGGATAGTTGTCCATCTTCCAGCTTCAACAACCGGTCACCAAGATGGAAGTAGCGGTCGTCGTGGGAGATCACCAGCACCGCCTTGCCCTGCGTTTTCAGCTCGGGTAACAACTCCCGGTAAAACACCTCTTTGAATACCGGATCCTGGTCAGCCGCCCATTCGTCGAACACCAGAAACGGGCGGTCCTCCAGGCAGGCTGCCACCAAGGCAAGCCGCTTCCGCTGCCCCTGAGACAAGGCCTGGGTGGTGAAAGCGGTGATGATCGGCCTGGCGCTGGCCTCCATTGCCACCTGGACAGTGCTGGTAGCCAAGACCCGGGAGTTACGGATCCTGGTTAAGCGGCAACGACAATCCCTCTCGGTCCTATCTGATGCGGACAGCCTGAAAGCCGCCCACGAAAAGCTCGATGAAGGCCAGGGCAGCACAGAACTGACCCGCGCCGCCGCCAAGGAGCTGCGCTTGTCTGCCAACACCTTGGCGGATACCGAAGGCGTCAAGGAACGGGTTGCTTCCAGCCTGGAACGGTTGGAAGCTGCCAGCGGCAGGAGGATCACCAAGGGCACCAGCATCCTCGCTACCATCGGCGCCACCGCACCCTTTGTCGGTCTGTTCGGCACGGTATGGGGCATCATGAACAGTTTTATCGGCATCTCAAAAGCACAAACCACCAACCTGGCGGTAGTAGCCCCCGGGATTGCCGAAGCCCTATTGGCCACCGCCCTGGGTCTGGTGGCAGCTATCCCCGCCGTGGTGATTTACAACCACTTTGCCCGTCAGATCGCCGCCTACAAGGCATTGGTGGGTGACACTTCCGTAGCCATTCTGAGGCTGGTATCCCGCGACCTTAGCCGTCACACAATTACCGGCCTCAAGGCCGTTGGAGAGGACTAAGCCATGGCCGCCAGGATCCAACACGACGACGAACTGGTGGAAAACCACGAGATCAATGTCACGCCCTTTATCGATGTCATGCTGGTACTGCTAATTATCTTTATGGTGGCCGCGCCCCTTGCAACTGTGGATGTGAAGGTGGATTTACCCGCTTCCACTGCAGAATCCCAACCAAAATCCGACAAACCCCTGTACCTGACCATCAAGGCGGATCACAGCCTGGCCTTGGGCAACGATGCTGTCACGCTGGAAACCCTGCCCAATGCCTTGAAGGCCTCCTCGGACGATAATGTGGAACAGCGTATCTTTCTGCGCGCGGACAAAACCGTGGACTACGATACTCTGATGCAAACCATGAACCGGCTGCGGGAAGCAGGCTATCTGAAAGTTGCACTAGTGGCCCTGGAAGCCGGGGGCTCGGGAAGCACAGCCATAGAGAGACCAGGTTCATGAAAGACAACCTGGCCCGCAAACCCACGCTGACGCTGGTCAAGGCAAGCGGCAGACTTTCCCCGGACGTTGCGGACATCGCGCCCAAACTGGACGACGAGCCCGTCCCGAGAGAAAACAACACTTTCCGCTGGCTGACGTCCCTACTGATGGTTGTGGTCGCTTACGGCGCACCCCTGACCTGGTGGCTGATACCGGAGCAAAACCCCGGCACCAATGCACCACCGCCCGCCGCCATGGTGGTCGAACTGGCTCCCGCGCCAGTGGCGCCAGCCTCACAACCGGATATGCCACCCGGTCCTGAGCAGGCGGAAGTCGCACCTCCCCCCGAGCCCGAGCCACAACAGGAACCCGAACCGGAAATTCCTCCGGCACCACCTGCGGTTAAACCGGAAGTGGCGGTGAAACCGAAATCCGAACCAAAGCCCGAAAAACAAACGTCAAATGAGCTTCAGCAAGAAGAACCGGAGATCACTCCACCCGAAGATAAACCGGCCAGCGCAGCCAGTGCACCGCCAGATGCACCCCAGGATGACGTAGAAGCCGCTGCGCCAAACCAAGGTGTCTCCGCACCCGCTGTCAACTCGAACGCCATCCCCACCTGGCAAAACAGCCTGATGTTGAAGCTCAATGAGGCCAAGAGCTACCCCACCCAAGCACGCCGATACCGGCAGGAGGGGGTTGCCTACTTGCGCTTCACCATGGACCGGGAAGGCAATGTGCTGACAAAAAGTATCGAACAAAGCGCGGGATATCCTCTGCTGGACGAAGAAACCTTGGCGCTGATTGACCGTGCCCAACCCTTGCCCAAACCTCCTGTGGAGATGCAAGGTGAAGCGCTCGAATTCGTGGTGCCGGTTGAATTCTTCTTGAATGTGCGACGTTGACGTCGCCTATGTAATTGTTTCAAAAGGAGGTAATCCTTGAGAGAAACCTGATGTTCCGTCATCAGTAGCCTACCGGCACATGCGGGACTGGTAACGGTCCGGTGTGAAGCTGCCGGGACAACGTAGCCGGGTCTTCGGATCGTGCCGATACTGTGAAGTATTAGCATTATCTATGAGCATCGATGTGGATAGGGCGCCAGGCTGGGTGGTATGACCAACATATGTGAACTGCTGATAAACGTCGTTTAGAATGACAAGCCAAAGATGCTGACAGGCTTGAACCAAAAGGTGCGCGGTCGGCTGCCTCTCTGTTCAGTGGGGGCACACGGACATCATGACCGCCGGCGAAGAGGCAGGGTCTAACCCACTTCGTTACATAGGTGAAACACGGTAAGCCCGTATCCCCGCCCGGCAACGGGCAGGCGGACCGCAAGGAAAGTTGATGGGGGTGCGGGTATGCGAGGTCGGAGAAAGCGAATGCCGCGTTGTAACGACGTGGATAGAGGTTGCGGTCTGCCAATATTACCTCGCCCGAAAGGGAGCAGACTTCCGACAGGTCTCTCGTCGCGAGAGAATTTGTAGAACCCTCGAAAAGGAGGACAGGCAAATGATGGTCATGAACATGACTGGTGCGGCCTCCGGCGGTGAGGCCGACTGGCACCGGATTGATTGGGCCGGGGTGGATCGAACCGTGCGAAGGCTGCAAGTGCGTATCGCGAAGGCAGTTCGGGAAGGCCGCTGGGGCAAGGTGAAAGCGTTGCAATGGCTGCTGACCCACTCGCAAAGTGGCAAGGCCCTTGCCGTTAAGCGGGTTACGGAAAATCGAGGAAAGAGTACTCCCGGTGTCGATGGAGCAATCTGGGACACGCCGGGCAGACGTGCCAGAGGAATGTTGTCGCTTACGCGGCGGGGCTACCGCCCGCAGCCGCTGAGACGGGTATATATCCCGAAAGCGAACGGAAAACTGCGCCCGCTGGGCATTCCGACGATGAAGGATCGGGCCATGCAGGCACTCCACCTGCTAGCACTCGACCCTGTCGCGGAGTCCACAGCGGACCCCAACTCCTACGGCTTTCGGCCGAAGCGAGCGAGCCGCGATGCCGTCGAACAGTGCTACAAGGCGCTGCGTCTGCGGAATGCGGCGGACTGGGTTCTCGACGCAGACATCGCCGGTTGCTTCGACAACATCAGCCATGACTGGCTCATCGCCAACATCCCCACGGACAAGGTGGTGCTTCGGAAATGGCTGGAATCCGGCTTTATGCAGGATGGCGAGCTGTTCGTGACGGAAGCGGGTACGCCGCAGGGCGGTATTATCTCACCGACGCTTGCGAACATGACCCTGGACGGGATGGAGAGGATGCTGCAGGACCGTTTTGGTCCCCGGCGACCGAACCGTCGTCGTACCAAGGTCCACCTGATCCGCTATGCCGACGACTTCGTCATCACCGGTAGGTCGAAGGACCTTCTTGAAGAAGCGAAGGTGATGGTCGAGGACTTCTTGTCGCGCAGGGGCCTTTCCCTATCCGATGAGAAGACGCGTATCGCGCATATTGAGGAAGGCTTCGACTTCCTCGGCTGGAACGTGCGCAAATATGATGGGAAGCTTCTTATCAGACCTGCAAGGAAAAATGTGCAGGCCTTCTTGTGCAAGGTTCGGGCAATCATCAGGAGCGCTGTCGGCGCAAAGCAGGAGGATGTGATAGCACGTCTCAACCCGGTCATCCGGGGATGGGCGAATTATCACCGCAACCAGGTGGCGAAGATGACCTTTCGAAAGGTCGACCACCTCATCTGGCAGCAACTCTGGCGCTGGGCCTGTCGCAGGCACTCGAACAAATCGCGTAGCTGGGTGAAAGCACGTTACTTCGTCCTCGAAGGTACGCGAGATTGGGTGTTCCGTGCGGAAGTGACGGACGACAAGGGGAACCGCACGACCGTGCGCTTGGTGAAAGCCACCGATGTTCCCATCCGCCGTCATTGTAAAATCAGGGCGGAAGCTAATCCGTTTGATCCGGCATGGGACGGTTACTTTGCCGACAGGCTAAGGCTGCCCACGGATCGTCAGGATCGGTCCGCACAGGCCAACAACTCCACCCGACGAAGTGAACTGGCGGCTCTCGTGGAACAGGGCTTTGCGGAGGCTTGAGCCGTATGCGGGGAAACTCGCACGTACGGTTCTTAGGGGGGCGCGGCCCAGTAATGGGCCGTTCCTACCCGAGCGTTGACCCCTACCGCGGCAATCAAGAATTCGCTTTTTTGATTGCCTGACGACATGAGGACATACACCGGCTCTGCGCAAGGAGCAAAAACAATACAACCAAACAGGCATATCAGGGTGAAAACATGGAACTTCGCCATCTGCGTTATTTTCTTGCATTGGCGGAAGAGCTTCACTTCGCCCGGGCTGCAGCGCGTTTGCATATTGAACAATCTCCCCTCTCCCGCACCATCAAGGAGCTCGAGGAAGAACTCAATGTCCTGTTGTTCCAGCGGAGTCGCCGTGGAACTCAATTGACATGGGCTGGCCAAGTTTTCCTAGAAGATGTTCAGCGGATCTTTACCGTCTTGGACCAGGCCCGCAATAACGTCAAAGCTGCCGCCACCGGCTATCGTGGCGCTCTGCGAATTGTGCTTTCCGATGGCATCGTCCAGCCGCGCTTGGCATCGCTGCTCGCCCTTTGCAGGGAAGAGGAACCCGATGTGGAAATTCGCTTGTTCGAGCGATCTCTGACCCAACAAATCAAGGGACTGCAAAGCGATATTTTTGACGTCGGTTTTGCCCACACAGACAACGTCGAAAAAAGTATTTTGGTTGATGCTGTTTGGGCCGATACTCTCGTCGCTGTTATTCCCTCCCGACATCCATTGCTGTCTTTCACCCATGTGCCACTGGACGCCCTGCTGCGTTATCCGTTGGTGCTCTGTCACCCTGACGTCTGCGAGGGGTGTAGTCGGCAAATCGACCAGATACTCAGGAGTGTGAAGACAGAGCCCATCGTCGCCGAGCATGCCACGTCACTCGACTTGATGCTGACTCTGGTGGCCGCCGGTTATGGACTGGGCTTTGCCACGGAGTCCCAGCTCAAGGTGTACCGACATCCGGATGTGGTCCCCCGACCACTCGATATGGAGATGGCCACACTGACCACTTATCTACTGCGCCCAAATACCGAACCGTCTGAACAACTTGAACGGTTTCTACAACGGGTCAGTCGCAGTGATCGATCTCCCGGGGAACTCACTATGGAAGAAGACTAACGCTATGGACTGGATTTGACCCTGTTGTCCAGTTGCGCTTCCGTAGCCTCTATAAGCACTCCTGCACGACAGCCCAATGCATTTGCGATTTTTAAAATCAAAGCGAGTGTCGGCATATGTTCGCCGCGCTCGATCTTCCCCAGATGAGAACGCTCAATCCCTGCAAGGTGAGCCAGCTTTTCCTGGGCTATGCCCAAATCGACCCTGGCTTCCCGCACAGCCGCACCAAACGCCAGAGCAGGCTCGGCATTATAAGTCGTGGATCCTACGGGGCGCCCCCGCTGCATTGAACGCTTCTGCATCTGCAAAAGCATCCATTATGGACTTTGCTTAAACCACGTTAAATTTAACTCATTATTGATAAGATAAGCGGAAAATTTTGCAACTGTGGTTCGGCAGATATGGACACTGAGAATTCAAGCAGCCTGCACATCGTTCTATGCGACACGCTAACCCATCCTCAATTGGCAACTCTGCTCGCGCGACAAAGAGCCGAAGAGCCAAACGTCAAAATCCAGGTTCACGAGTCGAGCACATCATCAATATCCCAGAAATTTAGCCGCGGACAATACGATATCGGGATATCCCGATCCGCGATTGTCAATGATCGATGGAAAGCCGTTCCACTATGGAGGGAGGCTTGGATAGTCGCCGCATCAATCCACTCTTCATTGGGGCGAGAATCCATTGTCACGCCAGCCCATTTAATGGACTTCACTATCATCCATTGGGACGCCGTTTTCAGAAAAGCCTCGTTTCTGGAGCTGGATACAATTCTCAGATCGCTGGGCAACCAGCAGCCCAATGCCTTACAGACCGCCCTAACCGTCGATGTCATGATGGCCCTGGTTTCGGCAAATTATGGCGTTACCATCGCACCCGCGCCAATTGTGGCACGATATCAATCGTGGGGAATCGTCGGGCGCCCTTTAGCCAACCCGTCTCCAACAACAACCACCTATCTGATCCATCGCTCCAATCTGGACCCTGGAGGTAGAGATGGACGTTTTATTGAAAGAGCCCTATCAATACCGTGGGTCACCCATGGGCGACTAGGCTTTGACAGCTAACGCATCCGACAAGTCACAGCGTGGCTCGTTGTCACGTCCAAGAGTCACGGGGTCTATCCTTTTAGAGCCAGACATACCTCGAGCGCCACTTCATGAAATCCATGCTCCGTCACCGCTTCGATAGGAGGACGCCCGTCTAGATCCTCGCGGGGTTCAGATAGCACACCGTGAATCTGCCATGGGTCCACCTCTCCACACTGCTTGAGTACCGCCTGAATCAGCTTGTGCTTCAATGGCTCAAAGTGCCAGCCGGGAATACGATGTCCAAGGTTGCCAATTTTGAGCGCCAACACCCTGCGCCTTTGGATTTCATAACTGATCCAGCGTCGGGATTTGCCCACCATTTTTGCGTAGTCCGCTGCGGTTACAACCTGTGATGAGTTGAAGATATTGAGCATCTCCTGACGCCGGCGCTGAGAGTCGGACATCACAGGGCGTGGCCCCTTCACTGCGGACAGACGTTGTCCAGACTCGGGGATCACCGGCGCATTTTCGGTCTCTTGCAGCATCACTGTTAGCGTGGGAGCGGATATCACCGGTTCAACTTTTTCCTTAGCCTCGATCTCCGTCTCATCAAGCTCTGGAACACCCTCCAGGTGAACAGTCAGGACTCGGCTGGCAGCATCAACCAGATTCTGCTCAAACAGGTCCAGGCGGTCAGCCCAGTCTTGCATCATGTGGCGCCGTTGCTCAATGTATTCGGCATGATTATAGGCGGCGCTCACCTTATTAGGATCAGAGTGGGATAACTGCGCCTCAATCCACGGCTTGGGGTAGCCAATTTCATTGAGCGCTGTGGATAGGGTCGCGCGAATACCGTGTCCGGTCAGTTGATCTTTATACCCCATACGCTTGAGCGCACCATTTAGGGTATTTTCGCTGATCCGTTTTTTCAGATTGCTCGCGTGGGTAAACAGATAGTGCTGCGCAGGCTTCATTCGCTCGAGCATGAAACGAATTATCTCAAGGGCCTGCACAGACAAAGGAACGATATAAGGTGGGATGGTGTCGGAACGCCGGTTTTCATTGCGCAGCTTTAGCTGCAGTTGCTTAACGACAGTGGGTGGAATGATCCAGAGTCCTCGCTCCAAGTCAAATTGATCAGGCGTTGCCAAACGCAGCTCGCCAGTACGCACCCCAGTCAACAACAAGAGACGCAGCCCCAACTGAGTCTGTAATCGCCCTTGATAGTTGCGCAACATTTGCAGCATTGCGGGAAGCTCTGCCATGCGCAGAAATGGATTATGACGAGCCGGTGGTTGCGGCAATGCAACCACATCCAAATCAAACGCGGGATTCTGCTGCAGATCAGGGACAATAATCAGGGCATAGCGAAACATCTGCCGAAACCAGACGCGCACTTTTTCCGCAATACTGAGCGCCCCACGCTTCTCAATCCTGGCGACGACTTCCAAGAGGTCTGGTCGCTGGATTTCATAGATGGGACGTTTGCCGAGTATCGGTAACACATCCTTGTTGAAGATACGCTGAATCTGGGACAGTGTACTTTGACGCCCCTCCTTCAACACCAGCTTGCGGTGTTCGACCCATTTTTCGAACACTGCCTGGAAAGTGTTTTCGTCCGCCAGACGGACCGCCCGGCGCTTCTGTTTTCGATGGATGTGGGGATTGGTGCCCTTGACCAAGAGGGCGCGGGCATCATCACGGAGTCGGCGTGCCTCACGCAAACTCACCTCCGGATAGGGACCCAGCGACATCCGTCTTTGTTTACCGACCCAATAATAGCGGAAGTGCCAAGACTTGCCTCCAATCGGGGAAACCGCAAGAGAAAGTCCATCGATATCGGGGAGTGTGTAGGCCTTGCCAGTGACCTTGGCATTCCGAACGGCGGTGTCTGATAGTGCCATGCTCCAGCTCCTGAACTTTAGAGTCAGGACTAGATGCTTGTCATATCGGTCTCACTCCTCCAGCGTTAATCCGGAACCCGCCGAGCCCGTATTGAAATGGACTTAAAAAAGGACTTAAAAGTCTTGGCTGCCGACAGATTTCAGTGGATCTTGCTGGAACAAAAAAAGGAGCTTTCGCTCCTTTTTTCAATGACTTACAGACTTCAGTAGAACTTTGTAGATCATAAATTGGAGCGGGAAACCGGGTTCGAACCGGCGACCTCAACCTTGGCAAGGTTGCGCTCTACCAACTGAGCTATTCCCGCATTTTATCCCATCAGGATAAAAGTGGCGTCCCGTAGGGGAGTCGAACCCCTGTTACCGCCGTGAAAGGGCGGTGTCCTAGGCCTCTAGACGAACGGGACACAAGGTTCTCATCAAGAGAGGCGCGCATTCTAAGAAGCGGCATGTGCGCTGTCAACCCTGCATTCTGTTTTTCTCTCCGGCAGCTCGGAAACCCACGACAGCGGCCCGGTGGCAACCCGTGATCAGAATGTCAGAACGGCTCCAGTTGCAGGGAGACCGAATTCACACAATATCGCAGTCCGGTTGGTTCAGGACCGTCATCAAACAGGTGGCCCAGATGGGCGCCACAGTGCGCACAAGTGATCTCGGTGCGGCGCATACCATGGCTGGTATCGAAACATTCATCAATAGCATTGTCCTCTATAGCCTGATAGAAGCTCGGCCAGCCGGAACCTGAGTCATACTTGGCCGCAGCATCAAACAGCGGCTGATGGCAGCATTTACAGTGATAGATTCCGGGGGTCTTCTCATCGCAATAGGCGCCACTAAAGGGAGGCTCAGTGCCCTTCTGACGACAGATTCTGAATTCATCAGGGGTGAGCTGTTCGCGCCATTGTTCATCATCAAATTGTCTTGTGTTTGCCATCCTCAGCACCTCAGAGTTTTCTTATTTATGGCAGGGTTTTGATATACAATCAGTTTTTACCCGAATTGGACAACCAGAAACAAGACTTTATGCAACACATCCAGAAATCAAACAAGCTGAATAACGTCTGCTATGACATTCGCGGCCCGGTGCTCGACCACGCCAACCGGCTTGAGGAAGAGGGCTTGCGCATCCTGAAGCTGAATATCGGCAACCCCGCCCCGTTCGGTTTTGAAGCGCCCGACGAGATCATTCACGATGTCATTCACAACTTGGCCAAGGCCCAGGGCTACTGCCACTCCAAAGGCATCTACAGTGCCCGCAAGGCCGTCATGCAACGCTGCCAGTTGATCGGCATCCCGAATGTCGACATCGACGATATTTTCCTGGGCAACGGCGTCAGCGAGCTGATTGTCATGGCCATGCAGGCACTGCTCAACAACGGTGATGAGATTCTGGTGCCGGTGCCGGATTACCCCCTGTGGACAGCTGCCGTCAATCTGGCCGGGGGCAAGGCGGTTCACTATCTCTGCGATGAAGCCAACGAATGGCAACCGGACATCGAGGATATCGCGCGGAAGATCACACCGAATACCCGGGGCATCGTGGTAATCAATCCCAACAACCCCACCGGGGCAGTTTACTCCGAGGCAATTCTGCAAAAAATTGTCGAACTGGCACGGCAGCATGACCTGATTATTTATGCCGATGAAATCTATGACCGCATTCTCTACGATGATGCAGTACATGTACCACTCGGCAGTCTGGCCACTGATGTGTTGTGCATCACCTTCAACGGATTGTCAAAAGCCTATCGTCTGGCAGGCTTCCGCTCCGGCTGGCTGGTGGTGAGCGGCGCCAAACACCGCGCCCGCAGTTATATACAGGGCATTGAAATGCTGGCATCCATGCGGCTGTGCGCCAACGTGCCGGCCATGTATGCCATCCAGACCGCGCTGGGCGGCTATCAGAGCATCAATGATCTGGTGGCCCCGGAGGGCCGTCTCTACCAGCAACGCGAAAAAGCCTGGTCCCTGTTGACCCAGATACCCGGTGTCAGTTGCGTCAAACCCAAAGCGGCGATGTACCTGTTCCCCAAACTGGACCGGGAAATTTATCCGATTGAAGACGACGAGCAATTGGTACTGGATTTATTACTGGAAGAACGGATTCTGCTGGTGCAAGGCACCGCTTTCAACTGGCCGGATCCCGACCATTTCCGCATCGTATTTTTGCCGAGGGAAGACGATCTGGAGGAAGCCATTGAGCGGCTGGCCCGCTTCCTGGAAAAATACCGTCTCAATCATCCGGTGACAAAGGTAAAACTGGCTCAGGTGGCCCCTTAACCGATCGGATAGAGAATCCTGTCCCGATAACCGGTCAGTACCGGGACGTAACCCGCCAGCTCCCGGTCCAGTTGTGGGTCGTTACTGTCCACCATCAGCGGCCTGCCCGCGAGTTCGGTGATTTTGGTTTTGGTCGCCACGACTATCAGGTTTTCCCGGCCAGCACGTCTGATAATGGCCGGTGTCAGTTGCTGATTGCCGCGACCCAGCAGTATACCCTGGCCCCCAATTGGCGTAATGATAATACTCACCGGACCGTTGAATTCCCCCAGCGCCTGTTCAATTTGTCCGGCTGAAACGTCCCCGGCCAGCAACTGTCCATTCCTGACCAGATCCACACCAAGCAATGTGTTATCGAGCCCCATTGCCGCCATTAGCCCCGCTGTGGTCGAGCCGGGGCCGACCAGATAGAGTGTGTCATCCTCCATTTCCTCCATCAGGGTATCGGCTATTTCATCAACCACCAGCGCTTCCACTTCCCGGCCGCCATCCTTGACCTGTTGCACAAAACGTCCTTCTTCCGGCACCAGCAACTCCCCGTAGTAACGGGACATGACCCGGCCCCGGCGGAACGCCTCCTCGTCGATATCGCGTACTTCCTGCCGGCGAATATCCACGAGGTCGGCACGAATCAGCCGACAAACCACTTCGCCCGCCGCTTCCGGTGTAATGGCATACACACCGGAGTGCATCTTGACCCCTGCTGGTACACCCAGGACCGGCTGATTTGGAGAAACCGCATTGCAAATATTGCGTGCCGTGCCATCGCCGCCAACAAACAGCAGCAAATCCACGCCTTTGTTCTCCAGCACTCTGGCCGCCTGCTCGGTGTCCTCCGGCCGGGTATTCAGGGGATCCGTTTCACAGACCAGTTCGGGGACAAAACCACATTGTCTGGCCACCGACTCCCCCATCAGACCGGGACAGGTCAGCACCGATACGGCGTCGCCTCCGAGCGCATTGAAGATAACCTCCAGTGCTCTGACAGCCCGCTCTGGCGCACGCAACCCGGCCCCGTCCCGCAACGCTTCGGCAGCAGCCTCACCGTCGCTACCTTTCAGCGCCGCGGGACCACCGATACCTGCCAGCGGATTGACGATCAAGCCGAGTGTGAACATGGTAGCTCCTGAATGTGCCTCTGCAAATTTAACCCCGGGGCTTGCCTTACAGGGTAATCATGGTATGTTTTGCCTGTCGACCATCACCAGTGAGCAAACATGGAGCAGCCGAAAATCAAGCCCGATAAACACGTCAAATCACCTGATTTTCACGGTGCAGCCCTGATTGATGATAATGGCAGGGAAATCCCGATTACCGAGGATATGGTCCAGGATGCATTCAGTGATCTGGACCAAAAGGCAGAAAACCACTCAGCCAAAAAACCCTCTTCTATACAACAATAAATCCCAAGGCAGCCAACTGTCGGGCCAAAGACTCGTCGCTATCCACTCTGACGCCAAAATGCTGGAATTCACGACGTGCGGGATAGGTTTTCCGCAATTGGTCAAACCCAAAACCCACTGCTGCGGGGTCACGGGCTGACAGCAGCGCCTGACGCATACGACGGTCGTCATCTGCTATATCGTAAACAGCCAGTACCGACTCCGCCAGAGACGTGGCACGGAGCCACTGGACAGCCTCATCACGCCCGGGTTTTTCCGGCGAGGGTTGCCCCAACCACTGACAAAATGCCTCGCACACCATGCGGGTACCATTGATTTTGCCGTCCACGCTATACCCGGCGATATGCGGCGTGCCAATGGTAACCTGTTCAAGCAGGGGCAATGATATCTCTGGCTCAGACTCCCACACATCCAGCACAACCTGCCACTGTTCACCACGATTCAAACGCAACAGCGTCGCATTATCCACCACCGGCCCGCGCCCGGCGTTGAGCAATAGCCCGCCGGGCGCAAAATTCATTAGCGCCGCTTCGTTCAGCATGTGGTGGGTCGGATAGGGCCCACCGATAGTCAGCGGGGTATGCAGGCAGAGAATATCGGCTTCGAGCACCCGCTCAAAGGTTGTCAGGCCCCCGATAGCTGCGTTATCGAGAAACGGGTCGTAGCAGCGGCAATCGACGCCCAGCGCCCGCAGGGTACGATAGAGCCTGCCGCCCACATTACCGCAGCCGACAATGCCCACCGTTTCCCCGAGCCAGCCGGGTCGCAGACGACACAGTGCCGAGAGCACGTACTGAACCACGGCATTGGCGTTGCAACCTGGCGCACTGGCAAATCGAATGTTTCTGGACGTCAGATAATCCATATCCACATGGTCGACACCTATCGTGGCAGAACCGACAAATTGTATCGGACTGCCCTCGAGCAGCGCCGCATTGACCGGAGTGACCGAGCGGACCAGTAACACATCCGCATCCACTAAACGTGCTGCCGTCAGCTCACGGCCGGGACAGGTCACCACCTCGCCATAGGGCGAGAACAATTCCCTCACCAATGGCATATTGTCATCGGCAACAATTTTCATCGGGTGTGTGATGCCTCCTTCACGATGCGCTGCGTCTGGCCTCTGGCGTGCGCAAGTTTTACGGCACGATTTTTCAGTGTAGTGCCCAGCCCCATTCGCTGACAGAAATCATCCAGTTTATCCAATGCGATCGGGGCACGTTGCAAAGCGGGTTCCCCAACGGGTGCGTCCAGGGCTATCCGGGTCAGGGATTGGGCCATTAGCAGTTGCTGCCGGTGGGCGGCAATTTTTTCAGGTAGCTGCTTCGCACCGCGCACGGGCAGATTGGCGATTTCAGATCCAGCCGCAAGCAACCCATCCAGCGACGCGCAATGCGCTAACAATTCAATCGCCGTTTTTACACCCACGCCCGGTAAGCCGGGTATGTTATCGACTCTGTCACCCACCAGTGCCAGATAATCTGCCAACTGCTCCGGCCAGACCCCGAGTTCTCTTTTGATGGCAAATCGATCCCTGGCAGGCGTACGGTCAAAGTCCCAGAGTAACGCATCGTCGTCCAGCAATAACTGGGCAAGGTCTTTATCGCCACTGATCACCGCGATCGGGTGGCCGTCGTCACGCCCCCTTTCAGCCAGGGTGCCAATAATATCATCCGCTTCATGGGAATCGCTGGCCAGGGTCAAAATGCCCAGGATAGCTGTCACCTCAGCACAGGCCCGTAACTGAAAGGCGAGTGCGTCGTCGGGCAGCTCGCGATTGGCCTTGTAGTCCGGGTAAATCGTATTCCGGAAACATTGGCCCAGGCTCTCGTCAAAAGCCACTGCCATAAACTGCGGCTGAACCTGCTCGAGCATATCCAGCAGAAAACCGAGATAACCGTACACGGCCTGCGTGGGATAGCCTTCCCCGGAATACCACCGCTGCGGCAGCGTAAAATAATGGCGAAAAATATAGATGGAGGCATCTACCAAATACAGTGGGGGTTTTCGTGTCACCATCAGGATCCCAGCGAACCGACACGGTAGTGGCAGGGATCCAGGTAGTCCCGACCACCAAACATCTCCGACAGCGATGCGGCGAACAGCGCTGCCCGCATCGGCAAACAGCCAACACACCAGCTCTGAGCCTGGTCGGCTACTGCCGCAGCGAACGCGTCACTGGCACCGACATCCGCGGACAGATTATCGGCACTAATCTGAAACCGTTGCCCTGCCGCCACGGAAAATATCCATTCCAGTGCCTGGGGTTTGATCTCCACCTGCTCAAAAGCACTTTGCTCATTGACACTGCGGCCATCGGGCCGATACCAGTAACCAAAATCCACCCGTTGACGACGCTGCTCACCGGCAATACACCAATGGGCAATTTCATGAAGGGCACTGGAAAAATAATCCTGCCGGAAAATCAACTGGTGACAGTCATCTACCCCCTCGGCAGGCAGATAGACCGGTTCCTCACCGCCTCCGCTCAACAGGGTATTGCAGGAGTCGGCAAACAGATCGTTGAAAACGCCCATCAACTGACACGTCCGGGGGTCAAAAATAACCGTATCACCAGACAATCGTCACACCCTCACAGCAAACTGTGTTGTTGATTTTCTCCCAGTAGTCAGGGGAAAGGTAATCACGGCCCGCCAGTAAATGTTCGATATACCAGCGTGCCGGGCGAATGGCGTGATCAATCACGGCGGGATTGGCTATATAGGTCCAGGCGGGCACGACACCGCATTCTGTCTGTACCGGAAAACGTTCGCGACTGTACCTGAATGGCGTGCCCTCAAAGGGGTCCAACCTGGCAATTTCTACAGAACTTTCCAGCTGGTAAAGAACCCCTTCCACCCGCTCATTCCGGGCAAAAACGATATTGGCGCAAGCCAGCCGGGCATCGTGGCCGGAGCGTTTATTGAACCGTAGGCCATAACCATCCAGCCAGCCAGCGCACTGGCCGACAACTCGCATCTCACGCGCAGCCATGCGCTGTGAATTCATATTTGAGCCATAGGCAAAATAGTAGCTCACAAAATATACCCAAGGTATTGTGCTTTGAAATGATCGGTAGTACCTTATTTTGCGTGGATGCGTTTTAGCCGTACGCACCTACAGGCCCCGATTCAGGACGCAGTTCCTCAGGGCCTGTTCGAACCGCCATTTGAGGAGGCTGTATTATGACTACCTCAACACCTGACCACAACACGGACAACGTGGTCGATCTCTTCACAGGGAAGCCCTACTCCTCCCGGTTAAACCGCCGCATTATCCGTCTCGCTCCCGAACTCGATGGTCTGGAAATGATCTATTCCAACGAGACTCACCCCAACAAGCTGTTCAGTGTCAAAGTACTGTGCTGGGCATTGCGTGCCGATGGTGAGGTGGTGGGTCTGGTGCCCTGGCTCGATGACATCATGCCATGTACCGAGATACAGGATCCGCTGAATGGTCACTGGGAGGGCTACTACGACCCGGGCATCGATGAAGTCTTCTTTGAAGCGCCCATCCACAAGGTATTGGAGGTGGAAACAGCTGCAGAATACTATGAGGTCGATTGCGAGACAGACAGCGATGTCGTCCAGGAACTGCCGGACACCATTGGCACCCATGCGGTACTGTCGAGCGACGGGTTCAAAAGTATTACGCTGAAGGAAGTCGTCAGCTGGCGACTGCTGTACGACGGCACCGTGCAGGGCATGCTGATCGATGATGAAAAAATCATCAGCACACCAGTGCTGCCCGGCGATGCGTGCCTCTACTCAGCCAAAGGCGAAGAGACTTTCTGCTATTTCTTCCAGCACCATATCGCCAACAAGATCAAGGCGCAGGATCCGGAAGCACTGGCAGCGATCTCCATGCTGGTGGAGTCCTGAGTAAAGCGGCAGGGACTGGGGAAACCCGGCCTGTAAAATTAAAGCGCCGCTGACAGCCCGTGGGGTAACATCAAAGCTGTCCCGATGATGGCACCGGGCGGCTCAATGAAACAGACCCGATAATCCTGTGTGACTCGGGTCGGTTGTCCTGCTCACCCCGTTTTCTGTTGTCAGGCACGCTGTTGCCGCCCCAGCCTCCTTCCCAATTCTCCTTGCCAAACAGCCTTGTCTCAATAACTCATCAATGCAGCTCAGGACTATGTACCGAGGCTGCCTCTCAATGTGAGCCTATGGGCAATTGCGAGCAAAGGCCGACACGGAGTTGGCGACGGCAGCCAGGTGTTCAGTCTGATCAAAGCCCGAGGCCTTGCGGGGTTTCAGATCGTGATTGCCATCCTCCAGCCAGTGGATTGTTACGGCAGGGCTCAACGGGATTGAGGCCAACTCATCGGGCTTGCCAAAGGGATCACGGGTGCCCTGATAGACCAGGGCCGGCGTCGTCATGATTTGCAAGTGATCAACCCGCATCCGCTCTGGTTTACCGGGCGGATGAAAAGGATAGCCGAGGCAACACAGCCCTGCTGCGCCCAGCTCGTCGGCAACCATACTCGCCATACGACCACCCATCGATTTACCACCGATAAGTATCGGGGCGGGAAGATCCTCGCGGTGACAGCAGTGGGCGTAGACTTCGCGCCAACAATCCAGCAATACGGGCTGGCGGTCTGGCGGCCGCTTTTTCCCGGTGAGACGACGTTGTCGCATATAGGGAAACTCAAAGCGCACAACAGTCACACCCGCGACCGTCAACTGTCGGGTGATGGCCGCCATAAAATCACTGTCCATCGGTGCACCGGCACCGTGGGCCAGGATCAATGAACCAACTGGCCGTGTTTGCTCCGCTGGCCGGTCTATCAGATAGCTCAGGGGAATCTCTGTCACGGTGAATCTGCCAGCTGACGAAACTGTTGCCGCGACAGCAAATTACAACTTTCTGTCACCGGATCGAAGGTAATTACCACATCACCGCGATCTACCTGCCGTCTGAGCCGCTGCCGTTTGGCCTGCAAAGTCAACTCCTCGAAGCCGTAGTCCGTGCCCTCACGGGCGATAAAGTCCTCCAGCAGCGCGGTGAGCAGTTCGTCGGATAACCGATGTGGTGGAATCTGAATCACGGAGCCGCCGGCTTGATAAACTTCAGCGTCATGCGGTCGCTTTCGCCAATGGCCTGATACTTCTCTCGATCCTTCTCCTGTAACCGCAGGGAGGGCGGCAGGGTCCAGACACCCTCGGGATGATCGGTCGTATCTTTGGGATTGGCATTGAGTTCGGACTTGGCCGCCAGCACAAAACCGGCTTTTTCCGCCAGTTCAATCACGTAGGCCTCGGGCATATAGCCGCTGCGTACCATTTCGGCCCGGTCGATGGTGCGGCTGGTGCGATGCTCCACAACACCGAGCACCCCGCCGGGTTTGAGCGCCCGGAAAAACAGTTCAAACGCTTTTCCTTCACTATCAGAACGCAACCAGTTGTGTACATTGCGGAACGTCACCACCCGGTCGGCGACTCCATCGGGCACCGTCAGCACACCATTCGCCGGATCGAATGTCGACAGGATCACATCGCCATACGCCGTAGGATCAGCGGCCAGCTTCGCGGTAAATCTCGCCAACGACCGTTCGTAATAGGGCACACCGCTGTCTTCTGGAAAATGGGCCGCATACAACAGGCCTTGATCAGCGTCCCCGTGATGGACCAGTGGCGCGAGGATCTCGGTATACCAGCCAGCGCCGGGGGAAATTTCCACCACGGTCATGCCCGGTTCCACCTGAAAAAAGGCCAGGGTTTCCACCGGATGACGATAACTGTCGCGTGCCACAAATTCGGGGGTTCGGTGAGCTCCCGTAAAAGGAGATGCATCGGCTATAGCATCGACACATCCCAGCCATAACACCAGCAACAGTAACGGATTAATGATTTTCATCTCGATCTCCTCTGGGTCTCTGAAGACTCCAAAATGGCCAACAGATAATGTCCGATCGTGGCCGGGGGCCGATTGTTAGGCCATAATAGTCCCACAACCGCACAGGAATAAGAACCGCGCATGAAACACTATCTCGCATTGACCGTCATCGCCAATGATCGCCCCGGCATCGTGGAGCGCATCGCCGATGTCGTCACTCGCGCCGGTGGCAACTGGCTGGAAAGCAGCATGTCCCGCCTTGCCGGCAAATTCGCCGGCATCCTGTTGGTGGATATTGCCGAAGACCGACAGGCGGCTCTGCTCACGGCGCTGGAACAACTAGAGCAGCAGGGTATTCGGGTAACCGGCGAGGCCTGCTCCTCACTGCATCCAGCCGATGGCGAGCGCGTTACACTGACGGTGGTCGGCAACGACCGACCGGGTATCGTCGGCGAGATATCCGGTATTCTGGCAAAACTGCAGGTCAACGTGGAGGAACTCAATACCCACTGCGAAGATGCTCCGATGAGCTCGGAAATCCTGTTCCGGGCCAGTGCAACCCTGCAATTGCCACAGGACCTCGACAGAAGCCGACTACAACAGGCACTGGAAAGTGTATCGGACGACCTCATGGTGGAGCTGGAACAGACCTGAAGGCATTCAGGCAACCAGGCCTTTCAATAACAATCCCACCCCAAATGCCATCCCGGCAGCAATACCACCGATCGCCACCGTTTCCAGCCCCGACACCAGCCAACCCTGATCCACAAAGCGACCCTTCATGGCACCGACGATGAAAAAAGCTATCACTGTGAGGCCAGCGGACAGGCCAAAGGCGTAATCGATCAGCCCCGGGGATAACCAGTTGGCGACATAAGTCACCAACGGGATAAACCCTACCAGACAAAAGGCGCCAAAGGTGGCCAGACCGGCCTTGAACGGGTCATGTGATTGCAGCGAGAGACCAAACTCTTCCTGAACCATGGTATCCACCCAGGTTTTCTCATCCGAGGTAATCACATCCACAGCATCTTCGAGAACACTCCCTTCGAAACCCTTGCGGGCATAAATCTGGCGAATCTCCTCCACCTCGCCCTCGGGAAATCGTTTAATTTCCTCGAGTTCCCGGTTGCGGATCTTGATGCGGTGCTGGTTCTCCGCACGGGTACCCAGGTAGTTACTCACCGCCATACTGAAACCGTCCGCCAGCAGGTTGGCAAAACCCAGGATAATAATTACCGAAGAAGACAGACCGGCACCGGCAACACCCGCAACAATGGCAAACGTGGTGATGGCACCATCCACCGCACCGTAGATAAAGTCCCTCACATAAACAGAGTCCGGGCCATCATCCAGACGCTGGGCAATCAACTGAGGATGATGGTGGGCTCTAAAATCCTCAATCTCTCCGAGCTTATCGTGGTTTTCCATGGGCCAACTCCAGAGCAAACCGGGATTAAAGTAAAGCCCGGCATTGTGTAAACGGTCAGGCTGAACCGGTTAATACCGAGAATGCCAGATAACTATTGTAGATAATAAAGATCGATAGCAGACCAAACCCCTCCAGCCGGTTAATCCGGCCCTGCCCTCTAAAGCCGTAGGCCATAAACAGCAGCATCACCATGAGAAGCATCATTGTGCCCCAATCGCGGGTCAACACCTGTTGTGACAGATTGGTCAAGGGCTCAATAAGACCCGCGATACCGACCACCGCCAGAATATTAAACATATTGGAGCCGACGATATTGCCGATGGCAATATCGTGCTCACCCTTGCGCACGGCAATAACAGAGGAGGCCAATTCAGGCAGGGATGTGCCCAGCGCGATTATTGTCAAACCGATAATCAGGTCGCTGACACCCAGGGATTCGGCAATGGTCACAGCCCCCCACACCAGCAGCCTCGAGCTGGCCACCAATACGATCAAACCCACTGCCAACCAGAAGATGGCTTTCGCCAGCGGCATGGTATGTTCACGTATTTCCTGATCGAAGTCTGTTGCTAGGGCATCACCCCGGTCCCGAATAGCAGAAAAAACCGACCAGCCGATCAAGGCAAAAAAACCGATCAGCAGCAATGCCGCCTCCCAGCGAAGCACTGCGTTATCCCAAAGCATGAGGCCCGCGCCAAGACAGATCAGAATCAGCAGCGGCAACTCCCTGCGAACGATTTTTGAATGCACCATGATCGGCATGATCAGAGCTGTGACACCGAGTATCAGGCCGGTATTGACAATATTGGACCCCAACGCATTACCCAGAGCAAGCTCAGGGCTGCCATCCAGGGCCGCCATGGCCGACACCACCATCTCTGGGGCAGAAGTGCCAAAACCGACAATCACCATCCCGATCAGGAGGCTGGGCATACCGGCATGATAGGCTGTCGCCGCAGCACCATCCACAAACCGGTCAGCACTCCAGATCAACAGAGCAAAACCCACCAACACCGCCAACATTGCAATCAGCATATCGCTCCCTTGTTAACTATTCGTTCTGTCGTTAAAACCTGCGCATCAATTCGTCGATACGCACACGCCATCTTCTACCGGGCGGAGCATCCTAACCGGCAACACTTTGCAAGACCAGCTATAGGAAGCAGTCAGATCACTACTGCCCACCAGCAAAATCATTTTGTCGCCAGGCCTCATAACTGACAATGGCCACCGCATTGGACAAATTCATACTGCGACAGCCGGGACGCATGGGAATTCTCAGACGGTGGGCCGGGGCAAAACTGTCCATCACTGACTGCGGCAAACCGGCTGTTTCCGAACCGAACAGGAGAACGTCACCGGGGCGATAAGCGATCCCGTCATAGAGCGCGCCTCCCTTTGTGGTACAGGCGAAAATCCGCCTGTCAGCCATCTGCGCCAGAAATGCCGTGTAGTCGGAGTGACGGGTGACTGAGGTCATATCCCGGTAATCCAGCCCGGCCCGGCGCAACTTCTTTGCTTCCAGGTCGAAACCCAACGGTTCAATCAGATGCAAATGACTGCTGTTATTCGCCATCAAACGGATGATATTACCCGTATTCGGAGCAATCTGCGGTTCGTAAAGGGCAATGTGAAACATAGAGAGATCACGCGAAGATGAGGCAACCATTCTAACAGGTGCAACCCCCGTCAGACATACTGTCTCCGTCACCACCCATGACGCACGGTGGCAATCAAGCACCGCGGTTTATGGATCAAAATACTGGGAAGTGGACAATGAATCATCGCACTTGACTTTGTCACGGTGAGAATTATGATACGATATATCATCTTATTCACGGTTCTCAATAAAAACGGAGACACCTTTGCCGCCATGGATACCACCACTATGAAAACTCAACACAACAAACTGCCCGTCACCGTGTTGTCCGGGTTCCTGGGCGCAGGAAAAACTACTGTGCTAAACCATATCCTCCACAATCGGGATGGCCGTCGGGTCGCCGTCATTGTCAACGACATGAGCGAGGTCAACATCGATGCAGCCACCATCCAGAATGAAGTACAGCTGAACCGCAGTGAAGAGCGTCTGGTAGAAATGAGTAATGGCTGTATCTGCTGCACCCTGAGAGAGGATTTACTGGAGGAAGTCGGCCGGCTTGCCGCCGAAAACCGTTTTGATTATCTGGTGATTGAATCCACCGGTATTTCGGAACCCCTGCCCGTGGCAGAAACCTTTACATTTGCCGATGAGCAGGGTCGAAGCCTGTCCGATGCCGCACAACTGGATACCATGGTAACCGTCGTGGATGCGGTCAATTTCATGCATGACTATATCGAAGCAAAACAGCTACAGGAGACCGGCGAAAGCCTTGGCGAGGACGACCACCGAAGTGTCGCCGACCTGCTGGTTGACCAGGTGGAATTCAGTGATGTGATCCTCATCAGCAAAACCGATCTGGTGTCAGCTGAAGCATTAAACAAACTCAAAGGTGTACTGAGAACACTCAATACCGAAGCGGATATCGTCGCCATTGAAAACGGCCAGATAGATTTGAGCAAAGTACTGGGCACTGGCAGATTCAGTTTTGAGCGGGCACGACAGGCACCCGGCTGGCTGAAGGAAATGCGCGGTGAGCACGTACCTGAAACCGAAGAATATGGTATCAGCAGTTTTGTGTACAAGGCACGTCGCCCGTTCCACCCCAAGAAATTCCACGACTTTCTCCACAACCCCCAATTGCACGGCAAACTGATTCGCTCGAAAGGCTGCTTCTGGCTGGCCACACGCCCGGCACATATCGGCAGCTGGAATCAGGCGGGAGGTATCGCCCGGTGTGGCGTTGGCGGCATATTCTGGAGGGCGGTACCCAAAGATCAGTGGCCCCAGGATCCGGCAACAAGGGAGGCAATTCTAAAGCAGTGGGAAGAGCCTTTTGGAGATATGCGACAGGAACTTGTGTTTATCGGACAGGGACTCGATCGCGACCAGGTTTACCAACAACTGAACGATTGCCTCCTCTCGGAAGAAGAACTGTTTGCGGGCAAAGAACACTGGCTGTCTCTACCGGACCCGTTCCAGGCGTGGGCCTCCCCAGAGGAGCAATGATCATGCCCGATAACTCTGCCCTGAAACTGCTGACCATTGAGGATAGCAGCAGTGTCGCCGATACGGACCCAGGTGTGTTCTCAAGTATCTACAATGCCGATATCAACATGGCTATCTGGCAGAGAAGCCTCGATCTGCCGACACAGGTTTATGTGGCGTCGCTGATAAAAAGTCCGCCTGTTTTTCAGACATTACAGGCCGTCATGCAGGTGGGAGAAATAGCGCCCTGGCTCTCCGCCCACCTGCCGAACCGTCGGGGGAAACCCGCATTGATTGCGGATATTTCCCGGCTGTGCGAAATGTTTTCGGTGTTGTTTGACCTGCAACGCATCGGCCTGCGCGTGGCCCTGCTGAGTCAGGCTATGTGCCCGCGATTCCATGTGGATCATATTCCCTGCCGAATGGTGACAACCTACGGTGGCCCGGCCACCGAATGGCTTGAAAACAACCGGGTCGACCGCACCAGACTCGGCAAAGGCAGAAAAGGAAAGCCTGACGACCAATCAGATGTATTCCACTCACCCCGGCATATCAGGCAACTCACCGTCGGCGATGCTGCCCTGCTAAAAGGTGAGTCATGGCATGGCAACGAAGGCCGGGGGGCCGTCCACCGATCTCCTCCCATGCCCTCCGGCGCAGCCAGATTGATGCTATCACTGGACTTTGGGTAATCCATCCAACCTGTATAGTCGAGGGTCCTTCGGCCCCTTCGGGGGCCTTTTTTTACAACAATGCGCCATCAAACAACTGGCCAGACTATGATTAGTGTCAAAGTTCTTTTCATCACTCTGTCGGTACTGCTGTGTGCATTAATCACCAGCAACGTTACGGCACAGGGTGCCGCCGACCGCTCGTCGCAACAGCACAGCCCCCATGTGCATGGCGAAGCAGAACTGCAGGCCGCCCTGGATAATGACCGGCTGCTTCTGGAATTTCGCAGCCCGGCCATGAACCTGGTGGGCTTTGAACACCCACCCCGCGACCATCGACAACAGGCCGCCATTGAACGGGCGGGAAAATTACTCAGCTCGCCACAGGCGCGGTTTACCTTTCCGGGCACGGAATGCCGGGCTATCAGAGTGCAGGTTGAACAGCCCTACGACCACCTCCGCCACACCAATGATGACCGTGATAACTATCAACACGAGCACGAGCACGAGCACGAGCACGAGCACGAGCACGAGCACGATATAGAGGAACATCAGCAGCACACCGAGTTCACGGCCCGCTACCTGTTCCACTGCCACCAATCGGAAAAACTCACCCGGATCGTTACAGACCTCTTTTCCCGCTTCCCCGGTATCCGTAGAATCCAGGCTTCGTGGGTTTTGCCCGGGAGCCAGGGCGCTGCCACAATGACCCCCTCACACTCGCAACTGGAAGTGGACTAGCCATGGGCATATCGACACTGGATCAAGTGATCAAAAAAGCGGAAGAGCACTGCAACCACCCAGGTGCCAAACTGACACCCAAGCGCAAAAATATTCTGATTCTGTTATTGCGTTCTGGCAGCCCCCTGTCCGCCTACGAATTGGCCGAGCGCTATCAACAACAGTTTCACGAATCCGTCCCGCCCATGTCTGTGTACCGAATGCTGGATTTCCTGATGACTGAAAACCTGGCCCACAAACTGGTATCGGAAAACAAGTTTATTGCCTGCTCCCACATTGCCTGTAACCACCAACACCAGGTGCCCCAGTTCCTGATCTGTGACCACTGCAATAAGGTCAAGGAAATTGCGATTGGCAAGGAGATCATTGACGCACTGAACATTAATGTCACCAAAGCAGGTTACCACCTGATCAACCACCAACTGGAACTGCATTGCCTCTGCGACGAATGCAGCCAGACAAGTGCCGCCTGATTCCAGGGGTAGCCAGGCTGCCCCCCTGAAACAGATTCCCACCAATATCATCACCGGATTTCTCGGTGCCGGAAAAACCACCGCCATACGCCATCTGCTGGCTCACAAACCACCGCAACAACGCTGGGCATTACTGATCAATGAATTCGGCGAGGTGGGTATCGATGCCGCGTTACTGAATCAGAGCGGGGAGACTGACAACATCCTTGTTCGGGAAGTACCTGGCGGCTGCCTGTGCTGCACCAACCAGTTGAACCTCCAGATTGCCCTCAACCTGTTATTGAGCCGTGCTCGACCACAGCGGCTGCTGATCGAACCCACAGGATTGGGGCACCCCCGCGAATTACTGGAATTATTGAGTGGGGAATATTACCGCGAGGTGCTGTCACTACAGGCCACTCTGACCCTGGTAGATGCCCGCCATATCACTGATAAACGCTACCACGACCACGCGGTATTCAATCAGCAACTGCAGGCAGCTGATATCATCCTGGCCAATAAAGCGGACCTGTACAGTGCCAAAAACCTACCACAACTGCACTCCTTTCTGGACAAAAACGGCCTGTCACAGCCAGTGATACCCCTGACCAGGGGGGCGATGGAACCCGACCTGCTGGATCAACCCAGCCGTGCCGTTGCTGTCCCCACACACACCCAACGGCACAACACCCCGAGCATGGACTATGAGGAGGGACTGCCTCCCATGCCAGAGCAAGGGTATTTGCGAATTGACCACCAGGGAGAAGGTTACTTCAGCAACGGCTGGATTTTCGAACCCAACCATGTATTCGACTACCGTAAATTGATGGCGCTGCTCAACCAGACCCCTGCCATCAGATTGAAAGGTGTGTTTATCACCAATCGAGGTATTTTGCGTTTCAACCGGACCGATGGCGAAACCACCAGTGACTTTATAGACGAAACCGCCGACAGTCGCGTGGAGCAGATAACCCGGCGACAGGGGGATGAGCAACAGATGGAACAGTGGCTGACCCACTGTCTGCTGCCTTAACAGCTATCAATCCCGAGCTATTCTTGATAGACCTCAACCGCCATTACCTCTATGGCATAGGCTGAAACGGCCATGTCATTCTCCGTCATGGTGGTACTGATCCGGCCACTCAGCCAGAAAGCGTCATAGAGAGACGCCTGCTCAAAGCCCTTCTCGCTCTCTGCGTAGACTATCTGATTGGGTGGAGGCGGTGGCACATGGATACAGGCACCGAAAAATGGCACCAGGAAAAACCGCGTCACCCGCTGCCGCTCATCAAAATCCAGCGGCACCACAAACCCGGGAATGCGTATCAGTTGACCATCAAATTCCGGCCTTATCTCGGTGGAGGTCAATGCCTGCTGGTAACGATCCCCGGCAGGGTCTCCGGTGCCTCGAATGGGACTTTCCAGCACATCCTCCTCACCCCCGTCTTCGATATCGGACAGATAATCAGGGGGATTCATCAATGCATTCAGGTCGCCATCGGGCATCAGCTCGGTCCACTCGACAGTCCTGAAATCCTCCTTTTCAAACACCGCGCCCTTATCAGCCATCGCCAAAGCGCAGGTCATACACAACCACAGGCTGCCGACAAGTAACGCTAAACGTGCAAAGCGGTGCCCACTTTTCATCCTGTAAATCCTTTTTGCTTATTCGGTAAATTTTTGGCAAAACGAAAAGAGATATGTTGTATCATTTATAGCCTAAACAAACCAGTAAAGCCGTCACCCAGACACCAAAAAACGATGCAAAATTCCACAGACAAGACCCATGCAGTTTCCATTGACCAATTGACTTTCCAGTATCCCGGTAACAGGCGTACTGCCGTGCTGGATATCCCTCACTGGCAAATTGCCCGAGGTGAACAGATTTTCCTGAAAGGACCCTCGGGTTCCGGCAAAACCACCCTGCTAAATCTGTTGAGTGGCACGCTCTGTGCCCGATCCGGCACACTGCAAGTCCTCGGGGTCAACCTGGCTCAGCGCAGTGCCCGCCAGAGGGATCATTTTCGAGCCTCCCATATCGGGGTGGTGTTTCAGCAGTTCAATCTCATTCCCTACCTCAGTGTGAGGGATAACCTGTTACTGGCGGCAAAGCTTGGTGGGACGACAACAGCCGCGGCTCTGGAGCGCTCTGGCCTATTATTCGACACACTGAAACTGGACGAGCAATTGCTGTCCGAGCACCCCACACGACTCAGTGCAGGTCAGCAACAGCGTGTTGCGATTGTCCGGGCACTGGTCAATGCCCCCGAAATCCTGATTGCCGATGAACCCACCTCGGCACTGGACAGCCAACTCCGCGACAGCTTTGTACAGCATCTGCTGGCCCTGACCCGTGAATGGCAGAGCACGCTGATTTTTGTCAGTCACGACGACAGCCTCGGTCGGCAATTTCAGCGGGTGACAGCGCTTGCCGAGATAAACCGGTCAGGAGACAAACATGCTGATTAAAATTGCCCTGCACAGTTTGGCGAGTCGCCGCACCACGGCACTGATCACCGTGTTTTCCATTGCCATCTGCCTGTTCGTACTGCTCGGTATCGGTCATATCCGCCAAGAGGCCAAACACAGTTTCAGCCAGGCTGTCTCCGGGGTGGATCTGATCGTCGGTCCGCGCACCGGGCAGCTGAACCTGCTGTTGTACTCGGTGTTCCGTCTCGGTGGTGCCACCAACAATATCGACTGGCACAGTTTTCAAACACTGGCAAAAAAACCGGATGTAGCCTGGGCAATTCCCCTGTCACTGGGGGACTCCCACCGGGGATATCCGGTACTCGGCACCACCGATGCCTACTTTCAGCACTTCCGCTATGGCCATCAGCAACCACTGGGGTTTGCCGAGGGGGAGCCCTTTGAACAACCTTTTGATGTGGTGATTGGCGCTGAGGTCGCCAGTCAGCTCAACTACCGGATTGGCGAGAGTCTGGTGCTGGCCCACGGCATGGCGGCCACCAGTTTTTCCCTGCACAGGGATTCTCCTTTTCAGGTGACCGGTATTCTCAAACCCACAGGCACCCCCGTAGATCGCACACTGCACATTAATCTAAAGGACCTGGACAGTATCCACCGCGACTGGCAGAGCGGCACACGGGTGGCTACTCACCAACACACAAACCCCGGGCAGGAGCAAGACCTTGAGCCGGACTCCGTCACGGCAATCCTGATCGGCGTGAACAACCGGTTATCCACCTTTCGCTTACAACGTGAAATCAATCGTTACCCAGACGAACCACTGATGGCCATTCTGCCCGGTGTGGCGCTTTCGGAATTGTGGCAACTGATGTCCTGGGTAGAAAAAACCCTCGGTTTTATCGCCCTGCTGGTACTGTTTGCATCCCTATTGGGGCTGGCAACTATGCTGTTATCGACGCTGCAACAGAGACAGCGGGAGATTGCCCTGTTGCGGATTCTCGGGTTGCGGCCACTGACTCTGTTGATGTTGCTGGAACTGGAGGCACTGCTGCTGGTAGCCGCCGGAGCCGTCGTTGCCGTCGGCCTGTTGAAGGGGGCTCTCACGGTAGCCGGACCAATGCTCGGCGAGCGGTACGGCCTGTTTCTCAGCGACCAGATCATTACCGTCACGACCCTGAACGCATTGGGACTGGCATTTGTCACTACTTTTGTCATCGCACTGATTCCCGCCATTAGCGCGTACCGCCGGGGATTGCACAGCGGTCTGGAAAACCACTGACTTGCCGACCGGGCATGCACAGTGATAACAAAATCCGTAGAATCGAACCCTGTTCAACGTCAATTACATGTATCCCATGACTCAAGCACCTATCGGCCTGTTCTATGGCTCATCCACCTGCTATACCGAAATGGCGGCCGAGACAATAGCGGCCCGCCTCGGTGAAGACCGGGTGGATGTGTACAACGTGGCAGAGACCCCCGTCAGCTTGATGGAAAACTACCCGCTGTTGATACTCGGCATTCCCACCTGGGATTACGGCGAGCTGCAGGAGGACTGGGAAAACTGCTGGGAGGCCCTGGACAACGTCGATTTTTCCGATAAAACAGTGGCACTGTTCGGTCTGGGCGACCAGATCGGCTACCCGGAATGGTTTCTCGACGCACTGGGATTTCTCTGGGCAAAAGTCTGCACGCTGGGCGCAACCACCGTGGGGTTCTGGCCGGTGGAAGGATTTCAGTTCAGCGATTCCAAGGCGCTCACAGCTGACGGCACACACTTCGTCGGTCTGGCAATAGACGAGGAAAATCAGTTTGAACTCACCGACCAGCGCATTGAACGCTGGTGCGCCCAGATCCTCCGGGAATTTCACCTCGATAGCAAATGACCTACAAAGTGATGATGGCGCTGTTAGGACAGTGCACCCGGCTTACTAACAGTCACGAATTCACAGCATTGCCACTCTATCCGGGACTAAAAGCTGTTCGCCAGAATCAATCCGACTGAAACCAGCATCATGCTCCAGGTACCGGCCGTGCCAATAAAGCGCGGCAGGGATGTGCCGGCACTCTTGCGCAAACCAAACGCATGCAACAGCCGACAGAAGACCAACAGACCGCCGAGCAGATGTACCAGCAAACCACTGGAGACGGAGTTCTCGACCGCCAGCAGCAACAACAGCCCGATGGGCAGATATTCTACGGCATTGCCGTGAACCCGGATACGGCGACCGAGGGCTTCGTGGCCTCCATCCCCCAGACCCACCTGATATTTAAGACGTCCACGCACCACATCCACAGCCAGCCCTACCATTAGCAGACCGCTGAGAGCGATATAAATCATCGAAATATCCATACTTAAACCCTGCGTCATCTGGCTCTCCTGTTTGAAAAATACCGATCAAGCCAAGGGCTTGATCTACTGATAATATGGCCGCTGCCACAGCTACGGACCTATCAATGCCTGAACCTACCGCAGATATGCTACAACGGGCGACCATAAACTGGGATGCAGAGGGCCAGCCGCACGCCACAGATTTTGATGACAGGTACTTTTCCCGCACCAGCGGCCTGTCGGAAGCCCGCCATGTCTTCCTGCACCATAACGGGCTGCCACAGCGCTGGACAATCTCTACACGCCCCTTTTTTACCATCGGTGAAACCGGGTTTGGCACCGGCCTGAACTTCCTTACGGCCGCCAGTCTCTGGCTGGATCAAATCAGCAGCGGCACACTGCATTTTATCTCTGCGGAAAAATATCCCTTATCCCGGTCAGATCTACAACAGGCTTTATCCCTCTGGCCGACGCTGTCGGGGCTGGCCAATGCACTTATCGAACAGTACCCACCACCGACTCCGGGCATTCATCGGCTTTACCTGGCCAACAAGCGCATTGTACTTACCCTGCTTTACGGCGATGCCAACACCATGTTCGCCAGTCTGTCAGGGAGCGATCATCCACTTTTTTCATCCCGGAACAACCCTGTTGTGGACGCCTGGTTCCTGGATGGTTTTGCCCCGGCAAAGAACCCGCAAATGTGGACAGACGATCTGTTTCAGACCCTCGCCAGGCTGAGCGTCCCGGGAACCACATTCAGTACCTTTACCGCCGCCGGCTCGGTTCGTCGCGGCCTTCAGGCCGCCGGTTTCGAAGTGCAGAAAGTGTCGGGATTCGGCCAAAAACTGCACATGCTGTGCGGGCATATGGCAGAACCCATCGCACCAGACGTATCGGACATTGACTGGCAACCAGCCAGCCACAATGCGGAATTCCAACCACCCTGGTATCTACCTCCCCAACTCAGTCCTCCGTCATCTGCCCTGGTGATTGGTGGCGGCATTGCCGGGTGCACCACAGCCAGATCACTGGCCGATCGGGGTATCAGTGTCACCCTGATCGAACAACATCCCCAACTGGCCAGTGAAGGTTCGGGAAACCCGCAGGCTATTCTCTATCCCAAATTGTCCAGCCAACGCTCACCTCTGAGCCGGTTTGGCCTAATGGCATTACTCCATGCCAGCCGTTATCACCAACGTTTTCTCGGGGAGGAAGCCACCGGCAGCCCATGCGGTGTGCTGGTTCTGCCGAAGGATCAGCATGAGCTGCCGCTGTTTGAAGCGCTCGCCCGGCAACATCCGGCGGAACTGGTTGCACTGGTGACCGGGAGTCAACTGAATGAGATCGCCGGTATATCACTCGGCATTGGAGCTGGGCTGTTCTTTCCCCAATTGGGCTGGATCAAACCCGTCGCTGTCTGCCGGGCACTGACTGACCACCCACTGATCCGTCGCCAGACGGCTACTATCGCCACTCTCCACCATGAACAGCATCAGTGGCAGGCATATGACCAACACGGCACCCTGTCAGCCACTGCGTCAGTGGCCGTGATTGCCAGTGGCACAGGCAGTGCGGCATTTACCCAGACGGCACACCTGCCGTTAAAACCGATTCGCGGTCAAATCAGCTGCCTGCCCGCCACCGCGGACAGCAATCAACTCAAAGCGGTGATCTGCGGCGAAGGCTATCTGGCCCCGGCCAGTGAGGGGATCCATACCCTGGGGGCCACCTACAATATTGGCGAAACCTGCACCACGCTGCGTGAGGAGGATCATCGGGACAACCTGGCCCAGTTGCAGAAAACAGCCCCGGAAGCCGCTGCCCTGTTTGACCCTGTGGATGCAAACCACCTCGACGGCCGTGCCGCCTTCCGCTGCACCACCCCGGACTACCTGCCTATCGCCGGACCGGCACCGATTGCCGAACACTACCGGCTGGATTATGCCCTGTTGCGAAAGAATGCCCGGGCCCACATCCCGGTGGCGGGCGCCTGCTGGCCGGGCCTGTACCTGAACTGCGGCCACGGTTCCCGGGGCATGAGTTACGCACCGCTGTGCGCAGAATTGCTGGCCAGTCAGATTTGCGGTGAGGTTCCACCACTGGAGCAGGATTTGCGTCAGGCGATACACCCGGGTCGCTTTATCATCAGAGACATGAAGCGCGGCAAACAGTGAGCACAGCAGCTCTCATGGCGACGCCACAAAGGTTCCGCAGACATCGCATCTGAAACCGCGCCGGTAAAAAAACAGCGGGAACCCCAACAACAGAAACACCACAAAGGCCGGTTTTTTGCCGCGAATGAATGGTGTCAGCTTCTGACCGCCACAGGCCGGGCAGCTCAGCTGGTCCCGGTCATTCTCTTCGTCGCTGTCGAACAGGTCGGAGAAATCTTCCGCCAATGCCTGGGTCGCCTGCTCGACAAATGGTGCCGGCACCTGCAGTTTCACCCCGCCTATGGCAGAAGAATACAACCACTGCATATTGATGGTGTGCTCATCGGCGACAAATGCAGGAATTCCCTTGGCATCCAGTTTCAACTTGGCAATGTGTGCCTCATGGGGAAAGGAAAATGTGGCAACGGTAATCACAGGGAATCCTTTTCTTTTTTTAATCACAGCAACCGGTAAATCCCGCTCAGCTATTTTTTGCCAGTGCGAGGAGTCGGAGGGAAAAGCCACCAACTGGCCAACACCAGTAACCCGAACAGGGAGTAAATCAGTAGAAACACCCAGTTAGGCGCATCGTAATAAAGCAACTCCTGCAACCAGTGTTCAATAAAACTGCCACTGTAACTGATATCCCCTGCCCTGGCCCGCAACCACTGCTCAAAGGTCGTCAACGGACAGACCCACCCGGCCCAGGATTCAGCCACCACCACGGCGATCGCACCGAGATGCGCCAACCGGAACCACCACCGGTTCACCCATCGCCAGTGGCACAGGTTGCCCAGCACAATCAGCAGCAGCCCTCCCACTACAAACAGAACAAACCCCACGTGAAGTATCAGTATCAGATCGGCAAATAACGTATATGACATTGCTAGCATCACCTGACATTGTTCAGGTTATCGTCCGGCTGTAACAGTCAGCCCAACAGAATCACTTGCACCTCACCAACCGGCAGACACCGATAGCCCGCCGCGCGGGTCACAGGTATGGTCGCCACCGCATAACCCACCATAATGGTCTGATTTTCTGTCACGGCGTCGATCGATAATTGACGCGACAGCATCTCATCCGAAGTATGGACAATCAGGTAACTCGCTGCCGCAGGTACCGTTTGTGCTGCTGTCCAATAGCCGGTCCTGGATTTATCGCTCGAGACCCAGCGGATCACCAGATCCTCGCTTGCAATCGGTTCGTGCTGGCTGTTCAGGTAAGTCACTATCGGGCAAAAGGTCCCGCTGTTGAGGGCATTGAACCGACCCGGCGCGAACATCAACAGCAGATCGCTGCCCGGCTGGCCGTGACTGAGGGCATATGCCGAAAAATAGCTCTTGCCCGTTCTGAACGGGTATACCGGTGAACGATCATTCAGCTCGACCACGACCGGGGTATCCGATGGGTTGACCGAGTGGATGACGGGAAAGGACATCGCCGCAAAGTCATCGCAGCAGACCTCTGCCGTGCGCAGGGCATCCCGGGTTTGCGAGACGGAAGAGCAGGAGGCCTGCAAAAACATCGACATCACCAGCAGGGCCAACCACGGGTGCCCGCCCCGAACGGGGTTACTGTTATCTATCATTATTCCGCCCCAGTACCTGATGCCATATCATGGTTTCCTACACCTCCCAGCATAGGTCACTCCGTTAGAACTGTCTGTTACTCCTCGTAATCTCTGACTTTTTCCGACGCTTCCCGCGCATTTCTGACCAGCATTTCAGCGGAACCCGACCCACAGGCGATAATGGTACGCATAGCCTCCTCCACGGAGACATGCGCCAGTATCTGCACACAGTCAGCGGGCAGGTGGTAGGTCATCCCGGACGTCGGAATCGGGGCAGTGGGCACGAATACCGTATAGGCACCATCCCCGTGACGGCTGGTCACAATCGCCGTTACCGTGACCGGTGAATCCGCGCCGTAGATTTTTGCCAGTGCGGTCTGACCGCTGAGCAAGGTGGTTTCACCACTACCGCCGAGCAACTGCGTTACGATCGCCCGGATAGTGCGATAACCCGGGGCCAGCCGGGTCAGCCAGATCTCCATATGGCCGTGCATCCAGTTACCCAGACGGGTTCTGATCAACAGCCCGACCGCAAAACAACTGCCCAGGATCAACAGCAGCACCACCAGCAAAGCCAGAAATTCGCTGATCGTGGCCTGCTCCCGCAACAGGCCGGTGAGGGGACTGATCAGACCTGCCACCAGATCGAACAGCCACAGGAAGATCATTGCCAGCAGTGCAATGGGCAACACGACGGTCAGTCCGCCGAGAAGCGTCAGGCAAAGAAACGAACGAAAACGCGTCATGGTCTATCCTTTAAACACACAACCGACACGAGGGTTCGGACCGGCATGAGAATACCTGCCCTCTGATTGATCACCATCAAATCAGAATTGCCCCGTGACATCCATACTCAATAGAACACAACGTGGAGAACATTATTATGAAAATTAATCTGGGTACCGTAGATCGCCTGCTTCGGCTTGTGGTGGGACTGGTCTTGATCGCCCTGGTATTTGTTGGACCACAAACGGCCTGGGGCTGGATAGGTGTCATTCCCCTTGTCACGGCACTGGCAGGTAATTGTCCGGTCTATAGCTTGCTGGGCTTTAATACCTGCTCGACTAGGAAACCCACTGACTGATAGACGTCCTTCACCCCCCCATCAACCCGGGTTCTACCGGGTTTTTGCTGTTTTTCCAGGCGGGTTCTCATTCAACCCTACTGAATAATTGACACCGAAAATAATCCTGCTTTTTACCCCTGCTCTCAAAATCTGGGCCCTCTCGACAGATTATAATTGATAATGGTTACCATTTGGATTAGCATTATCACACTTCGAGACAAGCGCACTTTAACAACCAAATCATTTTCGGAATCACCCATGGCCAACAAACTCTCTCTCTCTATTTTCACCGCTTCACTGACACTGCCCTTGGTGGCAATGGCAGTGGACGAGACAAGAACCGACATTGAAACCATCTCTATCATCGGCTCCAGGGAAGACGTCCAGGAACTCGCCGGCTCCGGCGCCCTGATTGATCAGGAGCAGATCGCTATCGAGGCGTCCACTGACATCAACCAGCTGTTGAAAACAGTTCCCGGCATCTATATCCGCGAAGAGGATGGTTTCGGTCTGCGCCCGAATATCGGTATCCGCGGTGCCACCTCGGAGCGCTCCTCAAAAATCACCCTGCTGGAAGACGGTATTATGATCGCACCCGCGCCCTATGCGGGACCAGCTGCCTACTCCTTCCCCACCACAATGCGCATGGATTCCATTGAAGTATTGAAAGGGGCGCCCCTGCTGCGCTATGGCCCCCAGACCACCGGCGGCATCGTCAACCTGAGATCCACACCGATCCCCGAGGAGAATAGCGGCAAGTTGCGGCTGGCTGCCGGTGAGGACGGCATGCGGGACTTGCATCTGAACTATGGCGGCAGGTTCGGTGGCGGCGCACTGGGGAACTTCGGTTGGCTGCTGGAAACCGTGCAGCGCGATGCAGACGGCTTCAAAAAAATTGACCGCAGCGGTCGCGATACCGGTTATGACATCGAAGACTACATGGGCAAATTGTTGTGGGAAATCGAGGGGCAGAGTCTGTTGTTAAAAGCCCAGTATTCCGAGGAAGTATCCGATGAAACCTACCTCGGACTCACCGATGCCGATTTCCGGGACAACCCGAAACGCCGTTACGGACTGTCCCTGCCGGATGAAATGAGCCTGCGGCACAAGCGCTATAGCGCCATCTACAACCTTGATCTGACCGACAGTGTGCGGATGACGGCCACCGGCTACTACAATGAGTTTTCCCGCAACTGGTTGAAGTTGAGCGGCGGTAGCGCCCTGATTAACGCGGCCAACGGGGGGGATGCCAACGCTCAGGCAATTCTCGATGGCACCGCCGATACGACGGGCCTGACCTACAAAAACAATGATCGCGAATACGAATCCTACGGCCTGGAACTGAATTTTGCCGTAGACATGGGTGTACACCAGCTCAACATCGGTGGTCGCGCCCACGAAGATGAGGTGGATCGACTGCAACCGGTAGATGTCTACGATCAGGTGGATGGCAAGCTGGTCTATGTGAGCACCAATCCGATATCCAGTGGCGACAATCGCGTGGAAGATGCCGAGGCCATCTCGTTCTGGCTGACGGACAACTGGCAGGTTACCGACGCACTGGCACTGAATTTATTCCTCCGCTACGAGAAAGTGCATTCGTCGGAGGAGCGCTATACGGATGAATCCCGCAATACTATCAGCAGTAAAAAATCCAACCGTTCAGAAGAGCTCCTGCCGGGTGTTTCGTTTACCTATGACCTGAACGACCAATGGCAGGTACTGGCCGGGGTACACCGCGGCTTTTCACCCCTGGGTGGCGGTGCTTCGGAACGCGAGGATCCGGAAACCAGCATCAACTATGAAGCCGGGGTCCGTTTCAACGAAAACAGCTTCTTTGCCGAAATGATCGGTTTCTATAGCGACTTCGACAACAAAACCGAAAACTGTTCAGTTGCCAACCCCTGCAGCAATGGCGATACCAGTGGCAGCTTTACCACCGGAGAAGCGGTTATCCAGGGCATTGAGCTGACTGCGGGCAACCGTTTCCAGGCCGGCGACTTTATGATTCCGGTAGACCTCTCCTACACCTATACCAAGGCTGAAATCAGTGAAGATGAAGGGGCTCTCGGTTTTGAAAAAGGTGACCGACTGGCAGACATACCCAAAAATACCTTCAGTCTTCGCGCCGGGCTTGAAACCCCGATGGGCTGGAATAATTACATGGTCGCCAAATACACCGACAGATTATGCAGCAATATCGGTTGCGACAATGGCTCGAGGCTCGGCAGAACCGACAGCCTGTTTGTAGTGGACCTGATCAGCCGTTACAGCGTCAATCCGGACACGGTGGTCTACGCCAAAGTGGACAACGTGTTTGACCGGGAGGAGATTGTTTCCCGCCTACCCGATGGCGCACGCCCCAATAAACCGCGCACTGCCTCCGTCGGTATTGAATACGCATTCTGATTGCCAATCCCACCTTCAGACCTTGATACCTCCACCCCAGCGGTGGAGGTTTTTTTATGTCAGTGCAATAGACCCGCCATATTGTCAGGGCAACCGGGCTGGTATGATGATGGACAGTTTCTCTGATCGGCTGTTATGAACGAAACCGCTCCCCTCGCCCTGCTGGGCTTTGCGCTGTCAATTACCGGCCCGATTTTCCTGGTGGTCCTGCTGGGTCTGCTGCTGAAAAAAGTCGGCCTGATTCCCACCGCGTTTATCCAGCCGGCATCCGACCTGGTATTCAAGGTGGGGCTGCCGGTGATTCTGTTTCTCAGTATCTACCGGGCAGATATGGGAAGCGTTGCCATGGGTTTGCCCTTGCTGGTGGCGATCCCCCTGACGGTGTTGATATTCGCCCTGGCCTGGCCCATTGGCCGGTTATTCAATGGCGAAAACAAGGCCGATTGCGGCATCTTCGTACAGGGTGTTTTCCGGGGTAATCTGGCGGTCATCGGGCTGGCATTTTGTGGCAATGCCTATGGGCAGACTGGTCTGGCAACCGCCGCTCTGCCCATTGCCCTGTTGACCGTGCTGTACAACGTACTCGCAGTAGTGGCGCTCAACCCCATCCAGACCGGTGACGGCCAATCTCCGATGAGGAGGATGCTGCGCAATACACTCACCAACCCGCTACTGATCGGGATCGCTCTGGGCTTTCTGTTCAAGCTCGGCGGGCTGCCATTACCAGCCCTTCTGGAGGACACCGGCAACTACTTTGCCCAGATGACCCTGCCACTGGCACTACTCTGCATTGGCGCCTCAATGAACCTCAGGGCACTGAAACACTCCGGTGCCAGCACACTTACTGCAGCTATACTGAAACTGGTGGTGACACCGCTGCTGATTGTCGGCACGGCCGCCTGGCTCGGTGTCAGTGGCATGGCACTGGGAATCCTGTTTTTGCTGACCTCAACACCCACAGCGGTGGCCAGCTTTATTCAGGTGAAGTCCATGGGGGGCAACGGCGAGCTGGCCGCCAATATGGTAGTGCTGTCGACCCTGTTGGGCATGCTGACCGTCACCGGCGGTTTACTGACCCTTAAAGCACTGGCGCTGGTCTGACCCCACCCCATATCCGGCGTGGCTAAGCACCCGGCCCACAGGTAGAATGGCCCTTTGCCCGAACACCCGATAACCGAGGTCCGAATATGACGACACAGGCACATCCCGCCTTTGAGTTTCTGCGCAGCGAGCGCATCGACTCCCTGAATATTGACGTGGCGGAATACCGCCACCGAAAAACCGGTGCCCAGCATATTCATATCAACGCCGACAATCCGGAAAACGTTTTTCTGGTGGCGTTGCGCACCGTGCCCGAGGACTCCACCGGGGTAGCCCACATACTGGAACACACTGCCCTTTGCGGCAGCGAAAAATACCCGGTACGCGATCCTTTTTTCATGATGATTCGACGATCCCTGAATACCTTTATGAACGCCCTTACCAGCTCTGACTGGACGGCCTACCCCTTTGCCAGCCAGAACCGCAAGGATTTTGACAACCTGCTGGATGTCTATCTGGACGCGGTATTTTTTTCGCGACTGGACGAACTGGATTTCCGCCAGGAAGGCCACCGGGTGGAATTTGCCGAGCCCGGCAATACCGACTCGCCGCTGGTCTACAAGGGCGTGGTTTATAACGAAATGAAAGGGGCCATGAGTTCCGTGCCCTCGACCCTGTGGCAGACCCTCTGCGAACACCTCTACCCCACCACCACCTATCACTACAACAGCGGCGGCGATCCGGCCCGTATACCCGATCTCAGTTACACGCAATTAAAGGCTTTCTATAAAACCCACTACCATCCCACCAATGCCATTTTCATGACCTTCGGCGATATACCGGTGACGGAGCTGCAGACCGACATTGAAAACCATGCCCTGCAGCGTTTCGACCGGCTGGACACGGAAATCTCCGTCCCCGACGAACAGCGCTACAGCGACCCGGTGACTGTTGAAGCCAGCTATCCGTTCAACGAGGAAGGCAGCAGCGACAACCGCACCCACATCGTGATGGGCTGGTTGCTCGGCAAGGCCACCGACCTGGAAGCCACCATGGAGGCACACCTGCTGTGCAGCGTGTTGCTCGACAACAGCGCCTCCCCGCTGCTAAAGGCACTGGAAACCACCGAACTGGGTTCATCGCCCTCGCCACTGTGCGGGCTGGATGACTCCCAGCGCGAGCTCTGCTTTGTCTGCGGGATCGAGGGTAGCGAACCGGATCGTGCCGATGCATTGCAGGCGCTGGTGCTCTCGGTGCTCGAGGACGTGGCAGAGAATGGCATCCCGGAAGAGCAACTGGCGGCTTCCCTCCACCAGCTGGAGCTGCAACAGCGTGAAATCGGTGGCGGCAATTTCCCCTATGGCCTGCAACTGCTTCTGACCGCACTTACCAGCGCCACCCACCGCGGTGACCCCATCGCATTGCTGAACCTGGACCCGGTACTGGAAAAACTCAGGCGCCTGATCCAGGACCCCGACTACATCAAGCAACTTGCCCGCCGGCTACTGCTGGACAACCCCCACCGGGTGCGTCTCACCATGAGTCCGGACCGGGAGCTGTCCGCCCGCCGTGAAAAAGAGGAAGCAGACAAGCTCGCTGCCATCAAAGCCGATCTCGATGACGCGGGCAAACAGGCAATTGTGGAACAGGCCGAGATTCTCAACCAGCGTCAGCAACAGAAGGATGACGATGCCATCCTGCCCAAAGTGGGTCTGGACGACATTCCTACGCATATGGACTATGTGGCGGCCACTGAACGAAAAACCCGCCCACTGGCCCTGACCAGTTACGGCACAGGCACCAACGGTCTGGTCTATCAACAGATCCTGTTGCCGCTGCCGGCCCTGAGCGAAGCACAACTCGACCTGCTACCGATCTACTGCAACAGCCTGACAGAACTGGGGATTGGCGACCGGGATTACCTGGCGACCCAGCTATGGCAATCGAAAGTGTGCGGCAGCATTCACTCCTACGCCACCGTTCGCGGCAAGCCGGACAACCCACAGGATCTGTCCGGACACCTGGTTCTGTCCAGCAAGGGACTGGCCAGACATCAATCCGAACTCACCGACCTCATGCAGGCGACACTGGAACAGGTTCGCTTCGATGAACTGAACCGGATCCGCGAACTGATTGCCCAGACCCGCGCCAGCCGTGAGGCCAGCGTCACCGGCAGTGGCCACCAGCTGGCCATGGCGGCGGCCTGCAGCGGGATCAGCCCGGGCGCGGATCTGGCACATCGCTGGGGTGGCCTGGCAGGTATCCGCTATATCAAACAACTGGATAGCAGTCTGTCCGACAGCACCCTGGTGGACAGGCTGGCCGCCGAACTGGCCGCCATCCACCGACAGGTGTTGAGCGCGCCGCGGCAATTTCTGGTGGTGGGCGAAAATGACCGACTGGCGGACTATCAGGCAGTCATTCAGCAGCAGTTCACACCGATTACCGGCGAAGGGTTCAATGCCTTTCAGCAACCGGAACTGCATCGACGGGTGGCGGAGCTGTGGAAGGCCAGCACCCAAGTCAATTTCTGCGCCAAAGCCTACCCCACGGTGCCCCTGTCTCATCCGGATGCCGCACCGCTGACCGTGCTGGGCGGTTTTCTGCGCAATGGCTATTTGCACCGCGCCATCCGCGAACAGGGCGGTGCCTACGGCGGAGGGGCCAGCCAGGAAAACAACATCGCCGCGTTCCGCTTCTTCTCATACCGCGACCCCCGTCTCGAAGACACCCTCAGTGACTTCGACCGGGCACTGCAATGGCTGCACAATGAAACACACCAGTGGCAACAGGTCGAAGAAGCCATTCTCGGTGTGATCAGCTCGATCGACAAACCCGGGTCCCCGGCGGGCGAGGCCAAGGAAACCTTTCAGGCGGAGCTCTATGGCCGCAGCCGCGAAGTGAGGGAAACCTTCCGCAACCGGGTCAGGGAAACCACACTGGATGATCTGCGTCGGGTGGCCGCCACCTATCTGGTGGCAGAGAATGTCAGTACCGCCGTGATCACCAGTCCCGATCAGGCCAGTCTGGCAGACGCCCTGCAACTGACCCCGGTATCGCTGTAATGTTTGAATTGCGTATTCAGCCGCGATTTTCAGAAACCGACGCCCTCGGTCACATCAACAACACCGTCGTGCCGGTGTGGTTTGAAGCGGCCAGGGCCGATATTTTCCGACTGGTCCACCCCAGCCTCAACCCCGCTGACTGGCCGATGATCCTCGCGCATATCGCCGTGGATTTTGTCCATCAGATTCACCTCGGCAGCGAGGTCGTCATTACCACCGGGATTAGTAAAATCGGCAGCAAATCGTTTACGGTGGCCCATCTGGCTCACCAGAAAGAGGTGCTGGTGGCGAAGGGCGAGGCCGTGCTGGTGTGGTTTGACTACGCAGCCCAGTGCTCCCGGCCAATGCCGGACGCTGTTCGCAAGCTCATCACGCCGCTGCTGCTGGAACACAACGACGCCCCATGACCAGCACGAAAGATACCCTGTTCGCCACACCACAACTGGAGATCGCCGGTTTTCGTTTCGACCGGGCGGTCGCCCGCGTGTTTCCCGATATGATCCGGCGCTCGGTGCCGGGCTACGAAACCATCATCGCCATGACCGGCACCCTGGCAGAGCGATACGTTCAGCCCGGCAGCCAATGTTACGACCTGGGTTGCTCCCTGGGGGCGTCTACCCTTGCCATGCGCCACCATGTTCGCCACAGCGACTGCCGGATTATTGCCGTGGATAACAGCGCTGCCATGCTCAGTCAGTGCCGCGAGATTCTGGCCGATGATGACGGGGAAATCCCCGTGGAGCTGGTCTGCGGCGATATTGAACAGATCCCGGTACACAACGCCACCATGACGGTGCTGAATTTCACCCTGCAGTTTATTCCGGTCGATCGGCGCAACGCTCTGCTCCAGCGTATCAGTGATGGCCTGCAGCCCGGCGGCGTGCTGGTGCTGTCGGAGAAAGTGGCCTTTGAGGACCCCCAGCACCAGCAACTGATGATCGAACTGCACCACCATTTCAAGCGGGCCAATGGTTACAGCGAGCTGGAAATCAGCCAGAAGCGTTCCGCACTGGAGGATGTACTGGTCCCGGAAACCCTCGCCGTGCACCGCCAGCGCCTCAGAGAGGCCGGTTTCAGCAGTGTCGATGTCTGGTTTCAATGCTTCAACTTCGCCTCGCTGATTGCCATAAAATAGCGGCCCACCAATCAACCACACACCCAAAAGCCCCTATGATCAATTTTTCCTCTCTGCTCACCAGCCTCGCCAACGCAGAACACCCCGCACTGCAAGCCTGGGCCGCACAGCTGCCTCCTCAGCTTGCCCAGGGTATGTCGGTAGAGCGCTGGGGCGATCTGCCGGACTGGCAGGCGACACTGGCGCAACTGCCACCGCTCGAGCCATCCCGGATCGATTTACGGTCCACCGTTACGGTAGGCGATGTCGCGGACTGCGACGAGCAGACGCGCCAACAGCTGCACACGACCCTGATGGGCCTTCATCCCTGGCGCAAGGGCCCCTACCAGCTGTTTGCCCTGACCATTGATACCGAGTGGCGCTCGGACTGGAAATGGGATCGGGTGTTGCCCCACATCGCCCCGCTGAAAAACCGGCTGGTCCTCGATGTGGGTTGCGGCAATGGCTACCACTGCTGGCGGATGCTCGGCGAGGGTGCGCGGCAGGTGATCGGCATTGATCCATCCGCAAAATTTGTCTTTCAATTCAATGTATTAAAGCATTACCTTGGCGATCTACCGGTGGATGTACTGCCCCTCGGCATCGAGCAGTTGCCGACCGAAATGCAGTGCTTTGACAGCGTATTTTCCATGGGCGTGTTCTACCATCGCCGCTCGCCGATGGACCACCTCAAAGAATTGAAAGACTGCCTGCGACCGGGCGGCCAACTGATACTGGAAACCCTGGTTATTGAGGGCGGTCCAGGCGAGGTGCTGGTGCCCGAAGGGCGTTACGCGAAAATGCGCAATGTGTGGTTTCTGCCAAGTGCGGACACCCTGCTCAGCTGGTTGCGCAAATGCGGCTATCGGAACCCAAGATTGGTGGACAGCACCCGAACGTCTATCGAGGAGCAGCGTTCAACGGCATGGATGACCTATGAATCCCTGCCGGACTTCCTTGACACAACCGATCATGACCGCACGGTCGAAGGTCATCCGGGACCGATCCGCGCGGTCTTTGTCGCGGAAAGTTGAGGCATTTCCCGAATAGCCAACTAATCGTCCAGCTCGACCATCGGCGTCGCCAGACCAAACTCGCCGTGTATCTGCCGACACCAGCGATTGAGTCGTTCGGCGCTGAGAGCTGGCTGCTGGTCTTCATCGATACCCAGACCGACAAACAGGGCCTGTCCGGCAACCATGGCTTTTGAAGCGTCAAATTCGTAGCCCGCCGTGGGCCAGTGACCGACCACTCGATCTGCTGTTTTCACCACCACATCGTGCAGCATACCCATGGCATCGAGAAAGAAATCCCCGTAACCGAACTGGTCTCCCAGGCCAATAAACGCGACCGTCTTGCCGGAAAAGTCGATGGCCTCCAGATCGTCCCAGAAGTCCTCCCAGTCCGACTGAATCTGACCGAAATCCCAGGTGGGAATACCCAGAATCAGTTTGTCATAGGGCAGAAACTCCAACTGGGTGACATCACCGATATCGTGAATATCCACCACCTCATCCCCCAGACGGGAGACAACCCGGTGGGCAATGGATTCGGTATTTCCCTCGTCACTGCCAAAGAACAAACCGATCTTCGTCACTGTAACCTCTGAACAACCGTGATAAAAAACTGCGCGGATTCTCCCAGCTCCCGGGGAATGCTGCAACTACCGGCAGGTATTTCCGAAACTGGGTCGGAGCAGGTCGGGCGCCCGCTTTTTTCAAGTACTTGCTGTTTCTTCAGTGCTGTTTATTTTTTAAGTGCTTCAAAGGCATCGGTAAAATCGTGGCCGAGGGAGTCGGCTACCGCTTTATGGGTCACGCGACCACAGTGGATGGTCAGTCCGTTGCGCAGATTGGCATTGGTCAGCAACGCACGCACAGGATTGTCCGCCAGTTGCAAAACAAACGGCAGAGTTACATTGTTCAGGGCCTGGGTGGCCGTGCGGGCAACGCCGCCCGGCATGTTGGCGACACAGTAGTGGATCACGCCATCCACCACATAGGTGGGGTCCTGATGGGAGGTGGGCCGGGAGGTGGCAAAACAACCGCCCTGATCAATCGCCACATCCACCACCACCGCGCCGGGTTTCATCCGGCCGACCATCTCCCGGGTGACCAGCCGGGGAGCTGATGCCCCCGGCAAAAGCACGGCACCAATCACCAGGTCGGCCTCCGGCAGGTAATTCTCAATGGCCGCCGCAGTGGCATAAACGCAACGAATCGACGCCGGAAACATCCGGTCCAGTTCACGCAACCGTTCCACAGAGCGGTCCATAATCGTCACATCGGCACCGATGCCCAGCGCCACACCAGCCGCATTGCTACCCACGACTCCGCCGCCGAGAATCAATACCCTCGCCGGCGCTACACCGGGTACACCGCCCAGCAATACGCCCCGACCACCCTGCGCTTTCTCCAGATGGTGGGCACCCGCCTGCACGGCCATTCTACCGGCCACTTCAGACATCGGTGCCAGCAGCGGCAAATGCCCGCGATCATCAGTTACGGTTTCGTAAGCCATGGCAATGGCGCCGGATTTCAGCAACAGTTCAGCCTGGCGGGGATCGGCCGCCAGATGCAGGTAGGTGAACAGTAGCTGTCCGGTCTTCAGCATCTGGCACTCATCCGGCTGGGGCTCCTTGATCTTGACAATCATATCCGCCCGGGCAAACACCTCCGCCGCCGAAGGGACAATAACCGCACCAGCGCGACGGAAATCCTCGTCGGCAAAATCGATGGCCGCCCCGGCATTCTGCTCCACCAGCACCTGATGCCCCGCGGACACCAACTCCTGCACGGAATCCGGCGTCAGGCCGACCCGGTATTCATGGTTTTTGACCTCTTTCGGCACCCCTATCTGCATCACGATCTCCGCTTATTATTCGATGGTATTCTGTTAGGGCCATCCACGAGCACCCGGCCAAACCCGACAACACAGCATGCTCTGTGGCAGTATCGGGCGCAACGGCAATACAACCCGTGTATCATCACTTTAGCCTGTTTGATTGCCCGCTTCATGCATAACATTGACAACCGGATCCCAGCCATTGCCCATCCCATTCTGCCAATCTGTCTGCCCGGGACCCCACCAGAAGGCGGGCCTCCCGGGGTTGCGAAGCCTGATCCTGCTGGTGGGCAGATTATTGATACTGGGCTGGCTGGCCAGTGCCCCGGCGGTTATGGCACAGGCGCAACCCAACGTTGTTATTTCCGGCGAAGTCTCCGCCGTCGTCAGGAAAAATATTCTCCAGCATCTGGGGCTGGGCAGCGAGCACTGTCAAATCAGCGAGCGGCGTCGCGCTGTACTGCTCGACGGCGCTGACGAAAAAATCCGCCAGGCACTGCAGGCACTGGGGTACTACCATGCCAGATGGCATTCCGCACTTTCCAGTAACGACCAGTGCTGGACAATAACGATTGAGTTAACACCGGGCACAGCCACCACCCTGGACCGGGTACAGGTAGAGATTGACGGGGATGCCAGGAACGATCCGGCATTTGCCCGGTTACTGGAGACATCGCTGCCAAAAACCGGTGAGCAGTTGAATCACGACCAATACGAAACGTTGAAACAGTCCCTGCAAAAACTGGCGCAACAGCGCGGTTATGCTGAAAGTCATTTTACCCGACAGCAATTACAGATCAGCCTCGAAAGTCAGCGTGCCGACATACTGCTCGGCTTCAATAGCGGCCCCCGCTACCATTTTGGATCCGTGAATTTTGAACAGGCAGTTTTTGACGATGCTTTTCTGGCGCAGTTTCTGCCGTTTTCTGCCGCCACCCCTTTTCACGCCCCCCTGCTCGGCCAGTTCCAACAATCGCTGATCAACAGCCGTTATTTTGATCAGGTCGTCGTCACACAGCTACCACCCGAACGGGGTACTCAACAGATCCCCGTTCAGGTGGTGCTCACCCCCGGGCCCCGTTACAGCACCTCGCTGGGGGTGGGAGTTGCCACGGATACCGGTCCAAGAGGCAGCATCGGATTCAGAAACAACCGGGCTAATCAAAAGGGGCATCGCTATGGGGCCGACGCTCAGTTATCCCGGGTCAAATCCATCATCAGCCTGGAATACCAGATTCCCCTGCAACAACCGGATACCGAATTTGTCACGCTCAAAACCGGCTGGGAAGAAGAAGACACTGACAGCGCCGACAGCGAAACCTGGTTCGTCGGTGCCGCCCACAGCCGCAGTCTGGACAACGGCTGGATCAGAACCCTCGATCTGGTTTATCGGGTTGAATCCTTTGCAGTGGGTGATGACCGGAGTAGCACGGAACTGGTAGTACCCGGTATCGGCTGGCAGAAAACCCGCGCAGACAACCCGGCCTACCCCTTCACTGGCTGGCGCACCCGTTTCAGCCTGCGGGGTGCCGCCGAGTCCCTTGGCTCAGACCTGTCTTTCCTGCAATTGCAGGGCAGTGGCAAATATATTCTACCGCTGCTCGGCGGTCGGTTATTGGGGCGGTTGGAAGGTGGCCTGAGTCTGATGAGTAATTTTGAGGAGATGCCCTCCTCATTCCGGTTTTTTGCCGGTGGTGACAACAGTGTCCGCGGCTATGACTACGAGGAATTGGGACCGCTGAATGATGGTGGCGATGTGGTCGGCGGGCGGCATTTATTGACCGCCTCTGTGGAATACGACTACCCGGTTTACAAGAACTATGCCCTCGCCGTTTTTTACGATGTGGGCAACGCCTTTGACAACAGCAGCTTTACCCTCAAGAGAAGCTTTGGTGTCGGATTGCGCTGGCGTTCGCCACTGGGACCGATCAGGCTGGACCTGGCCTTCCCCGACACCTCGGAGCAGGCATTCCGGATTCACCTGTCCATGGGGCCGGACCTGTGAACCGGCGCCTGATAGCCCGCAGTGTGCTGCTCTCATCAGGGGCATTGATCGCCCTGGGCGCGGCACTATTGATCGCTGCCTACCTGTTGCTCGCCACCCGTCCAGGAAGCCACTGGCTGGTGGCAAAGGCCGTTTCTTTCAGTGGCACCCACATCAGCTGGAACAAAATGGATGGCACCCTGATGGAGGGGATCGCTTTTACAGGGCTGGTCATCGAACGATCTGGCCTGCAGATCACCGCTACCTCTGCCGCAGGACAATGGCAGCTACTCGGGCTACTGGGCGGCCAAGTCCCTATCCAGTCCCTTGAATTCGCTGACCTGCAAGTCCATCTGGAGCCCGCCACCACGGATCCCCCATCAAAGTTCGTATGGCCCAGCCTGAACAGTGTCATGCCGGTAACCCTGGAACGCCTCACCATCGACCGGTTCCGCTACCGCAGCGGCCCGGATTCCCTGGCGCTGGAGACAATCTCCGCCGCCGGCAGCATCAACCTGCTCGGTATTGAATTGCGGGAACTGATCCTCCGCCAGCCAGAACAACAGCTGGCACTGCAGGGCACCATCAGGGCAAAACCTCCCTATCGGCTCAATATCGCACTCCAGTGGCACACCGAATTCCAGCAAAACCACTTCGAGGGCGAGGCCAGACTGGGCGGCAACCTGGCCACTATGACCATTGAACACCGACTGGCGGCGCCCTTCAGTCTCTCCACCAGCGGGACTCTGATCAGTGGCGCGGATTGGGACCGGGGAACGTTGAACCCACTGGCCATCTCGGTGAATGTGGTCAATGACTGGACCATTGACAACCGGACTGTCTGGCCAGACCTGCCCGCCATCAACTCGCGTGGGCAATTGAGGCTCACCGGTTCACTGGATAACTATCAATTGCAGGGCGCATTTGATCTGAGCCTGCAATCCCCATCGCCATTACCCACACAACAGGTTGCTGTTGACCTCCGGGGCGATCGTCAGGGCCTGCATCTCGAGCACATTGATCTGCACTCCGAAGCTGGCAAACTCGGTATTCAGGGGGACCTGGCCTGGCAAACAACACCCAACTGGCAACTGGCTATCAACCTCGACGAGGTTGATCCCGGCTATTTTCTGGACCAGAAGCTGTCAGGCAAGCTGGCGGGCATGCTCTCCACCACCGGCAGCTATACGGATCAGGGCCTGTCGGTAGACGCGGAAATAGACCAGTTGACAGGCTCTCTGAACGGTTACCCGGTGACACTGCGCGGTCAGCTGTCCTCCCGGCAGGGCGTGTATTCCAGCCGTGGCTTTACCGCCCAGATCGGTGATAACCATCTGCGGGTGAACGGGGAGTGGGACGGCAAGACCCCACTCAACTGGCAGCTCACTGCCAATAATCTGGCGGAGCTCTACCCCGGCCTCTCCGGCAAACTGCTCTCCACGGGCCAGGTTTCCAGTCGGGGAGGCACCCTCTCACCAGACCACTTACCTGTGATTCAGGGTACCGCCAGCGCCGAAAAACTGGCCTTTGACGGGCACAGCATTCGCTCGCTGGACCTGCGTCTCAACATCGACAAAGACGGCCAGCAGCATATAGACTTGGCGCTGTCGGGTTCACTGGCCGGCGACCAACAGCGAGAGACCGACCTGCAACTCAAGGCCAGTGGACGACCCGAAAAGCACCATTATCAGCTTTCCGCAACGCAGCAGGACCTGACATTGACCTTGCAGGGTAGCGGTCACTGGCAACAGGGCGAATGGCAGACCCGAATTTCGGACAGCAAAATCGGCGCCCCGCTGATTGGTAACTGGCAGTTGGATAACGGCGTCGAAGGCCGGATTTCAGAGCACGGTGCCGAGCTTAAGGCGCACTGCTGGAAACAGCTCGACAGGGCTGCCTGCGGCCATCTGACGTGGCATCAAAAAACCGGTATCAAGACCACAGCCACCCTCCACCACCTACCTCTGCAATGGTTACAACCCTGGCTACCGGGCAACAGCGCTCTCACTGGCGAAATCAATGGCGACCTCAAACTTGCGGGCTGGGATGAAACGCTGGTCGGGCAATTGTCCCTCAGTACCGCAGCGGCCCGATTCACCGTTGACGACAGCGCCAAAAAACGGCGACAGGTCATCCTGGACAATACCGACCTTGACATCCGCCTCGAACGACAACAGCTGGAGCTCACCGGAAACACTGAGTTTACCGATACCGGCAACGCCCGGATCCAGCTCCATTGGCCACTGACAGAAGCGGATCGGGCTATTGACGGCACCCTCCACCTTGAGTTGGACAAACTGGATTGGCTGAACCCCTTTGTTACCTCTGTCGACGAGTTGCAGGGTCGCGCCAATGCGTTCATCAGGTTTGCTGGTACGGCCGACCGACCGGTGCTGTCAGGACAACTTCAGTTGAACGGTCTATCCGCCTATGTTCCGCAGCTCGGTATTCATCTGGCCAACGGCGACCTGCAACTGAAACACCGTGACCGGACAAGCTGGCAGCTGGACGGCACAGTGGACTCCGGAGAGGGGTCACTGGCGATGAACGGCCTGTTTGAAGTCCGCCGGCCCGACGACTGGCGCGGTGAACTGTTTCTGACCGGAGTGGGAGTAAAGACGGTTGACCTGGAGACAATCAAGGCCAGCCTCAGCCCAACCCTGAAAATAGTGGTGACTCCGGAGCAACTGCACATCACCGGCAAGATTCAGGTCCCCGATGCCGAGATTGCGCTCAAGGACATGCCCGCCAGTGCCGTTACCGTCTCAGAAGATGCACTGATTATTGACCAGACCATACCAGTGGAAAAAAAACGTCCCCCACTCAACCTGTTAGCGGATGTCGCCCTTGAGCTGGGAGACAATATCCAATTCAGCGGTTTTGGCATCCACGGACAGATCACGGGAAAACTCCGTCTCAGCGAAAAACCGACCCAACCAGTGCGGGCGGAAGGTATTCTGCAGATAGTCGATGGTATCTACCGAATCTACGGACAGGCATTGACGATTGACTCCGGCAGGCTGGTTTTTCAGGGGGCACCGGACAACCCACTGATTCATGCCCGTGCCTCCCGGACAGTAGGCGACACGCTGGTGGGTATCCAGATAGATGGGGTACCGGGCACATTGACCAGCGACCTGTTTTCAAGCCCCACCCTGCCACAGACGGAGATCCTGGCCATGCTGATCACTGGCAAATCCCTGGCGGGAACCACCCAGACAGAGGGATCGACCCTGATCAATGCCGCCGCATCGTTGGGCTTTAGCCAGAGCGGCTCACTGACCGGGCAGCTGCAACAACAACTCGGGCTCGACGTGCTGTCGGTCTCCAGCGATGGCGGTATCGAAGAGAGCGCCATCACCTTTGGCAAATACCTCACGCCGAGGCTCTACGCCAGCTATATTCAGAACATTGTCTCACCCAATGCCGGTTTACTGCTCGAGTACTCGATCTCCAAAAAATTCAGGATCCGGGCTGAATCCGGCGCAACGCAGAGCATGGATATCCTCTGGAGAATCGAGCGCCCCTGACCTTCCGGGACGCTGGCCCCTCCGTGCACCATGTGCGACAGTATCTCCCCGGACGTTAAAAAGTGATTACCCGCCATGCCAAATCACAACCTTCTCAGTTCTACCGTCAAGGCTCTTCAGCCCCGCTCACTTAAATATCTAAGCGCGTCCCTGCAGGGGTTGATCAGGGGCAAACTGTGGCTGCAGGTGCTGGTTGGCATGTTTCTCGGCATTGTCGTCGGCATTCTGATGGGGCCCAGCCTGGGCTGGGTCTCACCGGCCGATGCTGCCGCCATCAGCGACTGGCTGGCACTGCCGGGCAAACTCTTTCTCGCCCTGATTCAGATGATTGTCATTCCGCTGGTTTTTGCCTCCATCATTCGGGGGCTGGCGGCCACAGAGGATCTGGATCAGCTCAAGAAAACCGGTTTCAGGGTGGTGCTGTATTTTATCTTTACCACAGCCATCGCCATCGTGATTGGCATCACCATCGCCAACCTTATCAAGCCGGGGCAATACGTCGACCAGCAGGCACTGCAGCTCGCTTCGCTGATCGAGACAATCCCGACGGCAGAAGCGTCCGGCAACCCCGTACTCGATGAGCTGCCGCAAAAAATCGTCACGCTACTGCCCTCTAATCCGCTCTCCGCGATGGTGGAAAGCAATATGCTGGAGGTGGTCATTTTCGCCATGATCATGGGTGTGGCACTGGTGATGATGACACCACTGCAGGCCAAGCCACTGCTTGATTTGATGGGCTCCCTCCAGGAAGTCTGCATGACCGTCGTCCGCTGGGCCATGCTGTTGGCACCGATCGCCGTGTTCGGGTTAATACTACAGCTGACCGCCAAGCTCGGCATCGATGCCCTGCTGGGCATGGCCGTCTATGTCATCACAGTCCTGCTGGGCTTATTGGTGTTACTGGGTTTGTATTTGTTGATTATTCTGATCGTGGCAAGGCGACACCCGCTGACCTTCCTCAACGACATCAAGGAGGTGCTGTTGCTGGCCTTTTCCACCTCCAGCTCCGCAGCCGTAATGCCGCTATCCATCAAGGTGGCTGAGGAAAAACTCGGCGTCAGACCCTCCATATCGCAGTTCGTGATCCCGCTGGGCGCCACCATCAACATGAACGGCACGGCACTCTATCAGGGTGTGGCAGCCATGTTTATCGCGCAGGTATTCGGCATCGATATCGGACTTGGCGGCATGGTATTGATCGTGATCACTGCGGTTGGTGCATCAATCGGTTCACCGGCAACCCCGGGGGTGGGTATCGTCATACTCGCCATGGTTCTCGACAGTGTCGGCATACCGGCTGCGGGCATCGCACTCATCATGGGGGTTGACCGGATACTCGATATGTGTCGCACAGCCATCAATGTCAGTGGCGACCTGGTGACCGCAAAACTGATGGATCAATGGGTGGGCAGCAATCTCAGCCACCATGCCGAGCGGCTCAAGGAGCAGCAGCAGGAAATCGTTCGCGAACAAACTGGTGAGGACGTACTCACCAACACAAACAACCTGCGAGAGGGATAGTCATCGGTATAGACTGAGCCCCTTCAAATATCCTCAATGACAGAAAACCCGCCTGAAAAGGCGAGGTTTTGCTTTATGGCGGACGCTTCGGGAGAGTATCTACAAATCGCCATTTTGCACGCCGTTGAACGACCGTCAGCTCTGATGGCGGGCCGGCAATACGACCAGTTTGCAGAGTTGTGACCGTATGTAGCCGCTTATAACTCGTCAAGGAGGATTACTTGGGTCACCGCCTCTGGGCCGCGGGCTGTCTCACATCTATGTGCTCGGCTTGAACTTCGGGAGGATTGACTCAAAACGGCTTATGGCCGCTTTGCCCCCTGCGGGGCTGCGCAACCTGCGGTTGCTGGGTCCAACTTCCTCACGGAAGTTGTCGAACCTCCAATCGGTTCGAACTCTCAAAATCGATTCAATAAAAAACCCGGCACAAGGCCGGGTTTTTTATTGAAATGGCGCACTCGGGAGGATTCGAACCTCCGACCGCTCGGTTCGTAGCCGAGTACTCTATCCAGCTGAGCTACGAGTGCGTGAGGCCGCGTAATATATTGAAGTGACTCCGGAGAGTCAAGTCGAAAAGCCATTTTGGTTATATGACACGGAAGGTTTGTCGCCTATTGCCACGGCCTAAATTGGGGATGTTGTTGGACGGCCAATCAGGCAATAATAGGCTTTGAAGGGAGGTGAGCATGCTGCGCATAGCAATTAACGGCTACGGCCGTATCGGCAGGAATATCCTCAGGGCTTTTTACGAAAAACCAGAGCTCAGGGAGCAGATGACCATTGTCGCGATCAATGATCAGGGCAATGTGGCCATCAACGCGCACCTGACCCGGTTTGACAGTGTTCACGGTCAATTCCACCAGCCGGTGAGCCACGACGACGAGACCCTGTTCATCGGCGAGGACGCCATCAGGGTGCTCGCCGAGCCGAATCCGGCAAACCTCCCCTGGCTGGCGTTGCAGGTGGATATCGTTCTGGAATGCACGGGACACTTTACCGACCGGGAAAAGGCCGCCGGGCATTTACAGGCCGGAGCCAGAAAAGTGCTGATTTCAGCACCGGGCAAGGATGTGGATGCCACCATCGTGTTCGGTATCAATCACACACTGCTGACCGCCGAACACCGGATCGTATCCAATGCCTCCTGTACCACCAATTGTCTGGCACCGCTGGTTCAACCGCTGTCCGCAGCACTCGGCATTGAAACGGGTTTCATGACCACAATTCATGCCTACACCAATGACCAGCATCTGGTGGATGTCTACCACGAAGATCTTTACCGGGCGCGCTCGGCCACGCTATCCATGATTCCCACCCGCACGGGCGCTGCCAAAGCCATCGGTCTGGTGCTGCCCGAACTGTCGGGAAAGCTGGACGGCATGGCCGTCAGGGTACCCACCGCCAATGTGTCGCTGGTGGATCTCACCTTTACGGCCGGCCGGGCCACCACTGCGACCGAGGTGAACGATATCATGCAGCAGGCAGCTCGCGGCCCACTGGGTAAAGTGCTCGCCTATACGGATGAGCCGATGGTGTCCGTCGATTTCAACCACTCCGCCTATTCCAGTATTTTCGATGGCACACACACCCGGGTTTGCGACCAGCTGGTCAAGGTCCTCGCCTGGTATGACAATGAGTGGGGGTTTTCCAACCGCATGCTGGATACCTGCCTGGTCATGGGCCGACATCTGTAGAGTGACCGGTGTTAAAATAATACGACAAACTACGGCCAGACCTTTCCATACCAACCGTTCATCATCGCGTATGCGATACTGACCGACAAAATCAGATAGCGATCAAATTAAAACGAGTCCCCCGCATGACAAAAACAACCTCCCCGCCCGATACACTGCCTGCCTGGCATACGCTGGAAACACTGGCAGCGGGAGGCAAACGACTCGACTTGATGTCGCTGTTCCAGAAGGACCCGGATCGCCATCGGCGTTTTGCCCTGTCGGTGGACGGGTTGCTGCTGGATTATTCAAAAAATCTGATCGACGAAACCATTTTTTCAGCCCTGCTGGCCCTCGCCGAACAATCCGCATTGGAGCAACAGCGGGCTGCCCTGTTTAACGGGGATCTAATCAACAGCTCGGAACAGCGCGCTGCACTTCACACGGCACTGCGAGGTGAGCGGGAAGATGGTTACCAGTGCGGGGGACAACCACTGGACGAACAGATTAGTGCCACACTGGCCGAGATGGCGACTATCAGCAGGTCAATCCGCGAAGGCAGGTGGCTCGGTGTCACGGGCAAACCCGTGCGGGATATCGTTCATATCGGCATCGGCGGCTCAGTACTCGGCCCCCAGCTGGCCTGCCAGGCATTGCGCCCCTACAGGCACCCCGATCTGCGGGTTCACTTTATCGCCAACGTGGATGGAGAGGATGTACTCAACACCCTCAATCAACTCGATCCTGAACGAACATTGGTGATTGTCGCCAGCAAGACCTTTACTACCCAGGAAACACTGTTAAACACACGTACCACCCTGCACTGGCTGGAGAATAAACTGCAGCAGTCGGGACTGGTGAGCAGCCGCCAGATCATCGCACTGACCGCCAGCCGTCAAAACGCCGAAGCTTTCGGTATCCCGTCATCACAGATTCTGACATTTGATGAGTGGGTGGGTGGTCGCTACTCGGTATGGTCCTGTGTGGGACTGACCATTTCGATCAGTCTGGGACACGAGCATTTTACAGAAATGCTAAGTGGCGCCCGGGCAATGGATCGGCATTTCCGTTCAGCACCTTTCGCCGAGAACCTGCCGGTTATCATGGCCCTGCTGGGTATCTGGTACCGGAATTTTCTCGACGCACCATCAGTGGCCATCATCCCCTACTGCCAGCGTTTGTCACAGCTGCCCAGCTATCTGCAACAACTCGATATGGAGAGTAACGGCAAGTCTGTCTCGCAATCCGGCGAAACCATTGATTACCAGACTGGTCCCGCCCTCTGGGGACAAACCGGCACCAACGCACAGCACACTTTTTTTCAGCTGTTTCACCAGAGCACCCATTTAATACCGCTCGACTTGATCGCCGCGGTCAATGAACCCCACAGTATTGATGAACACCACCGCACACTGCTGGCGAATTTACTGGCACAGGCATCTGCGTTAATGGTCGGCAATCGCGACCAGGCGGATCTCCCGGCCCACAGATTATGTCCCGGCAACAAACCCTCCAACCTACTGCTGCTCGATACGCTCACACCCTACCATCTCGGCCAGGTGCTGGCGCTCTATGAGCACAAGGTCTTTGTGCAGGGCGCGATCTGGAACATCAATTCCTACGACCAGTGGGGCGTCGAACTCGGCAAAGGCATTGCGTCCGGCTTGCTCTCTGAACATGACAGCAATAGAAACGGCGTAGGTGCACCTGACCCGTCTACGCGACAATTGCTTGACCACATCAACCGCCGCACGGGATTATTCAGAATTCCCTGATACGTCCCGCCACCAGATTGTCGGGGGAACTACCAGCAGCGGTGTCAAACATTCATTAATACGGCAGGGCAATCAACCGGACACGGCACGCAAAATACCCAGCATGAAGCAACGACTGATCAGATAGATCGAGTTATTGGCGCCCAGCTTGAGCCGCGCACTTCTCATGTGGAGCTTGACCGTAGCCGGGGTGATGCCCAACAGTGCCGCCACCTCATCATTGGTCTTGCCCAGCGCGATCCGCAATACAACTTCGGATTCACGTTTGGTCAGGCCATAGAGCGGGTAAACAGCCAGCTTTTTTGCACCATTCCGGTAGGATTCATTAAATTCCAGCACATCGGTATTCATTTTCATTATTGTTGTTGGGTCAAATCCGTATTTTATTTAACAGTGCGTTCATCGACTGAGCCAACACAGACAAAGTATCTGTCAGCTCCGATCACTGTCAGTGTCAACCCCGGCAAATCTGGCATATTCATGTGAACAAACCCTCAGCCACGGGCAAACCTGACTCACTATCCTGAATACAAAAAAACAAGGCCCTTTCGGGCCCTGTTTGTTATTGCATTGAAGTTCAAGCTGTTTCTCTGTTAATGGCTTTGTACTTCACCAAACAGGAAGCGCGGCTTGAAGATAAAGGCAAGCGCCGGCATCAGGAACAGTGCACTCATGGCAGAGACAAATAGCCACAGGCCGATCAACATGCCCATTTCAGCCTGGAAGCGCAGCGAGGAGAACAGCCATACGGCAACACTGGCAATCAGTACCAGAGCCGTTACCAGTACGCCCCGTCCCGCACAATGCAGAGACATGGAAATGGCTTCGATGTGTGACTTGCCAGATTTGTATTCGATCTGGATACGGTCACAGATGTACAGTGCGTAGTCCACACCGAGACCGATACCCAACGCAGCAACGGGCACGGTATTGATGTTCATACCTATGTTCTGCCATGCCATGAAGGCGAAGGTTACCAGGTTGGACAACACCACCGGGACCATAAAGAACATCCCCGCAATACTGGAGCGATACACAATGATACACATCATCACCAGAATGAAGAGCGCCAGTGCAATCGACTGAATCTGTCCGGAGAGGATAACCTCGTTCACCGCACCGATCACGCCGATGATACCGCCGGCCATGTGAATGGTCAGCCCTTCAACTTCCATGTTGTCCTTGAACTCATTGATCCGGGCGATCGCTGTCTGGATCGTCTTACCCTGACGGTCGGTGAAGAACAACGTTACGGAAGCATTGGTGGCTTTCACATCGGTGAAGCCAAGCAAGTCACCGGGCTCAGAGGCACGTTCGAACATATAGATCAGTTCGGCGTTATTGGTGGTGGTTTCGCCCAGCTCCACATAGCGGTAGTTACCCTCCCGCACTGTCTGGTTAACCGTAGGCAACACATCCGCCAGGGACAGGCTACCGCCAATTTCCTCCTGTTGCTCCATGTAGCGCTGGAACCGCAACATGCTGTCCAGAGACTCAACCTCTTTCATCAGGCCCTGCTCGTCGCGGGTTTCGTTACCAAACACCACGAACATCCGGTCGGCGCCCGGGAACTTGCTGTTGATATTGTCAGAGTCGATATTGTAACGGGCATCGGGCCAGAGAATCGGCGAACCGGGGTTGGCATCGCCCACCTTCAGATCGACCGCGTAAAAACCACAGACAATAAACAGCGCCAGAGCGAACGTCACCACCACATAGCGCGCCCGGGTTTCCACGATTTTCACACACATGTTCAGGAAAGGGCGGATGACCAGCAGATCAAGATTCAGCGGGTGGGCGTAAGACTTGGGCTTTCTGACCCATGACAGCAGGATCGGCGTGACAATAATTGAACTCACCGCGACGGTACCAACCCAGACAACCGCCAGTACCACCAGTTTCTGCAACAGCGGAATTGGGCTGATTGCCACCACCGTCACACAGCCGGCATCCGTGGCAATGCCCAATAAACCGGGACGCAACAGGTCTTTCAGGGTCAGACGGGCCGCCTCTGTCGAACTGAGATCATGCCCCTCGGTCATCTTGTCAATTTCTTCGTGGAAGCGAGTGATCATCTGCACTGAATGCGATACCGCACGGGCGGTAATCAGCATGGCCACCACGACTACCAGCGGATCGAAGTGAATGCCCAGCATATGCGCGGCGCCCAGTGCCCAAGTCGCACTGATAGCACCAGATAGCAGTGGCAGCAGTGTACCGCGCCAGGTTCTGTTGATCAGGAACAGCAGTACCAGGAAGATCAGCGCCGCCACCAGTACCAGATTCATGGTTTCTGGCAGGAAGTGGTTTACCCAACCGTACAGAACCGGATTACCCACCAGGCTGATATTGACAGTATCATCATCCAACCGGTCTACCAGTTCGTAGGCCTGTTTATAGGCGCGGTTGTACTCGAGAAGATTGTCGTAGAAATCCACCGTCACCAGCGTTGCCGTCAGATCTTTGGACACATAGGGCCCATAGACCAGCGGGCTGCGCAAGATTGCTTCCCGAAGCCTTTCAATACCGGCCTCGTCTTCCGGAAGAGCAGGCCACATATAGGGGAAACTTTCAATCCCCTCTGTGGAAGCGCGCACTTCCTTCAGTTTTTTACCGGCGATCGAATAGATCTGGAATTCATTGATCGCATTGATCTTGTAAAGGCCCTGGGTCAGATCACGGACCTTCTTCAAAACCGGCATCTGGAAAATATCACCTTCTTCCGCTTCGATCATGAAGGTGATGATATTGGTGCCACCNAAGGTGTTTTTGTATTCGTTGTGTATCTGAACATAGGGATGCGAGGTCGGCATCAGGTCGTCAAATACGGTTTTAACTTCGATATTCTGTGCAAAGTAAGCAAATATAACTGTGAGAACAGCCACCACTGCCAGAACACTTTTTCTGAATTTGATACAGGCAAGTGCAAATTTTTCTAACATGTTATCCTCCACCAACCATCCGAAACTGCCTGGATGGGCGCATCTTTTAATTGTTTATTTGAATCGTCACGCANCTGTGTCAATGACTAGTGCAACAAAGNCCACTGNTTCGTTTCGAGATCCATATAACCGACCGTCTCACCGACANCGATAAACCCGCCATCACCGGTCAGGGCGAGTTCNGNGTGGGACGTAAANTCCTTCACNTCTGCGNCGGCTTCNGTCAGGAAACGNGTNTCNAATGACGACAGATCACCGGAGAAGGTTATCCACTTGCCTTTGTTGCCTATACCTACCCACTCCTGCAGGTGCTCAGACCAGGCGATATCCATAAGGTGTTCTTTCATGCCGGAAGTTTTGCTATCGATATGCGTCCAGGTTTCCCCGCCATCAAAGGTGGCGACAATGGTGCCGGACAAACCGACCGCAACNCCTTCCAGTTCATTGCGGAAGTCAATGGCCGCAAAGCTGTTCAGGCTATCGGTCTTGATGGTGCGCCAGGTCTCACCATTGTCATCACTCTTGAAGATCAGTCCGTAGGCGTCCGGAACCAGCTGGTTGGGATCGTAGGGCGCGTCAGCATCCTCAATCGCCCGTGCCTCGGCGGCAATGATGATGGTGTTCTCATTGGTGCGGATAACGTCATTGAAAAAGATATCCTCTTCATCGCGCAGGCGCTTCCAGGTATTCCCGTAATCCAGNCTNTGNATNATCATNCCCATTTCNCCNACCGCCAGCGCTTCGCCACCGGGAGANANATGGACTTTCAACAATTTGTTGGAAATTTCNGATTTGGGNGTCTCCACTGACGTCCAGGTCTTNCCNCCNTCGTCGGTGACCACCGCAACACCTTTGTTGCCCACNGCTACAGCACGGTTCTCATCCCAGGCAGCGATATCCTGAAAATGNGTATCCACGGTGGAGTTTTGATTGGTCCAGGTTTTCGCCCGGTCAGTGGAAATAAGAATTTTTCCGTAGTTACCGGCTGCCCAATACACATCGGGGCCGACCTGGGTTATGCCGAGAATATTGTCACGGCGGTCAATCGCCGGTGGTGTGACTTCCTCTATCACGGCAGTTGGTTTGACAAACAGGCCNGCCCACAACAGNGTGCCGACAATAGCCCAGGGTAAAATTGATAAAACCAGTGCAATNAATTTTTGGCCTGCTGTTTTTTCTACCGGCCCTGCGGGCTCAGAGGAATTGGTTCCAGCATGGTCCTGTCCAGCAACATTCATAAAACCCCCAAAAAAATCTAAATGACCAGGAAGGCCACCTTTACTACTACAGTGCTACGAACACCGTCTGATCGGTCGTTTTTATTGATTTTTCAGTGTGTAAACTGCAACAGAGCTGCCAGATAAACNATTAGGTTTGCCTGACAGCCCTGTTTCAGAACGAACCGGTTCGAATTAACGAGCCAGTGCAATCAACGTTTGCAGCGTGACGTCTGTCTCTTCAACACCGGCCGGGTTGGCTTTCATGTTGGAAGACCAGTTGGTCGCGAAGTCTGCTTTAAAGTCAATGATGTGACCAACAACCGGCATCAATGCCTTGTAGCCATCATCACCTACGTCGAGACGGTTNTGGAAGATAAAGCCTTTCCAGAATTCACCGTTTTTGTCGTAGGCCTCACCCAGGTAGGGACGAGGATAATCGACTTCCATATACACCACTTTCTTGCTGTAGGGGTGAACATCGGGCGGGGTGCCTTCAATTACCCATACTTCACGTGGTTCCCACTGCACTTGGGGCGCGGGGAAGTAGTGAGGCGGAATGTCCATACCGACGGCAGGGAATTCCTGAATGGTGTTTCTGAAACGCAGATCCACAGTCATCAGCGGTGCGTGAGCAATCGCAAACACATAGCGGCGATCAACCAGTTTTACCTCTTTGTATTTGGTGGGTACCGCATCCCAGATATCCCAGTCATCGTACAACTGTACCGTACCACCGATTGGGTCCATCCAGGCGTTACCGGACAGACGACGTGCACGGCGAACCGACTTCAGATAGGCCCAAACGTCATCCGGTGTTTCCGCAGTGGGGTCGTTGTAGCGTACAGAGAAGATGCCGATACCTTTAATATCCTGGGGATAGATAGCCACCAGAACGGTTTTTTGCATGATATCGCCATCACCTTCTACCAGCGGACCACCGTCNAGACGGCCTTCCATGTAGTAGCGACGNGCCCACCANCGCTGGATACGCTCCATGCCGTCTTCACCGTCGAGGAACACCCAGGAGATGTGACGCAAGTCCATGGTCGCACCGTAGGTCGGTGAACGCAGGTTCCAGATCAGTTTGTCACCGGCGTGGGGGTCGTCCATAGAGATTTCTTGCGGGTCAAAGAACATACCGGCTTCCCAGCCAGACACTGCACGGGTTTCNGGGTCAAATTTTACTTTGCCCTTGCCATCCTGAGTGGCCTGCATGTACTTCTCGTCCATCTCGATAAATTCCGAATGACGGATATTCATCGCCAGGTTTTTCTCGCGGATCATCCACTCGATTTTCTCGGTAATCATGTCGCCGACACGCTTACCTTCGAAATACATGTCCTTGACCTTGTCAAAGTTGGCCGCGTTGATCACGGTGCCCGCTTTCATTACCTGGTCTTCGGTCACGCCCTCGGGCAGTTGTTCCGCTTCCATATCGGGTTTGCCGTTGTCCCAGCGACCGGCCTTGGCAGGGCTGCCGTAGAACACCGGGTTGGGCTTGGAACCGTCTGCCGTTGGCTGCACATAACCGGGTTCCCGGTCGGTGGCGTACAGCGGCAGCGAGGTCTCGTCTTCCGCGGAGGCCATCAAGGGCGCAAAGCCCATTGATGCCACGACCGACGCCGTTAGTAACTTCTTATACATAGTCATACTCCCAGTTTTAAAATAAGTCTTATTTGTGACTATCCGGTTTTGCAATAGTTGCACAAATTTTCATTATTATCTTTTATTAGAACTGTCTGGTCAGCTTGAAAACCAGCTGGTTGTCGCGGGCAAACCAATCCATAAAGGAGGCGTTGTTTTCGCGCACACCGAGCAAGTCATCACCGACAGCTTTACTACAACCGCTTACACCGAGATCACCCACTGCGGAAGGATCTGATGCATTGTTTTCTGCTTTACCACAGACTTTTTTGCGGTCGCCGTCGTTCCACCACAGGTCAGCTTCCACCTTCAGCCGCCAGTCGTTACCCCAGACAAACTCCACCGCTGGGATCACAAAACCGCCGCCGTTGGTGAGGTCGGTACCGACCACCAGGGAGGGGTTGATGGTGTCACGGGTGTAGTTCAGCAGGGTGAACAGGGTCAGGTAGACGGTGTGTTCGGATTTCTCTTCACCGAAGGAGGCGAACTCAACAATCTCATCGCTTTTCTTGCGGTTGATAATCCAGGTATCAAACAGCTGGATACTGGACAGTGACGGACGGTGGGTACCGAGAATCTGCTGCCACTTGAACTCCTTGTCGATCCGCAGCATGACGTTCAGGGTATCCTTCTCTTTGATACCACCCCAACCCGGCAGGTCAGACTTCAACTGACCGAAGTTGTAGGGCTTGTTCGGAATAAACGCCACTTCGGCACTCAGGGTGGAGTCCATTGCCATGCTGAAGTAGTTGACAGTAAAACCGAACACGTCGATTTCCGGGTACAGCCACTCACCCAACAGCTTATCGCCACGGTAACCATCACCATAGCCTTGCAACGCCTGATCAACCGGCATATTTAAAACAGTGGGATCAGCTTGACCAATACTTCTGAAACCTGAAGTGTTAACCGAGTCACCTACGCCGTAGTACTCACCAAACCCTGCAAGACTACCACCTGCATTCAAGTTCAGGTTCGGGTTAATCACTGGCTGAGGGTTAAAGGTTTTCATATAGGAGAACGAGTAACCGGCGGAGCCCCAGCGGCCGTTCCAACGGATACCGTAGGTCCAGTCGTCCCAGTCGCCCTTGTTGTGGTCTTCGTTATAGGCATCGGTCACCTGGGTAAAGTCAACCCCGCGGTAGGGAGTGGGGATCCAGCGACCGCCCTCGATATTGTAGTTGCTGCCCATATCCACCGCGCGATCCAGCCCTGGACGGATATAGAAGTTCAGCATGCCGTCCCACTCGTGGACTTCATAGACGAAGTTCAGCAGGAACAGCGGCTTGCGCCACTCTTCGTTGTTCTCATAGAACAAGCGCTGGCGGAAGTCGTAGCCATGTACCACGTCCATCGCCTGGAAGAAGTCGGACTCCCCCCACACCAGCTGCTGGCGGCCGATACGGGCGAACAGGCGGTCGGTGATCTGCCAGTCGAAGTAGATCTCGCGAACAATGTCCATGATCTCGTCGGTGGTTTCATACTGGTCCATGAAACTGCCTTCGGTGCCATAGCGACCATAAGTACCGCGGTTATCCAGCCCGGGAAGAACCCCATTGAGGACAGCATATTGCTTGTCCATGCGCTCGGACAGGTCTTCCAGGTAATCGGTTTTGTACTCCTCCTCGACCCGGGTGACCACCCGCCAGTTCAGCGGCCCGGTCTTGATGTCCCAGTCGACGTTGACGGTGGCCCGCGCCTGACTCATGCGCCATTTATCGTCGGCAGCAGTTTCTTTTGAATCCTGCAGTAGTACACCGACGGTGGTGCGGACGTAGCCGTTATAGCTGATCTTAAAAAAACTATCGTCCAAACCGTAGTCAAAATCGGCTGCAAACGTCGGGCTTGCGGCGGCCATCAGCCCCCCAAAGCCCAGCAGAAAGCCACCTACTTTCTTGATGCTGGTGTTGTTTTTCATCACCATTTTCTTCTCCCACTAATTTATTAAATATTATTAGTTGCCGCCGCACATTCCGCACAGCAATGCGAAATATAAACAGCTTCGTCCCCAACAGCAACAACAGTTTTGCCACAAAAATGTGGTAATTGCGTCCGAAAAACGGTCAATACACTAGTCATCGAGGTTTCTCCGGTCACTCCTTCTTCGCTGAACGCCTTTGTTCATGGGGTTTTCACGACATTAAACGTTTTATTATCGTACGAACCCCGATGCAAATCGTATGATTAAAGAAAAATCATGGCAAGCCCAATTTATTGGGTTTCAGACTTTTTTTTGGCCGAATGGGCCCGGCAGGTCGGCAATCTACGTCCTGTTACTCTATCGGACAGATCCGGGCACGGGGCATCACGAACGGACTGACAGGTCATGACACTGCGTGTTATTATCGGTCGCACCCATGCGGGACTTAGTATTTTTATTCCGGCGGGCAATGCCAGCGGAACGCAACCGGGCATTGAGCAACTCCAATAACAGTGAGCGCAGATGATGGGTTTACCACGTCATTGCCGATTACCCGGCCGATTATCCGACAACGGGGGAGGTCATCCACAGTGAGGGGCCCAAGTCCTAAAAAGCCCGGCCTGATTTATCGGCCCGATGGCGACAGCCTGAATGCCCAGCGGGGGATTGATCGCGCGTGGGAGCAATTTCTCTGCAAGGGTGGCCAGGCCAAAGATCTGCCGATCCGCGACGTAATCGCCAGCTCCTGGGAGCGCTGCCTGTCCCAGGGCGTGAACCCGGAACAGAAAGCGGCACCACTGCTGGTGTCTGAAAACACCCTCTCCCACCACCGGCTGAGAAACTCCGATTTATTGCTGTGCGCAGAACCTGTGCTGGAACAGGCGCGCCTGTTTCTGCAGGATCTCGAAACCATCCTCTACCTGACCGACTACCAGGGACTAAACCTGCAGATTGTCGGCGACCCCAGAACCATTGACGATGCAAGAGATATCGGACTGGTGGAGGGCAGTGGCTGGAACGAAGGCCATTCCGGCTCCAACGCAGTGGGTACCGCCATGGCAACCCGCAAGCCGACCCAGGTGCACGGCGAAGAACACTACATTCAGGGCTTCAAACCCTGGACCTGTACAGCAGCGGTGATCGCCGACCCCTACGACAACCAGATGATGGGTGTGATAGACCTGTCCGGACTGTGCAGCATTTACGATAAATTCCATGTGCCGCTGGTGGTGGCCTGGGCCAGCCAGATTCAATCGGGCCTGGCGAAAAAGACCTCGGACCTGTGGAGCCTGATCCTCGAACACAGCAACAGTCAGTTCGGCCACTACCGCAACACCGGCAAGCTGTTGCTGGACAAGCAGGGGCGATTGATCAACTCTACCGCCAACGCTGCTGCCGCACTGGACTCCCTGGGTATCGACTACGATCCCGAGACCAAACGTCGCCTGTCGATGCAGCGCTTCGGTGGCGATGAAATCGTCTACCCGCACGACGCGGGGCTGTGGGTGTCGGAGGATTGGGTGGAACCGATACTGCACAAGGGCAATATTGTCGGCTTTCAGGTGCTGGTGCCGTCACCGCGCCGGTCTACCTCCAAACCCGCCGCCGAGCCACTGGCTGCCGGCCCGACGACCAGCCTCGATCCGTTTGACGGCATCTACGGCAAGAGCCCCTCTTTTCAGGCCAGTGCGGACAAGGCCCGCAAGGCGGCTAATACACCGCTGCCAGTGCTGATTCTGGGGGATACCGGGGTCGGCAAGGAAGTGTTCGCCAAGGCCATTCACGACAGCAGCCAATACGCCGACGGGCCGTTTATCGACCTGAACTGCGGCGGCTTCACCCGGGATATTCTCAGCAGCGAACTGTTCGGCCATGTGGAGGGGGCGTTCACCGGCGCGCGCAAGGGCGGCATGATCGGCAAAATTGAGGCGGCCAATGGCGGCACACTGTTCCTCGACGAAATTGGCGAGCTGCCGCTGGAATTGCAACCGGTGTTTTTGCGGGTACTGCAGGAGAAAAAAATTTACCGGGTGGGGGACATCAAACCAATCCCTGTGGATTTCCGACTGATTGCTGCCACCAACCGCGACCTGAAAGGCGCTGTGAACGAGGGGCTGTTCCGCAAGGATCTGTATTTCCGGCTATCCACCGTGACCATCAGTCTCGACCCACTGTCGGGCCGCAAGGAAGATATCGAAGGAATCGCTCAATTGGTGATGGCGCGCATCCGCAAAACCGACGACATCTCAGCGAAACGCTTCTCACCGGGCCTGATGACGGCCCTGAAAAGCCGCGAGTGGCCCGGCAATATCCGTGAACTGGCCAATGTGGTGGAGTGCATGTGTTTTATGTCCACAAACGAAACCCTGACGATTGACGATCTTCCCGAGGGTTATCGGCCGGGGGAAAGCAATCTGGAGCCGGAGCACGTCAACGCCTTCATCACCCCGCCCCAGGGCAACCTGGACAGGGTTGAAAAGTCCACCATCGAGGCCGCCATCAAACAGGCGGAAGGCAACATGACCCAAGCGGCCAAACAATTGGGCATTGCCAAAAGTACGCTCTACCAGAAAATGAAAAAGTACCACCTGAAAAAACCGACCTGATCATAAAGGGGTCATAAAGGGGTCGGTGACAAATGAGAGTCATTCGCACTTAATTTTCATTGGCCTGCCTCGCCTGGCATGACCCAATTTTCTCCCGACCACCTTTTCAATCTGCACCTGAAAATCACGACCCCCAAGGGGCATTGAAAATGTGGTAGCCCGCTGAATACCCTGCAGTAGCGACTTTTCCAGATCAACGGAAAACAGCGCGCGGTAAGCTTGGTAACGGCTTTTCTCATCCGACCCAAGCCGTTGGTAAACCTCGTGTGCAACGAGCTGCTTCCCTGGCTTGATTCCCGCATTGACACCATAGCTCGACCAGCGATAGTCAGCAGGGTGCCTGACAATGGAAGCCCTAACAGGATTTAGCTCTATATAACGGTAACAGGCCAGCAGGTAGTTTTCTGCATCCACCAGGCTTGCTTTATACCTCCCCTCCCAAAGAGTCCCGGAACGATTGTAGGTTTTGTTGATGTATTGCACATAACGACGACCGATTGATTGCATCACACAGGGAATGCCATCTTCACTTTCTGGTGTTAATAGCAGGTGCACATGATTTGTCATTAACACATAGGCATGAACGGATACCCGATGCTTATGACAGGCCTCGCTCAAACATTGAAGGTAGAAAAAGTAATCGCCATCGGTATAAAAACAGGCATTACGGTTGTTACCGCGACTGACCACATGGCTGGGTACATCCGGTACGAACATCCTTGTTTTGCGGGGCATTGTCGACTCCTTTCGACAGATAAACAGACGGGCAAGGGTCAGGCCGAACAACCAATAAGAATGATTCTCAGTTGTCACCGACCCCTTTTAGGGAGGGGCTAGTACATATGCTGGCCACCGTTGATGGACAGGGTCGAGCCGGTAATGAAACCGCTCTCGTCGGACACCAGAAACAGTACGCCCCGGGCAATATCGTGGGCGGAGCCAAGCCGGCCAACGGGAATACGGGCGACAATTTTTTCCAGTACGGCGGCGGGCACAGCCCTCACCATATCGGTTTCCACATAGCCCGGGGCCACCGCATTGACCGTGATCCCCATGCTCGCACCTTCCAGGGCCAGTGCCTTGGTAAAGCCGTGAATACCGGATTTCGCCGCAGCGTAGTTGACCTGCCCATACTGACCCGCCTGACCGTTCAGTGAGCCGATATTGACGATACGACCAAAACGGCGCTCACGCATACCCTCGATCACACAGCGGCTCATGTTGAAGCAGGAACCCAGGTTGGTATCCAGCACTTCCTGCCAGGATTTCTGGGACATTTTGTGCAAAGTGCCATCGCGGGTGATCCCCGCATTATTGACCAGAATGGAGACAGGCCCGATATCGCGCTCTATCGCTTCAATACCGCTTTTACAGGCATCGAAGTCGGATACATCAAACTTGTAGGTGGGAATACCGGTTCGCTCCCTGAACTCGCGGGCCCGTTCATCGTTACCTCCGTAATTGGCCACCGTCAGATAGCCCGCCTCCTTCAGTTCAATAGCAATGACTTCACCGATACCTCTTGTTCCCCCAGTCACCAGTGCTACTTTTGGCATCTCATTGTCTCCTGATTTTTTATTCTAGCTACATCTACAACTACCGGTACCAGCATGCTGCGCAAAATAGCTCGCCGGAACCAGCCCTATCATAACCCACGGGACAATTATTAAACCAAGCCCACAGGAAAACAAATACTGTGACAACAAAAGTTCAGGAAGTTTGACTGGAATCAAGACTTTTTTGGGGTGACGGGGATAGGAAAAAACTGGCAGGGGCGAACCGGTGACCGGTCCACGCCCTGTCAGGGAGGAAAACACTATTTGAGTCGGCGCATCACCGAGACGCAGTTGGTTACACCGGAACCACCGATATTAACGGTCATCCCAACTTCAGGGTTGCCCTTTGCCGCCACCCCGATCGGTTCGCCCACCAGTTGTTTGTAGACCAGCGCGTGCATCGATGCCCCTGTGGCACCCACCGGGTGTCCTTTTGATTTCAGACCACCGGACAGGTTGATAGGACAGTCGCTGTCCGGATCGTATTTACCACTCATGAAATCGTAACCGGCACGACCGGACTCGGACAGGCCGATGGCTTCGACGCAGAGAAGTTGGTTAATGGTAAAGCAGTCATGGACCTCCGCCAGATCGAGATCGTCCACGGTGGCACCCGCTTCCTTCAGCGCCAGGTCGACGGCGTGACGGGTGGCGCGAAGCTCATGCAGACGACCGATGCGCTCCTTGAGCATCATCCGGTCGGTCACATGGCCGATACCAGACAGTTCAACGGCGTGATTGAAGTTGGCTTTAGCGTTGTCGCTGGAAGTGAGCACCACTGCAGCGGCCCCGTCGGTAATCAGGGAGCAATCGTGCAGACGCAATGGCGGAGCGATCATCGGGTTGCTACCCTTGCCCGATTCCGGCAGGTTGAGGATCGCCTCGGCGGTAGTCAACTTGTTGATGTCCGGTATGCTACCGGGGCCAAAATGCGCCAGTGGATTCTGGATACCATTGCGATAGTTCAGGGCGCTGACATGGGCCAACATGATGCGCAGCTGCTCGGGAGAGAGCTCTTCTTTTTCCTGGTAAGCCTTACCCAGTTCAGCAAACAAACCGGGGAAGGTCATGCCCTTATTGCCTTCTTCCGGCCAGTAGGAGCAACAGGACAGCGCGTGGGTCACACCTGCGGTATCCAGGGTGTTCATCTTCTCGACACCGATCGCCAGCACATTTTTGAACCGACCAGAAGCCACCGCATAGGCGGCATTGTAAATGGCCAGGGAAGACGTGGCACAGGCGCCCTCGGTGCGAGTGGTGGGCTTGAAGAGTAACCCTTCTGGATCAATCTCCAGCGCCAGCGGCCCGACGTGCTCCTGGTTCACGAACAGAGATGGAGAGCAGGAACCGACCCAGATGGCATCGATGTCCTTTGCTTCCAATCCTGCATCGGCGATAGCACCCGCTCCCGCCTCTGTCAGCAATTCATAAAAGGATTTGAGGTCCTCGACTTCACCGGTTTCACGGTCGCGTTTGACGAACGCACCAAACTTGCTGTTATACGCACCAACAATACTAACCTTCACAATATATCCTCACTACTATTACAGACAGATGGTTAAAAGTTTCAGGCCCGGCGGGCAGGCGTGTAAAAAGTGTAGCCAAGACGGGAACGGTTCAGATCTTGCGACCCGCCGCCTCCCAGAAAACCTTGCGAATTTCTTTTTTCAGAACCTTGCCAACGGGACTGCGCGGCAGCTCATCCCAGAACAGAACCTGCTTGGGTGCCTTGACGCTACCCAGCTTGCTTTTGCAGTATTGAATAATCTCCTGTTCGTCCGGCGATTGGGATTTATCCTTTAATTCCACCACTGCGGTAACCTGCTCGCCCCATTTTTCATCGGGGATACCGATCACTGCGCAGTCCTTGATCGCCGAATGTCCCCAGAGCAACTGCTCGATTTCACTGGGGTAGACATTAAAGCCACCGGAAATGATCATATCCCGCTTGCGATCGACAATCGCCAGATAACCCTGCTCATCAAAAACGCCGATGTCTCCGGAGCGCTGCCAGCCACCCTCGCAGCGGATCGCTTCGGTAGCTTCAGGATTCCGGTAATAGGCCCGCATCAGCAGGTTGCCCCTGATGGCAATTTCCCCCTCCTGCCCCGGCTCGAGAAGGTTGCCCTCGTCATCCATGACGGCCACTTCGACGTGAGGCGATGTCTTGCCACAGGAACGCAGTATGGAAGGGTTGTTGCCATCCAGCGCCAGCACGTGATCTTCGGCGGAGAGGAAGGTACAGAGCATCGGCGCTTCAGCCTGACCGTAGGTCTGCACCATCACCGGCCCGAAAACGTCAATGGCTTCCTTGAGCTTTTCCACCGACATCGGCGCAGCCGCATACCAGAAATAACGCAGGCTGCTGTAATCCCAGGCTTTCACCCGGGGATGGGCCAGGAGCATGTAGATCGCGGTGGGCGGCATGAACAGGTGGGTGACCCGATGGGTTTCGATAGTGGCCAGCAGTCTCTCCGGCACCATGCCCTCCATCACGACGACNTTGGCNCCCTGACGNATNACNTCGAAAGNGGCNATACCGGCGGCATGNGTCATGGGNGCCGCCACCAGATAGCAGGCNGGAATNTCAGGCAACGGCATCAANTCNTTCTGAATCGCCGAAAGCGTATCCCAGGTGANNCTTCCCCACTCCGCNAGCTTGGAGTCGCCNGTGGTNCCCCCNGTNGCAAACAGGTTGACCAGNCCTGCCCCGTCATCCACANCGNTTTNCGANTCGACGACCNATGCCTGACCGGAAAGCGCACGAAGATCAATANCGGCGACACGCTGGCCATTGAGTTCAATGAGCTGNTCAT
>PANQ01000002.1:0-171379 GCA_002707685.1 Porticoccus sp. | reverse complement strand
ANNGNGTCGGACAGNTCAGGAAAAGCGGTGGCGACGCTGTCGTCCACAAAGAGTTTTACCGCACCGGATTTTTCAATCANNTTGCGGTTGGCCTCAAAGGTGTTGCGCATNTTCAGCGGCAACCAGACAGCACCNNCCCGGGAAATGGCGAAGATGCAGCAGNAGGCCGCCACNGAATTGGGGGCGTANGTAGCGACGATGTCCTGTCGCTTCACCCCCNGTTCCTTTAACAACGNGGCAATCTTGANNGAGGCATCGACCATTTGCCGATAGCTCAGCGACAGNTCATTGTCCAGNTCGACAAANTTCGCTTTCTCTGANNANAGNGCAGGACTCTGATCGAGAAAATCGACTAGACGCATGATGGGCCTCGNTTACGNCTGNANCNGGTTAACCCTTCAGGCTNGACAGNGTATCAAGAACCAACTCGGGCTTCGCNTCCGGCGGAATAGTCAGGTAATAAAACCCCTCCACCGATGGCAGCGATTGGCCCGCCTGGTCGCCCCATAGCAGGTCGGTCACTTCAACACCTTTAGATTTGGCCCCCAACGGCGATGTGGCCGGGGCAATGGTAAAGGCCAGATCCGCGGGCACATCGAAATCGGCATCCNCTGNNGGCAGNTACAGNCCCACNGACCAGCGNTAGTGTTTNGCCACNTTATANANGGGNTGATACCAGGNCAGTTCNGCACCGCTGGCAGGCATCAGNNNGGNNTCNTCNACCAGCANCANACCNGANAGNTCGGTTTCGCTNAAATANCGCAGNAAATCNGCCACGTACATNGCTGCCGTATCGACGCTCATTTCATCCGGCTCGGCAATCTCGCCGTTGGCGGCCTGATGGGCTTTGACCAGCAGGGCACGGGGCGATGGCATGACCATAACCAGCGGTGTTGAACTGCTGTAGTTGTTAGCCAGCGCTGTGATGACCTCTGCCAGCAATTCGCGGGGGGCGTAGGCCTCCAGCATGGCTTTCAGCGCAGCGGTGACCCGCCGTTTGCCCGCCATGGCCGGCAACGCCTCGGCGTCTTCCCTGATCCAGTGCTGAAACAGGTCCCAGACATCGATAACGACCACCTGGGCTTTTACCAGACCGTGAGCCTGGCGATAAAACGACATATAAGCAGCGGGGTTGGTCCAGGGATTTTCATCCTTGCCCAGCAGCAGCTTTTTGGTGTAATCGTTGAAATTAATCCAAAGCCGGGGGGTTTCCCCCCCGGCTGCCAGATAGGACGCAAGATCCAGAGCCATACTATTTCCTCTCGTTCTCGGGCGGGAGACCAGCGTCTTTTCTGACGGCTGCAAGTTTGGCTTCCAGTTCGGCAATTCTCACATCCTTGGGGTTGACCATATAAATTGGTCCCGTATTTTTGGCATCGCGCTTGTCATGGATACTGCCCGCGTACACCGTGTCGATGTCACCGTTCCAGGCACCGTAGAATGGAATGTTCTCGGGCGGATGATCCTTGACATGTTTCTTGACGAACTCGGCATAGGGCACGCCCTGTTTTTTCCGCTGCTCGCGATACTGGGCACGCAGTTTTTCGGTAGTCTCGAGATCCACGGCCAGCGTGGTTTCGTTGAACTCCACCTTGTAGAGCTTTTTCGCCCACTCGGCAGAGATCAGGCCTTCCTCAATATCCATGATCACATAGGTGGGATCGCGTTCGAGGGGGTCGCCGTAACCACCACCGGTACCCTGGGAGATCATGTACAGCTCGCCGCGTTTGGAGATATCAAAACCCATACCCATGTGGTGGGTGGTGTATCTGGCATTCGGGAACGGTTGCTCATTCATGATTTCATGGATGCTGTGCTTGAACAGTTGCGGATTTTCCAACAGAACTTCGTAGACATCCACACCCTGTACTTTACACAGGGGATAGGAACCGCCGGCATAGCCACCGAACAGACCCTGGATGGTCGGCACCTTGGAACCCTGGGTCGTGGTCATAAAGCCCCACTGATCACTGTCCTTGGTGGCGGCAATCATGGTATAGCCCATACCACCACGATATTTGCCGGGGGCCTGGGTGTTGGCGGTCATTTTCTTGGATACCAACTGCAGGAACGGCACTTCCTCTTCGTTCATTTCCTGTTCACCGATGTCCGCCATGGTGGCAAAAATCGGAGACAGCGCGTGTTCACCATCGCGGTCCATGCGGGCACCACCGCCCATACCGTTCAGGTCGGCACAGATGTTGCCCAGGGTTTCACCGTGCTGGTTCAAACCGCCCCAGATGAAGGTGTTGATCATGTTGTGCCAGGGCGCCAGTACCCGGGTGTATTTGTCGGGACAGCTGTACAGGAACTTGGCGGTCGCATGCTGGGCCACCGTAAAGCTGTGGAAGATGGACATCAGGCTCTGGGAGTTCGGTGCTGCGTATGAACTGTCAACCAGCGTACCTTGCTGGGTGATGAACTCAACAGGCGACAGGCCCGCCTGACCGCGGGGCAGATCCGGCCAGACGTGATTCATAAATACCTGACCCACCATGCCTTTCATACCTTGCAACTGGGTGTTGATGGCACGGTTGGTCAACTCGGGGCTGGTACCTCTGTAGTCAAAGATCAGGCGATCACCCTTCTTGGTCACAGACAGGCAGACTTTCAGCAATGCATTTTCACGCAGGGTGCTGTCCATGATGGTCTGGGTACGCACGGTCATGTCGGGCCACTCGGAAATACGGCGACGGACTTCGGTCACGACACTTTCGTTGGTGTAGCGCAGACAGGCGGTCAGGGCATCCGGGCCATCGGCGGCCAGCACTTCCTTGATCCGCTTCTCAAGACGCATACAGGCAAACAGTTTTACCTTCATGTCCTCGTATTGCAGCTTCGGCTCGCGCACGGAGTTCTGCAGGAAAGTCAGCAGGTCCCGCTTGATTTCGTAGTTTTCCACCACTTTGAACGGCGACATTTTCAGGCCTTCGTCAAAGGAGGTTTCCGCCATGGAAGGCATACCGCCGGGCTCGATCGCACCATTCTCACCCTCGTGAACGGTGGACGCCACCCAACAGACCAACTTGCCTTCGTGGAAGACCGGCAGAATCATACTCTGGTCGGTGTTGTGCACGTTGCCGTAACGAGCATCGTTGTGGATGAAGCCATCACCTTCTTGAACACCCACAGTCTTTTCATCAACCCAGTTCTTGATGATGAACTTGATCGGGTGGTGAACCAGTGCGTTGAAAATCAATACCCCGCCGGCGCTGCCGATCGTGAGGTCGCCAGAGGCCGAGTAGATACCGGTGATGATGTCACCCCACTTGGCACCGGGGGCGGCACCCATCTGCTCAAGCATCTCAAAACCTTCCTCACAGGCAGACTGAAGCCGGTCGCGAATGGAGGCGATCTGGTTGAGGTCGGTATACTTGTCCATTGCCCTTTCTTCATCGGACGTGCGCGGCATGATGCTGTGGTCGCGCATGATCTCGGGATCGGGCCCCAGGAAAAGGGTAGTATCCTTGAGGAATTTCTCGATCAGCTCCTGATCTTGCAAAGCTGAATTGTTTGTTTCGTTATTCATAATCAAATACCCCTATATCCACTCAATTTTGTGCATCGGTGCGGAAGAACCATACGGCGCCCTGCTCGGCAGAGACATACTTCCAGCCCGGTTCAATCAAGTAGGTTGTTACGTCCGAGGCCACGATACCGGGGCCCACGATTTCTGTTCCCGGAGGGATGTCATTCTTGTGCCAGACCGGTGTCTCGGTTGCCTTGGCGCCCGTGCTGACAAAGTAGCAGGTGCGTTTGGCAATCGGCTCCGGCGGTGCAGAGCGCTCACTTTCGGGAATCGGCTTGATGTGTTTGAAGTGCACGGTGTCGTGTTCCACATAGGACGCCACACGGATGGTATTGATACGAATACCCGCTTCCGGCGCCTGGCTACCTTCACCAAAGCGTTTGCCGTAGTCCTCGGAGAACTGTTGCAGGATATTCATGACATCCATGGCAGATTCCAGGGTGTGCTTGGGCACCACCACGGTGGTCTGCACCAGCTGGTTACCGTAGCGCATATCCAGCTCGAGCGAATAGCGGATGTCATCCAGCTTCATGCCCTGGCGCAACAGGTCGTTCTGACCACGGGCACTCAGCTCGGCAACGATGTCGTTGAAACGCTTGTAATCGTCGAACACTTTGCGGGTGTTGTCATTGTATAGCACCATGAACAGTGACATTTCATGAATGTGCATCTGGTGCATATTGCCTGCACCCACTGCAGAGAAGACGGAACTCATGGGTGGTGCCAGGATTTTGTCAATGCTCAGATTGCTCGCAATACCACAGCAGTGCAGCGGACCGTTGCCACCATAGGCGAGCATGGTGAAGTCTTCAGGGTCATAACCGCGAACCCGCAACTCGGTGTGCAGACCGTTGGCCATGTTGCTGTCAACTTTTTCCTTGATCAGCAGTGCCGCTTCAATCGGCGAGACATCCAGGTCGTCACAGAGGGTTTCCTCAATGGCAAATACGGAACGCTTGGGGTTCAACGGAATATGGCCGCCGGCATAGTTGGTGGGATCGAGATAACCCAGCACCAGGTCGGCATCAGTGACAGTAGGACTCATGCCACCGCGGTCATAACAGGCGGGACCGGGGTCGGAGCCGGCACTTTTCGGACCGACGGCAACTGCGTTGTACATCCGGTCAAAGCTGGCGATGGAACCACCACCGGCGCCGAGGGTAACCAGGTGGACCATGGGCACAGACACCAGCCAGCGGTCGATAACCGGGTTGAAGTCATAGTGCTTGATGCCGCCTTCAACCACGATACCGATATCATAGGAGGTGCCGCCCATATCGGTGGCCACCACGCTGCCCAGATCGGCTTCTTTTGCCAGATGCTCTGCGGCACTGATACCGGAAACCGGACCGGAGTGAATGGTTTGCAGGGCGTCAGTGGAGTTCAACTGCGCCATACCACCGGAGTTGTGGATTACCAACATCGGCTTGTCGTACTTATTGGAACGCAGGTTTTGTTCCAGCTGACTCATGGCGTGATACATGGTGGAGTGCAGATAGCCATCCACAATCGCCGAGGTTGCGCGAACATATTCACCCTTCCGGCCAGCAACGCGGTGAGACAAGATTACAGGAATGGAACCCAGCAGATGCGAGGGATACTCATCCAGCAAAATCTGTTCAACACGCTTTTCGTGGGCGGGGTTCACGACAGAGTTGACCAGACAGACCACAATCGCCTGGGCACCCTTGTCCACCAGCTTTCTGATCTTGACGCGCACATCCGGCTCGTCCAGAGGCATAACCAGTTCGCCCTGGAAGCCGAGGCGTTCACGAACACCCTCAATCATGTGTGGCAGAACCAGCGGGGCAGGACGCTGGGCATCGGGCAGGTTCTGCTTGCCCAGCTCGTCGAGGCCTTCACCATAACCGCGACCGCGGCTGAGCGGCACCATCGCCTCGTAGCCCGCCGTCACCAGCATGCCGATACGGGGGCCTTTGTGCTCGATCAGGGCATTGGTGCCCAGCGTAGTGGCGTAGCGAACCGAATCCACTCCAGAAAGGATACTTTCCATGGTGAGACCGAGTTCAGTGTATGCACTCTCCAAGGCTTCATTAAAACCGAGAGAGAGGTTTTGGTGGGTCGTCAACGCTTTGGTTTCAATGTACTTGTCATCCCAAACCACAAAGCAATCGGTAAACGTACCACCGATATCAACTGATATACGTTTCATAACCTTTTTCCTAAAACAGACCTAATTTATTCAATCACCAATCGACAAGCCCTATCAGTGCTTGTGGGTGTGACAGCGATCTACCAGAATATTGGGGCCTTTCACCGGCTCGAGAATCTCTTCGCGGTGGCTCCCCTGTTCTTTCAGGGCATCAACGTCTACTTCCATATCATATAGCGGCATATGGTTGGGGAAGGTGTATTCAACCTCCACCTGGGTGCCACAGGACGGACAGTAAAATTCGTAGATGTTGACCCACTCCCTGTCGGGACAGAAGGTGAAACGGTATTTTTCAGGGTCAATAATCGACGGGTGAATATCCGCAGGATCGCGGTTATAGACCAGCAAACCCTCTTTGTAGTTGCCGCGGGCTGGAGCAACCACATGGTCACAGACCCGGCACTCCCAGTTTTCCGTATCCAGGTCAATACGGAGGTATTCAGTCATCAATACTTTCATTATTTGTCCCCCTTGGTCAGGCGGATATCGCCCAGTTCAGTCACCACGAATTCCCAACCTTCGCGAACCAGACAGGTAAAGAATTCTTCCTCAAGGATAGCCGGTCCTGTGCCGTGGGCACCCGGCTGCATATTATTCACTTCATAGACAGGCACATCATTCCAACCAGCGCCGCCAGCAAACAGTGAGCGGTTTTTGGTGGATTTGGCCTGGGCTCCTTTGGAAACACCGGCATGCTTGTTATCTTCGGTTTTCAGTTTTTTGCGCACTGAAACTTCAAGCGTCACATCGTCTGCTTTTGCCATGTCCTGCGGAATGGAAATGGTGTGTCCCAGTACATAAACGGACTCAACACCGGCTTTCTCTGCCACCAGTCTGGCGACAACCTCGTATTCACCCTTGGCGTAGCCTTCGGCAAACATGTCTCGCTCACCGCGCTCAACCAGTGCAGCATAGGCTGCTTCCAGCGCCTGCTGACGATTGCCGGTCAACACCGTGGAATAGCTCTGGCCGATGTCGCAGGAACCCATGCCAAAGGCGCTGAAGACCGCAGCCATTTTGGGTACAAATACGGTGGAGATACCGCAGTCTTCGGCGATACCACAGGCATTCATCGGACCGGCTCCACCGAAGGCGAGCAGGACGGTATCACTGTCAATGTCGCCAAAAGATTTCAGTTCGCCAGCAATTTTCTGCTCGAACGCATCGCGCAACTTGAGCAGGGCTTCATCCGCGGTAATTCCCAGCGGCGCAGCAATATTTTCTGCGATTGCCGTGCGAGCCCGTTCGAGATCGAGAGCCAGACCACCGCCAAAGAACGTGGACGGATCCAGTAGACCCAACAACAGGTTTACATCCGTGATCGTGGCATTCTTGCCACCGCGACCAAAACAGGCCGGACCAGGTACTGCGCCGACACTTTCCGGCCCTACCTGGATAGCCCCGTTTTTGACGGCGAGGATGGAGCTTCCGCCGACACCCGGGCTGGCAATTGCAGACAGCCCGAAGGAGATGGGAACACCTTCAACCGTACCGCGACGCTGCTCGTGCACGCTGTGGTCAATCACATGACCGATGTCCGTAGTGGTACCACCAACATCCATGGAGAGCACATTGGACAGGTTGTATTGCTTGCTGAAGGTTTTAACGCCCTCCATACCACCGCGTGGACCGGAGCTGTAGGTTTTTACGGCAATCGTTTTTGCGACGCGCGAGGCATCACCATCATTGCGGAAAATCAGCAGGGGGTTCTTGGTGCGATACTCGCGAAGGCGGTTTTCTGCGTTGTAGAGGAAGTTTTCCATCGCCGGGTGCAGGAATGAATTGATCATTGCAGTCCAGCCGCGGCGCTCAGTGGACACATCATCGGCCAGCTCACTGGCAAACAACATGGGTACAGCACCGAGCAGGTGACGGGGGTAATTGTCAAAAGCGATCCGTTTGAATTGTGCTTCGTACTCGTCAGCCTTCTCGGACTCAAAACAAACCACAATACGGTTGGCACCCACGGAAGTGAGACGGGTGATGACCGAAGTGGTATCCGCACCTTTTGATTCATCATCCACATCGGCCAATTCAACTTCAGAAACCCTGTCGCCAATCAGGAAGTCATAGAGCTCCGGATCCTGCTCACGCAAACGGGCGGGCAACGTAGAGCCCTTGTTGATGATCAAACCGAGTCGTGGACCTTTACGTTCAACAATGGCATTGGTTCCCTGCGTGGTTGAATAGCGGATATGATCCACTTCAGCCAACAACCGGGCGACATTTTCTTCTCCGTATACTGCCTTGGAAGCAGACCGCAGACCATCAAAAAAACACTTACTCAAATCGTAAGGTGTTGTCAGAGTTTTGGTCTTGTAGAAGTTGTTTTCTGTCAGCACACAGATATCTGTGAGCGTACCGCCATTATCGATATTTATTAGCATTCCCATATCGAGTTACCTTAGTTCTTTTACTAGCCGAGAATAGTTAGGGTTATAAACTTCACCAGAATGTGACCAATAAAAATAGCCACCATCTGGAGAGCTCCATTACTTATGCAATAGACATACCAACTTATTATTGGTGAGAGCATGAATTATATCTATTTGTTTTATATTAAAAATTCATGTCTCACTTGATTGTGCAACAGACCACCTGACCTGTCCGGAAATCAATCACCTGTTTTAATTCACTATGGATTACGCCCAACAGGCTTTCTAAAAAGGAACCTGTCAGGCAACGGTGTCGACTCAACCATCGAACCCGTCAAATCAGTATAGTAACTATAGAGCGCCTTGAACAACTCTACTCGGAAACCACCCCTTCGAACCCCGGCCCCATAGTCGCTGGCCCGACATCAGGCCGAGTAATACTCAATGTAAAACTGCACGTCTCCCATTGCCGAACTGAGACTGTGCGTGAGATCGGGAGCCATGACCCCAGCAAAGCCCTTGTCGAGTAGAAAACCACGGCTGGCAGGCACGCCTGGCTCAATAACGAACTGCAACATACCCTCTTTGACCACAACCCTGGCCCATACCCCGGGCTCCGTAGAGAGGCCACCCTGCCATTCGCTCGGCATATCCGAACGCTGATACACCGGGGTGGTTTCGACCAACGTCATTCCATCGGGGATTTTAGGCATATCGCAGTCCACACACTCAACACTGTCACCAATATGTTCCTGTCGTCCCTTGCCGGTGCCAATCCAGCGGCACTCCATGTAGGGAGGATTGTGCTTCATCTGCAATTCGTGACCACATTCCAGCTCCGCCACCCACTCCTGAAAGCGGTCCAGGTGAAAACCCTCTATGACTCTCTGCATAACATCAAACCTGCGATTAACTGATACACCGTACACGCCGAATAGTTTTCAACGCCCAATACCAGTATAGGGATCACTGTGGTTTCTTGCAGGCCGCATGGAAAGTTTTGTCGACAATAATCCTGCAATCCCCCGCCCCAAACTGGCAGCACTGGAACTTGTGGCACTGCCTGTCTGGCACTACGCTATAGAGTGGTTTTCCATTGTTATTTATTTGGATATAACTCTTGTTTAGGTCGGAGGTATGAAGGGATGAAATATTTAATGATCCTTTATGTAGCTGCATCGATAGCCGTGACGGGCTGTTCACCAGGCGACGCTTCAGAATCAGAACAGGAAATATCGGCTAATGGTTTTTCTCCGTATGTCGATGAGCAGGGAAACATTAGCCGGCCAGATAATTTTCGTGAAAACTGGGTTCATCTCGGTACCTGGTTTGTGAAGGAGGATGATCATGCAAGTGGCCCCGGTGTTCACGATGTCTACGCTACACCTGAATCCGTTAAAGGATTCAAGAAAAACGGTCAATGGCCCGATGCTACAGTGTTGATAAAAGCCGTTTCCGGAATTGAGGAGAAGCAGCTATCTACAGGAAATGCACAATGGGCCGGCGATACCGGTGTCTGGTTTGTGATGGTGCGCGACCGGGAAAACCGATTTCCGGACAACAAGGCCTGGGGCGAAGGCTGGGGTTGGGCTTTATTCAAGGCAGATGCGCCCAAAAAGAATGTAACAACCACCTGGCATGGCGAAGGGTTCAATAATTGTTTTGGCTGCCATGTGCCGGTTAAAAGTACCGAATGGGTTTATATCGACGGCTATCCCACCGTGAGGGATTTCGCACGCTATCCGGAACTGGACGGCCCTTCAGAATAGCAACCCACTAGAAAACCGATAGCCAGCGAGGGCTAATAATATTCGTAGCACTGCGGCCGATTCAAACGCTCATTTGTCAGTCGCTGGCGCATTCAAAGTGAATTTATGGGTTTTACTCGACACACAGATCGAGGATGTCTGCACCTACCTGTCAGACAAAAATCACGAGATCACATCGGGGCTAAGCGAAGAAGAATTGTCACTATTTGAGACAAACGCCAAGCTAAGTTTCTACACTGTCTTCAACAGGTTTCTGCTTGCCTCCGGCATTCTCGTATTAATACTGGCATTGGCACTGTTATATTTCACTCGCCAATATGCCACACAGCAGAAGCAACAAAACCGCCCGCCCACATCAGCAGTACTTACCCGTATCTATGGAGCCATTATGAAAACCTATACCGTCCACTGCAGCTGTAACCGCATCGAATTGTCTCTATGCGGCGAGCCCAGGGCGCGGGTCATTTGCCACTGTATCGACTGCCGGGAATTGCTTGACGGCCCGTTTTATCCGGTCACCGTGTGGACTGATCAAACTGCTTCCATCACCCATGGCGAAAGCAACCTCAGCATCTACAAACACCCCAGGCTGAAAATGAAAAAGTATTTCTGCACCAACTGCGGAGAAGTGCTGTTCAACACCAACAGCGTGGACTGGCGGGCTGTTCCCCAGTGGCTGATCGCCAAGAACCACAACAACCAACTGCCCCGGGAATTAACCGCCGTGACACATGTTTTCTATGAACAGCGCATTATTGATGTCAGCGACAATCTGCCCAAGCACTTGCGCGGCTTTAGCAGCCCGCCCTTTGAAGGCTGAAGATAGCGCCGGCGCCCAAAACGGTCAAGCCGTTTTGTCGAAGGGGTATTCTCATCCATGTCTCCTGACACCCACCCATAAAAAACCCGGCATAAAGCCGGGATTTTTATGGGTGGCGGTGAGGGAGGGATTCGAACCCTCGATAGGGGATTAGCCTATACTCCCTTAGCAGGGGAGCGCCTTCAGCCACTCGGCCACCTCACCAGTTATCGTTTATCTTCTTCTGTCTATCATGTATTGGTAAGGGCGCTCCCCGGTCGCGCGTTGCTTCGGGCTTTCGCCCTCGCCCCTGCGGGGTCGACCTGTGGTCGCCCAAGTTGTTGTCACAACTTGTCAGTCGCTCGGCCACCTCACCATACTATTGAAACGACGATAAATGCCGCCTCGCAAAAGTGGCGGCATGATAACATACCAAATGGAAAATCAAAGCGGGCAAAGGTTATTGATCTTCGTCTTTTTCCTGCTGAATCCGCTGGTAAATCTCTTCCCTGTGAACGGAAACTTCTTTGGGTGCATCCACACCCAGACGCACCTGATTGCCCTTGACTCCGAGCACGGTGACACTGACATCGTCACCAATAATGAGGGTTTCCCCGACGCGACGCGTGAGAATTAACATGGTTTAGCTCCTGTATACTGCCAAATACCAACGTCTATGCTGGCTTTCCTGGTTTAACCACGCATTGTTATTGTTATTCAGCGGGCCACCTCCCTGATGGATAATGCTTCCACAGTCGGGCAGGCGGAACTATACCAACCATTCCATATTGCGGTAAATAGTCTTTTGCTCACTCCTCCCTGTCAGACTCTTCCAGCTCGAAGGCACTGTGCAGGGCACGCACAGCCAACTCGAGATATTTTTCATCGATAACGACGGTAATTTTAATTTCCGAAGTACTGATCATCTGAATGTTGATATTTTCCTGCGCCAGCGCTTCAAACATCTTGGCGGCGACACCCGCATGAGAGCGCATCCCGACGCCAACCAAAGCAAGCTTGGCAATGCTGGCATTTGTATCTACTTGAGTGGCACCCAGTTCTACAGCAATACGTTCAAGGATGTCTTTCGCTTTTGCCAGTTCATTGCGATGGACGGTAAACGTCAGGGATGCGGTATTGTCATGTGCCACATTCTGCACAATCACATCGACCTCAATATTCGCGCGACCTACTGCGCCAAGGACTTTGGAGGCGATCCCGGGCACGTCGGGTATACCGCGGATGGTCAGCTTGGCTTCATCGCGGTTAAATGCGATGCCAGAAACAACCGGTTTTTCCATATCGTCGTCGTCCTCCAGGGTAATCAATGTACCGGGGCCATCCTCAAAGCTAGATAGCACTCGCAGCGGGACTTTGTATTTTCCAGCAAACTCAACCGAACGTATCTGCAATACCTTGGACCCCTGGCTGGCCATCTCCAGCATTTCTTCAAAGGTGATTCGGTCNAGCCGTCGCGCATTGGCNACCACNCGTGGATCTGTGGTGTAAACACCGTCCACATCGGTATAAATCTGGCACTCGTCTGCTTTCAGGGCTGCGGCGAGAGCCACTGCGGTTGTATCGGAACCACCGCGACCCAACGTTGTAATATTGCCATTTTCATCGACGCCCTGAAAACCGGCCACCACGACCACCCGGCCAGCCGAGAGATCCTGCTGCATACGGTGCGCGTCAATTTCCTGAATGCGAGCCTTGGAATGAGCGTCATCCGTGAGGATACGCACCTGACCACCGGTATAGGAGCGTGCATCACAACCCAGCTTATGAAGGGCGATGGTCAGCAGCGCAATGGTGACCTGCTCACCCGTGGAAACCAGAACATCCATCTCTCGCGCACTGGGTTCGGCCTCAATCTCTCTGGCCAACCGAATCAGGCGATTGGTTTCGCCACTCATGGCAGAAACCACCACCACCACGCTATCGCCGCGATTGCGGAAAGCATGGACTTTCTCGGCGACCGCCTGAATACGCTCTATGGTGCCGACCGATGTGCCACCGTATTTTTGAACAATCAGACTCATGACAACTCTACAGTTCTTGCCGCCGGAAATGGGCGGCAATTAAACACCAAATAATTGACAAAGTTAACAGATAATATGGCGTGCACGCACTCAGCCGGAAAGCTGTTGCTGCACCCACTCGGCCGCTGATTTCAGTGCCGACGGGAGCGCATGCACATCTGTACCACCACCCTGCGCCATGTCCGGACGACCACCGCCTTTTCCACCCAAATCAACGGCGACACGCTGCACCAGGTCACCCGCTTTCAGACGGCCCGTCACCTCAGGCGTCACACCGGCTACCAGGGCAACCTTCCCGTCGTTCACCGCAGCCAGCAGAATGACCGAGGTACCCAGCTTGTTCTTCAATTGATCCACGGTATCCCGCAGGGATTTCGGATCTGCACCCTTGATATCAGCCAGCAAAACCTGAACACCGTTGATCGTTATCGCCTGACCGACCAGGTCGCTGCCCGCACTACTGGCCAGCCGCCCCTTCAGCTGGGCATTTTCCTTTTCCAGCGCTTTCATGTCGGCACAGAGCGCACCCACCTTTTGGGCGGCATTCGCCGGACGGGCTTTGACGAGCTCGGCAATCTGTTCCAACTGGACTTCCAGCTCATCCAGGTAAGTCAGTGCCTGTGCGCCGGTCACGGCCTCAATACGGCGCACACCGGAGGCAATGCCGGTTTCACTGACGATCTTGAGCAAACCGATATCACCGGTGCGCAACACGTGGGTTCCACCGCAGAGCTCGACAGAAAAACCAGCCCCCATGGTCAGAACACGAACCTGATCACCGTATTTCTCACCAAACAGGGCCATCGCACCTTTCTGTCTGGCNGTCTCCATATCGCAGATTTCTGTTTGNACNNGNCTGTTGATGCGAATTTCTTCGTTGACCCGCCGCTCAATGGTTTTCAGCTGTTTTGCGTCGATCGCCTCGGGATGGCTGAAATCAAACCGCAGCCGCCTGCTGTCCACCAGCGAACCTTTTTGGGTGACGTGATCGCCGAGAATTTCTCGCAGTGCAGCGTGTAACAGGTGAGTAGCAGAGTGGTTGAGCGCAGTTGCAGCGCGAACCGCGTTGTCGACCCGCGCTTCCAGTGGTTGCCCTTCAGTGATCGTGCCCGACAACAGCGTACCAATGTGCAGATAGTGGCCGCCCTGTTTCTGACAATCACGCACTTCAAATTCGACNCCCTCGGCGAGCAGGTAACCGCTGTCGCCAGCCTGGCCGCCGGACTCGGCATAGAAAGGGGTCTGATCGAGCACAACAATGCCCTCCTCCCCGGCAGAAAGCTGACTGACCGGAGCCCCCTCCCTCAGCAATGCCCGAACCTCACCCTTACCAGCGAGGTTGTCGTACCCGGTAAAGGCCGTGGCGCCATCCAATGCCAGCGAATGACTGTAATCCACCTTGAAGGCACCGGCGCTGCGCGCCCGCTGGCGCTGCTGCTCCATGGCTGCTTCATAACTGGCCATATCCAGTGACAATCCGCGTTCCCGGGCAATGTCATTGGTCAGGTCCACCGGGAAACCAAACGTGTCGTACAGGGTAAAGATCAGCTCTCCCGGAATCACATCACCCTGCAAATCATTGAGGGCCGATTCGAGCAGAGCCATGCCTTTATCCAGGGTCTTCTCAAACTGACGTTCTTCTGCCAGCAAGACCTTCTCAACCTGGGCCTGGGCTCTGGCCAATTCCGGGTAGGCATCGCCCATTTCGGCGACCAGCGACGCCACCAGCTTGTGGAAAAACAGACTTGTCTGACCCAGTTTATGGCCATGACGAACGGCGCGGCGAATAATCCGTCGCAGTACGTAGCCACGCCCTTCGTTGGCCGGGAGCACACCATCCACAATCAGAAAACTGCAGGAGCGAATGTGATCAGCAATGACTCTCAACGACTTGTTTTCCAGGTCACGGGTGCCAGTCACCTCTGCAGCAGCCCTCAACAATGCCTGGAACAGATCGATGTCGTAGTTGCTGTGCACACCCTGCATCACGGCAGCAATGCGCTCCAACCCCATGCCGGTGTCGATGGAGGGTTTTGGCAAAGGCGTCTGGTGCCCGTCGGCACTGCGCTCAAACTGCATGAAAACCAGATTCCAGATTTCGATGTAGCGATCCAGATCGTCATTTTCGCTGCCGGGGGGGCCGCCGGGCACATCCGGGCCATGGTCGTAGAAAATTTCCGAACTCGGTCCACAGGGGCCGGTGTCGCCCATCTGCCAGAAGTTATCTTCGTCGAGGCGCGAGAATCGTTCAGGACTGACAGCCACCTCATTCAGCCAGATGTCCGCCGCTTCATCATCGGAGATATGCACGGTGATCCACAGGCGTTCTTGCGGCAACCCGAGCACCTCAGTGAGGAACGACCATGCAAAACGGATGGCATCGCGCTTGAAATAGTCGCCAAAGCTGAAGTTGCCCAGCATTTCAAAAAAGGTGTGGTGACGTGCGGTGTAGCCCACGTTTTCCAGGTCGTTGTGTTTGCCCCCCGCCCTGACACAGCGCTGCGACGAAGCGGCACGACTGTATGGACGCTGGTCGACGCCCAGAAAGACATCCTTGAACTGCACCATCCCGGCATTGGTAAACAGCAATGTCGGGTCATTGCCGGGTACCAGACTACTACTGGGCACAACAGTATGTCCCTGGCTGGCAAAATACTTCAGGAAAGCATCACGTATTTCAGCACTTTTCATAAACAAGCAGGTTCCATAACCCTGACTGGGGGTCGGTTAATCAATCGTGTGCGGGCAATCGTCAGAATCCGAGTTCAGCCTCGGAAAATGCTTTATTGCCAAGAATATGCAAATGGAGGTGGAACACCGTCTGACCAGCTCCTTCGCCATTGTTAATCACTACCCTGAAGGCATCACCAATACCGGCTTTGCGGGCAATCTCCCCCACCGCCAGCATGAGATGACCGAGGATTTTCTGATCCTCCGGAGAAGCATCGACCAGTCGGGGAATGGGTTTCCGTGGAATCACCAGCAGATGCGTAGGCGCCTTGGGGGCAATATCATTGATGGCGATACAAAGCTCGTCTTCATAGACGATGTCGGCAGGAATATCGCCCTTGATAATTCGGCTGAAGATGGTTTCTTCTGACATGGTTTGTTGACCTCCGGCTAGTGAGTGTCACCGAGTTTTTCGTCGGTGCTGAGTGGGCGGGCCTCACTTTCCAGCATCACCGGGATACCATCGCGAATCGGGTAGGCCAGACCGCTGGCCCGGCAGACAAGCTCGTCTTTTTCCCTGTCATATTCCAGTGATCCCTTACTCACCGGGCAGACCAGAATACTGAGTAGTTTTTTATCAATCATCACGAATCCGGAGCGTAGCGAAAGTTGCAAGGAAGAAGTTTAAGGGAAAGGCGGCCCCAAGACTACGCCTGTGGTATCGGGATTCGGTATCCGGTTACATTACTTTGCTGCGGGAAACTGGTCCAGAACCAGCGCCGGGTCGAGACGGACATCGAACCAGTTGATCCGCCAGTCCAGATGCGGGCCAGTGGCACGACCGGTCGCTCCGACACGGGCAATCGGGTCACTGGGGGTCACTTGCTGCCCCTCTTCAACCAGCAGCTCGCTGAGGTGGATGAAGGTGGAACTGATACCGTAACCGTGATCGATCAACAGGGTGCCACCGGAATAAAACATATCGCGGTGCACCAGCGTCACGACACCCGGTGCCGGGGCAAAAACCTCAGTACCAGTGGGAGCGGCGATATCCAGACCGTAGTGAGGGTTTCCCGGCGTACCGTTGTAAACCCTGCGGCTTCCATAGACGCCGGTGATAGGCCCTTCAAGGGGTTTGACAAAGCCTGTCAGAAAATCTGTTCGCTTATCGTCCACGGTTCTCGCCTCACGCACCAGGGCCGCCTCCCGTCGAATTCGCTCCAGCACCTCAGGCGGCGGTGTGACGGTCTTCTGTGGNACACCCTCCACACGCTGCTCGCGATANACTCTCTGCNCCACNGCGTAACTGNAGGTCNNCACNTCATTACCGCCNTTGGTGTGGGTGAGCTTGATTTCTGCNGGAGNATCCCGGCCAAGNCCAAANACAAACANGCCCTGATCATCCACCCTGACAGGACGGCCCATGANCTCAANCTGCTCGCCGGGCGTCACCNGGCCGATCAGCATGCCACCCTGCACCAGCTCGCCTTNAAGCTCCAGCGAAAANGACCNCATCGGCAGCAGACANANCAGCAGAACAAGCGGCCGACGACATAGGGACAGACATCTCAATAACATGATCGACTCGTGTTGGGTTAGCAGTNNTGNCAANATCAGGGNTAGGGNTCGAGCGANTNNACCTTACANCGATCACCGGTTTGCAGCACTCTGATTGAGTGGGAATCCGCACAAAATTTATCATTTTGCGCCGTGTGAACGAAACCGTANTGTTCGACACCCTGGCAGTCGCCATGGAAACGCATCAGCACTTTTTTNCCNCCGGCCANCTCAAGTACCGCCGCGTGGGAATTCAGCACGTAAAAATAATGGACCAGCNTNCTGTTCAGNCAGCCATCCACAATCCCCCAGAGGGCCAGTTCNGCATCAGTNACCATTTCCGGTTTTGCCTGCTGCTGCCCGGTTTTCGAGNCACCATACCGGTGCCACTCTNCAGCCAGAAGTTGTTGAGGCCCGAAGGCCAGGACGACCCAGAATATGGTCCAACGCTTCCACGATTTCACTTCAACACCCCGACTAAAATGGTTCAAACCTGCCTGTTAGATTGTATCCCGGCGCCTCCGTTCCTGAGAGCATGTATTTAATTCTATGGGTGCTATGATAGCCCGTATTCACCCCGGGAGTTCAAGTAGTAGCCATGCACCTCCAGCTGCCCGACTTTTGCCCACCACCCGGTTTGCGCAATGCACACATCCAGAGCCTGCTCAGCAACGCAGGTCCCAGACAATGGCTGGTTAACAATCGGTGTCTNGCCATGAGAGCACGCAGCAAGACCTTGCTNCTCAACGGCTCACACGATGGTCAGGCNGTAAAACTATTGGCAGCGTTTGATCGGGCAGATCGCGACAATAATAAACTGGCTGTGTTATTGCATGGCTGGGAGGGCAGCGGAGAGTCCACCTATATACTNTCCGCCGCCCACTATCTTTACCAACGCGGTTTCAATGTNCTGAGACTCAACCTTCGCGACCACGGNGGGAGCCTGCATCTCAACAGCGGGACGTTCAACTCCACCCTGTCCGAGGAAGTTGCCACCGCCATCATGGATTTTTTGCGTCAGCAACCCCACCATCACTGCTCCCTGGCAGGCTACTCGCTGGGCGGCAACTTTGCCCTGCGCATTGCCGCCGATGTCGGCACCGAGATACCGCTGTCGTCAGTAGTGGCCATCTGCCCACCNGTGGACCCAGCACATGCCATGGAACGCATTATGGACGGCCCGGTTTACCGCAACCATTTCTTTGACAAGTGGACCCGTTCACTGGAGAAAAAACTGCATTTTTTCCCCGAGCTGCTGGATGACAAATCACTGCCGCATTTCTCGTCACTGGTCGCCCTGAATGACTACTTTGTGCCCACCTTCACTCCCTTCAGGGATGCCAGCGAATACTTTTCGGCCTACGCACTGAGCGGCGACAGGTTGTCCAGCCTCAGCGTGCCGGCCTACCTNATCACCAGTGAGGATGATCCGATTGTGCCGGTTACCGATTTGGAAAAAATTCACCGCCCCGATGCACTCGCGTTCGTGGTGACGGCATTGGGTGGACACTGTGGNTTCGTTGAAAATTACCGGTTGGATTGCTGGATCGATCGCTGTCTGGCTGAAATTTTCAGCCATCATCCGTTTCATTATCAGTAAAGCAGGCCTGAATCTGTTCAGCACTGAACCCGCGGTACTGGAGAAAACGGCTGCGCCTGGCGCGCTCGGCAAAACTGGTGCAGGGCTGACGCCCGTATTTCTTATGCATCACCTGAACGGCCAGTTCAAACCAGTCTTCATCGCAAACGGCAATCGTCTGCTCGGCCAGGGACGTATCGACCCCGCGCTGCTGTAGTGCCTGACGAATCCGATAGGGCCCCTGCCCACGGTGAATAAGCGCGCAAACATAGGACTCAGCAAAACGCTGGTCAGATTGCAGGTTGTCCCGCGTCAGCCCCGCCAACACCGGCTCTACCAGCGGGGCGTGCTCGGGAAACTTCTCCACCAGCTTGGCCTGCAATTCATGGGCGGAGTGCTCACGACGGGCCAGCAGATCCATGGCCCGGTGGCGAATCAAACGCTGCGGGTCCAATTCGTCGGGTTTCTTCAAGGCGACCGCTCCTCCGGCGGCAGCGCAACCGGCGGCTCGACATCCGGAACGGTCCGGGTGACGGGCTTCTCGACCATGCCCAGCCATTCACCAATCTTGCGAAAAATCTTTTTAATCAGTCGCCATAACTTCGGCAACAACCAGATCACCAGTGCAATAAACAGCACCATCAGACAGAGAAACAATACCGGGTGATTAAACATTGTCCACAGTCCTCCCAACACCAGCAGGTCTTCACTGATGGATGCGGTCCAGTTGCTGACGGGTTCAGGAGACGTATTGATCACCGCCCGGGTGGAGGCCTTGGTGAGATGGCTGGCACCGGCCAGAGTACCCCCCATCAACCCCGCCGCAATTTCCAGCGCCGGCGTGACATCGCCGACCGCCCCCGCGGCCAGCATGGCCCCGGCGGGTATGCGGATGAAGGTATGCAGGGTATCCCAGCCGGTATCTACCCCCGGCACTTTGTCCGCGATAAATTCAATCACATACATGACGCCGGCGGCCATAATCACCATAGGACTCTGCACCACAGCCAACTCTGCGGGCAACTGGATATTGCCGGTGGCCCCCGCTATCCCCAATACCAGCACCAGCGCATACAAATTGATACCGCTGGCCCAGCCAACCCCTGCTGTCAGGGCAATCACGCTGATCAGCTCCTGATAACTATCCATTGATCTACTCCTGCCGGACGAATCCGGTGGTTGACTATTTCATTGTTAAAAGCACTGCCCAGTCGACCCAACGGTCAACGCCGAAATGGTATTAACAACAGGGACCACAACCCCTCATCCTTTGTCTGATCCACACCAATCGGCATGGCCGGTTCGCGAACCTTGTCCGACCGACTGGCAAACAGGCGATCCCAGAAGCTGAATATAGCCCCATAATTACTGTCCGTGTCGCGCTGGTCAATATGGTGGTGCACCCAATGAATAGAGGGCGTCACGATCACCAACGAGAGCCACTTTTCCAGATTCGCGGGCAGCCGGATATTGGAATGGTGAAAACCCGCCATTGCCAGCACCAGGGATTCAAAAAGAATTACCGAGAGCAACGGGAACCCGACCAACAGAATAACGGTACCACGCACCAGTGCCGACAATACCACCTCACCGAAATGAAACCGCACAGCTGAGGTCACGTCCAGCCACTGATCGAGGTGATGAACCCGATGGAAACGCCATAACAGAGGTAAGCGATGATTGGCGCGGTGCCACCAGTAAATCCACAGATCCAGCAACAGGATATCCAATGCAATGCCCCAGCCATCCCCCGGCCAAACAGTTCGCCAATCCGCCGCGCTCTGGTTCACGGCAAACAGCGTAATAGGCAGGACGATCAGCGGCGATAGGGCACTGTTACAGAGCCACAGCGAGAGATTTTTACCGAGCCGACGGGGAGTAGCGATGACGTCGGGCCGTTGCGCAGCGGGCCATTTTCGTTCAGAGACAAACAGAAGCAGCAGAAACCCCAGCACCAGAATACTTTTATAGAAAACCAGCTCTGATATATCCATCAATTGTTTTACCGTCCCATCGGGGGGAACCTTTCCGGAGAGTCGCGAGCGCGCCCCTCACCATCAAACTGATATTGAATCAGGAAATCCAGATGGCCACAAAAAAACCGCATCAGGTTCCGGATGCGGTTTTTTTACCTCCTGCGACCAGCTGTTCACAGCGGTCAGTTTTGAATCTCTTCCGTTTCTGCAGGATCCGCTGGCAGCTCCTGTTTTGGAGGTTTGGCCGGGGCCATTAACTGCTGACGGATTTTCTGTTCAACCTCAGCGGCAATTTCCGGATTTTCCTTCAAATACTCGCAGGCATTCGCTTTTCCCTGTCCAATTTTGGTGCCGTTATAGGCATACCAGGCACCCGCCTTGTCAATCAGGCCACACTTGACCCCCAGATCAACCACTTCACCCAGATGGTTGATGCCCTCACCGTATAAAATCTGGAATTCACACTGCTTGAACGGAGGAGATACCTTGTTTTTAACCACCTTCACGCGGGTTTCATTACCCACCACTTCTTCGCCTTCCTTGACGGCACCGATACGCCGAATATCCAGTCGCACCGAGGAGTAAAATTTAAGGGCATTCCCGCCCGTGGTGGTTTCCGGATTGCCAAACATCACCCCGATCTTCATTCTGATCTGGTTAATAAAGATCACCAGACAGTTGGCTTGCTTGATATTGCTGGTCAGCTTGCGCAGTGCCTGGGACATCAAACGGGCCTGCAAGCCCACATGGTGATCGCCCATTTCACCTTCGATTTCTGCACGGGGCGTCAGGGCCGCCACCGAATCCACCACCAGCACATCAATGGCTCCTGAACGCACCAGCATATCGGTGACCTCCAGAGCCTGTTCGCCGGTATCCGGCTGGGAGACAATCAGGTCATCCACATTGACACCCAGTTTTTCAGCGTAGTCTGGATCCAGCGCATGTTCCGCATCCACAAAAGCACAGGTGCCGCCTTTCTTTTGCGCCTCGGCAATCACCTGAAGCGTCAACGTGGTTTTACCGGAGGATTCCGGTCCATAAATTTCCACCACACGACCCTTCGGCAGACCACCAATGCCCAATGCGATATCCAGACCCAGCGACCCGGTTGAGATAGATGGCATGACCACATGTTCCCGGTCGCCCATCCGCATGACAGTTCCCTTGCCAAATTGCCGCTCGATCTGACCGAGCGCCGCCTGCAGCGCTTTTTCCTTGTTTGGATCCATGAAAGGTCTCCTTTGCTATCTTCTGTGTAGAGAATGGCGCTAGCTTAACCCAACGCAAAACCACTGTATAGTCATACAGTATTTAATTATCCAACAACTCAATTAATCCCAGCAATGCCTGCTGTACGGCGGCCGCTCTGGCCGCCACACGATCACCGGGAAACCTGAAACAGCGGGCGATCGGGGAACCATCGCGAAGCATCCAGCAGAACCAGACCGTCCCCACCGGTTTCGCCTCGGTGCCACCATCCGGCCCCGCCACCCCGCTCACCGCCACACTGATATCAGCATCGGCAAGGGCCAGGACAGCCCGGGCCATTTCGACCACCACCGCTTCACTCACTGCGCCCTCAGTGGCGAGCACGTCGGGAGAGACACCTAGCAATTGTTGCTTGGCACTGTTGGCGTAAGTCACCAACCCCAGCTGGAACCATTGGGAACTGCCAGGAATATGAGTGATGGCACTGGCGACGCCGCCACCGGTACAGGACTCCGCACAGGTAACCGTGGCATGGCGATTGAGCAACAGCTCTCCCAGGCGCGCCGACAGCGTAACCGTCTGCTTATCCATGTCGACAACTTACTGCAACTGATCTGCTGATGAAAGAGGTGATACAAATACCCTTATTTGAAGCTAATGGTAACCAGTGTTTCATAGTGATAGGTGCCGGGAAACAGATCAATCAGATTCACCTGTTCGATCCGGTAATCACCGCCCAACAACTGCAGATCGCGCACCATGGTGGGGGCACTGCAACTGACGTAAATCAGTTTCTTTGGCCGATAGGCTTTCACCCATTGTGCCAGATGGGCAAAGCCCTTGCGGGGTGGGTCCACCAGCAGCACATCGAACCGGGTGTGCTCGTTACGCGCCTTGAAAGCCCGCAACGCCGTGTCGGAAAAAAGATCAAGGTGAATAAAGCTCAGTTCTTCCTTCAACTTCGCCCGCTCCGGCGCATAGTCCACCATCACCCGTTCGATACCGGGGTGCTCCGGCAGAATCAAATCTGACAGGTTGCCCTCTCCGGAGAACAGATCCAGCAACGTCCTGACCTCAAGATCGTCCAGCTGGGCTCTTACGGTCTCCCGCAGCACCTCATTCATGGCCCCGTTGACCTGGGTAAAGCCGCCGTGGGCATAGGGTTGATCCCATTGCACACTGACGCCGTCATCGGTCAGATACAGCTCACAGTGCCCCTGACCCTGGTGATCTTCAGTCCAGCTTTTGTCCTGGTAGAGACTGTCAAAGGTCTCGCGAAGTCGCTCATCAATCACCTGGCAGTGCGGAATTTCCAGAACAGCATCGGTGACTGGGTCGATCATACCCAGATACTTGTGACGGTAGTGCAACTGCATGCGATTGCGGTAGCCCAGCCGCTGCTCGGCAGGCGCCACGTGAATGTCGGGGGTCTCCACACTGAGCCGCTTGAGATGATCCGCCAGGGCATTGCGCTTGTAGGTCAGTTCGCTTTCATAATCCGTGTGCAGAAAGTGACAGCCGGAGCACTGCTCAAAATGCTCGCAAGCTGACGCAATACGGTTTTCAGCGGTGCTGGAAAGGTTGTCCATCCGGGCAAACAGCACCCCTTTGCTGGCGCGGGTAATAGTTGCAGCACCCTGTTCACCGGGCAATGTCTTGGCAATGAAGCAGGGTTTGCTGTCAATCTTTGCCACCCCCTGCCCCATCGGATCGATGCTCTCAATCAGGAATTCAATCGGGCGGTTTGGCGATTGCCGCCTGGCTTTAGGGTGAGGTCTTCTGGGTTTCAATGGGATTCCTTACATATGACTGTCGGCAGACAAACCGGCCGACGCTAAAACAGCCTTCAAGTATGCCCTAGTTTTACAGCCATTGGGATTTCTCGATAACACCCTCCGGTGTGCACAGGGCCTACTGGTGATCACTGGCAACGTATCAAAGGGTATCAGCAATGAACGATCAATCGGCGACGAACAGCCGGGCCGGCCCCGCCGGGACGATACCGGTGGGATTGATAGTTTTGTGGCTGCCATAGTAATGCTTTTTAATGTGGTCCAGGTTGACGGTTTCTGCGACACCGGGGGTTTTGTATAACCGGGACAGATAGCCGGGTAAATTCGAGAACTCCAGCAAGCGGTTGCGATTGCATTTGAAGTGACCGTGGTAAACCGCATCGAAACGCACCAGCGTGGTGAACAATCGCCAGTCCGCCTCTGTGACCTGTTCGCCCAACAGATAATCCCGACTCGCCAACCTGCCCTCCACCCAGTCCAGCGCCTCAAAAAGCCCGGCGTAGGCCTTTTCGTAGGCGGCCTGGGTCGTGGCAAATCCGGCCCGGTACACGCCGTTATTAATCTCGTCGTAGACCCGCTGATTAATGGCATCTATCTCCGCGCGCAAAGCCGCCGGGTAAAAATCCAGCTGATTGCCGGTGATCGAGTCAAAAGCACTGTTCAGTATTCGGATAATGTCAGCAGATTCGTTATTGACGATGGTCTGCTGCTGTTTATCCCACAACAACGGCACAGTCACCCGACCTTCATAGTCAGGGGCCGCTTTCAAATAGAGTTGATAGAGATAATCCAGCCCGTAGAGATCATCGCCCTCCGCGCTGAACTCCCAACCATTTTCCAGCATCAGTGGCTCCACCACAGTGACACCAATATGCTCCACCAGTCCTTTTAACTGGCGAAAAATTAGCGTCCGATGGGCCCAGGGACAGGCCAGCGAAACATACAGGTGATACCGGCCACTGCTGGCGGCAAACCCCCGCTGCCCATCGGGGCCGGGGCCACCATCCGCTGTGATCCAATGTCGGAACCGGCTTTCCTGCCGCTTGAACTCCCCGCCGCTTGCCTGGGTGTCATACCACTTGTCCTGCCATGTCCCGTTCACTAACAATCCCATGATGCTCTCCCGAAACCGGTTTATCGCCTTGTGTGATCGGCCAGCATGACGCAACTGCCATAGGCCTAGCAATCCCGAAACATCTCTTACCGGGGCTATAAAGATTGAGTATTGAGCGTTGCGGCGCCAGAACCGACAACATTTCAGAGCGCCCTCGAAATCAACAGTTTTTTACTGCACCGCCCTTACCGTAGAATGGACGGCTTTCCCGCGCGAAGAAGAGGCACCACCGCAAGCCGATGACAGCCCAAACGGATACCCCGTCCCAGCATACGCCTATGATGCAACAGTNCTTCCGCATCAAAGCCCAGCATCCCCACGAGTTGTTGTTCTACCGCATGGGTGATTTTTACGAGCTGTTCTTCGACGATGCCAAGAAAGCGGCGCGGCTGCTGGATGTCACGCTGACGGCCCGGGGCAAGTCCGCGGGTCAGCCGATCCCGATGGCCGGGGTGCCCTACCATGCGGCAGAGGGCTATCTGGCACGACTGGTCAAGCTGGGGGAATCGGTGGCGATCTGCGAGCAGATTGGTGATCCGGCTACCAGTAAGGGGCCGGTGGATCGCCAGGTAGTCCGTATCGTCACCCCCGGCACGATCAGCGATGAAGCGCTGCTGGAGGAGCGGCGGGACAATCTGCTGGCCGCTATCGCCCATCACAATGACCGGTTCGGCCTCGCAACACTGGATATCGGCAGCGGGCGTTTTCTGGTGCTGGAGGTGGATAGCCCGGAAAGTTTGCAGAGCGAATTGCAACGCCTCAGTCCCGCCGAGTTGCTGGTCGCCGATGATTTCCCCTGCCCGGCACTCATCAGCCAGCAACGGGGCCTGCGCCATCGCCAACCCTGGGAATTTGACCGGGATACCGCACAGCGCCAGTTAACCGACCAGTTTGGTACCCGGGATCTGTCCGCCTTTGGTTGCGATCATTTACCGCTGGCCCTGGCCGCTGCCGGCTGTTTGCTGCAATACGCCAGGGAAACCCAACGCACCGCCCTGCCCCATATTCGCAGTATCAGCCATGAAAACCGCGACGACAGCGTTATTCTCGATGCTGCCACCCGGCGCAATCTGGAGCTGAGTATCGGCCTGAATGGCACATCGGATAACACGCTGATGTCGGTGATGGACAGCACCCGCACGGCGATGGGCAGTCGCCTGTTGAATCGCTGGATCAACCGTCCCCTGTGCAACCTGGCTGCACTGCAATGTCGACAGCAGGTGGTGGCCGCCCTGCGCTTGAACGGTTGCCATGAATCGGTGGCGGAACACCTCAAGCAGGTGGGCGATATGGAGCGCATTCTGGGGCGGGTGGCTCTGCGCTCTGCCCGCCCACGGGACCTGACCCGGCTGCGACAGTCACTCGCCACTCTGCCCGGTATTCAACAGGAATTGTCCTCATCAGATATTGCACCACTGCAACAGTTACTCACCGGGGTTGGGGAATTCCCTGAGATGGTCTCCCTGCTGACGAGAGCCATTGCCGAAAACCCTCCGGTGGTGATCCGCGACGGCGGCGTGATTGCCGAAGGCTATGACGCCGAACTGGATGAGCTGCGCAATCTGAGCAGCAATGCCGGCCAGTTTCTGGTGGACCTCGAAGAGCAGGAAAAAACGAACACCGGTATCAGCACCCTAAAGGTGGGCTATAACCGGGTGCATGGCTACTACATAGAAATTTCCCGCGGCCAGTCCGAACGGGCACCGGCACATTACATCCGGCGCCAGACCCTGAAAAATGCCGAGCGCTATATCACCCCCGAACTGAAAACCTTCGAGGACAAGGCCTTGAGTGCAAGAAGTCGCGCCCTGAGCCGCGAGAAAGCCCTCTATGAAGCNCTGCTCGAAACCCTCAACGAACAGTTACTGCCGCTGCAAGAGAGCGCTGCAGCAGTGGCCGAACTGGACGCGTTGGTCTGTCTCGCAGAACGCGCCGACAGTCTCGGTCTGATTCCACCCTCCCTCTCGGAGCAACCGGGCATCGAGATCAGTGGTGGTCGCCACCCTGTGGTTGAACAGGTGCTGGAAACACCCTTTGTCGCCAATGACCTGAACCTGGACGAACAGCGGCGCATGTTGGTGATTACCGGCCCCAACATGGGTGGCAAATCCACCTATATGCGCCAGGCCGCACTGATTATCCTGCTGGCCCACATCGGCAGCTGTGTGCCGGCCGCCAGCGCCACGATTGGTCTGGTCGACCGCATTTTCACCCGCATCGGCTCGTCAGATGATCTGGCCGGNGGCCGTTCAACCTTTATGGTGGAAATGACAGAAACAGCCAATATTCTGCACAATGCCACGGCCCGGAGCCTGGTGTTGATGGATGAAATTGGCCGCGGCACCAGCACCTTTGACGGCCTGTCTCTAGCCTGGGCCTGCGCTGTACAGCTGGCGGAAAAAGTCCGGGCTTTCACCCTGTTTGCCACCCATTATTTTGAACTCACCGGGCTACCGGAAAAAACCGCCGGGGTGGCCAATGTCCACCTCGATGCCACCGAGTACAATGATGACATCGTATTTCTCCACGCCATTCAGGAAGGCCCCGCCAGCCAGAGTTATGGCATTCAGGTGGCCAAGCTGGCGGGCATTCCGGCGGAAGTGATCGCGCTGGCCCGGCTTGAGCTGGCCAGCCTCGAAGCTGGTGCACGCCCGGTGGTAACAGCTGGATCGGCAGCCAAGCCCCGGCAACAGGAGCTGTTTCGCGACCCGGTCTCAACAGCTTTGCTGGAAATGCTGGTCACTATCGACCCAGATGAATTAAGCCCCAAACAGGCACTGGAGAAACTGTACGCACTTAAACAACTCATTCAGGAGTGATGATCCGGCCCGGTAACACAAAAAATCTGTTCCCGAATTTAATTTCCCGGTCTGATTGTTTAAATAACCGTTTTTATTTCTGTATAATGCGCGCCTGTTCTATCACCCGCTTTTCGGAGAACAACCCATGACTTTTGTTGTCGGCGATAACTGCATCAAGTGCAAACACACTGACTGTGTCGAAGTTTGCCCGGTGGACTGCTTTTACGAGGGCCCTAATTTCCTGGTCATCCACCCGGACGAATGTATTGACTGCGCACTCTGCGAACCGGAATGCCCGGCGGATGCGATCTTTTCCGAAGATGAATTGCCTGCCGATCAGCAAGTGTATCTGGAACTGAATGCCGAACTGGCAGAGGTGTGGCCAAACATCACCGAAAAGAAAGATGCGCTGCCAGACGCCGAAGAGTGGGACGGAGTGCCCGACAAATTGCAATATCTGGAGCGCTGATCGCCGCTGTCCGACAAACAAGCGTAAAAAAAGCGGCCTGATGGCCGCTTTTTTATTGCTCTATTTTTTATTGTGCAGCTTAAATACAGCTACTGCGCCGTGCATTCGAAACAGTGCAGATAGAGACCGCGGGGATCATTAAAGCGATTCAGCAGCTGCAGCTCTCTGGTCACACCGTAGACCTCTGCCAGCAAACCCTGCGGCAACCAGTCGGCCGGCAGCCAGCGGACCCATTGACCCACCATACTGCCGGACAGTTGGCGCATCAGCTGCTCGCGGAAATCCATCGGACTCTTTACCTCTTCGGTCTGGTAGGTGTCGAGACTGGCCGCCAGGGCCGCAGCATCTATCGCCTCTTGCAGGTTGCCGAGATGGTCAACCAAGCCCAACGCCTTTGCTTTTTCACCGGTCCAGACTCGACCCTGGGCAATATCGTGGATTCGTTCCGGCGTACTGTTGCGAGCTTCCGCGACAATGCCGAGGAACTGATCGTAGACATGGTTGACCCCAAACTGGATAAGCTGTTTTGCCTGAGGCGACATGGGGCGGTCGAGACGATAGAGGTCGGCCAGATTGGTGGTGCCGATACCATCGCTATTGACACCCAGCGCCGCCAGGCTGTTTTCAAACGTCGGAATCACGCCAAACACCCCGATGGAGCCGGTAATCGTGGTAGGGCTGGCCCAGATCTGATCTGCACCCATGGCCATCCAGTAACCTCCGGACGCCGCCATGGAGCCCATGGAAACGATCACCGGGATACCCGATTGCCGGGTCAACACCACCTCCTGGCGAATCACTTCAGAGGCAAACGCACTGCCACCGGGGCTGTCGATACGCAGCACCAGAGCCTTGAACTGCTGTTTGCGCACCTGCTGGAACAATTTTGACAGGCTGTCGCTGCCAATGGTTCCGGCGGGGTGCTCACCATCCAGAATCGCACCCCTGGCTACAATCAGGCCCACCTTATCAGCTGAGGGCAGTACCTTCGCTGCCTCGGCCCGACGGGTATGGCCCAGATAACGATCCACATCCACGGCCTGGTAGCCACCCTTGTCATTACTGCCCGCCAGCGCCTGCAATCTGGCCAGCATCTGCGGGCGGGTTGACAGTTTATCCACCAGCCCACTGGCAACCGCCGTTTCAGCGGTATTGCCCCGATGATCTTCAAGTTTGCTCGTCAGGTTATTGACGTAATCATTGATGGCATCCACCGGCAGCCCGCGCTGGGTTTCCACCCGACGGGTATAGGTCGACCAGAGCGCATTGAGCCAGGCGCTGTTGTGCTCCCGTGAAGCGGGGGACATATCCGTGCGGGTAAAGGGTTCAATAGCATCCTTGTAACTGCCCACCCTGAACACATGGACATTGATGCGAAGTTTGTCGAGGGCACCCTTGATATAGTTGGGGTAGCTGCCGTAGCCGGTTATCAGAACGGCACCCATCGGGTTGAGGTGGATCTCATCGGCAAAGCTGGCCAGGTAGTACTGCTCCTGGGTGTAGCTGTCACCCACCGCAATAATCGGCTTGTCGCTCTCACGAAACCTGCTGAGCGCCTGCGCGACTTCCTCAAGTTTGGTCAGACCACCGCCGAGCAGATAATCCAGTTCCAGCACCAGCGAGGTAATGCGGGGGTCCTCAGCGGCCTCATCAATGGCCTCTGTGAGATCGTGCACCAGCGTTTCTGCATCGGCCGGGCCACTCTGCTGCAATAGCTGGGTCAGTGGATCCACATAGGTTTTCTGCTCCACCAGAAAGCCTCCGGGGGCAATGCGCAGGGCTGCTTTTTCCGGCAACGGTTGCACATCCTTGCGAAAAATACTGAGGATGAAAACCACCACCACCAGCAAAAAAAGAATATTGAGTAATATCCGCAAACCACTGGCCAGCTTTCCGATAAAACCGAACAGCCGGCGAAAAATACCCGGTTTTTCACGGCTCATGATTGATCCTCCTGATACAGCGAATATTGCTTCCAGCGACTGAACATCATGGCGGCACCAAACAGAATCACCAACAACACCAGTTCAACGGCATCCAGCAAATTGGCATTGGGAGCAAACAGATTACTGACTGTCACCATGAAGTAAAGCAGGGTGACGAAACACAGCATGGAGAGGGTTTTATAGTGCTCCCGGCGCAGGCCCGGAATAAAAATCGCCAGCGGCACCAGGGTAAAAATCATCAAACTAAGCGGTGTAGCAGACAATAATCCGTTGGCCAGCAACGTCACCAGCAACAGCGTATAACTGACCCGGGTGAGCCAACGCGCAATGGTGAGCTTTTTCCGCAAGCGGGGGATAGCCTTGATGACTTTAACCTCGGCAGCATGAACCTCGGCAGAATGTTCTGAATCTGTCACTGGCTCACCGCCAGTTTTTTCACCAGCGCGGCCATGCGCTTGCCCTGAGCGATGCAAAGTTCGGTTTCTTCCGGGCTCAATGGCTGTGTACCATCGCCAGCCCTGTGAGAGGCACCGTAGGGAGTGCCGCCGGTCGTGGTGGTATGCAGCGCCTGCTCACTGTAGGGCAGCCCCATCAGCAGCATTCCCTGGTGCAGCAACGGCAGCATCATGCTGATAAGCGTGGTTTCCTGGCCACCGTGCAGTGAACCCGTGGATGTAAACACCGCCGCGGGTTTGCCGATCAGACCGCCATTCATCCATAGATCACCAGTGCCATCGAGAAAATACTTGAGGGGTGCGGCCATATTGCCGAACCGGGTCGGACTTCCCAATATCAAACCGGCACATTCAGAAAGATCTTTATTGGTGCAATAAATATCACCCTCTTCCGGAATGTCCGGTTCTGTGGCCTCACAGTTGGCAGACACCGCCGGCACAGTACGCAATCGCCCTTCCATGCCGCCCTGCTCCACGCCCAGCGCTACCTGATGGGCCATGGCCCGGGTGTTACCGTAACGGGAGTAATAAAGAACCAGTATGTGCGACATCAGAGAATCTCCAGTACGTTTTCGGGCGGACGCCCCAGTGCCGCCCGGCTGCCGTTAATGACAATGGGGCGCTCAATGAGTTTGGGATTGGCAACCATGGCATCAATCAGTTGTGTTTCTGTCAGGTGTTTGTCCGCCAGATTATTCTCCCGGTAGGCATCCTCTCCCTTGCGCAGCAATTGCCGGGCTGTGATGCCGAGCTTGCCGAGAAGGTCCTTGAGAGTCTTGCTGTCGGGCGGGTTATCCAGATAGAGAATGATATTCGGCGTAAGACCGCGATCCTCGAGGAGGGCCAGTGTCTGACGGGATTTGGAACAACGGGGATTGTGATAAATGCTGATCATAATGTTTGTGTAGAATAGTCCTGAGAAAAATACATTCTAGCTGCAAACCGGTGGACGGGGCCAGACAGACCAACCGGAGCAGGAGGACACCGCCATTGAAACACAGTGCCATGCGATTATTGACAACTTTATTACTCCTGACGGCCATCGGCTGCAGCGATGGGGAACAGGGTTATGCCCTGCTCGATGGCGGTCGTATTGATTTCGACCAGCTGCACGGCAAAGTGGTGCTGATCAATTACTGGGCCGAGTGGTGCAAGCCCTGCCGCGAGGAAATACCAGAACTCAATGAATTCCAGCGCAGCCACAGCGACCGGGTGCAATTGCTAGCCGTCAATTTCGACGGGGTCACTGGCGAGGCACTGAAACAACAGGCCGCAGCGTTGGGAATAGATTTCCCTGTACTGCTTGACGATCCCCGCCAGCACTTCAATGTCAAACCCAGTGGTGTGTTGCCGGAAACGCTGGTTATTGATGCTGCTGGCAATTACCGTCAGGTCCTGCTGGGACCCCAGACCGAAGAAAAGCTGTCGGCGCTGTTGGAACAGTTGTCGAACGAATCAGCAACTGACCAATAATCGCTCCAGCCACTGAATGTACCTGAAACTGAAAACATCTCACCAGCGATCGGGCCGCCGAAAAGTTTATATTGAGGATCAGTATCGGCGGCTTGCCCCATCAATTACCAACCAAACACCTGCTTCACAAATGGGATACTGAGCCTCCGCTTGTCCTGCAGGGAACGGTTTTCCAGCTGATCGAGACAAGCCATCAAGCTGTGCAGATCCCGGCCGGCCCGATTCACCAGAAACCGTGCCACGCCGTTATCCAGTGTCATACCGCGTCGCATGGCACGAAACTGAACCACCTGCTCCCGCAGAGTATCGTCCGGCGCCTCCAACTGAAACACCGGACCCCAGCCGAGCCGGGACCGCAGGTCCGGCAGCACCAGTGGCAGCTCACGCGGCGCGGCGTCTCCACCCACCAGCAGGCAACTGCCGGTATCCCGCATGCGATTGAGAAGCCCGAACAGGGCTTCCTCCCAATCGCGCCGGCCCGCGGCCAACTGAACATCATCAAGACAGACTAACGGCAGCTGCTCCAGCTCATCGAGCAATTCTGCTGGAGGATGATCGATCAATACGGACAACGGCAGATACTGAACGGGCAACCCTCGTGCATGGACAGCGTGACAACTGGCCTGGAGCAGGTGTGAAACCCCGCTGCCGTGCCGACCCCAGAGATAGAGTATTGGCTCTCTGCCCTGTGGCCACTGAACGCGCAACAGCGTCAGTAACAGCAGCCTGTCGTCACCGGGAGAAACCAGAAAATTCTCGAACGTAGCGGCATCATTCAGCTTGATCGGCAAGCTGAGCTGGACGGGCATCTAGGGCTGTCTCCAGCTGAAGCGATGGTGCTCGGGTTGATCGGATTGCCGCTCGGTGATCCGGCTGTCGCGACGCAGCATACCCAGTAACAGTGCGGCTTCGCCTTCCACGGAAACGCGCAGACCAACCCGGTCGGCATCCACATAGTCTACCGCCAGTGTCCGGACCGGTTCGAGGGATTCGATAAACCCCGTCACTTCCCGGTAAGCCCGGTAATCGTTGATATTATCCAGCTGAATAACCAGTTTCCGGGCGATATCCTGGGGTACATAGGCGTAACGACTGGCAAGCTTGTCTGCCGCAGCGGGCACCATGCCGGCGATCAGCTTTGGCAGTGAATCAGCGGTCAGGCTGTACAGACTGTCTTCACCTTCCACATTCAACAGCCAGGCACCGCGCCACAGGCCGGTGGCGCTCCGGTAGGCTCGCAGAATCAGCCAGGAATTCACATCATAGCGCTCCGCAACCGCTGCCAGCCGGGCCTGGTCAAATGCCCATGCCTGCGCTTCCGACAACGTCTGGCTGTCTGATAAATCAAACATCGGCCGCAACAATGGCACACCCCGGTCAGACATCAACTGGCTGAGCGCAGCATCAGCATTCGGAAGCTGTTCGCTGGTGACAAACTGTTTTCCGGCGACGGGATCATCCACCACAACCCAGGTCAGCAGCAGCGGACGCTCCGCCGGCCATATCTGCAACTGGTAACGTCGCAACAGCTGGTCGATCGCCGGTTCGGAATAACGGATATTGATCGCCATACCCTCTCTGGTCGCGGCAGTGTCTTCAGCGGGCGCCACCAGCGGATCGCGATAACTCCTGTAACTGTATGCCGTCACATAGCGTCGGGGCTCTGCCGCGACGCTATCCAACCGAGGATTTAACAGTACCTGGCTGTCACCAGTCACCTTGATCAGCACTTTTTCCAGGCCGATCTTCAATGCCCGTTCTCTGGCAGCATCGCTCTGATCCGCCACGGGCACCAGTGCCTCATAGAGATCGACCAGCGGAGCCGCAGCAATGGGCAGGGTTGAGAGCCCCGCAAACAGCAGGACGACAAGATTCTTCAACAGCGCGATGTTTTTCATGGTCGGGATTGTAACAGCAGCCTGCAAATAGGCACATTATCTAACTGTCAGACGTCGTCTTTTCATATAAAATATCCCACCTTTTCACCCACTAGCCAGCAAGGCCCGCCAATGAGTCATCCCAAGCAGCCCTCTCTCAGCTACAAAGATGCCGGTGTTGATATCGACGCAGGCAACACCCTGGTCGAACGGATCAAACAGGTTGCCAAGCGCACCCGCCGACCGGAAGTACTGGCCGGCCTGGGAGGGTTTGGCGCATTGTTCAGCCTGCCCAGTGGTTATAAGGAACCGGTACTGGTATCGGGCACGGACGGTGTTGGCACCAAACTGAAACTGGCTATTGACCTCGGCATCCATGACACCATCGGTATTGACCTGGTGGCCATGTGTGTCAACGACCTGGTGGTCTGCGGTGCCGAGCCACTGTTCTTTCTCGATTATTACGCCACCGGTAAATTACATGTCGATACAGCTGCGGCAGTTGTCACGGGTATTGGTGAGGGCTGTGAACTCGCAGGCTGCTCGCTGGTGGGCGGTGAGACGGCGGAAATGCCCGGCATGTATGAGGGTGAGGATTACGACCTGGCGGGCTTTTGTGTCGGCATTGTCGAAAAGTCAGGTATTATTGATGGCAGCGCCGTGCATGTGGGCGATGCCCTGATCGGCCTGGCCTCCTCCGGCCCGCACGCCAACGGCTATTCATTGATCCGCAAAATCATCGAGGTCTCCGGCGTAGACCCACTCACAGAAATGGTCGATGGCAAGCCGCTGGGTGAGCTGTTGCTCACCCCCACGCGAATTTATGTCAAGACCCTGCTTGGCCTGGTGGAGCATGCGCACGTGCCGGTCCACGCAATATCCCATATTACCGGTGGCGGCCTGCTGGAAAATATCCCACGGGTTCTGCCGGAAAGCGCCAAGGCCGTCATCGACACCCAAAGCTGGCAGATGCCCGCCATTTTTGACTGGCTGCAGCGCAACGGTAACGTCAGTGCCACCGAAATGTCCCGGACTTTTAACTGCGGCGTCGGCATGGTGATCTGCGTTCCACAGGATGCCGTGCAAACGGCACTGGATACCCTGCACATTGCTGGCGAGGAAGCATTTGTCATGGGCAAAATCGCCCACGCTGAACCCGGCGAACAACGCGTTCAACTAGTAGGATAGGCTGATTAAATATGAACACGAGTTATAAACCAAGGCTGGCAATATTGATTTCCGGCAAGGGGAGCAACCTGCAATCCTTTATCGATGCGATACAGATGAACGTGATCGATGCCGAAATCGTTTGTGTGATCAGCAACAACCCCGATGCCCCCGGGCTGGAGAAAGCCGAGGCCGCCGGCATACCCTGCCAGGCGCTGGACCATAGGCAATTTCCCGATCGGGACAGTTTCGATGTGGCACTGGCTGACCTGCTGGAAGGCTATAAACCCAATCTGATCCTGCTGTGCGGTTTCATGCGTATTCTGACCACGGCATTTGTCGAACGCTTTGCAGGCATGACGATGAACATCCACCCATCCCTGCTGCCAAAGTACCCCGGCCTGCACACTCAGCAGCGTGCCATTGAGGCTGGCGATACCAAAACCGGCGCCACGGTGCATTTCGTGACATCTGAGCTCGACGGTGGCCCACCGATAATTCAGGCAGAAGTCCCCATTCTTGAAGATGACACTGCCGAAACACTGCGCAGCCGTGTCTTTGAGAAGGAAAACCTGATTTACCCGATGGCCGTGCGCTGGTATTGCCAGGGCAGACTGTCGCTGAGCAACGGCAGGGCCTGCCTGTTTGGCCGGCCTCTGCCACCCACAGGGTTTCCCTTCCAGGGATAAATAACTGAAATATTCACAACTAAATGGCACCCAAAGAGTCTGACAAACTGCCAATATCAACAATTGAGGGAACTCACAGTTAATGCGCTACACTCGCCGCCACGTCCGATCCCCCATTCCTCTGACAGGCCTGATTCTGTTATCACTGTTTTCTGGCCTGTGTCTCGCTGAAACAAAAGAGCCGGCTCTGGTCCCCTATCATCTCGTCTACGATGCCACCATCAAGGGTATGGATATCCAGGCGGAGCGGTATCTGGCCAGGGAAGGGGACAGTTATAAACTGGTGAGCAAAGCTGACACCCTACTGGCCAGCATTACCGAGAAGGGTACTTTCAAAATTGACTCAGCAGGCAACATTCTCGGGCAACAGTACACCTACGAACGCAATATTTTCGGCATCAAGAAAAATGAGTCACTAACCTACGACCGGGCAGCGGGTGTTGCCAATTATCAGAAAAAAAAGAAACAACGACAGGTAAAGCTCGACAGTAACTACCTGGACAAATTGACCTATCAGATCCAGCTACAACGAGACCTGATCAGGGGTAAGACCCCCCTGCAGTACCAGGTGATTGACCGCGGCAAAATAAAGCAGTACAACTTCGAAATCATCGGTGAGGAAATCGTTGATACCACATTGGGTCCGATCAATACCGTCAAGGTTCACCGCATCCGCAAAGACAGTGATCGGGAAACCTACATGTGGTTTGCGCCGCAAATGAATTATCTCCTGGTGCAGATCTGGCAGAATGAGGATGATGACGACCACCGCATCACCCTGAAGGAAGGCACAGTGAACAATAAACCCATCACCACAGGCAGCCACTAGCACCGGGAGGGCATCCCCCGTGACAACACCAGAACCGGGCGGTATGACACCAATTATCCAGACTGTCACAGAAGGGCAGACCTATTGGTGGTGTGCTTGTGGGAAAAGTGCCAATCAACCATTCTGCGATGGCTCGCACACAGGCACGGACTTTGAACCAAAACCCTGGCAGGCAACCAGAACTGGCAAAGTCGCCTTCTGCACCTGTAAACGTACTGCCACACCGCCACTTTGTGATGGCAGCCATACACAGCTGACCAAGGAGTAACCAATGAGGGTCAACCCCGACGAGCGTCCGGAAAGAGAAGCTGGCAGAAACAAACTTGCCCTGTGGATTGGCTTGGTCATCGTGCTGGCGGGCCTGGCACTGCTAAGCTACTTTTTTCTCACGCCGACGGATGAAACACCCGTCACCATGACAGCACCTGAAGCCAGCACCCCGGCATTGCCAGCCCCGACACCGGCGACAACAAACCCGGTCGCTGACATTGAAGAAACCGTTCCCGAGCAACCGCCACAACCGACCACGTCGGAACTGCCGTCACTGGACGACAGCGATGAATTCGCCCGCAGACAATTTACAGAGCTGACCCCCAATGACCAGCTGGGTCAGTGGTTTCCTCCAAACCATGTCCTTCGCCGCACGGTCAGCCTGCTGGATGGTCTATCCCGCGGTGACGTATTGCGCAAAATGCTCAGAGCCCCCACGCCGAAAGGTAGTTTCGCAGTCGTCCAGGATGGACAAAAACGTTCGATCAGCCCGACCAACTATCAACGTTACGACTATCTGGTCGACACCCTGGAAGCCATGGACAACGAAAAGCTGACCAAGCTTTTTCATCTACTTCGGCCACTGCTTGAACAGGCCTATGGTGAGCTCGGCTATCCCTCTGAAAGTCTAGACAAAGCGGTTATCAGTGCACTGGATCAGGTTCTGGCCACCCCGCTACCTCTACAGCCCGTTTATCTGGTGCAGGATTCCGTGCAGTACAAATACGCGGACCCGAAACTGGAGGCGCTGCCCGCCCTGCAAAAACAGCTGATCCGCATGGGCCCCGAACATACCCGGCGGATTCAGGACAAAGCCAGAGCACTCCGGGAAAGTCTGCTGGCGGACTAGTCCCCACCATCAGGTCATCGATCGCGCACCCTCTGCCTCATCGGCACGATAGTTGCTTGCTCATGCTTCATGGCAGACCTCAATCTCTATACTGTTCACTCCTCCAACGAACTGCAGCGTGAACCTTTGTTGGAAATGCTGCTGTCCGAGCTAGACGGCATGGTTTACTGCTGTCGGCAGGACAGCCACTGGACAATGGATTTTGTCAGTGAAGGCTGTCTGAAACTCACCGGCTACCCGGCAAAAGACCTGTTGCTCAACAGCCGGATATCATACGAGGAAATCACGCACATCGATGATCGCAAACGGGTGCGGGAAACGATCGACGATGCACTAAAAAAAGGCATTTCCATCAATGTCGAATACCGAATCTACCATGCGGATGGCAGCGTACGCTGGGTCTGGGAGCGGGGTCAGGGCGTCTCCATGGATGGTTATCCCGGCGCACTGCATGGCTTCATTCAGGATATAACCCAGCGCCACGCAAATGAAGAGGCCATGGTTGAGGCCGAGCATCGCTATCGAAGTATCTTCGAAAATGCGATTGAGGGTATTTTTCAGACAACCACCGATGGCTACTACCTGAACGTCAACCCCGCCCTGGCAACGATTTACGGTTACGAGACAACTGACGAACTGCAGCAGGCACTCAAGAATATCAGCCAGCAGTTGTACGTCGACCCCGGCAGGCGGGCGACATTTGTACAACTCATGCAAAGTAATGGCGGGGTCAAAAACTTTGAATCACAGGTGTTCAGGAAAGACGGCTCTGTAATCTGGATTTCGGAAAATGCACGGACGGTATACGGACCGAACGGGCGCCTGCTGTATTTCGAGGGTTCCGTCGAGGATATCACCGAGCGGAAATACTATGAACAGCGCATTTCTCACCAGGCCACTCATGACAGCCTGACCGACTTGCCCAACCGGCTTTTACTGCTCGACCGGCTACAGCAACTGACAAAAAGTGGCCGACGGAGCGATGGCGAACTGGCCGTGGTATTGCTCGACCTGGACCTGTTCAAGAACGTCAATGACAGTCTCGGTCATGCAGCGGGGGACTGCCTGATTGAAGCGATTGCCGACCGCCTGCGAAAATCCATTCGCGATGGCGATACGGTGGCGCGTATCGGCGGCGACGAGTTTGTATTGCTGCTGGCCTACCCCCCTGACAACCCAAGCCAAACGGCAAGCACGGACGCCCTGTCACATCTGGTCAAACGCATACTGGACATCGTGCAGGCACCCTGCTGTGTTGCCAATCGGAATATCGAGGTGACCTGCAGCATTGGTGTCAGCGTCTACCCCCATGACAGCACCGATGCCAATGAATTGCTCAAGCAGGCCGATATGGCCATGTACCAGGCCAAGGAGGCCGGTCGCAACAACTATAAATTCTTCACCGAAGAGCTGAACAGGATCATCACGGCCAATCTCGAGATGGAACAGCAGCTGCGAACCGCGCTGTCCACCGGCGGATTTGTCCTGTATTACCAGCCCAAGATGTCTATTTCGTCGGGTAAGATTATCGGCGCCGAGGCATTGATACGCTGGCCAATGGGGGACGGCCAACTGATTTCACCTGCCCGCTTTATTCCCCTGGCCGAAAAAACCGGCATTATAGAACCGCTCGGCAAATGGGTCATTGAGCAGGCCTGTGCGCAGTTGCAGCAGTGGGCAGACAGAGGCTTTGACCAAGTTCCCGTATCGGTCAATCTCTCGCCGCGACAGTTCAACCAACCCGATCTGATTGAGACCATCGACACCGCCCTGCAGGCACATACATTTTCTCCATCCCTGCTGGAACTCGAGATCACAGAGAGCTGCCTGGCACAGGATGAAACCACCTTTCTCTCGACCCTGAATCAACTCAAGGCGCTGGGGCTACAAATAGCCATTGATGATTTTGGCAGTGGCTACTCAAACCTGCGGCATCTCAGGGACATGCCCGTGGATCAACTTAAAATTGACCAGGTCTTCGCCAGAAGCATCGAAACAGACAAACGCGGTCGGGATATCTACCGCGCTATTGTTTCCATGGCCCATATTCTTAATCTGGAAGTCGTGGCAGAGGGCATTGAAACTCATGCTGAGTTTGAGTTTCTCCAGACAATAGGCTGCGATGTTATCCAGGGCTACTACTTCAGCCAGCCGCTGCCGGCTAGTGATTTTCTCGATTTGCTAAAAACCGCACAGCCAAAATAACCTTTCACGAAAATCACATTAAAATGGCGTATGTGGCGGGTATAAAAAGCATCTGACCCGGAGGGCAGGGATATTGGCCCGCGGCTAAAACCGGAAGCAGCTATGGCTCTTCTGTCTGAGCACCTGAAAAATACCGCTGTCTGTACTGCCAACGCCGCCGGGCCAGACGTCTCATGCTGGGGACATCATCCGTCTCATCCATGATGGGCCGGCCAATCACGGCTTCAATCACATCCTCCAGTGTCACCAGACCCAACCAGACCCCGTATTCATTATAGACAAGCCGCATATGTTGCCGATCATGGATCAATTGTGACATCAGCGCTTCCACACTCAATTTTTCCGAGACCACCTCGACCGGTTTCATCAGGTCAGAGACGGTTTTCTGCCATTGGATGTCCAACAGTTCGTGACGGAAGATCATGCCCATCGGTACCTCATTGCTGTCCAGCACCGGGTAGCGTGAAAACTGGCCCACTTTTACCCGCTCAATGAAGCTGCTGAGCAACTCATCCGGCCTGGCAACTTCACAGACAGTGCGCGGCGTCATGATGTCTTTCACCCTCACATCATGCAGATCAAGAATATTGCCAATCACCCTTTGCTCATCGTCATCCAGCTTGTCCTGTTCTCTTCCCAGCACGGTAAGCGCCTTGATCTCCTGACGGATATCGGGCTCATGACCGCCGCCGCCAAACAGCTTCATGATCTGGTCGGACAACCAGATAAAGGGTCTCAACAATGTGATCAGGCTGTTCAGTGTAATCGGCATAAAGGGCGCGATAACCGGCCAATAGCGGGCACCAATGGTTTTCGGAATGATTTCTGACAACACCAGAATAAGCAATGTCATCACCGCCGAGGCGATTCCCAGATAGCCACTGCCAAAGACTATCGCCACCTGCGCACCGACACCAGTTGCACCCACCGTATGGGCCACCGTATTCAAAGTCAGGATGGCGGCCAGCGGCTGATCAATCTGTTCTTTCAGATAGCCGAGCCGATCATGGAGCCTGGGGTTCACCAGCTTTTGTTGCGCAATGTAGCTGGGCGTGATTGACAGCAGTGCAGCTTCGAGAACCGAGCAGATGAAAGAGACGGCAATGGATAACAGGGCAAAGGCGATGAGCAACGTCATGGCAGCAGATTAGAGCATCCAGCAAGGTTTTAAAATCCCCCCCCCCTCCCGCCAAGCACTCTCCCCCGCTCGAAGAAGGATCCAGCCTCTGGATCACGGAGCCACCGTGCCCGGTCTTAAGGCTCCGTTAAGGTACAGACAGCTAGACTGCAGCCTGAAACAAGCCCCCTACGAAAAAGGTGTCTCAGAACCCAAGTGCCCAAATCCATGAAAAGCCCTCTTCACACACGTTTTTTCAATCTGTTTGGCCCCTACGGGGTACTGCTCTTCCTGTTACTCACAGGGCTGACGGTTTTATCCCTGTCACGGCTGGGTCTGATCGCCTGGCAGTGGGATCGGGTGACGTCCGCAACCGACCTGTGGCTGATGATCAGTCAGGGTATCCGGGCAGACCTGATCATTATGGGCATGCTGCTGGCACCACTTGCATTGCTGGGGCCAATACTGGCCACGCGACTGGCATGGCCGGTCTGGCGAGTGCTGGTGCTGGTATGGGGTGTCATCGCCATCACCTTGCTGGTGTTTATGGAAGCCGCCACACCAGCTTTCATCCTACAGTACGACCTGCGGCCCAACCGGTTGTTTGTCGAATACCTGAAATACCCCCGTGAAGTATTCGCCACCCTCTGGGGTGACTTTCGACTGCCGCTGCTATTGGGGGTACTGATCACAGCGCTGGCGGGCTGGGCCATCACGCGCCTGATGAAAAACTGGCTGGGGACCTACAACAAAATCTGGCCTTTCTGGAAGCTTTGGCTGACCTGGCCGGTCGTTGCTGTACTGCTGGTGGTGATGGTGCGATCTTCGGTGGGCCATCGCCCCGCCAATCCGGCCATCTTTGCACTGACGCCAGATCCACTGGTGAACAGTCTGATCATCAATTCCACCTGGTCTGTGTACTTTGCACTCTATAACCTGAAACACGAAGACCGCTCGGCCGAGGTGTACGGCACCCTCAGCAATGATGAAATCATGGAGCAACTGGACAAACTTTACCCCTGGCTGCAACCCGATGGCGACAGGCCCTTCCCGACGCTCAATTACCGCCAGGCCACACACCCGCGCAAAAATCCACTCAATCTGGTGATCATCCTCGAAGAAAGCATGGGTGCTACCTTTGTCGGCTCTCTGGGTGGTGAAATACCGGTCACCCCGGAACTGGAAAGACTCAAGGAGTTTGGCTGGTGGTTTGAGCAACTCTACTCCACTGGCACCCGGTCTGTCCGGGGCATTGAGGCAACCGTGAGCGGTTTTTTGCCCACGCGAGCCCGTAGCGTGGTCAAGCTGTCATTGTCACAACAGAACTTCTTCACCATTGCCGAGCTGCTTGGTACGCAGGGTTACACCACGGAATTCATCTATGGCGGTGAATCACACTTCGACAATATGGCCAGCTTTTTCATCGGCAATGGCTTTCAGTCGGTCATTGATCAACGGGATTACGAAAACCCCACTTTCGTCGGTAGCTGGGGCGTGTCCGATGAAGACCTCTTCGAAAAAACCCACCAACGGCTCAGTGAGGCACAGCAACACGATGAGGCTTACTTCGGTCTGGTCTTCACCTCCAGCAATCACTCGCCCTACGAGTTTCCCGATGGCCGGATCGAACTGCACAACCCGGAAAAACAAACCTACCCCAATGCCGTGAAGTATGCGGACTTTGCGCTCGGTAACTATATTGACCGGGCCAGGCAGAGTGACTATTGGCAAAATACCCTGTTTCTGGTGATCGCCGACCATGATTTGAAGGTGTTTGGTGACAGCCTCGTGCCCATCGAGCGCTTTCAGATCCCCGGTCTGATACTGGGTGCAGATATTGAACCCAAGCGCATCACCAGTGTCACCAGTCAGATTGACATGCCCACTACCCTGCTCTCTCTGCTGGGCATAGACGCAGAAACACCCATGATCGGTCGCGATATGACCATTCCTGAGGAACAGCATTCCCCGGGCAGGGCCGTGATGCAATTTGCGAATTATTTTGCCCTGCTGCAGGGTCAGGAAGTGACGATTTTGCGACCCGGTCAGTCCGCCCTGGGCGGTGTTTATGACCCGGAGGCCAGGCAACTGCAACTCACTGGCGAAGCCACCGCAAGTGACACCCGCGAAGCACTGGCCCATGCCTTGATGCCCTCGTGGCTGTACCGGCAACAACGCTACGATATGCCAAGCAAACCGTTAGTGCTGACGGCGGAAAACCGGGACGGCAAAGCTTTGAACAAACAACCGGGCAACAACCATGGGTAGTCAGAAGCCAGGGTTGGCTAATGGATCAGGGCAGGCGGGAGATCGGCGATCAAAAACCCAGTGTATGATCCCAGTCTTCCATTTCGAGAAAACCGTGGACTTCCAGCTTGTTATTTGGGCCAGGGCTGAAAAACAGGGAGGTGCCGTATTCAGGGGTTTCACTGGAGTAGCCCAGGGACTCTTCAAAACTGTCGATACAGCTGCTGTGGGTCACCATAATCAGGTTTCTGCCGGGCGCCTTCTTTGCCATGGCGTCCTTGAAGATGGTTTTTTTACACTTGAACAACCAATCCTGATCTAAACCGCGATCACCGAAGACAATACTTTCCGTCTGGGCCGTGCGGTCCAGTGGACTGTTGTAGACGTCACTATTCAATAATCCCAGCCGGTAAAAGTCTTCACCCAGCGCTTGCCCCTCAGCAACGGATCGTTCGGTGATACCTTCAGTACCAACCAGACAGGGAGCATCCTCTTTGTCACAGCGCTCCAGATGTCTGACCAACACGATCACCTCACCCTTTTGCCATTGCGCTTTCAAGGTCGGCACTTCGTGACGGTTCTCTTCCGACAGGTCAGCAATCGCGGGGGATTCAAAGACAATAACAGCCAGGGCGATCACGACCAGGGCCGCGGCAACCACAAGCCATCTATGCCGGTTACTGCTAATCGGGGTATCTAAATTCATGGCGACATCCGCTGAATATTGATGGGTTTCTTCAGAATAAGGCCGACCATAGCAGGTTTATTGTGCCAGTTGTATGACAAGAGCGTGACGGCCTCAAGGCCAGCAGGCGCCTTTCAGACGCCAATCAACTAAATAGCAATAGGCCACCGGATTTTTGGAAAGGCTGGAGAAACTGAAAAAATGCCATACCCGGCATGGCAATAAAAACGTCGCCACCCCGAGAAACCGGCATTGGACCATCAGTTTGACGAGTCCAGTTTTCAGGCCAAAAGCACCTTAAAGCCGATTAAAATCAATACGATGCCACCAAAAAGTTCCGCTTTACTCTCCAACCAGGTGCCACTTTTGATACCGACCAATATACCGAGAATACTGAACATAAAAGTGGTGATACCGATGATAAGGCAGGCCAGAATTGGCCCCACATCCAACAGGGTCAGGGCAAAACCGGCGGCCATGGCATCAATACTGGTGGCGATCGCCAGAATCAGCATCACCCGATGGGTGATATGGGCAATGTCCTCTTCGATACCCTCGGCAAAGGATTCGTAAATCATCTTGCCGCCGATCAACAGCAACAGGAAAAATGCCACCCATGGCGCAAAAGCCTCAATCCAGCCCAGTACACCCTTACCACCCAAGTAGCCTATCAGCGGCATCAGCGCCTGAAAAATACCGAAATAAGTGCCTGCCATCAACGCCAGAGCAATGGCTTTGCCCTTGTGCTTTGAACCCAGGCCAATGGACACGGCAAATGCGTCCATACTCAATGCAACGGCCAGAAACAAGACTTCAATCACAAACGATTCCCTTAAACTCATCGGGGTTTGCCACCAGTGGCAAACCGCAGGAAAGACAGCCCGGTGGCACCATACCCCCGTCGCCGGGTTGGGATAACCCGACCAGGCAGGCTAAGATTCACCGACCCAAATTTACTGCTGCCAGAATAATATTATGTACCTGATCCTGAAAAACACTCACATCACACTCGCCTTACTCAGTCTTACGCTGTTTACTGTACGGGCTGTCTGGTCGGTCAACAACTGCAACAGACCTGGGCCAAAATCGTACCGCACATTATCGATACTCTGCTGCTGGCCTCCGCGTTATATCTGATGGTTGCCAGCCACCAGTATCCGTTTGCCGACAACTGGTTAACCGCCAAGCTGATCGCTTTGGTTGCCTATATTGGAACGGGAACTTATGCTATCAAACGGGGCCGAACGGCAGGCACCCGGTTACTATTCAGCCTGATATCGGTGGCGATTTTCTGTTACATCCTTGCGGTGGCAACGACGCATTCACCGTCTTTATAAACGCTCAAATGCCAGCGCCGAGGCTTTGCAGCACCCTGTCCATCAAGCTTTCGGCAGGGTAACCCCGCGTTGCCCCTGGTATTTCCCCCCCCGGTCTGCATAAGAGATTTCACAGACTTCATCGGATTCAAAAAACAGCATCTGTGCGACACCTTCATTGGCATAAATCTTTGCCGGCAGGCTGGTGGTGTTGGAAAACTCCAGCGTCACGTGACCCTCCCACTCCGGTTCCAGCGGGGTGACATTGACGATAATGCCGCAGCGGGCATAAGTGGATTTACCGAGACAGATGGTCAGTACATTGCGTGGTATACGGAAGTATTCGATCGTGCTGGCCAGAGCGAAGGAGTTGGGCGGGATAATGCAGTAATCCCCCTTCACATCCACAAAAGCATCGGAGTCGAAATTCTTTGGATCGACTGTTTTGGAGTGGATATTGGTGAAAATCTTGAAATTGTCGGCACAGCGCACATCGTACCCATAGCTCGACACCCCGTAGGAAATTACTTTCTGGCCGTTGGGATCGGGCTGTCGTACCTGGGCCCCCTGAAACGGCTCAATCATGCCGTGTTCTCTGGACATACGGGTAATCCACTTGTCGGATTTGATGCTCATACTGTGATGCTCTCAAGTAAAGTGACGGGGGCCCTGAATGGGCTTACAAACAACCACCTCAAAATTCGCTGCTGCATGCCCGGTATGCCCGAAAGTGGGCCATGATACCGGTTTGAATCAACCGGTCAAAGTCCTAAAAAGGGCGATCTTGAACCGGTTACTCAATCGTGATTTGCGGGCCACCAGAACTGTCAATCTCTGCCAGAAGCACTGCGATACGCGCGGCAATCTCAACATAACGTTGTGCAACCGAGCCTTCCGGCTCCGCAACCACAGAGGGTCTGCCNCCATCCACCTGCTCCCGAATCAGCCGGTCCAGCGGCAGGGAACCCAGCACCTCAGTGTGGTATTGCGCTGCAACCCGCTGACCACCGCCTTCACCAAAGACCGGCTCTTCATGACCGCACTGGCTGCAACGATGCATTGCCATATTTTCCACAATACCCAATACCGGAATCTTTACCTTGCCGAACATTTCAATCGCCTTGCGGGCATCCAGTAACGCAATATCCTGCGGTGTGGTGACTATCACCGCACCCGCCATACGGGCCTTCTGGGCCAGGGTCAGCTGAATATCGCCGGTCCCCGGCGGCATATCCACCACCAGATAGTCCAGTGCACCCCAACGGGTCTGGTTGAGCATCTGCATCAAGGCGCCGGTTGCCATTGGTCCACGCCAGACCATGGGTGTCTGCTCGGTGACCAAGTAACCCATGGACATAGATACAATACCGTGGGCCGGCACCGGCAAAAAGTATTTTTCTTCCTCTACCTGAGGCCGGGTGCCGTCGGGCAAACCCAGCATCATCGGCACACTGGGGCCATAAATATCCGCATCCAGAATACCGACTTTGGCACCGTTGGCAGCCAATGCCAGTGCCAGATTCACCGCCGTGGTGGATTTGCCGACACCACCTTTACCGGACGCCACACCGATAATATGTTTGATCTCTGCCAAACCGTCCTGAATGGTTACATCAGCCATACGAAATCCCCCTTGACAACGGATGAAAAAACGGGACAAAACCGTTATAGTTGCGCCCCTTNACCAGCATTCGATGACAACCGCTTTTGACCGCGTCGATTCCCAACGCCAACCACAGCAGCTCCCAACATGACTGAACGCCGAAAAATTCTTGTTACCAGTGCCCTGCCCTATGCCAATGGTTCAATCCATCTGGGGCATCTGGTGGAATACATTCAGACAGATATCTGGGTTCGTTTCCAGAAAATGCGCGGCCATGAATGTTACTACGTCTGCGCCGATGATGCGCACGGCACCGCCATCATGCTCAAGGCAGAACAACTCGGCATCAGCTCCGAAGAACTGATCGACCAGGTCCGGACAGAACACCAGCAGGATTTTGCAGCATTTCTGATCGACTTTGATAACTACCACTCCACCCACTCTGTGGAGAACCGCGAGCTGTCATCACTGATCTATTCCCGCCTGCGGGACAACGGTCATATTGCCACACGGGAAATCACCCAGGCCTATGATCCGGAAAAACATCTGTTTTTGGCAGATCGCTATATCAAGGGCACCTGCCCAAAGTGCAAAACTGACGACCAGTACGGCGATAACTGCGAAGCCTGCGGAGCCACCTATGCGCCAACGGACTTGATCAATCCGGTGTCGGTCATCTCTGGTGCGACGCCCATAGAGAAAGCTTCCACGCACTTTTTTTTCAAGCTGCCGGAATTCAGTGACTTTCTCAAGACCTGGACCCGCGCCGGTCACGTACAGGAAGAGGTGGCCAACAAGCTCGGGGAATGGCTGGAGGGTGGTCTGCACGAGTGGGATATCAGTCGCGATGCGCCCTATTTCGGCTTTGAAATCCCCGATGCGCCAGGCAAATATTTCTATGTCTGGCTGGATGCGCCGATCGGCTACATGGCCAGTTTCAGGAATCTCTGTGAACGCGAAGGTATCGATTTCGATACCTTCTGGGGCGAACAGGCCGAAAGCGAGTTGTATCACTTTATCGGCAAGGACATTGTCAATTTTCACGCCCTGTTCTGGCCGGCCATGCTCAGCAGTGCCGGTTTTCGCACCCCCACAGCTGTTTGCGTACACGGCTTTCTGACGGTGAACGGCAAGAAAATGTCGAAATCCCGTGGCACTTTCATCAATGCCCGCAGCTATCTGGACAATCTCAACCCGGAATACCTGCGCTATTATTTTGCTGCCAAGCTCTCCTCCGGCGTGGATGATCTGGATCTGAACCTGGACGATTTTATCCAGCGGGTCAACAGCGATCTGGTGGGCAAGGTTATCAATATCGCCAGTCGTTGCGCCAAATTTGTCAGCAAGGGTAACGACGGCATGTTGGCGGCCAGCATTGCGGATAAAGCCCTGTGGCAACGGGTTTCGGCAGCTNCCGACAGCATAGCCGACTACTATGAGCAACGGGAATTCGGCAGAGCGATCCGCGAAATTATGTCCCTTGCCGATGCAGCCAACGAATATATTGCCGCGAAAGCACCCTGGCAACTGGCGAAAGAAGAAGGCCGCGAACAAGAGGTTCAGGACATCTGCTCCCTCGGTATCAACCTGTTCCGCGCCCTGATGATTTACCTGAAGCCAGTGCTGCCCGCGATGGCCGCAGATGCGGAAGCATTCCTTAATAGCCCGTTGGACTGGCCCGCTAAAATTGAACCGCTGCTGAACCACCGCATCGACAATTTCAAACCGTTGATGCAACGGGTAGATCCGGACAGAGTGAACGCCATGCTGGAGGCCAGCAAAGAAATACTGGCGGAAACGACTGCAGCACCGCTCTCCGGTCCACTGATGGAAGAGCCGCTGGCGGCGGAAATCGGTTTTGAGGATTTTATCAAGGTCGACCTGCGTGTAGCGCGCATTGTGGCAGCAAATGCCGTGGAGGGAGCCGACAAGCTGTTGCAACTGACACTGGATATCGGCGGCGAAACCCGCACGGTATTTTCCGGAATCAAGGCCGCCTATCAGCCAGAAGACCTGGAGGGCAGGTTGACTGTGCTGGTAGCCAATCTGGCACCGCGCAAAATGCGTTTTGGTCTGTCGGAAGGTATGGTGCTGGCGGCCGGAGACAAACAGAGCATTTATTTGTTGTCTCCCGACAGCGGCGCACAACCCGGGCAGCGGATCGTCTGATACCCTGGGGTCTGTTCGAATTAACCGCCGACAGCGACGTCGCCATATCACTAAACGCTATGCCTTATGGCCAAATAAACTAAACAGCTCATGTTTTATGCTTATTAGTCAGTAGCACAGGCCGCTATAATGGCTGGCGTATACATTATTTCCCTTTGCATACGAGACAGGACGAAATGCAGGAATTTGCCGTCATTCTGATCAGCGCCATCCTGGTGAACAACTTTGTTCTGGTCCAGTTTCTGGGCCTGTGCCCTTTCATGGGGGTCTCCAACAAGCTGGAGACCGCCATCGGTATGGCTGGGGCCACCACTTTCGTGCTGACGCTCGCCGCCATGTCCAGCTACCTGGTGAATACCTGGATTCTTCAGCCGCTGGGCCTGACCTACCTGAAAACAATTTCCTTTATTCTCGTTATCGCAGTGGTCGTGCAGTTCACAAAAATGTTTATCGAAAAAACCAGCCCACTGCTGTACCGAGTGCTGGGAGTATTTCTACCGCTGATCACCACCAATTGTGCCGTGCTCGGGGTGGCGCTGCAGAATACTGCGAAGGCCCACAATCTGTTCCAGTCCACACTGTATGGATTTGGTGCCGCCATCGGCTTTTCGCTGGTATTGATCCTGTTTTCCGCCATGCGAGAAAGGCTGGCGGTGGCCGATGTGCCGACCCCGTTTCGCGGAGCCGCCATCGGCATGATTACCGCCGGCTTGATGTCACTGGCCTTCATGGGCTTTAGTGGGTTGGTATAGGGGTTCTGTGTGATTGAGTTGATATTGCAAAACCCTCTGATCGCCGCACTGGTTGCACTGGTGGGGCTAGCACTGGNATTTGGTGCCGTGCTGGGCTTTGCCGCCATTAAATTCCGCATTGAAGGCGACCCCATCGTCCAACAGATTGACGAACTGTTACCCCAGACCCAGTGCGGCCAATGTGGCTATCCCGGCTGCAGACCCTATGCCCAGGCTATCGCCAATGGCGATGCGATCAACAAATGTCCTCCCGGCGGCCAAAGCACCATCAATTCGCTGGCCACTTTATTGGGCGTCGAAGCCCCCTCGCTCGATGCCGAGCATGGCGAGGAAAATGATGTCAAAACCGTGGCGTATATCCGCGAGGACGAATGCATTGGCTGCACCAAGTGTATCCAGGCCTGCCCGGTGGATGCCATTCTCGGCGCAGCCAAGATGATGCACACGGTGATCGCCAGCGAGTGCACCGGTTGCGACCTGTGTGTAGAACCCTGCCCGGTGGACTGCATTGATATGATCCCGGTACCCCAGGGGTTGTCTGACTGGACATGGGATATGCCTCCGCCCGCAGAGGAACAGATTAAAGCTCAGAGACACCCTGCCGAGATCATCGCCACGGACCGGGGAGACAAGGCGGCATGAGAAAGGTCTGGGATCTGATCGGCGGCGTCCACCCTCCGGAAAACAAGCACCAGTCGGTACAGCTACCGATTGATGTTCTCCCCTTGCCGGAAAAACTGGTCATCCCGCTCAACCAGCATATCGGCGCGCCCGCCAAACTGCTGGTGGCCACCGGAGACCGTGTTCTCAAAGGACAGGAGCTCGCAGAACCCAGCGGACTCGTCAGTGTCGGTGTTCACGCCCCCACATCGGGCACCATCAGCGATATCAGTGAGTACCCGATCCCCCACCCCTCGGGGATGGCGGCCCGCTGCGTCACGTTGATCCCCGACGGGAAGGAACAGTGGATTGACCATGTCGGCATCGATACGACGTACACCTTTCAGGACTACAGCCCGGCCAAATTACTGGAAATGATCCGCCACGCCGGCATTGCTGGTCTCGGTGGTGCCGGTTNTCCATCGGCAGTCAAACTGACTCCACGCAAAACCATTAGCACCCTGATTATCAACGGATCGGAGTGCGAACCCTATATCACTGCCGACGACATGCTGATGCGCGAGCGGGCGGAAGCCATTGTGGAGGGCATCCAGATCCTCAGCTATATCCTGGGCGGACCGGAAGAAGTCCTGATCGGCATTGAGGACAACAAACCGGAGGCGCGCGCGGCACTGGAGCCCTTTGTCCGGGACACCCACATTCAGCTGGTCAGTTTTCCCACTCGCTACCCCTCCGGTGGCGAGAAACAGCTCATTCAGATTCTCACTGGCCGCGAAGTCCCCAGCGGTGGACTACCCGCCGACATAGGCATTGTCTGCCAGAATGTGGGCACGGCTTTCGCGGTACAAAAAGCAATTTATCTCGGCGAGCCGCTGATTTCGCGAATTACAACGGTCACCGGACGAGCCTGCTCAACCAACCGGAACTATGAGGTGTTGATCGGAACACCTATCACGCACCTACTGGCCCATAACGGTTTTGATGAAAACAACTGTTCCAGACTGATCATGGGTGGTCCGATGATGGGTTTCACTCTCACAGACCCGGACATACCTGTCATCAAAACCACAAATTGCATCCTCGCCGCGTCGTGGGAAGAAGCCCCGCCCCCACCACCGGCCCAGCCCTGCATTCGCTGTGGCATGTGTGCGGAAGCCTGTCCCGCCAGCCTACTTCCTCAGCAGCTATTCTGGTATGCCCAGTCCCACAACCACGAGCGGCTGGAAGCCCACAACCTGTTCGACTGCATTGAATGTGGCGCCTGCTCCTATGTCTGCCCGAGCAATATCCCTCTGGTGCAGTATTACCGCGCCTCAAAAGGTGAAATTCGCAAACAGGCACAGGAAAAAATCAAATCCGATCGGGCCAGAGCGCGATTCGAGTTCCAGAAAGCCCGCAAGGAACAGGAAGAAATGGCCAAAGCCGCCAAGCGGGAAGCCCGTAAACAGGCAGCTGAGCAGGCCAAGGCCATGACTGCCGGGCGCAGCGACAAGCCCCAGGAAAGCGAAGACATTGTCAAGACCGCCATGGCACGTGCAGCCGAGCATCAGGCCTCTCCCGCAGAGCAGCAGGCCAGACTGGAGCGCGGCATTGCCCGCGCAGAAAGTCATTTACATTCAGTTGAGAAACGGCTGGAGACCATCCGCAAGGAAGGCACGGAGCAGCAACAGGAACAGGCCCTGGCGGCCGTCGAAGATGCCCGGCGACGACTCGAGGACGCCCGCAGCAAACGGGCACAGCTCGACAATACTGCAGGGGCATCGGATACCGATAAAGTAATGGAACGGCTACAGGCCAGCCCCAGAGATACGCTGGAAAAGAAAATTGCCAGCTGCAAGGAACGGATTGCGGTCACTCGGCAGAAGATTATCGACAGCGATGATGAGACGCTGAAGGCTGCCCTGACAAGCGGTCTTGAGAAGCAACAGGCCAAACTGGCCGACGCACAGCAGGCACTGGCGGCACTCCCGGACAATACGCCCGACACGCCCGTCAACCAGGAAACTACCGATGCGGCGGCTAACGCGATTGCACGGGCCCAGGCCCGCGCAGCGGCCACCCGCGATCTCCCGGCAGAGGAACAGCTCCGTCAGACAGTGGTGGCTCTGGAGGGACGCATTGAGAAAGCCAAAGCAAAACTGGACGAGGCACGAGCCGGCGAGTCAGAGCACGTCAATGCCCTGCAGGCTGGCCTGGAGAAATTACAGAACAAGCTACTGGACGCACAACAGCAACTGAACACCGTCACTGCCCAGCCATCGACTGCCGATGACGACACCGCTGATGCCGCTTCATCGGCCATAGCCCGCGCACAGGCACGGGTAGCCGAACTGGCCAGCATGTCCGAGGAGGACAAACTGCGCGAAACTGTCGCCTCCCTGAAAAGCAGGCTGGAGAAAGCCCGTATCAAACTGAGGGACGCGGAAGCAGAACGCTCCGAGCATGTGGACAGCCTGCGTACAGCCGCTGAAAAGCTGCAGGTCAGACTGACCGAAGCCGAGCAACAGCTCGCCGAATATCACCCTTGACCGGATCCCGCTATGGCGTTGCTTAAAATCACATCACCCCATGCGCACACGGCCCAGAGTACGGCTTCGGTGATGCGGCTGGTACTGCTCGCGACCATTCCCGGTCTGATCGCACTGACCCTGTTTTTCGGCTGGGGCTCACTGATCAACATTCTGCTGGCTGGCTCCGTAGCCGTACTCTGCGAAGCTGCGGTGATGCGTCTTCGCAAGCGCCCGGTGATGTTTTATCTGGGCGACAACAGTGCACTGGTCACCGCCGTTCTGCTGGGACTGGCCCTACCGCCCCTGACACCCTGGTGGGTGGTCGTTGTCGGCACCAGCTTCGCTATCCTGATCGCCAAACACCTCTACGGTGGACTGGGCTATAACCCGTTTAACCCCGCCATGGTGGGCTACGTGGTGCTGCTGATTTCCTTTCCCGTGCAGATGACCGCATGGCCGGCACCACTACCGCTGTATGCAGAGGGCGTCTCTCCGCCAGGGTTTCTGGCCTCATTACAAATCGTCCTTGGACTGCCCGGCGCTGGAACGGTGGACGCCTTTACCGCTGCAACGCCACTGGACACCCTCCGGCAAAACAGCGGTCTGCTGATCGCCCAACTGTACGAGCAGGACCCTCTGTTCAGTCTCGCCCGCTGGGCCGGGGCCGGCTGGGAATGGGTCAATCTGGGCTTTTTACTGGGGGGTTGTTTTTTACTGTATCGCCGGGTGTTTACCTGGCACGGCCCGGTTGCCATGCTGGCCAGTCTCAGTCTCTGTGCAGCGCTGTTTTATGACGGCGGCAGCTCTGCCAGTCACGGCTCACCCCTCATGCACCTGCTCTCTGGGGGCACCATGCTGGGCGCTTTCTTTATTCTGACTGACCCGGTCAGTTCCGCCACCAGTAACCGTGGTCGGCTGATTTTCGGTGCGCTTATCGGGGTACTGATATTCATTATTCGCAGTTGGGGCAGCTATCCGGACGCCGTAGCTTTCGCGGTGCTATTAATGAATTTTGCCGCACCTCTAATTGATAATTACACGCTGCCCCGGACCTATGGCCACAAAAAATCCCGCCGGGCTACGGAGAAAAAGGAATGAGCATGGCTTCACTGGTCAGGTCCATCAGTTTCAACAGCCTGCTGTTGGGCCTGTTTGCCCTGATTACTGCAACACTGCTATCCGTCACCTACCTCGGGACGGAAGAACCCATCGCCGAGGCCAAGCGGGAGGTAGCCAAGCGTGCCCTACTGGAAATCGTCCCGCTGGACAGACACACCAACAATTTGCTGGTGGATACCGTAGCCATCCCCGCCGAATTCTGGCCAATGCTCGGGGTCGAAGAGGGCCTAGCCAACATCGCCCGCAAGGGCGATGATCCGGTCGCCGTCATACTGCCCTCGGTGGCCAAGGATGGCTACAGCGGTGATATTCAGATGATTATCGGTATCAATATGGATGGTACAGTGGCGGGGGTTCGAGTGATTTCACACCGGGAAACACCCGGCCTGGGGGATAAGGTCGACCTGAACAAGAGTAACTGGATTCTGGGCTTCAACGGCAAATCACTTCGCAACCCGCCCCCTGACAAATGGAAAGTGAAAAAAGACGGCGGAAATTTCGACCAGTTCACCGGCGCCACCATCACTCCCCGAGCCGTGGTTAATCAGGTGCGCAAGTCTCTGCAATATTTTAAGGAAAACCGGGAGCAACTGCTGAAAGCCGCTCAACGGCCAGTTTCGAACCCACTACCAGCGAAAGAGGATGCCAAAAATGGCGGATGAAACCAGCTATCGCGACATTACCCGCAATGGCCTGTGGACAAACAATGCTGCACTGGTTCAATTACTTGGCCTTTGCCCCTTACTGGCCGTAACAGGCTCAGTGGTGAATGCCCTGGGCTTGGGTCTTGCCACCATGCTGGTACTGGTAGGCTCAAATATTGTCGTGTCAATGNTTCGCCACCGGGTTTCCGAAGCGGTCAAGATTCCGGCTTTTGTCATGATTATTGCCACATTTACCACCTGCACGGAATTGCTGATGCAGGCATTCACCTATGAACTGTATGTCATCTTGGGTATTTTTATCCCGTTGATTGTCACCAACTGTGCCATCCTGGGACGCGCCGAGGCATTTGCCAGCAAGAATCCTGTGGGGGCCTCCGCGCTGGATGGACTGATGATGGGTGCCGGTTTCGGACTGGTGCTTCTTGCAATCGGGGCTATCAGGGAAATCCTGGGCAGTGGCACGCTGTTTGCCAACATGCACCTGCTGTTCGGCCCCATAGCGGAAAATTGGGCTCTGCAATTATTTGGCAATGGTTACGGGTTTCTGGTGATCATTTTGCCTCCCGGCGCTTTTCTGGTGGCCGGTATGCTGATCGCCCTGAAAAATGTCATCGACGGTCGTATTGAGCGACGCAGGATGATGCGCCAGTTACCAGTCACCAAAGGCGCCAAACGGGTGAGAACTACCGGTGCAATCAGCTGAGGTTGTTTGCCAAAACCGGATGACAGGGAACAACGCCACACTACCACGTTGACTCGGGCCCGCGCGTCTCATAGCATCAAGCCGTATGCAGTTCAGGATATCTGGGGAGACGAATGAAAAAGACCGGCGCCTGGCTCACTCGATACGCACTTGAACAGATCGGGGTCACGCATACCTTCGGGATACCCGGTTTTCACAATACGGCTATTTATACTGAACTCCAACAGTCCGACACCATCACCCCCTCCCTGGTGACCCACGAGGCCTCAGCTGCTTTTATGGCCGATGCCATCAGCCGTACAACCAGGTCGATTGGCACACTGCTGGTTATCCCCGGTGCCGGCGTCACCCATGCGGCAAGCGGGATTGGAGAAGCGTTTCTCGGCGGCATTCCAATGCTGGTGATTGCCGGGGGTATTGATTACCAGACCAGTCACCGTTTTCAGCGACAGGATATCGACCACCGTGCCCTATTGGCGCCGATCACCAAAGCAACCTATCTGGTAGAACACCTCTCGGACATTGTGCCCACCATTTTTGAGGCCTACCGCACCGCAATAGAAGGGGAGCCCGGCCCGGTATTTGTGGAAATTCCGATTAATCTGCAAACCCACAGCATCGATAACGACGGGTCCCTGCCCGTTTTCGATGGGCATCGCATCACCCCCCCACTGGATATGGCCGCCATCGAGCTGGCCGCCGGGATGTTGGCAAAGGCTGAACATCCGGGAATCTTGATTGGCTGGGGTGCTCGCGAAGCAAGTGAGTCAATACAGGGACTGGCAACCCACCTGAATGCCCCGGTTGCGACTACCCTGCAAGGGCTGAGCGTATTTCCCGCCAGACACCCCCTGCATACCGGCATGGGCTTTGGCCCCGCTGCTGTACCCGCGGCACAACACGCCTTTGCAAACTGTGACTGTCTGTTGGCAATCGCTACCCGTTTTTCGGAAATACCCACCGGCAACTACGGTCTCAACATGCCGGAGGCCTTGATCCATGTGGATATCAACCCGGCGGTATTCAATGCCAATTACCCGGCGGAGCTGACTCTGCTTGGCGATGCGGCCGACGTGGCTGCAGCACTGACAGAGGCCATCAAAAAACATGTGCTGACTTCAGCCCCTGACAACACATTGCTCACAAAAATCGCTACCGACAAGCGGAACTATCTGGCTGACTGGCAGAAACAATCCGGCAAGCGGGTCAATCCGGCCCGCTTTTTTACCGCACTGAGACAGCACATGCCAGATGATGCACTGGTGGCCTGCGACGATGGCAACCACATGTTTCTGGCTGCAGAGCTGTTGCCGATCCATCATCCCGGGGGCTTTATCTGTCCCGGCGATTTCAATGCCATGGGGTATGGTGTGCCCGCAGCCAACGCACTGAAAATGGCCCATCCCCAGTGCACAGTCATTGGCCTGGTGGGTGACGCCGCGATGATGATGACGGGAATGGAAGCCCTCACCGCCAGCAAGTATCAGCTCGGTGTCATTTACTGCCTGTTCAACGATGGAGAGATATCTGGCGAGATCCGACAACTCCCCGGCCAGGTAACACAGATGATCAAGCTCGGTGAAGCGGACTGGGTATCTTTTGCCCATGCTATCGGTTGTGAATATGTGGCCATTGAAGACAACGACGACATTGAATCGGCCCTGGATACGGCCTTTTCTCTGGCGACAGAAAACAGGCCGGTGATGATAGACATCCTCATTGATTACAGCCGACAAAGTGCCTTCAGTGAAGGCATCCGGGCAACCCGCCCAAAGCACTTTGCCTATCCATCGAAGGCCAGAATGTTTGCCCGCGCCCTGAAAGAAAAAATTATTGGCTGAGAGACAACAGAGGCACAAACCCGACAGGACAAGACGCTTAAACTGTTCATCAAAGCCTGCTAGGCTCGGTTTTCCAATAAAATAAGCACCCGACTATGAACCCGACTCTGTGGCTCGGCCAGTTTCGCCTGTTAGCTATCCTTGCCGGCCCCCTGCTGGGCATACTGGTGTTTACAATAGTCCCCGATCAGGCTCTCTCCCTGGATGACAGCCCGATTGTGCTCGGCACGGCGGGCAGAGCCACTGCCGGTCTGGCCGCCTGGATGGCAGTCTGGTGGCTAACGGAAGCCATCCCTATCTATGCGACAGCACTTTTGCCACTCGCCCTGCTGCCTTTGGTCGGGGCCAGTGATATCAATGCCACCGCAAAAGCCTATGCCCACCCGATGATTTTCCTGTTTCTGGGAGGATTTATCCTGGCATTGGCACTGGAGCGATGGCATTTACACCGCCGCTTTGCCTTTACAATATTGCGGCTGGTGGGGACCAAACCGGCAACTCTGGTCGGCGGGTTCATGTTTGTCTCTGCCGCCATGAGCATGTGGATCACCAATACAGCCACCGTACTGGTAATGTTGCCGATGCTGCTCAGCATTATCCAGCTGCTGGACAAACGTGCGCCCAACCGTGAAAACTTCAGTCTCTGCCTGCTTTTGGGAGTGGCCTATGCTGCTTCGATCGGCGGTGTAGGGACCATTATCGGCACAGTGCCAAATATGTTCACCGTCTCGTTTATCCAGAGAGAGCTCGGTATTGAAATCAGTTTTACCCGCTGGCTCAGCATCGGCCTACCTATGGTAGTGATCTTTGTGCCACTTACCTGGTGGCTGTTGACCCACTGTATATACCCACCGGGCAAAACGCCCATCGATAGCAAATTTCTCCACGAACCCACAGAGCCATGGACCCTTGGCGCAAAATTAACCCTTGTTATTTTTCTGCTGACGGCTTTGGGCTGGGTTGCCCGGCCACTGCTGACAAAACTGCCCTGGCTAGGTGGACTCAGTGATACCGGCGTGGCCATCATCGCTACCCTGTTATTATTCACCATTCCGGTAAACCTGAAAGAGCGTGAATTTTTAATGGACTGGGATACGGCAATGCGTGTGCCCTGGGGGGTACTGTTACTGTTCGGTGGCGGGCTGGCACTGGCGGGGGCCATCGGTAGCACAGGTGTAGGGGAGTTACTGGCGCTGCAGCTGGCAGGCGCTCAAGGATTGTCATCGCTGGTGGTGACGCTTCTGGTGGTCATTCTGGTTATTTTCCTGACCGAACTCACCAGCAACACAGCCACCACCACGACACTGATACCCATCTTTGCGGCCATGGCGATCGGACTGGGCATTGATCCGCTGACTATCATTATCCCCGCCACCATTGCCGCCAGTTTTGCCTTTATGCTGCCAGTGGCCACACCACCGAATGCCATTGTGTTCAGCGCCAATATTATCCGTATTCCACAAATGGCCAGAGCCGGATTCTGGCTCAATATTTGCGGTGCACTGGTCATTACGCTGACCCTGCACCTGACATTGAAAAGCGGCTTGATTGGCTAGCCCAAAACAAGGAGTTCCAATGCATATCTGGGTCGATGCCGATGCCTGCCCAAACCCCATTAAGGAAATTCTGTTTCGGGCAGCGCAGCGCTGCCAGGTTCCTTTGACACTGGTTGCGAATCACCTGGTGAAAGTTCCCCCATCACCACTGATCAAAGCACGACAGGTAGAGAGCGGGTTTGATGTGGCCGACAACTATATCGCTCAACAGGTTCTGCCCGGCGATATCGTTGTCACTGGAGATATCCCTCTGGCTGCGGAAGCTGTTGAGAAAGGCGCACAGGTGATCGGGCCACGCGGCGAACACTTTACCCCGGCCAATATCCGCCAGCGATTGGCCATGCGCAACCTCATGGAAGAACTGCGCAATACGGGTGAGGTCAAAGGCGGCCCCGGCAGCCTCGGTCATAGCGAGCGCCAGCAGTTTGCCAATGTACTGGACAGACTGCTGGAAGCGAGGCCAAAATAGTTCCTCTCCATATGTCTGAGAGGGGAAAATTCTTTATCCCTCATAGCGATACGCGTATACTTACGCCCCTATTTTCATCCGGCCCACGGCCATACAGGCGTATTTATGTCTTCCCCCGACTTTGCATCACTGGGCATCTCCAAACCAGTGCTTCAGGCTGTTCAGGAACTCGGTTATGAACAGCCTTCTCCCATTCAGGCCCAGAGTATCCCTATCCTGCTGGAAGGTGCCAACCTGCTCGGTATCGCACAAACTGGCACCGGTAAAACCGCAGCTTTTGCCCTGCCGCTACTGAGCCGACTGGATAGCAGCCAGTCAGCACCACAGATTCTGGTACTGGCCCCTACCAGGGAACTGGCCATTCAGGTTGCCGAGGCTTTCCAGACCTACGCGCGCCACCTGAAGAGCTTCCATGTGTTACCCATTTACGGTGGCCAGGACATGCGCGGACAACTGCGGGGATTACAGCGTGGCGTCCAGGTGATTGTCGGCACGCCGGGACGCATCCTGGATCACTTGCGCCGTCGCAGTCTGGATCTGAGCAAACTCCGCGCACTGGTGCTGGACGAAGCAGACGAAATGTTGCGCATGGGCTTTATTGACGACGTAGAAACCATTCTGGCGGAAACCCCTTCCACCTGTCAGCGCGCACTGTTTTCGGCCACCATGCCCCCGGCTATTCGCCGTGTGGTGAAGAAATACCTCGGCGATGCCAGGGAAGTCAGTATCGCCGCCAAAACCCGTACCGTGGAACGAATCAGCCAACGCTATCTGATGGTACAGGGCCGCCATAAACTGGATGCCCTCACCCGGATTCTGGAAGTGGAAGAATTTGATGGCATGCTGATTTTTGTGCGCACTAAATCCACCACCGTCGAACTCGCTGAAAAACTGGAAGCGAGGGGGTTCTCCGCCGCCGCCTTGAACGGTGATTTAAGTCAGGCCCTGCGCGAGCGCACCGTCAATCGACTGAAGAAAGGTGACGTGGATATCGTCGTTGCCACCGATGTGGCAGCGCGGGGTCTGGATGTTGATCGCATCAGCCATGTGGTCAACTACGACATTCCCTACGACAATGAATCCTATGTGCACCGGATTGGTCGCACCGGTCGCGCCGGTCGCGAGGGTTGCGCAATCCTGTTTGTCGCCCCCAAAGAACGGCATCTGCTGCGCGCCATTGAGAAATCAACGGGTCAGCAGGTGACGTCAATGGAGCTGCCCACCGGCGAACAGGTGAGCACCCAGCGGGTTCAGCAGTTCCAGGAGCATATTCTGCGCAATCTCGATACCCAGGATCTCGACCGTTTTCGTGAGTTGCTGGAAGGAATGGCGCACGACCGTGAACTGTCCATGTCTGATATCGCTGCGGCTATGGCATGGCAACTGCAGCAGGAACGTCCACTCTTTCCAAAACTGGCGTCAATTGAAGTGGCCAGCCACGAAAAATCCATTGGTCGCGACAAAAGATCTGATGCTTTACCCCGTGACCGCAGCCAGAAACGCAAGGAAAGACCCACCGACAAACGCAAGCAACGCGACGAGTTCGGCGAATTTGAGATGACCACATACCGCATGGAAGTGGGCAAGAACCACGGGGTCACCCCCGGCGATATCGTCGGCGCCATTGCCAACGAAGCCGACATTGAAAGCCGTTATATCGGACAAATCAAACTGTATGACGACCACAGTACAGTTGACCTACCCGAAGGCATGCCACCTGAGCTGCTCAATCACCTGAAGAACAAGGTCAGGGTTTGCCAACAACCGATGAAACTGAGTCCACTCGGAGGGGAAGGTGGTCATAGACCACCGCCATCGAAAGGAAAGCTGTCACTGAAAACCAAACCTGGCGGCAAACCACGGGCCAGGAAACCGGAAGCCGCCCAAAAACGAAGCGGCTCGCGATCGGCGAAAAAGTAATTTTTTAGAGGACAATCGGGCTAAAAAAACCGGGCTGGAAAGCCCGGTTTTTTGTGCTGGAAATGTTTCCCGATTTATACACCGGGATCAGTCAACCAACAACGTCGATTTCACGACGGCAATACGTCGCGAGACAATATGCAATGCCGACCTAGGCGGAAACGCCGTCATAGGGGTACATCACAACATTTGTCACTTTCCAGCTCTTATCGTCCTGCTGACGAAGGGTATAAATAATCTGCCATAGCTGGCGGTTGGGGTCAGTGACAATCAACTCCTGGTAAACACGGCCCTCCGAGAGGGTATTCCTGCCAAACAGATAGGCTGCAGGCCGGTAGAGCGGCATATACTGACTGCGGACCATCTCGATAAACATCTGGACCGACGGGAATGCATGCCTGACATTCGGCGCAGCAAAAGAGTAGGCAGTATTGTAATCATCGGTTTTGAAAGCCGAGATCTGACCATCAATCACCTGTTGCACTGCCTGCTGATCGGACTCGCTCAACAGGTTTTCCTTGGCCGCGACAGCAGGGGAGAGGAACAGAGCCATAAAGATAGCAATGATGACAGAACTGCAGAAAATCAGGTGGAAACGTTGAATTGCCATAGCGGTTTCTCTGGTCGCTTGAACAGGCCAAATACGGTACGCCGTTATTGGCACATAACTCAGAGGTTAGAACCCGGGATGGGCAATCAGTTCCAAAACGTTGTCTTCCTCAACCTGGATGGGGAAGACAACGTTTTGTCGAGTCCTGGACGGGCCTACAGCAACAACCGGCGTATATCGGCGATCACGTCAACGAGGCAGGTAAAGAAACGGCCACAATCGGCACCATTCACAATACGGTGGTCATAGGAAACACTCAGCGGCAACATCAGCTTCGGCTGAAACTCTGCTCCATCCCAGACCGGTTTGATCTGGGATTTCGAAACACCGAGGATGGCCGCCTCGGGTGCATTCACAATCGGTGTAAAACCATTGCCACCGATGGCACCCAAACTGGAGATCGTGAAACAGCCGCCCTGCATCTCAGCGGCTGACAGTTTGCCTTCGCGGGCTTTGACTGCCATTTCATTGACTTCATCGGTCAGCTCCCAGAGTCCCTTGCGATCCACGTCGCGAATCACCGGCACGACCAGCCCCCGGGGGGTATCAACCGCCACACCGATATGAATATATTTTTTCTCGACAAAATGTTCGCCATCACTGGCGAGAGAGCGATTGAACGAGGTATTGACCGCCAGGGCATGGCCACAGGCCTTGAGCAGAAATGGCAGCAGGGTAAGCCGGGAATTCCTTTTCTCGGCCTCAGCCTTGAGTGCATGGCGAAAGGCTTCAAGCTCCGTAATATCGGCCTCATCAAATTGCGTAACGTGGGGTACGTTGAGCCAACTGCGCTGCATGTTTGCAGCCGTCAGCTTGTGAATTTTCTGCAACGGCACCATCTCAATTTCACCAAATCTGGCGAAATCCACCGTGGGTATGGGAGGAATTCCCGCGCCTGTTGCACCGGAGACAGCAGCATTTTCTGACTTTGCCACCGCATTTTTGACATATTCGTGCAGATCTTCCTTGAGAATACGATTGCGCGGTCCAGAACCGGAAACCTTACGCAAATCAACACCCAGCTCTCGGGCCAGTGCCCGCGAGGCGGGGCCAGCATAAACCTCGGCTGCTGCGACATCCTCTATTGTCGATGCTGCATCCGGTTTGGAGGGTTCCTCACTGGCCACAGGCGCTTCTGCCACGTCCGGTTTTTTACCGGAAGAAGAAATATCGGTTTCAGAGGAGTCAGATTCGGAACCGACCTTTTTTTCTGAAGGACTGGACGCGCTGTCCGCGCCTGTCTTTTTATCAGGCTCTGCTGTCTTATCGGTGGTGCCGGGTTGATCTGAATCCGGCATTATTTTCATGCGGGCAATCTTGTCTCCAGTGGCGATTTTGTCACCCACTTTGACCGCTACACTGATTAATTCCCCGGCAAAGGGTGCCGGCAATTCCATGCTGGCCTTATCCGTTTCCACCACCAGGATGCCATCGCCTTCGGCCAGCTGGTCTCCTGAGTCTGCCATAACTTCGATGACTTCAACCGCATCGGTACCGCCAATATCTGGTACCAGCACATCTTCTTCAACGGCCGGGCTTTTAGCCTCAGAGGGCTCGGCCTGGTTGTCAGGCTTTTCTGCAGCTTCAGACTCGGAGTCTTCTTCCTCTGCACTCTCAGGGGTCTCATCCTTATCTTCTGGCTGTGGAGCGTCGTCCCGCTCTCTCGAAGCGGCTGACTCTTCTGCTGAATCCGTTTCATCCGCCGTTTTCTCGATTTCGAGGATGGGGGACCCTTCACTGACTTTGTCTCCCTCCTTCACCAACAGCTTTTTGACCTGGCCCGCTTGAGGGCTCGGTACATCCATGGTGGCTTTATCGGACTCCAATACGATGAGGGATTGCTCCAGTGCCACGGTATCACCCACCGCAACACATAGCTCAATGACGTCGACCGTATCAGCGCCACCGAGATCAGGTACCAGAATTGTTTCAGAAGTCACAGTTTATTCTCGTTTTCAACAGCACAGTGGATTGGCTTTATCCGGATCAAGGCCGAACTCTTTAATAGCCTTGGCAACCAGGGATTTCTCTATTTTTCCTTCATCGGCCAGCGCACCCAGCGCCGCCACCGCAATGAAATAACGGTCAATTTCGAAGAAATGGCGCAGCTTTTCACGGCTATCACTGCGACCGAAGCCATCTGTACCCAACACATGGTAATTGGCAGGAATAAAGGCGCGAAGCTGTTCGGTATAGGTTTTGACATAGTCCGTGGCCACCACCACAGGTCCTTTTCTGTCCTGCAATTGCGCAGTAAGGTAAGGTATCTTCGGCTCGCTCTCGGGATGCATGCGATTCCAGCGTTGAACCGCCTGCCCATCGCGCGCCAGCTGATTGACACTGGTCAGGCTCCAGATATCCGCTGCCACCTTGAATTTATCCCTGAGAATTTCCGCTGCCGCCCGGACTTCATTCAGGATTGCCCCGGCGCCCATCAGTTGAATCTTCAGCTTGGTATTCTTTCCCTCTTCCAACAGGTAGATTCCCTTGACGATACCCTCTTCAACCCCCTTTGGTACAGCGGGCTGCTCATAATTTTCGTTCATGGTGGTGATGTAATAGAAGCAGTTTTCCCGATCCTGATACATCGCCCGCAAACCGTCCTGAATAATGACCACCAGCTCGTAACCATACGCCGGATCATAGGTTCGGCAGTTCGGCACGGTATTGGCCAGCAGGTGGCTGTGTCCATCCTGATGCTGCAAGCCCTCGCCATTCAACGTTGTTCGCCCCGAGGTCGCACCGATCAGAAACCCCCGCGCCTGTATATCGCCCGCAGCCCAGGCAAAGTCGCCGATGCGCTGAAAGCCAAACATGGAGTAAAACACGTAGAAAGGAATCATGGGGCAATCGTAATTGCTGTAGGCCGTCGCCAACGCAATCCACGCGGAAAATGCACCGGCTTCGGTTATCCCCTCTTCAAGAATCTGGCCGCGCTTGTCCTCCTTGTAGTACATGATCTGGTCGCGGTCCTGAGGCACATATTTCTGGCCCGCTGAGGAGTAAATGCCCAATTGCCTGAACATGCCCTCCATACCGAAGGTTCGCGCCTCATCGGGCACAATGGGTACCACCCGCTCGCCAATCTTTTTGTCCTTGACCAACATCCCAAGCTGTCGCACAAAGGTCATGGTGGTGGATACCTTGCGATCCCCGCTGCCCTCAAGCAACTTGTCAAAGTCTTCCAGAGCGGGTATCTCAAGTGATGTGAACTCTGCCCGCCGCGAGGGAACCGGCCCCCCCAGCGACTCGCGCCGCTTCTTCATATACATCATTTCAGGACTGTCTTCAGGTGGCCGGTAGTAGGGCACCTTTTCCAGATCATCATCCCCTATCGGGATTCCGAAACGATCGCGGAAGTGTTTAAGTCCTTCCAGATCAAGCTTCTTGATGGAGTGGGTATCATTGGACGCTTCACCCACGCCCATCCCGTAACCTTTCACCGTTTTTGCCAGAATCACGGTGGGCTGGCCTTTGTGGGCCAGCGCCTCAGCATAGGCGGCATAAACCTTGTAGGGATCGTGTCCGCCTCGGTTCAGATACATGATGTCCCGGTCGCTGAGATCTTCAACCAATGACTCCAGCTCCGGATACGCTCCAAAAAAATGTTCCCGGGTATAGGCACCACCATTGTGCTTGTAGTTCTGGTAATCACCATCACAGGTTTCATCCATACGCTTTTGCAACAGCCCTGTTTGATCCTTCTCAAACAATGGATCCCAAAGACGACCCCAGACGACCTTGATGACGTTCCAGCCCGCTCCGCGGAAGACACCTTCGAGCTCCTGAATAATCTTGCCATTACCGCGTACCGGCCCATCCAGACGCTGTAAATTACAGTTCACCACAAAAATCAGATTTTCCAGCTGCTCTCTGCCGGCTAGGGAAATAGCACCCAGGGTTTCCGGTTCATCGCACTCGCCATCACCGAGGAATGCCCACACCTTCCGGTCGCCACGCGGAGACATGCCACGCGCCGACATATAACGCATCACATGCGCCTGATAGATCGCCTGCAGAGGACCGAGTCCCATGGAAACAGTGGGAAATTGCCAATAGTCGGGCATCAGCCAGGGGTGGGGGTAGGAGGAGAGACCCTTGCCATCCACTTCCCGCCGAAAATTATCCAGAATGTCTTCATCGAAACGCCCCTCGAGATAGGAGCGGGCATAAATTCCAGGCGCACTGTGGCCCTGGAAGTAGATCAGGTCGCCCTGCTCTTCGCCCTCGTTGCCCCGAAAAAAATAATTAAAGCCAATATCGTAAAGCGTGGCCGAGGAGGCGAAAGAGGCAATATGACCGCCAATACCCTCATCGGGATTTTTGTTGGCCCTCATCACCATCGCCAGCGCATTCCAGCGGATGATCGAGCGAATCCGGCGCTCCATGAACAGGTCACCTGGCATGCGTTTTTCACGAATGACCGGGATCGTATTCCTGTAGGGGGTAACAATGGCAGGCGGCATGCCGACCCCAGTGGCAGTGGCTCGATCCAGCAGCTTCTGAAGCAGATAGGCGGCCCTCTCCGGGCCCTGAAACTTCAATACGGAATCCAGCGATTCGAGCCACTCCCGGGTTTCGACGGGATCCATATCGTCTTGCATGATTGATACCTTTCTTTTTATGGTAACTGGCAACTTGATCAGTCGGGTAACCAAAAACACCGTTAACCCGACGATTCAAGCCATTTTGTGTAGTTTATCTACCAAAAAATACTTATTCAACCGCAAAAACAAAAGGTGCTTATAAATATATTTTTCTAAAAATATTATAACTACATGAAATATATTAATATTATTAATAGTTTTCCCGAAAAACAATAAATAGTTTTATTACATTTTTTCGGGTAGCCGATAGACGTCCCGCTCTTTAGCCAGCCCAGACCCCGACATAAAATCCCCTGCCGAAGTATCAACCTGCATTGAAAAACCGGCCGCGACAACGACGTCCCTATAGACCTCCAGCATTTGCGCCTGTGTCAGACTCTGGACTTCTGCAATCAATTGCTGACGCATATCAAACTGGTAATCCCTCAAGTCAATGCTAGCCCAGAATCGGCCACTCTGCTCCGCGAGGCTTTTCGGTTTCTCTGTCAGACCTGTGAGGATAGAGGCGCGATGGCGCTCAAATTCCTCAGCCGGCATTACCGCCAACTGCTCTGCGTATGAATCGAGAAACTGATCAATAGCCTGCTCAAGCCGTGCCAGAGGTGCCGATGGAGACTGTACCAACAGCCCAAACCCCGGCACCCTATCCAGGCCCTGATCCACAGCCGCAACGACATAACCCAACTGCTGCTCGGTACGCAGTTCGTGAAAGAACGGGGATTTGATCAGCTGCCGCAGAAACATGAAGCGGGCGGCTTCCGCCACCGAGTCATCGCGACCCTGATAGTAAAGGAGAATCCCCGCATCCTTGTGCGGAATGGACATGGGCGCTTTAATTTTTTCCCCAGGCGCCACCCTGGCAATCCCCCTGGCCAACCAGTCAGCCGGCTTGCTGGATGCCAACTGTTCCGACAGTGACTGCGCCAGCACTTTTACCTCTTCTGCCTGCAGGTTGCCACTGGCCAGCAATTCCAGCGAAGCACCGTTAAAAATCGTTTTCACATACTGCCTGAACGTGCTGAAATCAAGTTTCTCCAATTCATCGGCCAGTCGCGCTGGCTGCCATGCAGTGGTATTGAGCAACAGCCCGACTTCGCGCATCAGCTGAATATAGGGCGTATCCTGAGTACTGTTGCGCCATTTCCGAATCAGTTCCTGACGCAGTAACTCAAGTCTCTCATCCGTCAGCTCAGTGGATAGCAGCGCGTCCACCACATCAGCTGATAACACCGACAGCTTGTCGTCAAAACCACTGATCATGAAGCCCAACCCATCTGGACGGCGATTGATGCCATAGCGCAAACCAGCCAGAGCTGCCTCATAGCTGGTTTCATTCAATGAATATTCAACTGCCCGCAAATACAGATCCATCATTGCCGCATTCCGCACCCCTTCTACTGCCGGCGTCTTGACTGCCACATAAAGCTGCGCCTTGGGCACCCGATAATAATGATCGGCGTAGTGCCACAACCGGTAATCGGGCTGCTTGACCAACAGCTCAGCCAATCCTGGTTCAGCGGCCTTGTTCGGATGTTTCAGAGAAAAACGCTCGGGAATAAAGGGGTTTTTTCCAGGCAACGCCAGATCAGTGGCCGCCGCCACTGTTTGTATTTCCGGTAGTGGCTCAACTTTATAGGGTACCTGATAGAGAGCCGTCACTTCATCGGTCTCAACTTCCGGTGCAGCCAATAACACCATGGCATTATCGGCTGTCATACGGGAAGCCATGTCGGCGATCAGCCCGGCATCATAAAGATCCATGCGGTAGGGCCCACGGAGCACTTCAGTGTAGGGGTATTGATGAAGGCGATTGGCCAGACGACTCACCCTGTGCACCGGGTCATCCTGCTCCATGTAACGAAACTGCATGTTTGCCAGCGCGCCCTGTTCGTCAAAACGCCACTGGGCAATCCCCTCATCAGCAACCAGATCGATCTGACGGAATACCAGTGACAGCACCTGTTGCCAGTTTGCGTAACCATCCGGTGTCAAGCCAACCGTCACACTGAAACTGCTGCCGCTGGTATCGGAAATACCCTGGCCGGCCCGCAGGTTCTCGGCCCAGCCCCTGTTTTTCAACAGCCAAAGCAGACTGCCCTTACCCTCGTGACCGATCAGATTGCCAAGATAGCCGAGCGGTTGTTCACGTTGATATTGATCCACTGCCGGCAGGGGAAAGGTGATGGACAACTCCCGCATCTCACGAACGGGTTGAACAGAGACCAGCTTCGGCGGCTCACCCGGTTCCAACAGTGGTTTGCCATGCTTTGGTTGCTGGCTGGCATGGTTGGGCACATTGACAAAGCGGTCTCTGACCATGGCTTCCAGCTGATCCAGAGGCTGTGGCGCCAAAACCACGAGGGCCATCCGGTTGGCTGAATAGTGCGCCTCGTAAAAAGAGAGCAGGTCCTCGCGAAGCTGGCCCTTTTCATCCGCCAGCGTATCCAGATTACCGACGCTGAATTTGGCTGCCGGGTGTGCCGGATTGACGACCTGGCTGTAGACATCCATCTGGCGGCGGTAATCATCTTTGATGCGGGCCTTGTACTCTGAATGCACTGCATTCTTTTCACGCTCTACATAATCTGCATTAAACAGTGGCGCGACAAAAAAACGTGAAAACCGGTCCAGAGCCGGCTCAAAATGTGCCGGGTCAATATCAAAGAAATAGTTGGTGTGCTCGAAGGACGTATAGGCATTGTGCTGCCCGCCGTGCTGGCCGATGAATGCCTGATACTCGTCTGGCTCGGGGTATTTATCCGTACCCAGAAACAGCATATGCTCGAGAAAATGCGCCAGCCCCTGACGTCGAACAGGATCATGCGAACTGCCCACAAAGACATCCAGTGCCGCTGCAGCCTTGTCCGCATCGGGATCAGAGACAAGCAGGACCTGAAGCGCATTGGGCAATGTCAGATGGCGATAGACAGACTGATCATTTTCACTGCGGGCAATATCACTATCACTGGAGGACTGAGGCGAAAAAGAGGTCGCCTCACTGTAAGCTCCGGCAACACAAAACAGACAGACAAATACAACAACAAGTCTTTTCATGGAATTCCATCTTATGGGTAAAGTTACTCCGACAACGGGTTCGGCAAATCAGTTCGCGGCCAGGCGTTATAAAGTGCCTTGACCAGCGTGGCGAGGGGAATGGCAAAAAACACCCCCCAGAAGCCCCACAGGCCGCCAAACACCAGGACCGCGAGGATAATCGCAATGGGATGAAGGTTAACGGCTTCCGAAAACAGTAGTGGCACCAACACATTACCATCCAGCGCCTGAATAATCCCGTAACCCACCATCAGCCAGAGCAGTTCCGAACCAAACCCCCACTGAAAGTAACCCACGGCGGCGATTGGAAAAGTGACGATCATCGCACCGATATAGGGTATCACTACTGACAACCCCACCAGGAGTCCCAGCAGAGCAGCATATTGCAATCCCATGAAAAGAAAAAAGACGTAGCTGACCAGCCCGACCACCAGTATTTCAATGGCCTTGCCGCGCACATAATTGGCCATTTGCAGGTTCATTTCATGCCAGATCCGCCACATGACAGGCCGCTCCTGAGGCAGCATAGAGGCGAGCAGGTCCAACAGCTCATCTTTGTCTTTCAGCATGAAAAATACCAGCAGTGGAACCAGTACCAGATAGACCATCATGATGACCAGGCTGGGAAAGGTGCTGAAAGAAAAACTCACCAGCCGCTCTGCCATACTCGCCACTTCCTTTGATGCCTGACCCAGCAACTCTTTTAGCTGGGACTCTGAAATGAGGTGAGGATACTCTTCGGGAAGCAACAGCAGAACACTTTGCCAGTGCCGTATCATGTCCGGAATTTCACTGGCAAGATTGGCGGCCTGGCGTCCGATCAGTGGCAGGACGACGATAAGAATCGTGAGGAATACACCGACAAACAACAGGAATACCAGCACCACCGCAACCAGACGGGGTACTCTCCATCTAACCAGGCGATTGACACCACCCTGGAGCAGGAAAGCAAAAATAATGGCTGCAACAAAAGGGGCCAGAATCTGGCCAAAGGTGACCATAACGATCAACGCGATCACCAGCATCAAAGCCAGCAATACCGCTTCTTCTTCACCAAAGTAGCGGTCGACCCAAGTGCCAAGCACTTTCCACATAGCATTTTTCCTGTCGGGGCAATTAAAAAATTACAAAATTCAGATTACGAAATCATTACCAGAGCATCAAGGACTGGTGAAACATCTGCGATGTGGTTGGTTTTTTCAGATGAAAACGCACGAATCCGCATGAATTAGGTCATAGAGTTACGTTACTATCCAGAGAAATTGTCACTCTCACACGCATCACTTTCACGTATTAATGGATATTCAAGCAGTGCACATACGCTCCATCATGTTTTTTCTGAACCGGCTAATACTGACCGCGCTGCTGACCGCACCAGCACACAGCGCAAATATTGAACTGCCAGCCCTGGGCGACACTGCCTCGGCCATTATCTCACAGCAACAGGAATTTGAACTCGGGCAGGCCTGGCTGCGAGCCTACCGCAGCAGGATCTCCGAATACAACGATCCCCAGCTCTATGATTACCTGGAGGAGCTACTCTACCAACTCGCCGCCCACAGCGAATTAAAAGATCACCGCCTGTCACTGGTGACGATCAATAATCCATCGATGAACGCCTTCGCAGTTCCTGGTGGTGTTATTGGCGTGCACACGGGATTATTCCGCTACGCCAAGACTGAACACCAGATTGCCTCCGTACTGGCACATGAGCTGGCTCACCTCAGCCAACGGCATTTTGCCCGACGGGTCGAACAACAGCGTAAGAACGCAACCACCACGATGGCTGCTATGCTGGCCAGTCTTGTGATAGCCGCCACCGTGGGCGGCGATGCCGGGATGGCCGCTATGACCGCCAGCCAGGCGCACAGCATGGAAAGTGCCATGCGATACAGCCGTCAAAATGAACAAGAAGCCGATCGACTCGGCATCCAGACAATTTACGCCGCCGGCATGGATCCGAAAGGGGTCCCCGCCATGTTCGAGCAAATGCTGCGGGCAACCCGCTACACCGGCAGCAAACCGCCAGAATTTCTGCTCACTCACCCACTAACGGAAAACCGCGTTGCAGACGCCAAAAACCGCGTCAGTCAATTTCCGTTAAAACATTATCCCGATAATATTGAATATCACCTGATGCGTGCCCGAGCGCTGATTGCCATCGAAAAAAATGCGGCGGCATCGCTCAACCGCTTCAACAGCGAACTGGAAGGCGATAGCCTCAACAAGGATGCCTCTCGTTACGGCCTGGTTTTGGCTCACATGGGGCTGGCTAACTTTAATGACGCCAGGGAAAACCTGAATCAATTAATCGCCTCTTCGCCCGACAGACTCACTTACCTGCTGGCTGATATCGAAATTGACCGCCGGGAAGGGAAATATATTTCGGCCATCGAGAAAGCGCAAAATCTTTTGCGCCACAACTCGAAAAGCTATGCGCTCAGGATGATGCTGGCCGAAGTTTACCTGAAGGCCAACCAGTTCACCGAATCTGAAAAAGTACTTGAAGAGCTGGCCCAACGCTACCCCGATCGACCCTATGTCTGGTTTCAGTTGGCGGAAGTCAGTGGCCTGGCGGGCGATATCGCTGGAGTACACAAGGCTCGCGCACAATATTTTATTCTCAACGGAGTATTTGACAAGGCCAGGGAACAACTGGGTTATGCCAGAAAACTGCTGGTCCACGATTATCAGGAGACAGCCATTATTGACCAGCAGCTGAGAGATCTGGCCGATTTGCAGGAAAAGATGGAAAACTTCTAGGCTTGGCAGCCGCAAATCAGGCAGTCTGCCCGGCGCTGCAGGGGGTTACGACTCGGCCAACTGCTGCTCGCGAAAGGCCAGCATCCGCCGCAGCGACACCATTGCGCGCCGGCCAACCGCTGAATCCACATGAATCTCGTTGGTGCCGCGCTCAAGGGACTCCATCAGATTCTCCAGATGATTCATTGCCATCCAGGGACAATGGGCACAACTACGGCAGGTGGCTCCCTCACCGGCAGTGGGCGCAATAATCAATTCTTTATCCGGCGCCGCCTGCTGCATCTTGTAAAAAATACCGCTATCCGTGGCAACAATCATCTGCTGGTTGGGCAGGATCCTGGCAGCCTCAATCAGCTGTGAAGTGGATCCCACCACATCGGCAATGGCCACCATGGCCTCCGGGGATTCAGGGTGAACCAGAATAGCCGCATCGGGGTAGAGCTGTTTGATACTGAGCACCCCCCGGGCCTTGAACTCCTCATGGACAATACAACTGCCATTCCACAACAGCATGTCCGCACCGGTTTTTTTCTGCACGTAGCTGCCCAGATACTTGTCGGGTGCCCAGAGAACCTTCTCACCACAGCTGTCCAGGTAATCCACCACATCCAGGGCAATGCTGGACGTCACCACCCAGTCCGCACGCGCCTTTACCTCCGCCGAGGTGTTTGCGTAGACCACCACGGTGCGGTCTGGGTTTTTGTCGCAGAAAACACGGAAATCATCCGCAGGACAGCCGATATCCAGAGAACAGGTGGCCTCCAGTGTAGGCATCAATACCGTTTTTTCCGGATTCAGAATTTTCGCAGTTTCACCCATAAACCTGACACCGGCCACGATCAGAGTGGAAGCCGGGTGATCATGGCCAAAGCGGGCCATTTCCAGAGAGTCCGAGACCAGCCCACCCGTCTCTTCGGCTAAAGACTGAATGACCGGATCTGTGTAGTAGTGTGCCACGATAACTGCATTGCGCTCTTTCAACAGCCGCTTGATCGAAGTCCGATATGCGGCCTCTTGCTCGGGCGTGTAGCGAGGCTCTTCATGCAGTTTACCCAAGTACTGTTCGACCACCTCACGGTGATCAGAATCGCTGGCAATATGGAGTTTTGGATCTTTCATAAAAAACCGAAATTAAGTACTACGCAAGAATTTTACCATAGATACTGGATCCCTCTGTTGCCAATTTGACTGAGTGTGTCTGATCACTTTGACCCTGACAAACAACCGCCGTTCACGACCCGAATCCGCAGGCCCGCTTAAAATAATGCAACATCACCACTCCGCCACCCGAGATTGGCTATGGCCGGTATTGCGCGCGGTTCAAGCACGGCTATTCGCTACCCTACGCACAGACAAAAAAAGCCGGGACAAGCCCGGCATTTCTGAATTTAGTGGGTCATGCTGGATTGACTCAAAACAGTTTGTCACTGTTTTCACCCCTAGGGGTTTCGCGGCCTGTGGCCGCTCGGCTCAAACTCCTGACGGAGTTTGTCGAACCACGCTTTAACGAACGAGTGCACAACAAATCGCCTACAAATAAAAAGGCCACCCCAGTAGGGTGGCCTTTTTATTTATTTGGTGGGTCGTGCTGGATTACTCGCGCCTTGCGCTCGCCCTACGGGACGCCACCGACGGTGGCGCTGTCTCACGGCTTACGCCGCTCGGCTCGAACCTCTGTTCTCATCCAGCAACAGGCAAACACAAAAAAGCCGGGACAAGCCCGGCATTTCTGAATTTGGTGGGTCGTGCTGGATTCGAACCAGCGACCAATTGGTTAAAAGCCAACTGCTCTACCAACTGAGCTAACGACCCTCAGAAGAGGCGCATATCTTACTTATGGGGAGTCAAAAATCAAGTGTTTATTCTGTACCGATATAACGGGTAGGATCTGGCAACCCGGCGTCCTGAAATCCCGATATTCTCAACCGGCAACTATCGCATCGGCCACAGGCAAAACCTCGCTCGTTCGCCTGATAGCAGGAGACCGTTTCTGCATAATCAACACCCGCCAACGTGCCCTGAAGGATAATTTCTGCTTTGGTGAGATTAATCAGCGGTTTGTTGATTCGCAGGTAATGCCCTTCAATCCCTGATTTGGTGGCGAGATTAGCCATTTTTTCAAAGGCTTCGATGTAGTCGGGACGACAGTCTGGATAACCGGAATAATCCACCGCGTTGACCCCGATAAAAATATCCTGCGCCCCAAGCACCTCTGCCCAACCCAATGCAATGGAGAGAAATACCGTATTGCGGGCTGGCACATAAGTCACGGGAATGCCGCTGGTCTGCTCCTCGGGCACATCAATTCGGTCATCAGTCAGGGCAGAGCCACCAATGGCCCTCAGATCCAGTTTAATAACCTTGTGTTCCTCGGCACCCAGCTGTTCAGAACAGCGCCGGGCGGCGGCCAGTTCTGCCTGAGCCCGTTGTCCATAATCAAAGCTCAGGGTATAGCAGCTGTACCCCTGACTTTTTGCCAGCGCCAGTACCGTCGTTGAGTCCAGTCCGCCGGATACCAGCACGACGGCTCTGTTATTTTCGTTCACAGTCATTCAGTGTCCCGGGGCATCTTTCCACAACAACTTATGCAATTGAAGCTGAAACCTGACCGGCAACCTGTCGTTCAGCACCCACTCTGCCAGCTCAGTGGCATCTTGCTGGCCGAAACTCGGAGAAAACAGGATGTCAGTGACACAGCCCGGCAGACTTAACTCGTCGAGCTTCATCCGGGCCCATTCGTAGTCCCGCCTGTCACAGATTACAAACTTAATCTGGTCGGAGGGTTTCAGGTAAGCAATATTTTCATACAGGTTGCGATTCACCTCACCAGAGGCAGGGGTTTTCAGGTCCACCACCTTGGTCACTCGAGGGTCCACTTCAGCGATAGATAAAGCACCCGCTGTTTCCAGACTCACCTGGTAACCCTTATCACAAAGCGCTGTCAACAGAGACAGGCAGGACTTCTGGGCCAACGGTTCGCCCCCGGTGACACACACCCGCGAAGCTTTAAAAGTACTCACCTCTTCCAGAATTTGCTCGATTGAGCGACGCTCGCCACCGTAGAAAGCATATTCCGTGTCACAGTAATGACAACGCAACGGACAACCGGTCAGTCGCACAAAAACCGTCGGCAGGCCAACCGTGGACGACTCGCCCTGGAGAGAATAGAAAATTTCAGTAATGCGAACAGACGTTGGGTTCATGGGAGGTACTGCATGTCATCAATGCCGCAGTTTAACCGACATTTGTAAAATCAGGAGGCCATCCGATTAAAAGTGTTGATCCAGGTAGCGTTTTGCCAGGGTTGCGGCGTTATCATTGCCCGCAGCGGAGGCTTCCAGCAGGGATTTGGCCTTCGCTTTATCACCTATAAGGAAATACACCTGGCCGAGTTTGAAGGCGGCGTCAGAGGCCTTACGGTTTGCTGGATACTGCTCTACCACGGCAGAGAAAGCCTGACGGGCAGCATCGAGATCGTTTTGTAGCAGATAAATTTCACCCAGCCAGTAATGCGCGTTGGCCACCAGCTTGCCATCTGGATAATCGGTGAGATGTTTTTTAAAAAGGGCAATGGCATCTTCAGTCTTGCCCGCTTTTAACTGGTCATAGGCATTGCTGTAGTGCTTTGCTTCATCCGTGCCGGAATTGACACTTTCGGCAACGGGACTGTTAGCAGAGGGGCTCTCAGCTGAAGGGCCATCAGCCCGATTTGGGGTGGGGGTCACCGACGAGTCACCGGCTGCAATAGCACTGAGCCGCCGATCAAGGTCCATATAGTCATCCAGCTGACGGGACTTTAACTGACGGATTTCGTGGCTCAATTCTTCCACCATACCCCGAAGAGTACGAACTTCTTCCTGCAACATTTGCATCTGATATTGAGCTCCCCCATTAAAGGTGGGTGTCTGAGCAGGTTCAGTAGGTGGAACAGGGGCAACTCTGGGAGAGGTAGCTTGGGGCTGGCCACCCAGTTCAGAGACGGGTGCAGCGGCAAAACCAACAATGGGCAGGAAAGAGAAAAGAATAATACCTACTGCAGTCACACGCATGGGGATATCCTCTACCGATGGCACGGGAAAACGCTACCCAAGAAAGACAATACGTCCGGTGGTTGGACACCGGACGTTTGCAAAAAACAGCAACAGCGCCTGAAGCGCGATTACTTCATTTCTACGCGACGATTCAACGCCCAGGCAGTTTCATTGCTATCCAGGGAAGCGGGGCTTTCCTCACCATAGCTGATCACTTCCAGCAGATTGCCATTCACACCCTCTGAAATAAGGAAATCGCGAACGGCATTGGCGCGACGCTCACCCAGCGCCATGTTGTATTCGCGGGTTCCACGCTCGTCAGCATGGCCTTCCAGACGAACATTGACCGGATTGCCACGCAACCATTCTGCATGGAGGCGCAACGCAGCGGTAGATTCGGCATTGAGGACCGCGCGATCAAACTCGAAGTAGAATACCCGTGGCACAGCAGTATCGGTACCCAATGTCGTAGCAGTAACGCCGTCAGTTGATACCGAACCTGTAGACACCTGACTGCTTGGTACTGACGTGCCGGCACTCGCTGTATCTGTTGTATCTGTACCGGTCGAGGAACAGCCCGATAACAGCGCCATCACAACGGTAATTAAAGCGCCATACTTGAGCAGTTGATTTTTCATTTTATTCTCCTGTAACTAAAATGTAGCTTGTTTATTTTGGTGACCAGGCAGGCTCTCGGACATCGCCGACAGTTGCTGGCAGTAAAAATTTCACACCCGCGTCCAGCGAAACAGCTGCCAGTACTCCCTTGCTGCCTTGTTTGGTTGCGTAAATCAACATAGCACCATTCGGGGCAACTGTAGGGGATTCATCCAGATACGTTTGTGTTAAAACTCTCAGGTCGCCCGTAACCAGGTCCTGTGAAGCGATATGAAAATCGCCTTTATCGCGGTGCACCATAACTAAAGTGCGCCCATCAGGAGCAAGTCTTGGTCTGGCATTGTACGACCCTGCGAAGGTTAAGCGTTCTACCTGCCCGCTGGCAATGGTTAACTTATAAATTTGTGGCGCTCCGCCCCTATCTGAGGTAAAAATTAGCGATTTTCCGTCCGGAGTCCAGTTTGGTTCAGTATCAATCGCAAAGTGCGTGGTCACGCGCGTAAATTTTCGCGTCATCAAATCAAGCGTATAAAGTTCGGGATTTCCGTCTTTTGATAAGACCAGAGCCAGTTTTCGACCATCGGGTGACCAGGAGGGTGCGCCGTTGAGCCCCCGGAAGTTGGTCAACTGCTCACGGGCAGCCGTGGCAAGATTTTGACGGAATATGGCCGGCCGACCTGTTTCAAAAGAGACATACACCAACTCCTTGGCATCCGGGGACCATGCCGGCGACATAATCGGCTCGTCTGATGCCAACAGCAAACGTTCTCTGGCACCATCCGCATCAGAGACCATCAGGCGAAATGACATTTTTCCGTTCTTGGGAATAGCACTCACGTAGGCAATGCGGGTAGAGAAAGCACCGGGGATGCCGGTGATAGTTTCATACACCTGATCGCTGATGTGGTGGGCGATATCTCGCAACTGTGCAGCTTTTCCATCCACCGCCTTGGTAAACAGCTTGCGTCCTCCAGCCACCTCCATCAGGCTGAACGTCACCTTGTAACTGCCCCCCTGATCGGTCACATCGCCAACCACCAGATATTCTGCACCGAGAACCCGCCAGTCACGCAAGTAGACGTCATTCTCACGAGCGGGAAATGACAACATGTTTTGCCGGGGTATCGAATTGAACAGGCCACTGCGATCCAGGTCCGCTGAAACGATGTTACTGATATCTTCAGGCAGCGCCCGACCGCCGAGCGTCATCGGTGAAATGGCGATACGGGTCGGATTGTCAACGCCCTGGGTAATTTCGATGGTGAATTCAGCAAATGCTGACGGTAGCCAGCACGTCATAAACACGCACAAACTTAGTAGAAACCCGGTTTTCCTCACTGTTTATAACCTCAAATCATCTGGTCTGAAAATTAATGGCAATTTACGAAAATACGTCTCGAACACCTTCGTTGGTAGTTCCTGCAATTTTTCGAACCTGTCCACTTTAAGCACCGCCTGTACGGCAGAACGATCAAACGCCTCATTACCGCTGGATCTGACAATATCAACACGAACTACCTGCCCATTGGGCAACAGTTGCACCAGCAACTCAACCTCCATATCGCGACGGGAATTGAGTGGACGATTCCAGTTGGCGGCCAGACGCTCAAAAATGTAATCCGCGTAACTGCTGGCCAACTCCTCATCGTTCGCGGCCGCCAAAAATGCCTCTTCCTCGGCCAGGGCACTGGCCAGTGCCTGTTCAAGTTGCTGCTTATCTATTTGCGGCTTGGGCTCTGGTTTCGGTTCCGGTTTTGGCGCGGGTTTGGGTTCCGGTTTTGGCGTCGGCTTCGGCGCTGGTTTGGGCTTGGGCTTAGGAGCCGGTTTCGGGGTCGGTTTGGGAGCCGGCTTGGGAGCCGCTTTAGGCACCGGGGGCTTGGGTTTTGGTTTGGCTTTTTCTTCCAGCTTGAGCAACGTTGCCTGAACATATTTCGGCTGAGTAATTTTTCGTTGTTTCCTCTCTGGCTCCCAATGCACTACCATCAGCGCCACGATGAAAGCATGCAACAGCAGGCTCACCAAAACGGCAACGGTAAACGAAGAGACTTTGCCGGAGAACACGGTAGCTAGTTTTTCCCCGGTGGCGGCTCGGTAACCAGCCCGACAGAGGGCGCACCGGCATTCTGCAGTTCACTCATCAACCCGACCACCGTGCCATAATCCACTTTTGCATCACCCCAGACCAGCACGGGCGTCTTCGGCTGCACACCCATCACCTTCTGCACTTTTTCAATAATAGAGGTGAGCGGCTCTTCAATATTCTTGCCGTTGCCGAGGTCCAGATAGTAAGTCCCATCGGCCTTCACAGAGACAATGAGGGGTTCCAGATCCTTGTCGTCAAGCGGTGCGGACGGGGCCTGTGGCAGCTCCACCTTGACCCCCTGCATCAACATGGGGGCTGTCACCATAAAGACAATCAGCAATACCAGCATCACATCAATGTAGGGCACCACATTGATCTCAGCCACCAGCCGTCTTTTATGCTTGGGAGTCCTGATAGTCATTAACCGTGTACCCGGCGGTGCAGAATACTGGAGAACTCCTCGGCAAAGGTTTGATAGCCGCTGTAGATACTATCCGCCGACGCTGAATAGCGATTGTAGGCCAGCACCGCCGGAATCGCGGCAAACAAGCCCATGGCGGTGGCGATCAAGGCCTCAGAGATACCCGGCGCAACCGTAGCCAGGGTGGCCTGCTGCACTGTTGCCAGCCCGCGAAAGGAGTTCATGATCCCCCATACCGTGCCAAACAAACCGATGTAGGGACTCACCGACGCAACGCTGGCCAGGAAGGGTAAATTCCGATTGAGTCGCTCCTCCTCCCGGGACAGGGCAATTCGCATGGACCGTTCGGTGCCTTCAATGACCGTATCCGCATCTACATTAGCCTGCTGGGCCAGTCGATTGAACTCGCGGAAGCCGGCACGGAATACACTCGCCAGACCTTCAGCGGCACCTCTGCCACCAATATCCGTATAGAGCTGATTAAGGTCTACCCCGGACCAGAAATTATCCTCGAATTTGCGCAGATTAATCCCCGCATTTCTCAGGTATAGCCCCCGTTGGATGATCATTACCCAGGAGATGATCGAAGCAAAAAATAACAGCGCCATGACAAATTGCACCAGCAGGGAAGCATCGGCAATCAGACTCCAGAGTGATAATTGTTCGGTCACCAGGTAACTCCTGTTTTCTTGTTAAATAGCGGCTTGCAACGTTTGCAACATCTCGGCCGGGATGGCCGTGGGTCGCTTCGTTTGATGATTGATACAGGCCGCTTTTACGACCCCCTCGACCAGAACCTGCTCATCTCTCAGCACTTTTTGGGCGATGGTAAATGAAGTTCTGCTCACGGCGACCAGTTTGGCCGTGGCAACAATCTGGTCATCCAATACTGCCGGTTGCCGGTACTTCAATTCCACCGAACAGACCACAAACTGCATACCCTCGAACAGCGCCGGCTTGTCATAACCCAACGACCGCATCAGTTCAGTGCGGGCGCGCTCAAGGTACTTCAGATAATTGGCGTAGTAGACAATCCCGCCCGCGTCGGTGTCTTCCACATACACGCGGATCGGTAGACAATATTCGCTGGTCATTTCTCCATGAAATCCAGTTGTTGGTCAATTTTTTGTGGACTTTTCAAACCGAAGTGCTGGTAGGCAAGGCTTGTAACCATTCGACCCCGAGTGGTTCTCATCAAGTATCCCTGCTGGATCAGAAACGGTTCCAGTACATCCTCGATCGTTCCCCGCTCTTCGCTGATCGCGGCGGCCAGACTGTCCACCCCCACAGGTCCCCCATCAAACTTCTGCATGATGGTTAACATCAGCCGTCGATCCATATGATCAAAACCATTGGCATCCACATTGAGCATATTCAACGCCTGATCGGCTACCTCCGCACTGATCTTGCCATCTGCTTTGATCTCGGCGTAGTCCCTGACCCGACGCAACAGGCGATTGGCTATTCTGGGTGTACCCCTCGCTCGGCGGGCAACCTCCATAGCGCCCTGTTGTCCCATGGCCACGCCGAGAATATCCGCAGAGCGCGCGACAATCGTGCTCAACTCATCCACTGAGTAAAACTCGAGGCGCTGTACGATACCAAAACGATCGCGCAACGGCGACGTGAGTAACCCCGCCCGGGTCGTTGCACCAACGAGGGTAAAGGGAGGCAAGTCCAGCTTGATGGAACGTGCCGCAGGTCCTTCACCGATCATGATATCCAGCTGGTAGTCTTCCATGGCCGGGTAGATAACCTCTTCCACCACGGGACTCAGACGATGAATCTCGTCAATGAACAACACATCCCCCGGCTCCAGGTTGGTCATCAGGGCCGCCAGATCACCGGCTTTCTCCAGCACTGGACCGGAGGTGGTTTTCAGATCTACACCCATTTCGTTGGCAATGATATGGGCCAGCGTGGTCTTGCCCAGACCCGGGGGGCCAAAGACCAGTGTGTGGTCCAGTGGCTCACCACGCTTGCGCGCGGCACCGATAAATATTTCCATCTGCTCACGCACCGCCTGCTGCCCGACGTAGTCGGCCAGACTCAGGGGACGAATCGCACGATCAAAGCGCTCCTCCTGGACGGAAGCTTCTGGGAATATAAGGCGATCGTTCTCAATCATGGGGGCAGTATATCTTGCACGGGCTAGCTTTTAACCATGCTTTTCAGGGCAAGGCGAATCAATTCCTGACTGGATTGCCCTTCACTGGCTACAGCCGTTATCATCCGGGCCGCCTCCTGGGGCTTGTAACCCAGTGCAATCAGTGCACTCTCGGCCTCCCTGACCGTATCGGTTTGTCGTGCTGCCTGACCAGTGACGGGGGAGTCCGCCGAATCAGTGGAAAAATGACTGAGACGATCCCGCATTTCCACAATCAGACGCTCGGCTGTTTTTTTACCGACGCCGGGCAATCGCACCAGGGTCGCGGTATCGTTATGCTGTACTGAATGGGAAAAATCAGCCGCCGTCATTCCGGATAAAATGGCCAGCGCCATTTTCGGCCCCACGCCACTGACCCTGATCAGGCTGCGAAATAACTCGCGCTCGACAGTATCGGCAAAACCATAAAGTTGCTGCACATCCTCCCGCACCACAAAGTGCGTATGGAGAGTCACCGTCTGCCCCGGTACCGGTAAATCAAAAAACGTATTGAGTGACACCAATACTTCGTAGCCGACACCCTGCACATCAATTAGCAGTTCCGGTGCCTTGCGCTCCAATAATGTGCCATGAATTCTTCCGATCACCTCGCAATTCCTCTCTTTATAGGACTCGCCATATTATTTATACCGCCCCCTGGCATAACGAACATCGGGGGGCAATCCAGCCGTGGTACGGATTGTTTGCGCGTGGCAGAGCGCCACTGCAAGCGCGTCTGCAGCATCCTCAGAGGGTGCCGAAGGCAACTTCAGCAGTCGTGTGACCATATGCTGCACCTGCTCCTTGCCAGCCGCGCCACTGCCAACCACCGACTGCTTGACTGACCGCGCAGCATACTCAGCCACCGACAACCCCGCGGCAACACCCGCTACAATGGCTGCGCCACGGGCCTGCCCGAGCTTCAGCGCAGCCCTGGGATCACGGGCAAAGAAAACATCCTCAATGGCCATTGTCTCAGGATGGTGCTCTTCGATAATGCAGGAAAGACTCTCAAAGATCACTTTGAGACGCTCCGGAAGCGCGCCATCCGGCAGGCGGATAATGCCACTGGCAACATACTCGGCGTGGGAACCAACGGCGTTGACAAGGCCAAAACCGGTCTTTCTCGAACCCGGGTCTATACCGAGAATCAGTGTCATGGGAATCGCCCGAAATACTGTATATTGTCACAGTATCCTAATCGCTTGAAAAAACAAGAGCCAACGGCTCCATCGTCACTGTACCCACTAAAAAAGGCGGCTGTTGCCAGCCGCCTTTTTTGCATTCACACAACAACTTTTATTTGGTTTCCTCATCTGCCGATTCAGCGGGAGCTGCTTCTGCGGGTGTTTCATCAGCAGGCGCTTCCTCTGCCACAGCCTCTTCTTCTGGAGCTGCTTCTGCCGGGGCTTCCTCAACGGGGGCCTCGTCAACAGCTGGCTCTTCTACGGGCGCGGGTTTGGCAACTGCCTGCTTGACGACACCCGCAGCGATCAGAATGCTGACTTTTTCGTCACCATTAATGATCTTCTTGTCAGCGCCTTCAACGGCATAGCGACCTGAGCGTTTTTGATAAATGGTGTACTCGTCAGTTTTCTGAAGTACTTTCATCCTGTCTCTCCTGTGATTACTCGTTCTGTTAACAATATCGGGATACACCCGGGTTTACTCTCTGGCCCAACCGATCATCAGCCGAGCTCAGCCATCACCGACGCGGGAATATCCGCATTGGTATATACATTCTGCACATCGTCCAGATCTTCCAGATGATCCACCAGCGCCAGCAATTTCTCCGCACCGTCCAGGTCAACTGGAACAGTAATGGATGCCAGCATGGTGACCTCTGCGTTTTCCGGCTCAAGACCGGCATCCAACAGGGCTTCTTTGACTGCGCTGAAGTCTTCCCATGCGCTGAGCACATCCATGGAACCGTCGTCATTGGTCACCACATCTTCTGCGCCCGCTTCCAGGGCCACTTCGATTAACCGGTTTTCATCAACCCCGGCGGAATAACTGATTTGACCGGTACGTTTAAACAGGTAGGCGACCGATCCGTCCGTGCCCAGATTGCCACCGCGCTTTGTGAAGGCGTGGCGCACATCGGAAACCGTACGATTGCGGTTATCCGTCATACAGTCCACCAGCACGGCGATACCACCGACCCCGTAACCCTCGTAGGTCACCTCTTCATAATTATCGCCTTCACCGGCACCCGCACCCCTGGCAATGGCTTTATCAATCGTGTCGCGCTTCATGTTATTACCGAGCGCCTTGTCCACTGCGGCGCGGAGCCGGGGGTTGTCTTCCGGCAGAGGTCCACCGGATTTTGCAGCCACAACCAGCTCACGAATCAGTTTGGTGAATACCTTGCCGCGCTTGGCATCCTGCGCTGCCTTGCGGTGCTTGATATTGGCCCATTTGCTGTGACCTGCCATAACAAAAATCTCCCATCGTTCCGAGCTGTAGTCGTTTCACCAACAGTCGTTTTTTATCGTGTTGCGCCGGTCAGCGCACTGCGGAATAGATCAGTTATCCGCCGGTTTTTTCTCCCGCAAACGAATATTCAGTTCACGCAATTGCCGATTATCAACCCCACCCGGCGCATCAGTCATCACACAGGCCGCTGTCTGGGTTTTCGGGAAAGCGATCACATCCCGAATCGAATGACTACCGGTCATCAACATGATCAGTCGATCCAAACCAAATGCCAACCCGCCATGGGGGGGGCAACCAAACTTCAGGGCATCGATCAGGAAACCGAATTTTTCATCCGCTTCTGTTTCACTGATACCCAACACCTTAAAGACCGCATGCTGCATATCGGGGTTATGGATACGAATCGAACCACCACCGAGCTCCGTGCCGTTCAACACCATATCGTAGGCAATCGACAGGGCTTTTTCCGGGTCGGCCTCGAGCGTTTCCACCGAGCAGGCCGGCCGGGTAAAAGGATGATGCAGGGAGGTCCAACCGCCCTCTCCATCTTCTTCAAACATCGGGAAGTCGACCACCCACAACGGCGCCCACTGACAGGTGTAGAGATTCAGGTCTGCACCAAGTTTACAGCGCAGGGCACCCAATGCTTCGGTGACAACACGGTGGTTATCTGCACCAAAGAAAATCAGGTCGCCATTTTCAGCAGCGGTGCGATCGAGTATGGCAGCACGCACGTCCAACGGCAGAAACTTGACGATGGGGGATTGCAGCCCTTCCTCCAGATCGTCCCTGTTATTGACCTTGATATAGGCCAGTCCCCGGGCACCGTAAATACCAACAAACTTGGTGTAATCATCTATCTGCTTGCGACTGATTTCGTTGCCACCCGGCACTTTCAATGCCGTAACGCGGCCCTTTGGATCATTGGCCGGCCCGGAAAATACCTTGAAATCCACCTCTGTCATCAGATCCTTGATTTCCACCAGTTCGAGGGGAATCCGCAAATCCGGTTTATCGCTGCCATAGCGCATGATGGCCTCGCTATGAGGCATGGAGGGGAAATCCCCAAGATCCACCTCGAGCACTTCCTGGAAAACCGTGCGGATCATCTCCTCATTGATGGCCATGATCTCCGCTTCCGAGGTAAACGACATTTCCACATCAACCTGGGTAAATTCAGGCTGGCGGTCCGCCCGGAGATCTTCGTCACGGAAACATTTTGCGATCTGGTAATAACGGTCCACGCCCGACACCATCAGCAACTGCTTGAACAACTGTGGCGACTGCGGCAGCGCAAAGAACTTGCCTTCGTGGGTGCGGCTCGGCACCAGGTAATCGCGGGCGCCCTCCGGCGTGGCCCGGGTCAGGATCGGGGTTTCAATATCCAGAAATCCCCGCTGATCGAGAAAGTTGCGAATAATATTGGTCACCCTGGAGCGGAACCGCATATTGCTGAGCATTTCCGGCCGGCGCAGGTCCAGATAGCGATACTTGAGCCGTACTTCCTCGCCCACCTTGTTGTGCTGATCCAGAGGAAAAGGCGGCGTTTCAGAGGAATTCAGTATCTGCACAGCCAGACCATAAACTTCAATCTGACCGGTAGTCATTTCCGGGTTGACGGTTTCGGGGGTTCTGGCGCGAACCCGACCAGTCACCTGTAGCACATACTCACTGCGAACCCGGTCGGCAAGAGCAAAATGCTCGCCGCAATCCGGGTCAAACACGACCTGCACGATACCTTCACGATCGCGCAAATCGACAAAGATCACACCCCCGTGGTCGCGTCGACGATCCACCCAACCGCAAAGGGTGACTTCCTCATCAATGTGTTCGGCGCCGAGCACACCACAATAACTTGTCCGCATTATGTCTTCCCGTTGTTAATCGATGGAGGCCGGGCGGGGCTTCCGGTGGTATTGGTTCAGGCAGCGGGGGTGGAACCGGCAGCCTCTTTGGGTTTTGCTTCAGGTTTTGCCTTGCTCTCCGAGGGCTGGTCGCCGGCAATATTCTTTCTTTTCTCTTTTTTGAAGTCCGTTTCATACCAGCCACTGCCACTCAGCCGGAAGCCCGCAGCCGTCAACTGTTTTTTCAATTCCGACTGATGACAAACCGGACAATCCGTCAATGGTTTGTCACTGATTTTTTGAAGTGCTTCCAGCACATGACCGCAGGCCTGACATTGATAACTGTAAATCGGCATACTAAATACCCTGATTCTAGAGCGGGCAGAACGCCCCTGATAAAAGCGGCGCATTATACCCCAGTAACCAGGGGGCTAGAAGATTGGATAATGCCTGAATCCGGACTACCGCCAACACAATGCGCAAAAATCTGCCGGAAAAGCTATTTGTGCAAGGCTGTGAAGTCATCCCCGACGAGCACATTGACAAGTGGATCGACCCGCGCAGCAAGCAACTTCCCGGTATACTCCTGTGCCGGCAACCGTCCCCAAATGGGGTCAGGCCAGGCGCCGTCCATTTTATAGCGGGCGATATGATGCACATGCAGTTGGGCCACCCGGTTGCCCAGGGTCGCTATATTGACCTTGTCCGGGGAGAACACATCCACCAATGTCTCCGCCAACAGAGAGGATTCGCGTATCAGCTGATATTGATCCTGCTCTGACAAATGATAAATTTCTGTCACATCGGCAATCCGAGGCACCAGAATAAACCAGGGATAATTGGCATCGCGGTGAAGCAACAACCGGCACAACGGAAAGTCACCCATAATTATCGTGTCAGCCTTCAACGCAGAATCGAGCTCAAACATTTAACAACCTCTTGTCCTGTACCCAAAGCGGGCTCCACCGTAAAATAGCGGTTTTTACACTCACCTCCAAGACAAAGAATCAACTATGCGTGCCAGCCAGTTTTTGATCGCCACCCAAAAAGAAACCCCGGCCGATGCCGAAGTCATCAGCCACCAATTGATGATTCGCGCCGGCATGATCCGCAAGCTGGCCGCCGGGCTCTACAACTGGTTACCTCTGGGATTGCGGGTGCTGCGCAAAGTGGAGGCCATTGTCCGAGAAGAAATGAACCAGGCCGGTGCCATGGAAGTCCTGATGCCGGTCACCCAACCGGCGGAACTCTGGCAGGAGTCCGGTCGCTGGGAACAGTACGGGCCGGAACTGCTGAGAATGAAGGATCGTCACGACCGCGCCTTCTGCCTGGGCCCAACCCACGAGGAAGTCATTACCGACCTGGCCCGCAACCAGCTGCGCAGTTACAAACAACTGCCCGCCAACTTCTATCAGATTCAGACCAAGTTCCGGGATGAAATCCGCCCCCGCTTTGGCATCATGCGCGCACGGGAATTCCTGATGAAAGACGCCTACTCCTTTCATGCGGATCAGGCCAGCCTGCAACAGACCTATGACACCATGCATGCGGCCTATACAGCGATCTTTAGTCGCCTCGGCCTCGACTTCAGACCTGTCCTGGCGGATACCGGCAGCATTGGCGGCAACCACTCCCATGAATTCCATGTGCTGGCAGCCTCGGGAGAGGACGACATTGCCTTCTCCAACGCCAGCGACTATGCCGCCAATGTGGAAATGGCCGAAGCCGTGGCACCGACCGGCAGCCGGCCAACTGCATCGGCAGACAAGCAGGAAGTGGCTACACCGGGCCAGCACAGTATTGAACAGGTCAGCCGGTTTCTCGGGGTAAAACCTGAACAGATCGCAAAAACCCTGATCGTACTGGGGGACCCCAATCAAAGCACCACCGCACTGGTGGCACTGGTACTGCGGGGCGACCACGAACTCAATGCTATCAAGGCCGAGAAACTGCAGGGCGTGGCATCACCACTGACCTTTGCCAGCGAAGCACAGGTAAAAGCCATACTGGGATGTTCTGTGGGATCTATCGGTCCGGTAGGGCTCAACATTCCGACCATTGTGGATCGTTGCGCGGCCCATCTGGCCGACTTTGTCTGCGGTGCAAACCGCGATGATTACCATCTCACCGGTGTCAACTGGGAGAGAGATTGTCCGCCGCTACAGGTCGAGGACATTCGCAATGTGGTCCCCGGTGACACCAGCCCCGATGGCCAGGGCACACTGGAGATCAAACGCGGTATTGAAGTGGGGCATATTTTTCAATTGGGCACCAAATACAGTGAAGCCATGAATGCCCGGGTACTCAACGAAGAAGGCCGAGAGCAGGTCATGTTGATGGGTTGCTACGGGATCGGCGTGAGCCGCGTTGTGGCCGCTGCCATAGAGCAGAATCACGATGAAAAAGGCATCATCTGGCCCGATGCTCTGGCCCCTTTCCAGGTCGCGGTGGTACCGATCAATCTGCACAAGTCCGAACAGGTTCGCGATGCCTGCGAAACGCTCTATGCTGATCTGCAACAGGCAGGTTTTGACGTGCTGTTAATGGATGAAGAAAAAGCCCGGTTGGGGGTCATGCTGGCAGATATTGAGTTAATGGGTATCCCTCACCGCATCGTCGTGGGTGACCGCGGGCTTGAACAGGGTCAGATGGAATATTACAACCGTCGCAGCGGGGAAAGCTGCCAAATCGCGGTAACGGAACTACCCGAATTTCTGGCACAGGCCCTCGGATGAACGCCTCGGTCGGCCAGAGAGTCGCGCGGTGGCTGGCACTGACGACCACCGCTCTCTGGCTGAGTGCTGCCCTCGCAGGCGATCCACAGGAAGTGGATCAGGCTCTGCTGGCCCTGCTGAAAAAGACCGTGGAACAGGCCGATAGCTTTGAGGATCGTTTCGATGCCGAGGTATGGCTGATGGCAAAATCCACCCAGCTTGCCCGGTATATTCCTGACAGCGAGGAGCGACTCGACTTGCTGCGCAAAATCCATCAGGCCGCCACGCGGGCAGAACTATCGCCGGAAGTGGTTCTCGCTGTCATTCAGGTGGAAAGTCATTTTGACTCCTACGCAGTCTCCAGTGCCGGGGCTCAGGGTATGATGCAGGTCATGCCCTTCTGGAAACACGAAATCGGTCGGGCGGATGATAACTTGATCAACATCGATACCAATCTGCGCTATGGCTGCACCATTCTCAAGTATTATCTGGACAAGGAAAATGGCAATCTCGCACTGGCGCTCGCTCGCTATAATGGCAGCTATGGCAAAACCTGGTACCCCGAGAGAGTGATGGTGGCCTGGGATAACTGGCGCTAGAAACAAACAACAAAATGACACCCCGGAGATTTTTTAAACAAAAACCTCTGGATAAGACCTATAAAGAAAACACAAAAAAATGCCAGCGCTAACTGGCATTTTTATTGGTTAAACTCAGGCATCCGCCTCAGGCAACAACAGTCACGTTTTGTGCCTGAGGGCCTTTCTGACCTTCGGTCACCTCAAAAGAAACCTGCTGCCCTTCATAAAGTGTGCGACGGCCTGTACCGTTAATAGCACTGAAATGTACAAAGACATCCTTGCCACCTTCCTGAGCAAGAAAGCCATACCCTTTTTCTTCATTGAACCACTTAACGGTACCGGTAACTAAATCTGACATAACATCCTCGTAAGCACTTAGTGCCAACCTCGGTTGGCGGTGTAAATATACAGGCAGCTAAAGACCCGCAATTCGCACTTTAAAACGGCTTACAAAAACGCGCAAGCAAAAATACCTTGACATACGCCACGAAACCCATCATCAGGTCTAGGGTAGTCCATCAAATTCTTCGCCCTCTTTCACCTCGGGCGGCAGCAAATTCTCCCTGGTCATCCGCAATGCCATCAGCATATTTGCCGCCACATAAATGGAGGAATATGTACCGATTACCACACCCACTATCAGTGCAATTGCAAAATTGTGAATCAGCTCCCCGCCAAAGATAAACAGCGCCAGCAGCACAAAAATTGTGGTCAGCGAGGTGAGCAATGTGCGCTGCAACGACTGGGTGAGCGATTCATTAATAACCTCTTTCGCCTCTGCCGTTCGCAACAGGCGAAAATTTTCCCGTATTCGGTCAAACACGACAATCGTGTCATTCAGGGAGTAGCCGATGACGGCGAGCACAGCTGCAAGGACTGTGAGGTCAAACTCCAGGCCGGTAATCGAGAAAAAGCCGAGAGTAATCACCACATCGTGAACCAACGCAATAACAGCACCAATGGAGAACTTGTATTGAAAGCGGATGGCCACATAGAGCATCACCACAGCCAGGGCAGCCAGCATACCCAGACCACCATCCTCGCGAAGCTCATCACCCACCTGGGGGCCCACATAATCCACCCGGCGCATTTCGATCTCGCTGTCGGTGTTGTTTTGCAGTGCAGCAAATACCTGATCGGACAATCCAGCTGCCGGCTCACCCTGCATACGAATCAGCACATCACTCTCGGAACCGAAGTAGATCACAGTGGGGTTTTCAAAGCCGCTCTCGGTGAGCTGTGCGCGAATCACCGATAAATCGGCCGGTTGTGGGTAGCCCACTTCAATCTGGGTGCCACCGGTAAAATCGAGACCCAGCACGATGCCTTTCACTGACAGGGAAACCAGCGAACCCAGCACCAACAAAATGGAGATGATCGCCGCCAACTTGCGCTGGCCCATGAAATCAATAATCCGTAGCGTTGTCATGGTGAGCTCCTAAATCCAGACTTTGTTAATGGTACGGCCACCATAGACCAGATTGACCAGCGCTCTGGTACCCAGAATTGCGGTGAACATCGAGGTCAAAATACCGATCGACAGGGTGACAGCAAAACCCTGCACCGGCCCGGAACCAACAGCGTATAGAATCACCGCGACAATCAGGGTGGTCAGGTTGGCATCCAGAATCGATACGAAAGCCCGGTCGTAGCCGGCATTGATGGCGGACTGGGGTGGCAGGCCATTGGCCAGCTCCTCCCTGATTCGGGAAAAAATCAGTACGTTGGCATCCACTGCCATCCCCACCGTCAGCACAATACCGGCGATCCCCGGCAGGGTCAGGGTTGCGCCCAGTAGAGACATGGCAGCAACCATGATGACCAGATTGAGGGCGAGCGCCACATTGGCGAAGATACCGAAAACCCGGTAGTAAAACAGCATAAAAATCAGCACTATCGCCATGCCAATGGTGACCGATTTAACCCCCAGGGCGATATTTTCGGCACCCAGCGAGGGACCAATGGTCCTCTCTTCGACAAAATACATGGGTGCCGCCAGGCCACCGGCACGGAGCAGCAGTGCCAGCTCCGAGGACTCGCGGGGATTATCCAGACCGGTAATACGGAAGGTCTTGCCCAGCGCACTGCGAATGGTGGCCAGACTGATAATTTTCTTTTCAACATAGCGCTCAGACGTCGCAACCTGCTCACCGTCTTCGTTGGTGGTATAGATCGTACGGGTCTTGTACTCGATAAACAGCACACCCAGACGGCGATCAATATTCTTGCGGGAAACCCGGTGCATACGGGCACCGCCATCACTGTCCAACGTGATATTCACCTGCGGGAAGCCATTTTCATCGAAGGAGGCCGACGCGTTCGACACGTGATCACCCGTAATCACCACCGTGCGCTCCAGCCAGGCATCAGGAAAACGCGATTTGTCATTCAGAAATTCAAATTTTTCCGCCGTGACCACGTTCTGCTCCTCGGCTTCAAGACGGAACTCAAGGTTGGCGGTCTTGCCGATAATCCGCTTCGCTTCAGCCGTATCCTGAACTCCTGGCAGCTCCACCATCACTCGGTTACGACCCTGACGCTGTACGATGGGCTCGGACACCCCCAGTTCATTCACCCGGTTTCTCAGGGTCACCAGATTCTGGTTCAGTGCGTAATCCTCAACTTCCCTGATCGCGGATTCCGACATCGTGGATCGGATAGTGAACAAAGCGTCTTCCGTGGTGAGCTGTGCGGTCAGGTCGCGGAAGTCGCGACGGAGAATCCGGTTCGCCTCATCCCGTTCTTCTTCGGTGCGGAATTTGCTGATAATCGTCCCGTCCTCCAGCTTCACCGTGTGGTAGCGCAGCCTCTCCTCACGCATGGCACCGCGCATCTCCCGAACCGCAGACTCCATGCGCTTGCCAACCACTTCGTCAACATTGACCTCCAGCAGAAAATGCACGCCACCACTGAGGTCGAGCCCGAGCTTCATCGGCTGTGCCCCCAGCGCAGCAAGCCACTCCGGCGTTGTGGGTGCGAGATTCAGCGCCACCACGTAATCAAAACCGAGAGCCTGCTGAATAACCCTTTTGGCCGGTAACTGCTGATCCCGCTCTTTCAGGCGAATGAGGGCGTTTTCACCAGTGCTCTCTGCACCGAAGTACTCGATACCTTCATCCTTGAGAGCCTGCTCCATCTGATCCAGCAATTGCTGATCAATCACGGTCGCACTACTCTGTCCGGAGACCTGTACAGCCGGATCAGGCACATACAGATTGGGAAGGGCATAAACCACTCCCAACAAAATAACAAAGAGGATCAACAGGTATTTCCATAACGGATAACGGTTCATATCACTAGTCTTTTATTGAGTCCTGATCGAAAGGCTGACCATTATAGGGTGGAAGCAGCGCCCTTGTCAGAAACGGCGGAAAATATCGAGCACCCCTCACATATTGGGGCAAATGAGCAAACCTCAAGCAGGCGGCTCCAGCCCCTGCTGGGCATAGAAACGCACAGTGAATTCGTCGAGATCACCATCGGTGATTGCCCGACGGATATCGGCCATCAACGTCTGATAATAGCGCAGGTTGTGCATTGTGTTCAGTTGAGCGCCGAGTATTTCACCACACTTTTCCAGATGATGCAGATAGGCCCGGCTAAAATTCTGGCAGGTATAGCAGTCACAGTTCGTATCGAGCGGGCGGGTATCGTGCCGGTGCACCGCGTTACGGATCTTCACGACACCGGCACTGGTGAACAAATGCCCATTGCGCGCATTGCGGGTAGGCATCACACAGTCAAACATATCGATACCCCGCCGCACGGCTTCGAGAATATCCTGCGGTTTGCCCACACCCATCAGATAACGGGGCTTGTCCCGGGGCATTTTCGGCGGCAGATGATCCAGAATTCGCAACATATCTTCTTTCGGTTCACCCACCGATAAACCACCGATGGCATAGCCGTCAAAACCGATTAACTCGAGACCGGCCAGGGAGGCGTCGCGCAGGTCTTCATACATGCCGCCCTGTACAATACCAAACAGCGCAGAGGGATTGTCGCCGTGGGCATCCTTACTGCGTTTCGCCCAGCGCTGTGAAAGCTCCATTGAGGCACGGGCCTGCTGTTCGGTTGCCGGGTAAGGGGTGCACTCATCAAAGATCATCACCACATCCGCACCGAGCTGCTGCTGTACCCGAATGGATGTCTCCGGGTCGAGAAACACGGCACTGCCATCAATGGGTGAACGAAAAGCCACGCCCTGCTCGGAAATCTTGCTGATCGCCCCGAGGCTGAACACCTGAAAACCGCCGGAGTCGGTCAGGATTGGTCCCGGCCAGTGCATAAACTCATGTAACCCGCCGTGCTCCATTACCACGTCAGTGCCGGGGCGCAGCATCAGGTGGAAGGTATTGCCGAGCAGGATCTGGGCACCAGTGGCCTCAACATCCCTCGGCAACATGCCCTTGACGGTGCCACAGGTGCCCACCGGCATAAATGCCGGTGTTTCAACCGTGCCGCGAGGGAAAGTCATTCTGCCACGACGAGCCTCGCCATCGAGGCAAGCCACCTCAAAGGACATAAAACAGCTGTTTCTCATTGGGGAGTGTCCTCTGTGGCGGCGGGATTACGAGTCAAAAACATGGCATCGCCATAACTGAAAAACCGATAGCGCTCCGCCACCGCCTGCCGGTAGGCGTTCATCATGCGTGTGTACCCGGAGAAGGCGCTCACCAGCATCAGCAGCGTCGATTCCGGCAAGTGGAAATTGGTCAGCAGGGCATCCACCAGTTTGAACGAATAACCGGGGTAGATAAAAATATCCGTCTCCCCGGTCATCGGTTGTATCTGGCCACCGGCGGCGACACTTTCCAGGCATCGTACGCTGGTGGTTCCGACCGCAATAACCCGACCGCCCCGGGCGCGAGTCTCCCTCACCTGCTGACAGACTTCAGCCGAGACCTCGATCACCTCAGAATGCATTCGGTGATCGTGAATATCGTCAACCCGCACCGGCTGAAAGGTGCCCGCTCCCACATGCAGCGTGACAAAGGCAAAATCCACCCCCTTTGCGCGAAGCTGGTCGAGCAGCGGCTGATCAAAGTGCAGCCCCGCCGTGGGCGCGGCTACTGCACCGGGCTTTTCAGCGTACACCGTCTGATAGCGCTCCCGGTCAGCCGGGTTATCGGCGCGATCAATGTAGGGCGGCAAAGGCATATGGCCGTGGCTTTCAAGGATATCCAGCGCCGTTCTGTCACCGAGAAAAAGCAGCTGGAACAGATCGCCATCGCGACCTTCCACCTCGGCCTCCGCACCTCCCTCAAACTGAAGCCGGGTGCCCGCCTTTGGTGATTTGCTCGCCCGCAGGTGAGCCAGCAATCGCCGGCCACCCAACAGGCGCTCCACCAGCATTTCCACTTTGCCGCCGGATTCCTTCTGGCCAAACAATCGAGCCGGAATCACCCGGGTGTCATTGAACACCAGCAGGTCACCCGGATTCACCAGTGAACAGACCGCCGGAAACTGCAGATGCTGCAGCGCGCCCGTCACACCATCCACCACCAGCAGCCGACTGCCACGGCGCTCAGCGGCCGGTTGACGGGCAATCAGCTCATCGGGCAAATAATAGTCGAAGTGGTCTCGGCGCATACGTTTGGGCAGGCTTGTAAAAGGCCGCAAGGGTAATGGAAATCCACCGCCAGAACCAGTGTACCCATCAATGAAAGGCACACCGCTCTATTGCTTCTCCGGGGACCACTGCTATAATCGCGCCCCTGTGCCAGAGTGGTGAAATTGGTAGACACAGGGGATTCAAAATAAGCAAGCTGTTTTGTATCCTAGGAAAAAATCTGTAAGCTTGCACTCAGTGCCAGAGTGATGAAATTGGTAGACATGAGGGATTCAAAATCCCTTGTCCGCGAGGACGTGCCGGTTCGAGTCCGGCCTCTGGTACCAACTCCCCCCTTCCGTAGATGCAGCGGATTATTTTCACCTCTTACAAGCGAAAACTGCCTTGGGATGCATCTGGGATACAATACTGAGTAATCAATCTCCACCTCTAGAAACTTCAGTCACACCCCGCAACCTCCAAACATCCAACCCGTGCGCTGATTCCGAGCAACTATAGACCCCGAGTCCTCAAATACTGCCCCGAACAATTTAAAGGTGCCTGTGCCTAATATTTCTCCAACCCATCAATTTTGGCTATATCACTAGCCTTTAGCACGATGGCGACACTGTATTTCGCACGGGTTAGAGCAACATAGAATTTGGAACGAGCCACCTGAGTCAAGTTCTCTTCAGGGTTCTTAAGCCATTTCAACATAGGCCCGGATGGGTAAATGACAGTTCTCTCATATGTTAGGCCTTTCGATTTACCAAAATTCAAAACCGGGTAGTCGTCATTGACACTCTTTTTAACATTATCTCTAAGCTGCATGGGGTTGTAATCAGCTAGATACTGATTCAGCTCTTTCTCATCTAGCGCAAAAATTCCATCGTGACCCGTAGGCTCACCCTGTCCAGGTTTAGCTTGCGGAAGATCAGGGTAAAGCCGATTGGAGAACTGACAGATGCTACTATGGCATCGGTGATTAGTAGTGAGAGACACTTCGTCAGTATCAATTTCCAGCTTGCTATCTTCAAAGAAATTAACAATATTGGCTTTAGCGTACTTTTTATTCTTCCTGGCATTAACCGTTGAATAGGTTGCCTGCCTAGGGTCACCTACTACCGTTACATCAGCATTTGATTTAAAAAGAGCATCAAGAATCTCTAAATCATAACCAGCCAAATCCTGAACCTCATCTACATAGATACTATTAAAACACCTTGAAATGCGATCAAAGACTCTACCATCCGAAACCTCATTACAGCGCAATACAAGTTGAGCCAATTTATCAGAATAAACCTTTTTATCTCGACTGAAGTAGAATTTATCGAAATCTTTTTCCCCCCAGTAGATAGGCTGACCTTTTTTGTTTTTAAACCGGAAGCCTGACTTCCCATTTACCAGGATCATCCCTCTGGCATCATATTCGAATAGACGACCTTGAAATGGCTTGACACCATGGTTTAACAGGAAGGAAAACCACGTGATAATGCTAATTTCGTCGGGAACAAAACCGAGCTTATTGACTACTTTATCGCGAATCTCCTGCTCACAGGCGACCGTGAAAGTCGTAATTAGGACGCGAACTCCTTGTTTGGCCTGAGTTATTGCATCATCAACTATAAACGTAGTCTTTCCCGATCCTGCAGAAGCAATAATGAGCTTATTCATTCAAGGGCATCCAGAATATACTGCGGATAGTTGATAGCCCCGGTTGTCTCAAAAATTTTCAAGGCACACTCAGTTTTATTGCCCTTCATATACTTATGAAGCTCATCGACAGTTTTGTAATCCTTGCCGAGTATTAAGTTCATTGCCTCAAGACTGTTTGCCTTCACCAACTTTGGTTCCAAAGTATTGTAGTTAAAAGCCTTTTGGCCGATCACGAGATCACCGCCATCCACGTCATGGTCATAACAAATTTTGATATGATCTTTAGCGTTCTCACCAAGGTAATCAGTGTACTTTTTCTCCAGCGCAGCAACATCGCCGTCATTATCTGTAACCACACATACAGGCTTATCCAGTTTTTCAGCTATTTCTAGAAATCGTAAGAACGATACGCCTACGGAAATCACGTCAACCGAATCTTCTATTGGCAACCGGTTTTCATTCTGAATCCTATACGCCTTCTGCACGACTAGTTCATCTGAATCCCCTTCTACCAATATCGCCTTATTACACAAAATCAGCCGTAAAGTGTCGTACCCCGCTATCTTTTCAAAAAACAGCTTTGTTTCGCTGGATAGCTCATTTAACTTCAAGGTATTTTTATCGCTTAGCAGTATTAGATCATCCAGCCCTAGCTTATTAGCGACAAAACTACTATGTGTAGTTATGATGATTTGCCGCTCAGCCTGATTTGCTTTGATCGTTTTCACCAACTGGTTGAGTTTAGAGTGAGACAAGTGATTTTCAGGCTCTTCCAGCAAGAGAACATTGGCTTCCCTAGCTTTGTTGTGTGACAAGGCCAGGTTAGTTTTAACAACATTCTGTTCACCCTTGCCGACGAAATGGAACGGAATATTATCCAAGTAGGTGGTGAGACCACTCTCCCAAGCGTTACGTGAAGACAGTTCAACCGCTATCTTGACTTCCTTATCGGTAATCTTGCTGGCTTCAGTTATTTTTTTATTAATAGCATCGATAGAGGCATCATCCATGAAATTCTCTTTCATCTTACGATGAGACTGTGAAACGCTAACGATTTCTTCTGGGGTGAGCAATTCCTTAACTATACGACCAATATAGATATCGGAGCCATTCTGGTGCCGCGCAGCCGCTGAATCTATCAAAGCCGATTTTATTGGGATACTTCTAGTAGTGATTGTCTCTCGTGCGAAGCTTTTCCAAACCGCGTGATAGTACTCGATGGGAAGTGTCTTAACATCACCCGTACCGATCAGAGCTTCATACTCGGCTTTGTAATCATCATTAAAAGCGATTCTAAGTGAGATACCGCTGCAGTACTTTCCCTCAGAATTCAAATCGCCTTCCAAAAAAGCGATTTCATTTCCCCCAGTAAGATACAGTTCGATCAGGATTTCAGGCGGGCAAACTGGCTCATCTGTCGCTAAACTCGCAATGTACTCACTAACTGCCGATTCATTAAACAGATACTGAGACAATTCATTTCTTAAGTACCGACCATTAAACAACCCAGTCAGCGCTAGATTAATTGCCTCAATAATAGTGGATTTACCCGCCTCGTTATCCCCAACGATAATGTTCATGCCGGGGTTCAAGCCAATCGAAAACCTCCCCTTGAAGCCCTTAAAGTTGCGTAAGACTAGTTGATCAATTTGCATTTTTTCCATCCTTGGTGGAGGTGTGATTTAGAGATAAAAAGCTAACAATTAGATGACACAATAGCCGAAAGACTCTATATGTACATGTCTTATGCCAAACCGCGATGGTTTTACTAGAAAAATCACGCGATTGCCCAATATATCTCAGCCCTCTATGTCTGCCGGATAAATTGATGTCCTGGGATTGTTGAAATAATAATCCCTCAATATCCCCCGCGTGTGTGGGCTAACATTGTCATGCTGGGAGTATTGCTTGATAGCAGCACCATCCCGCCAAGCAACAGTATGTTTATCTAGTTCCGTCTGCTGTTGCTCCAACCATTCAATGGCAGCAGGATGAAAGGTGCCATTGGTCCATATCTCAAACTCAAATTTTCGGTCAACATAGTTAATACCATATGGCCGGATCGCTTCGTTAATCAAGGGTATTCGATTGCTGTACCATCGCTTTACCTCCTCCAAGCTGACCATCGCACCAGGTATTTTAGCTTTACATTCCACGATAATGGATCGTCCCTCTTCCTCAAGATCCACCAATACATCCAGTTCGGCAATGTTGGATATCTTATACCCAACGGTTAGATAGCCTCCTGTGACCGCAACCAGTAGGTTGCCCACCACCAGTTCAAACAGACTCCCCCGAAGGTTGGCGCTTGCCCCTTCAATCCTCGTCAAACGGTTCATTACGTTTTCAAGGTGTTCCGGGTTAATGGCTGCAGTCTTGCCAGTGTCGCTCAACACTTTAATTAAATCATTCAGGGCTTTTGCCACATCCTGCCCAAATAACTGCGACGTGGTGGCAGCTATGATGCCCACGCTTCTCGCTCGTTCATAAGCAGCTTGAGCAAACCCATCAGCCACCAGAAACCCCATGATGGGCGCTACTTTGGATGGGGAGGCTGCCATATCGTACTTGCGAACAAATACCTCCACCTCTTCATCACTGATCTGGTGGCCAAGACTGACATCACAGACAAAGAATCCTGGTTTGATCTCACCATTGGGGGCTGAAACTAATGGTCTAACATAGGATGGCGCGCTGACATCCCAGGTTATTCCCGAGACAACAGGTGGCTTTTCATCATTGCGTAGTGCGAACTTGGCGTAACTGCCGAATCCCAGCTTTCTTGCCCAATCGGCAATCGCCGCAATGGCGAGATTCTCTGTAATAGCGATGGCCCGCTGCTCTAAGGAAGGGGCTAGGACGTTATAGCAGTGGGGGTTGAAACTGATCCATATCTCGCCACTCTTGTCATCCTGAACTTCCTTGAGCAGATGGATGCTGATCAGACGTTCTAGAATAATCTCCGGTGACAGCTGTTTTTGGCGTCTGATCGGCGCACCACAGATACGCGGAAAAAGCGATTTGGGGCAAGCACCACCTCTTCGTTTTAGCCCCACCATCACAGCCCAATAGGCTTTACCGTTGGTTTTGAATGCAACCTCTAAAGCCCCCCAAAACCTAGCGTCACCATATTGGTTGTCAAGATAGATGAATTTGGCATTCTTCTCGAATCGAACACCTGATAAACGTATGACCCCACTAGCCCTCTCGACTCTTTTCCGGGCAGCCTCTGGGGTTGCGCCCTGATCAACCATGATCTGAATCAGCCTGGAGCTCAGGCATGGCCCCACCTTGTTTAAAAGGTCTCTAACATTGGCAGTCAAATGATGCTCTCTTTAGGGTAATGTCACACTGCTCTATTTATAATACATTTTTATCGGTCAGGCGATATTTTTCGAGTTGTAGAAAGGGTAAAATTTATTCTTATAGATCAATGGGTTACGAAGAGAAAATCCTATCTGATTTAGCCCTGTGTCCGCTATGGACAGTCTCAACTGTTATTTCACACTCGATCGGTATAGGCATAGCAATCTGGCTCTACCCACACACAATGGCGTTTACGGGCTTTGCCGGGTTCGCTAGTCACTCATTCCCCGAGGGGGAACTGACGCCCTTTCAATCCCTAACGCTCCAGCACTCCGGGCTATTTGGGAGCCCATAGTGCACCTTGTGTAGACTGGCATCATGCTAGCTTGTCACTCTTTCTGACAGCTTGTAGCTATTGCGGATGTCGGTATCGAGAATTCCGGTGGCATGTAGATCACGCAGCACCGCCCGAATCTGATCCAGGCTAAGGTCATAGTCAGCACTCTTGATAACTCGCAGAACGGGCCGAATCTTGCCGTTTAGTATGTCGAAAGTGAGTTGAGCCAATTTCTGCCTATATTCCTCATCGACGACAGTATCATCACCGGGTTGCAGATCAGGCTCATCAGCACGGGAGCTGGGCAAGCTATTAGCTCTTTTCTCAGCACCAGCCAAGCTAATCATGCCCAAAGTACTAACCTCCAACAGCAGAGCTAAGACCGCATAGCCAAAAGTTCTGGCAGAATCTAGGCTGATATTCAGAGTGCGACTAATGCCGATAAAGAGCTTGGTGGTTTCAAGCTGGCTCTCTGTTGCTGACAATCCCACCTGTGATAATGCTGATTGCTTCTCTGCTATCTCTGCCTGAAATCCAGCTATCCTGGCCGCGCTATTTTGAGCCTGTTCCCATTGTTTGTGATAGCTGCTTCCGAGTCTCTTGTTCAACAGCTGTTCTTCAATAGCGATATTTTTCTGAAGACCGTCAATTTCTTGCTGAAGTGCTACATACTCAGGTGAGCGCCGCTGCGCTTCTTTAATTAGCCGCATCTCGGAGGAGATAAAAAAGGCACAACTGGCAAGCCAGGAGAAAACCATCAAAACAAGGCTGAGCACTTTGAAGTATCGACTAATTTGTCGATTAACCCAGAATAGATATTTTCCAATATCAATACAGCAGCCAATAAAAATGAACAAAGCCGCCATAAATATGGCCTGTTCACTCTCTCTAGGATTCATCACACTATCAAAATCAGCTCCGGAGAGCGACATCGCAAATAGCCCCGTCAGCAACATGCTAACCAGGAAAAACACCGTCTGGACGAACCAAATAAGTTTGAGCATGTAAGGAAATCTTCTGCTTGAAGCTTAAATTATCATTTTGTTTCTACCTTTGATGTCGAACTAGCAATTACTTTTCGGACTAGAAAATAAATTATTATTCCTCCTTAGCAACAGGAATTTTTCTCGCACTCGCAGTGTAATTGCGCTCATACTGTGACAGCACTCACATTTTCAGTATTTCACTAGTGACTGATAGCTCAGTTACATAATTTTCTTTTGTTTTTGAAAAGTTTCTAAAGGTCTCACTCTTTTGTTGTCTATACGCTGAACATATCAATGAATTAGATGTGTTCTGTTATTTCAAGGACGAAGGAGTCTCGACTATGCCCAGCTTTGAAGAGAAAATGGCTCAAGCAGCAGCTAAAAAACTAGTTTCATCATCAGGTACGCTACATTCTATACACTTCAAAACCAGCAATCTGCCAGACGAAATAATTGACATCATGGCCAAGCTAAATCTGGCGGAGCAGCATTCTCTAATTCATCGCGCCCATCGATTCCTAGTTATTCAAGTCGATACTACCGCGTTACAACGTCAACTCTCGGAGCTAGAGATTCTGCGAGATGAAAAAGAGCTAGAAGACAAATACCTGTTTATGGGCGCACCTTTGGCGTTGATGCAACGGTTGTTTGGCACGCACGCTGCCGATTTTTCACGCCGTCGCAGTGCCTTGAGCATTCGTGGCGTTGGCACGGGAAGGCCACCAGCTTGTGACGAAGCCACTGAGCTACGAATCTGGAAATTGTGGGATACCCACCAGGACATTGAGGAACGGCTGAGATTTATCAAAGTTGCAGAGGAAGCTGGCATTGATCTCCACATGATTTGGGGTGCATTGAAACCGTACCTGGATAAGTAGCTAATCGAGCCACCTGCGCCAATTCTCAAATCACTGATAAGTCACTTTTAACCCGCTTTTCATAGGCGTATCATAGGCACTATCGGCTTCTCGGTATTTTCTAAGGAGAGGATAATGTCTGGAAAACGTCTCATTCACCTGGCAGCGGTCTTATTGCTCCTGTCATCATTCTTCTTGCCAGCGCATGCTGATTCCACTAACTGGCGCTATCTTGTCAAGACCTACCCGCTGATGGGAAACGACTCTGCCTTATCCCAGGCGATGAATAAACTGGGCGCTAAAGGCTGGGAGCTGGTCAACTGTACGGAAGGCGGCGCAGAGATTACCTGTATATTCAAACGCCCAGAGAAGGAGTAGGTAAACCATGGAATACGCCAAAAAGTCTTTCCTTCTTCTATTTGCGTTATGCACCGGGCTACTCTCAGTCTGTTGGCGGATGGTATCTTTTGCTTTCAGCGCCCTAGATTTTGAGCCTGATGTCGAAGAGAAATCCGACACCAATGTCTGGTACAACTACCGAACAGGCGAAATTGATCCTGTTAAGCGATATGACGGCATCTACCAGGAGAGGCTGCAGAAATAGTCCATGACACGGTAGTGTCATGGGCTAAGAGCAATTTTCTAGATCAATCCGCGTTCGGCAAACGATATGACATCTTGATCGCCGACCACAAAGTGATCCAACACTCGAACATCTACCAATGCCAATGCGTTTTTAAGCCGATCCGTAATCTGTCGATCTGCGGAACTCGGCTCAGCCACCCCTGATGGGTGATTATGAGCCAGTATGACAGCCGCTGCGTTGACTTCTAAAGTAGCCTTAACGACTTCTCTAGGGTAGACACTACAGCCGTCAATGGTACCTCTGAACAGTTCCCTATCATCAAGTAGCCGATGTTGACTATCCAAAAACAGGCAATAGAAAACTTCATGTTTTCGCTCCGCCAGATGAAAGCGTAAGTAATCTCTTACAGCACCTGGAGATGTAAACTGATCATATTTTCTATTGGTCATCCGTTTATAGAGTAACTGCTTGGCCTCAGCGATGATCTGATTTTCTTCTTCCAGTGCCGTATTCAGTGGGTACTGCTCACTGGATTGATGGTTGGTTTCCATGGTTGTTCTCCCAAGATATAAGCGTGGGAACACAGCCAACTCCTTATGGGAACGGTGGTTCCCATAAAGAAGGAAAGGACGACAAGCTAAGGTGTTAGCTCGTCGTCCTGGTGGTTAACTATCCATTTGCGACCTGCTGCGATCCAGTCTGATCATCAAACACTCTGTCGTCTTCATAGACGAGTTCGTTATTGACTTTCAGAGTCAGGATGCGCGTCAGGAATCCACCAATAGCAGAACCCAGTTCACCGGCACGTTCACCTTGTTTATAGATGAATGCTTTGGCACGAGGGTTCGCCATGTTGAACCGGATCAACACTTTCGCATCGTCTGATTCAATGGCCTCTCGGTTTTCAAGAATGACACCGAGCGCGGTTTCTGCTCCAACAATGAGATCATGATATTCATAATGCACGTTGTCGGCAGGCCCCTGGATAACCGATACTTGAGCAGCATAACGGGGAGGTTTACCCTCGCCGCTAATGTCACGGATAGCATTGAGATAGCCAATGCCATTCGCATACTCGTTAAAGTATCGGGTTTCCTCTGCGGCGGCAGAGTTGGTTTTTTCATTTTTGGTTGTTTTACTCATAGCAAGTCTCCTAAATCAATGAGTGAGAAAAGGAGTTGCTGACCCAATGGGGTAACAAGCTCCCCGGTTGGGTGAGTGAACAAGCTGATCAGCCAGCATCTCGGTTGAGACAACTGCATACCCTGCTGAAAGCAGTGATCGTGGTATGGCGGTGCTATTGAGGCAGCAATAGCCACTGGTGAATGCTGTTTCTAGTGTTTTCATTTAGCACCTTTGGTTTTACCCGTAGACCGATTCCTAAAACTGGGTTTTCGTAAGCTGACATTGCCCGCCGCTGAAGTGCCACGAGTCAAAGCTTGTGTGGCACCTTCCAACTGTGATGCAGCACGGATACCCGCCAAACCGAGATATAAAGAAAGCAGGATAGGTAAAATCAAATACAGGCCACCCGTTAGAAAGTTAAGGATGATGCGTTTTAACGTCAGATCAGTGCTAAACAGTGTGGTTACACTTCCAGGATCAGGATAAAAAGCTTGTATTAGATTCTGATCAACCCACCAGGCAAAGAACCACAGCACCGTCCAAAACTTCACGGAAAACAAGATTAGTGCTCCAATGATCAGTAAAGAAAACTTATAGCGACTGATCAGAATAAAAAATGGTAACAGCGTATAAAGCCCCATTAGCACTAACGATTGAATCATGGGCGCGGCTTCCAAAAACACACGGAGAAAGGCAGCAAAGGAGATGGATGCTTTACCCAAACCGTACACCGCCAATCCCTGTTGAGTGGCATTCTGCACGGCCACAAAGATACCGCTTTGTTCACCCACCTCGAAATCCACCGTGTTGCCATAGGCAAAGTCATAGCCTCGCGTTGTCCAACGCGGTGGTGAGTTAATCAGTGCTAGTTGTGTAATGACATCGCGCCGTTGTACGGCATCCCAGCCGGGCTCCGCTGCTGCCGATTGCAGATCAATATCACCCAAATCATTCAACACTGCCTGCTGAATACTAGGCCACCACTCATTGCAATAGGGCTTGCCATACACAGGGTGATTACTGGCATCCCATTCCACATCCCGCAGCGCCGACCAGGGAAAACCTTCCCTGATCGAATCTGACCGCAGGCTATCGTAGTATCCGGCTATTTCCTGAAAGACATGTGAGCCGATCCAGTCGGTATCGGTGTCGCCATACTGGTTTAATAGTGCATCAATCGCAGCGCTGTCTGGCCGTTCAGTCAGATACTTTGAGCGCGCTTCAATAAAGCAATCACGAAAGAAGTCGTTGATTTCATGGCGCAGCTCTGGGTCTTTGATAGTTGCATCCCGCAGCTCATTGGCGTAGCCACGGTAATCCAGTGTAGGTGGTACGTCCTCCATAACGGCACGATTAAAACCGGAGCTGAAGCTCATCACAGCAAACCAAAATACGGGGACATTGACGTTAGCTGGTGCTCCATTGAAAGAAATACCACCACCATAAGTCGTGCGTGAATTGGCCACGGTCGCTACGGGTTGCGCAGGCGTGCCAATGACAGCGCGTGGCGTAAACGATAAATCAACGGCATTCAACGGCGTTGCCGGAACCGCCGCAATCAGAATCACGAAGAAGGCAATAAAAAACTCCACCTCAATAATCCGCAAGGTGGTATTACCAGCCTCTTCTGCATCTTCCCCGGCATAGGATCGAATGATGGTATCAATCAAAATCCCCAGAAAAGGCAAAAAAACCATGCCCGTTGCGACGAGTACATCCCAGATGCTGTTATAGAAAAACCAGCCAAATAAGGTAGTGTAGAGTTCGAGTGTGCTATCAACTGCCATTACCATGCACTCCCAAGACTCAATAAAGCCTGCAATGGATTTTGTACAATCAGCAATTCATAAAGAACGATCAGCACCGCAAGAGGCAGTCGCGATGGTATTTGCGTTGCCTTTATCTTGATTCTTTTCAATAGATGTTGAATCAAGTAAGGCCACAACCCAATCAATAACGAATAAGCTATTAATCGCCATATCAACAAGCCACATTCGTCAAATTCATGACTGGGAAGATCAGTTGAGCTGACCAATAGACTTACGATAACCCCAGCCATAAGGAGCACGACCAAGGAGATTAAGGTGAATAACCAGCGCCATCGCAGCTTATGTGAAGCCAGTTCTATCATGGCTCTACACCACCATTACTCAGCGGACGAGGATCTTCAGGCGTAGAGGCAGGTGTAGTGAGGGATGACTGACGCTCGGCATTATCACGCAACAGCAGTTCGACCACAGTTGAGGTGAGAAACTTATTGCGCGCATCTTTTTCAAAGATGACGTTTTGTATTTCTCCCTCTAACTCATCGAGAGCGATCTGCACCTCTTTCTGTGCAATTTTATTAGATGCGATGTAACCCTCTTTCCGACCTGCCAGTAACAGCCGCCGTATAATCATCGCCTCTTCCATAACCCTGGCTTCAGCGACCTCCTGCGCCAGCTTATGAATCACAATCGATTGCTCTTGTGCCGGGAGTTGGCGAATAGCCAGAATAACTTGCAAGGTGATCGCAACACCTGGAGCTTCTACCTCATTAAGGTGCTCCCGCGTCGGACGTGTAGTGCCCGCAACCAGGCTCACCAACAAAGGCAGTATGTCTTCGGTCGTTTGTTCTATATAAGGAATCAACCCCTTGCCGGAGCGAGCGCCCTTGGAGCACCCATCGCAAATGCCTATTTCGACTTCACCGAGTACATTATTAACCCACTCATCGACAGCATTCGGCCCAGAAAAATGATCTGCCAGTGGCGCTGAACTGGGCAAATTGGCCGTAGTTTCCGGTGGCCGTTGTGACAGAATATTCAGCCCTGCGGAAGCCACATCGGTGAGCACACGAATCGGCGGCTGATCTTGCCCACCTCGCCGTTGGCCACCCACCCATTCAATGCCATCGTTATGAGCGTCTTCTGCATCATCAACGGCATCGTGAATATTGGCACTGCCAACTCCCAGTGAGCGCTTCCATGAGTCACCCCAACTCACCGTTACCCACTCGGCATAGGGGTTAGTGCCATTGGCTATTTCGTACTGAATGCGCTCACAGCTTTTGGTCGCTAGTGAGAAGGCTTCGTTTGCGCGTAGTAACGCATTCTGAAACAAGTCATAAAGGCCAGGGTTGGCCTTTTGTAAGATGTAGCCCGGTAGATTCGCTATGGCCGCTGATGCCGCCAATTCCAACGCATTCACGGCGTTATCGACACCATTTCTCAGGTTATCCAGCGAACTCTCAATCGCCACAAGCGGGTCAAAGCCACTACAGGACAACGCAGAAGCGGACGCATTCAATGACAAATCTATAGTAGTAATGTTCAGACTGGGAGGAATGGCTATGTCCCGACCGCCGCCAATTTTGTAGTAAAACAGGCTGTCGTCGTTAGGCGCTGGTTCCGACAAGGCTAAATGAGCGCCTGTAACGAAGAAGAATCCTATGGCGCAATGTTTAATAATCTTCATATGCAAATCTCCAATGGCACCGTAAACAAGTAGGCACCCTGCTCTTCACAACACTGATAAGGCCGCCATAAGGAAAAGGCATAGCGATTGTCATGAGCAATGCGGCCAGATGACCATGCCCTCCGATACACATCGTTTTCACCGAATACATAGCACTGGGCATCCATCTTCGGTGCCAGCATTTGCCAAACACCTGTATCAGGGTCATTCTCGACCAGTTCACCTGGTAGCCAGGTACGGTTATAGCCATTGCCATCCAGTGCGGTATAAACATGCGGTTGCCGCGTTTGCGTAACGATGTTCCCCGCACGTTGCGCAATTACAGCGGACGCTTTGGTATCGTCCTTTTGATTGATAAAGCCTGTACGCGGCCACACCGCACCCCACTGCTGCTGAATACCAGCCCCCACCACACGACGGCCTGGAATTAGATTGTGTAGGTACAACAGCTCAGGTAAACCCAAGCGCCAGGTCAACGCATCAAGGGAAGATGATAAGTAAGGTTGAAACGATTCGGCTTCCGATGGGCAGTAATAACCGCTATTGGCTATAAAATCGGTGATGGAGCTAAAAGGGTGTCCAATGGCCGTTACTTCTTTAAACCGGAGGCTCTGGTCAGTAGCAGTATGTCCACCTTCAACGCGATGACCTCCGCCAGCTTCGGCACCATGAAAAAGTGCCACAATGGAATCCGTTAGTTGCCGTTCTATATCACCAAAAATTGCTTCCGCTTCCCGCCAGGGGTTATCGCCGGGTTTATCAAACACACTGACAATCAGATCGGGGTTGTAATGTCGGACACGAATACTGGTTTCTATCGAGCATTCGTAAATACTGCATCGAAGCCAGACACATACGCCGGTAATGCAGTAGTTTAGGCAGGATCGGTCGAGCGTCATCGACTGAGTAATATCGCTCAATGTCAGTGTCGTAGGTTCTGCATCGAATGCACGAACCGGGTTACTGAATGCCGTTATAAGCAATAAGGCAATGACGGGCAGCCTATTCATGGATAGTTTCCTCGCCCGAATCTAATCGCCACTGCCGGTACTTTTCGAGCGCTTGGGATAAATCGGTCAACCCATAAACCACCACTTTCTCATCGAAGATAATCGCGGGATAGCGATCCAAACTGTAGGCCATAGCCGCACCCACCGCTTTGTAAGCACTGCGCAGCTCTGATTCAAGCCGAGCTTTACCGATGTCTTCAACACGCCGGTGAAATTCAGCCATTGCCAGTTTTTCATTAACTGGTAGACCTTGGCTCAAACGGCTTTCTACCTGGGAAATACTATCCAGGTTCAATAGAGTTATTTGGGGGATATAGCTCTTTAAGGTATCCGGTGTAGATACTAGATATTGATCAGAGGTAATGACTATCACTGAATCAGGCCACAGACTTGACGCAGCCTGTACTCCCGTACAAGCTAACCCCATAAAACTGACGAAAATGACCAATCTAGCTACGGTAATCACTCTGTATTAACCTCCAATGATTTGATGACACAATCATCGGATTTTTAAAGTGGTGTTAATACGGAAAAGCTTTCAGTGTTAAAAATAAGTTCTAGTAAGGCGCATATGGATATTAAAATCGCATGGAAATACGTCGTTGATGGTAATGAAGAGCTTGACCTGCACAGAGTTCTTTATGCATATGTGCATCCGGATACCGAAGAAATTTTATACATAGGCAAGGCTGACCGGTGCTCAGTAAAAGAACGGCTTCAAGGGAGACATAAAGAAGACATCTTTGACTATTTCAAAAGTGAGTTTGACCTAGACAGCATGGGTCTATTAGTAGGGGAGCTGTGGTTACCAGAAGGAAATCGCTATAGCTCAGAGCTACTGTCTGATATTGAGTCACTACTAATTTATGAGCTAGAGCCACCTGCAAACTTGCAAGCAATATCATCCAGAATTTCTAGGCCTGGTATGGTCGTATTCTGCAGAGGCGATTGGCCGGACGATTGCGATGAATTTAGGGATCATGCCTAGCAAGCGCAGGCTTTCGGACAAAATTTACCCTGCGCTTCAATTTTTCCCAATGCCGGGACCCGAAGTGCTAAGGAGAGATCATGGAATCAACCAGGCCTACACATGTACAAGTTGCAAATCACTTTTATCATGATGCAATTGATCTGCATGCACGATATATAGTCTGTGAAGCCAGCGAGTCGCCCGAGTTTTATTCTTCAAAGTCCCGTAGGATGAAATGTTTTATCGATTTAAGAATGGCAATGGAAAGTGCACTGAAGTCTGTAGTTACTTATTATTGCCATTCAGATAAACAGGGAGAGAAACTGGTAAAGAAGGTCGAAAATTACCGACACCATATAGAGAAACTAATCGGCAAAGCTCTGGAGCATCTTCCCGAAGAAGACCGAGATAGAACCGATACTTTATGTAAGCAGCTACATAATTTACCAGTTGGCCTTAGGTATAGACTCGACGTAATGGACTTCAAGAGAAACAATGAAAAATTATATGGTGATACAGTAGGATCTGACGACTGGATGAAAAGCACATCAGAAACGATCAAATCGATAGCAGATTTTATTGGCAAAGAATTGAATAAAGAGAGTCGCGTTCTTTCAAGCGGCGAGCTAAAGGAAGAATATTTTGCAACAAAGTACGATAAATATTCAAAGTAGTGCCGAAGTCACTTGGCTGTAGTAAGCGTCAATGTCTACTACCAGGCGCCCCTACTCCGGTCATAAACCATAAACAAGCCCTATTTTTTAGAAATAGCAAAGGCCCTATCGACCAGCTCATTGGCTACCGCAAAAGCCGCCTCTAGCTCAGAGCAATGTTGGGATCGCATGATTTCAGCTCGCTGCTGCTTTTCATGTTTCTCTGTCATGGCCAAGGCTAACGCCAATGGCGGTGGCACATTGCGGAATAAGCATTGAAGGGTGTCGGCCAGCACCACGCCCTCAGTGTATTTACCCGGCTCTTTACGAGCAGCCAATAGCATATGCTTTTGCTCGTCGGTTAGGTCTTTGAAACGTGATATTTGTTCGATTTCTTCCTTCGGGCAAACCATCGCTATCCACCACTCGAACATGCTTAGCAGCTTCTTAGCTGTATCGGGAAAGTCTTCTAGGTTCTGAGTCGCCAACCACAACCAGGCACCCAGCTTCCGCCACATCTTGACGATCTTAACCAGGAATATAGCCAGTAACGGATTAGTGGTAATTAGGTGAGCTTCGTCTCCCAAGACAAAGGTAGGGCGATGTGAATACTGCTCGCGTTCAACGACGCCATTGATCTGGTTCATTAAGCCCATAAAACCGAGGGCAAGTTGGTCTTCATAACCCTCATTCGCTAGCAGTCCCATTTCCAATATAGTGACGTCGGCTTCCGGCCAGGCTTTACCGGGTCGATTAAAGAAATGTCCGGCAGTGCCAGAACAGTACAATGCCATCGCGTCGGCCATGTCTTTGGCGCGTTCGCGGCGTTTGGGAGTACTATCTTCCTCCAGGGAAATCTGATTGAGCGCCGCCACAACATCCTCAGTGAGTACAATTTCTTTGCTGCCGGACGCTAATTTATCTTGCGCGGCTTTGATGATAGCTTGTCGAATAGTGAGACGGTCAGCCCGTGACATTAAGGCTTCTTCTTTACTGTCGCCGCCCGTGATCATAATGCGGGCTTTCAGCTCCATTTCTCCAAGAAGATCGCGTTCTTCGTCATCTTCATCGTCACTGTCTGAGGCATCCAGTGAGGCTTCGCTATTCAGGGTGCGTTGTTTCGCCGCCTCCTTTTCCAACATTTCATAGGCATCAGAAAACGGTGGCAAACTAACGTCTTCTTTGGGGTGGAGGGTCACTTGATTGACCGACAAGCCAAAATACTTGCAGTAGTCACCAAACAACTTAAAGGAACCGCCTTTTTCGATTACATAGATTCTCGCCCCATAGATCGCTGCGACCTGTAACAAGATATACACCATCAAGGCAGATTTACCCGACCCCGGTGGCCCCAGCACCAGGCCAAAGGCATTCTTGGCACGATCTGCTTTATTGAGTGGATCAAAGGTTAGTGGCTCGCCGCCCCGATTGAAAAACACCAAACCAGGATTCCCCGTACCTTTGCTACGACCATAGAACGGCAATAAATTGGCCAAATCACTGGAAAACACTAAGCGGCTTTTACGGCTCAGTTTGTCCCGTTTGGGCTCGTAATTCATGGGTAACTGATGAATGTAGGTATCCAGTGGCAGCAACTCATCTTTTTCTCGAATGGGATGCAGGCCATTGGCCAGCAATAGCGCATTGACTTCATTGGTGCGCTTTTGCAGCTCAACCAAATCGTTACCACGAGTAAATAAGGTTATCGTCGTGGGCAACAAATAGTCACCGTGTGACATCCACCTCAAAGCTTCTTTTGCATCTTGTTCTGCCGCCATCGCCTCAGCAGTTTCACCTTTGGCGGCATTAAGTATTTGCACAATATGATTTTCAACATTGTCTTGTGGCATTACCGTGATGGTGATCGCCAAAACACAGCCTTCGGGCAATTTATCGAACAGGGCATAGAGATTGTCACCAATGCGACGCTCGCCGGTGAAATGACCAGGAAAGGGTTTACGCCGCAAAGCATCAACAGCAATGGCCCGATGCGGCATGTCATCAAACCACCACACACCGTGTTCTTGATCGGATTCCGGCTGGGAGAGAAACAGTAACTGGGACAGGTCATGCCCAAAGGGCCGATCTTTCGGCTTGGGCAATTCGGTCAGCTCCGTCAAGGCATCCAGGTCACCACCTGTAATATCAGCCGTGGGATTAAACCAGCGTAACAGCCAGGCATATAAATCCTGATCATTGCAGCGCCGAATACCTATGCCCGAGGCAACCATCTGAGTCACAAATCGCTCAGCTACCTGATTAATTTCCATGACGGGATCAATGTTGTAGTGGTCTTTGGTGTCTCGGCGGCGGTACAAAAATACCCGCACGCGTCGAACCTTTCCGCGCCAGTCACCTCCCGTTACCGTGGTATCTTCAAATAGTCCGCCTTTGTGCGTAACGTGTTTGAAGTGGCGTTGCATCCGGCCCACAAAGTTACTGGTGAGCTGCCGGTGTTCAGCGTTCGATTGGGTTTGGTTTTCGCTGGCGTACTTACCGAGCGTTTTGGCTAAAGCGGACAATGAATCTTCATCGGACACATAGCACTGCAACACAAAAGGGTTATCGTGGGCAGGAATCGTGTGGTTTATGCACGTCTGAATATTGGTCTGCACTTCTTCTAAGAAACGCTCTGATCGTGCTTCAGTAGATACACCCACAATCTCAAACATGGCGGCCGCACTGTAACCGTCTTCCAGAGTGAATGTTTGAGTCGCTTCATCAAAATCAACCCACGGTAGCCAATCCGATAATGACTCTGGACGGCGGTACAAATTGGAAATATCTTGATCCGTCACCAAACGACTGGCTTGCTTATCCTTTTTACCCGTCAACATGAATTACTCCCAACCCTTAGTTTCACCCGGCGCGGCAATATGATCCTGGGTATAAAGCCTAAAAAACGTGCTGTATCCGGGCACCGGATGTCCTGCACTACTCAAATGTGGGAACACATACATAGTTAATGTGGGGTTCGGTAACCACTGAAAATCTGAATCAGTTACTGGCTCTTTCAACTGCACTTCACGTAAGGGCTTTTCTAATGGAACAGCATCTTCTTTCTGAAACCTACTATCGTGAATAACCTTCATGCTTGGCATGTCTTTTCCAAACACCCGGCTTTTAGAGCTGGCACAGCCGCTGATTAACCCTGTGCTAATCAAGATCAGTGCGAGCGTGCGTATCGTCTTGTGCATATCGCAACCTCCTAATAATCGAACTCTTATCCAACGGCAGGCTACGATCCAGATGCACGGATACTGCCGCACCAGGATTCACCACCACCGCATCGAAACTTTGTTTCTGTCTGGCCAAAAGCCATTCACTGACTTCATCGGTGGCCGATTGCACTGCTTCTCCCGCAGCCAGCTTGTTGATATTCCCACTCACCGTACTGGTTGTCGTACCCGTGAGTGCTGAGGTCTGGCGCTGCTGTTGGGCTTCGGCATAGGCCGAGCCCGCTGCACCGAGAGCAGCAAGCCCCACCCGTTGCGATAGAAATGCTGGTGCATTTGTGACAAAGCGCCCGGCAACACAGGGCACACCGCTGGGATCAGAGATATAACCCAAGGGCTGACCCGCGCTGCTGTGATTGACAATGGAACCGTCTTCAAAAATAAACGTGGCAGACATCAGCCGGGCGCTGACACAAGACAAGTTCCAATCACCAAAACCCAGGCCACTAAATATCATGCCTTCAACTTCCGGCAATTCGTGACCATTGGCTAACAGATTTTCTCTGCCTATATAGATTTTTATGGGGTACGGATCAGGCGTTTGCCCCTCGACGGGGATGCGACCAATTAACGCAGTCAGCGCTAGGCCATCGGTGAGCGTGGCATCTTTCGGTAAGGTATACACCGGCTCAATCACTACCTCGGGCTTAGATGCCGATGCCTGTTCCTCGACAGGTTCTGCGCTCACCGTTGGGCCTTGCAGCAAGCCGGTAAAACGACTGCTCTCGCCACCCTCTGATTCTGGTTCAGCCCAATCGAGAGGGTTAAACCACTCCCCCTGATTGGGGTCGTCTCGCAATACGCCTTGTTCATCAAAACCAAAACCTATTGGGAGACCTTCTTCATTTAATGGCGTTTTTGCCAACGCTTGCTCACCGCGCACATCGGCCAGCTCACGTTGCAAGCTCGCCAGCGTTTGCTCGAGCGAGGTAATAGTTGCTTTGGTATCCGCGAGTTGTTGCTGTGCGTCTTCACTGGAATGAGTCAGTGCTGAGAGTTGCTGCCGGTTTTCCAGCACTTGTTCCATCTTGTCTTCTGTAGACTCATGCAAGGCATCGGCTTTGCTGACCGCTTCACGGGCATAAGCCTGCAATGCGCGAATAGTGTCAGTTTGGGTATCGCCATCCTCACGCTTGGCAGCAGGATCATAACCCGGCACCTGCTCGATAGGCTGGTGGCTGACTTTGCTCTCAGAGCACATCACCAAGGACAAACACAATACAGCTACTACCGCGCCGCCGATCAATAGCGGATTCATACGTTTCTCAGCCATCGGTCGCCTCCTCAAATTCACCGTTAGGTTGAGGGGCAACACCCAAGCTTTCGATAAAGGGGCGATCCGATACCAAGTACAAGGTAGTGGTATCGGTCTCTTTGCCTGCTACACCCAAGAAATCATGCTGGGTGACGGCAGTTAGCCAGCCACCTCGCAGTGAATGAGCCAAGTCGATTGTATTGGGCTTGTTACTATCGGAGAAATTCAAATGGAGGTTTTGGCCAGTGACATTGCGTAGTTTGATTGCCGTTACTGTAAAACCGCCCCCTTGCCAAGCGGCGAGAGGCTGCGCATCGATTCGCTGGCCACGTATCAGTGGTACAGGTTTTTGGGCATCTATTGGAATACGTTTGATCTGACTGTCACCACGCAGCAACCTCTCTGGAGCGTAAAGCTGCTGTGCAGCATACCGGGTTAAACGCACTCGCCAATCTTCTGTATGACGCACTGCGGTCTGATCTTTAGCCCGGTTGGTCACTGCCTCGGGCTTCATCACCACCAGCTCGTCACTGGCTGACTCCGAATCATTGACTGTCACATCGAGCAGATAGATGGTCTGATCCACCAAGCCCTGAATGCGAATGCGAGTGGCCGGAAAAGGCTCCATTGCCCGGATATATAAAACGCCGTTAGCGGCGACTACAGACAACTTGCGCTTTAAGCTATCGGGTAGCCAATATCGAACATCACCGGGGAAATGAATGATGCGCTCTTGATTGTGCTGTATATGTACCGCGATCGGTCGCTTATCCCAGACAACCCGCTCCACGGCTGGGGACTGATCCGCTATGGCTGAGTTGGCCACCCACAGCATGGCAAGCACGGCCACGATTTTCGATATTGCATTACTTCTCTGGTACGGCATGACTCATCTCCGGCATAAAGGGTTGACCAACCTGCTGTTCACTCAACAGTTCGGGCCGCATGGATGCGTCACAATCCAGCGCCAGACCCCAAGGGTTCACTTCCTTATCCACATCAAAGCGCACTACCCGCATCGGGTAGCGCAATAGGACATCTTTAACGGAATGACCATTGATCGATTCGATAACATTCACATCGAGCCAGGTAAGCCAAGAGGTGCCGCTTTCAAATGTCACCCGCGAGCGGGTGTAAGAGTGACCGAGAATTTCCTGGATGCTGCGCACACGCTGACGAAGTTCGCCCAAGCGTTGCTTTTCATTCATATCGGCTTCGAGGGCTACCCGGCAGCTTGGTGTCATAAAGCCCTGCAACTTGTAGATTTGTTGCGGGTAGTCTTTCTCACCATCAGACGGCCAGCGATTCAATTGCTGAAAGATGTAATAGGCGAAGGTGTACACCAAGGGTGCTGGCACATTGTCGAACTGCGTCACCATGCCTTGTGTCAGATCGGGGGGAATATAGAGTCGCCGCGTTTCCTGCAGGACACCATTTCGCCACCACAGGGCAGCAATTACTACCGCTAGAAATATGATGGCTATGCGCAGTGAGCGTATATGATCAGTTGTGGCAATAAGCCGGTTACGCGCCTGGTTATTACGAAGGGATAATAGCTCTTTCATGGCCGAATCCTCCGGCCCACATCCCAAACCCGGCTTTGCCGAATGAACGGCGACTTTATCAGTTGGCAGTCTTCCAGCCATAGGCGAAGCCGCAACTGGTAAAAACCCAGCGGACGACCACGCTTGAGCTTTTGCAGCACAGTGGCACCAATTACCACCCAACCGATAACGAGTAATAGGCCAATGCCCACACCCATCATCAAATAGCCGAATAGCCCGCAGATAATGATACTGGCAGGCACCAATACTCCCGCACCCGTTGTCACCAGCATCATTAATTCAGAAAGTGAGCAACCCCGAAATATCGACGGCTCAGCGTTCAGGCGTAGCGGCAGTAGCTCATTGCGTTCCATAGGCATGGCCCCGCTCCTAGATAATGCCTACGGCTTCGTTCAGGAAGAACGACACGACGGCCAGTAACGCACCCGCAATCACCGCCGTTAGACCTACCGAACCCCAATCGGGATCATTCGAGCTTCTGGCTTCGTTAAATTTGGACAGTAATATCCAGCCTACCCACAGAAACCCAGCGCCAGAGATCGCCAGCGCGATATAATCAACGGCATCGCCCGTCCATCCCTCCATAAATTGCAGGTAGTTACCATTGGGCGCACCGTTAGATGGATTGACTGGCGTAGGAAGCTGAGCCTGGGCTGCAATCGCTAGCAACCCAAGCCAGAGCAGTTGCCAGCGAGATTTGAAAAATTGACAGGCGCGTTGCCGCTTGCAGCGCGACAGGACAGTTAAGACATTCATTGGCGTTCTCCTATATTGTTAGCCAAATGTGTGTCGTTGTTGCTGTCGCGGTGGCGGAGCCAAAAACGAGGGTTAAAAAGTCGGTGTTTTTCTCAGGTCATTGAAGTAGGAAGCCTAAGACCAGGGTTAGGAATATCGGTCTAACCGACCGAATCAGGAAATCATAGAAATCGATCTTGCGCCTCGACCACGCTTTCCACTGGGTATAAATGACCCAAACTGCCCAAATGTAGAGCACTGAGTAAAAGATCAGTAAAATGGTCAAATTAAAGCTGCTCATGGGTACACCGAGGGTTGCCCCGGTAAAAGCAGCTTCCTGGGAGGCAGATACCGCCATTAGCGGTATTCCCCGGAGATCGAAGGCAGGGATCGCGGTTCACGGCGCTGATTGTTCAAAATATCGCCAACCCCCTCCTGAATACGCTGCAAATCAGCTTTTAGTTGCACGTAATCAACCTGCTGACGGTCTTTCTGGTTGACTGATTGTTCGGCCTCCTCAACGATATTGCTAATAACGGCTAATTCAGAATACAGTCGTTGGAGCACCGTGCGTTCCTGATCGGTTACTGCATAAGTGCTAGTGGCGATGGCGGCTGAGATAATGCCTACAAGTGCTCTATAGCGCATGATCATTCTCCTGTTTGGTGGAGCTATGATCGGAGATAGTTTGAGTTGTAACTACGGAAAAGCTTTCAGGCTAGAAAGAAAGTTAATCTATGAGGTTTACTATTTCAAAGCATATATAAATTTGAAATATCTAGCCGAAAATGTACAAACGAGAGATATGTTGAATTGATAAAACCAGACTGGAATATATTTAAATCCAAATTCTCCGATAATCCTCAATTTCACTTTGAGTGGCTATGTTACTTACTTTTTTGTAAGGAACATGGAAAGAGGACAGGTATTTTTAGATATAAGAACCAATCAGCTATTGAAACAGACCCAATTATCGATGGTGAAGACACACTTGGTTGGCAGGCTAAGTTTTACAGCACAGCATTATCTGATCACAAAGAAGATATTCTCGAAATGCTGAAGAAAGCTAAACGAGATTACCCCAATATCACTAAAATTGTGTTTTATACAAATTCAGAATGGGGGCAATATNAAGGCAAGGAACCTTCTGGAAAAAAGGAAATAGAAAAGGAGTCGACCAAGCTATCAATAGCAATTGAATGGAGATGCGGAAGCTATTTCGAGTCCCCTTTCGTAGCAGATGAAAACAAAAAAATATGCTCTCATTTTTTTGTAGAATCTGACAATGTCTTTGATCTATTAGAGAACCTTGCCTCCCATACTGAAAGACTACTAGAAAAAATATCTGAGAATATAGATTTTTATGGCAAAGCTGTTGAAATCGATAGATCAAGTGAACTCACTAATATTAATTCAAGTGATAACCGAGCTGCGATAATTAGTGGTGAAGGCGGAACAGGAAAGACAGCCCTCATAAAGTATCTTTATAAGAATAGAGATAAAGATTCAGCTTTTTATGTTTTTAAAGCTACTGAGTTCCAATCTAATAAGGTTGAGGAAGTTCTATCTGGCGTCTCCTTAGATGACTTCTTGAGTGCTCATCTAGGAACAGACGAAAAAATAGTAGTAATCGACTCTGCTGAAAATCTTCTGTCGCTAGAAAATACAGATCCTTTCAGGGAGTTTGTTACAGGGCTTCTAGAGAACAGTTGGAAAGTATGGTTGACCACTAGAAACAATTACCTCAATGATCTTGCATTCCAATTTATCGAAGTTTATCAATGTGGATACGAAACTATAAGCTTAACCCCTCTCAACCTAACAGAGCTAAGTGAGCTATCGGATAAATATAGTTTCGACCTTCCAACCGACCAAAAACTAATCAGCCTAATTTCTGTACCTATGTATTTGAAGGAATACCTTAGGCATTACAGTGAGAATAAGTCTTTAGACTATCTTGGGTTCAAGAACTCATTATGGCCAAGAGTTATTACAAAAAACAATCCTGAGCGAGAAAGAATTTTTGTTGATTTTTGTATTCGGCGGACAAATAGTGGTCGCTTCTTTATCCCAATAGGCTCAACGTCATTCAATCAAAGTGTTATTGACAGCTTAATTTCGGATGGAATCTTAGGATATGAATCTCCGCATGGCTATTTTGTTACTCATGACATCTATGAAGAATGGGCTTTAGATAAACGCCTAGAATCTTCTTTTTTAGGATGTGCTACATCATCAGATTTTTTTACCGAAATTGGAAAATCCCTACCAGTAAGGCGATCCTTTAGGAAGTGGCTTTCAGACAAGATGTCTGATGAAAATGAAGAAATAATTTCATTCATAAACGAGTCAATAACGTCTAACTCTATCGAAAAAATATGGCTAGATGAAATCATTATAGCCATATTACTTTCAAGCAACTCTGATTTTTTCTTCAAATCATATAAAGAAAAACTATTAACTGATGATTTTTCCCTACTTAAAAAAGTATGTTTGTTAATACGCATAGGCTGCAAAGAAGTTAATACTGAAATTTTTGAAAGAATTGGCCTGAAGAGCATTAATATCCTTTCCATGGAATATGTCCTGACCAAGCCCAAAGGTGGTGGCTGGACTTCTCTGATTCAATTTATTTGGGAAAATAAAGATACATTTCTAGAAAACGCAATTAATTTTGTACTCCCGGTGTTAAACGATTGGAATAGCACAAGTAGGCACGGTGAAACTACGAGGCTTTCCGGCTTATTATCATTGCAATACTACGAATCAACAATAAAGAACGACACCTACATTAGGGATGATGACTTCACCAAAAATCTCCTTCATACAATCATCTTTAGCGCTGAAGAAATTAAGCAAGAGCTTTCAACAGTCATTGATTTGGTTGTGAGTAACAAGTGGCGCAATCACAATTCTCCTTACAATTCGTTATGCAGTTATATTTTGACAAAAATGGAGTGCAATAATGTTGCTCAAGTACTCCCTGAAAAAGTTATTGATTTAGCCCGACTGTACTGGACTCACGTCCCCCCAGAAAACCCTTATTATTCTCCAGGCCCAGACATTGATCATTATTTTGGTGTAGAGCATGACAGCCAAGGCTATTTTCCTGCCAGCGTATATCAAACACCTATTTATAGTTTGTTAGAGGCAAGTTTATACAAGACCCTAGATTTTATTATCGAGTTTTCAAACTATGCCGCCGAGAAATATGTCAAATCGAAATTGGCAGAGAATGAATACGAAACAGTACCTGTTTGGATTAATGAAGACACATATATCGATCAATATATGTCCAACCGCCTGTGGTGTGTGTACCGAGGAACCCAGGTCAATCCTGACATCCTAGAATCCATGAACATGGCTTTGGAAAAATTCCTTGTCGAGCGAGGTAAAAACACCCCTAACGAAAGACTTGAGAAGGTATTACTAAGCATCTTATCTAGGTCTAATTCAGCAATATTGACATCAATAGTAGTTAGTGTTGTTACAGCACTCCCAGACAAGACCTTTAATGTCGCCAAAGTGCTTTTCCAAACAAAAGAACTATTTCGATATGATACAAACCGTTATGTCCTAGATAGAACGCATAAGTCTCAACTAATTTCTCTAAAAGACAGCTTTGGCATTAACCGAGATAATGAAATCCATGAGAATGAGAGAATAGACACATGCGATGATCCCCACCGAAAGTTTGGCTTAGAACATATCATGCTGCAATATCAGTTATTTCGAAGAGAAGAAATAAGTGAAGAGGAGTCTATAGCTAGATCCGAGGAAATATGGCGAATACTCGATGCTCACTATGCACTACTTCCAGCTAAAGATGAAGAGAGCGATGACGATAAAACGTGGCGACTTTACCTGGCTCGAATGGATCGAAGAAAGATGTCTCCTGAAGCCAAAGAAACTGAGGACGGCTTCTATATTGATTTAAACCCAGAGATTGACGACGAACTTCGGGAATATAGTGAAGCCGCTCTAGAGGAATCAAGTGAACCTTATAAAAACAGTCGGCTGATGGTGTGGGCCAGTGATAGACTGTATGGCCGAGAAAGCTATAAGAAGTATGAAGACTATGAAAAAGACCCATTACTCGCTTTAGAGGAAGCTAAGAACGTTTGGTTAGACATAACAAGCGGAAAAGAGTCGATTTCCGCTGTATTTAGCCGCTCCTTGCCCTCCGATACTGTCACGGTATTGCTCAGAGATTTCATTGATAAACTAGATACTGATTCCTTACAATTTTGCCGAGAAGTTGTCTTGTCCTATGCCAGCCTTTTTACCAAGGAAGGCTATATGTACCAGACGATTGACGGAGTTCTACCAGCCATATCTATACTCCCCGTGCTGCATCAGAACTTTCCCGAAGATAGGTCGGATATTAAAGCTCTACTTATTCTTGCATTGATGCGAAATGACCCCATAGGCATGATGGGTGGAATAAGATTTAACTCAGTAGCTATTAATTCTGTACAAGCTATCTGGCCAGATGATTATGAGGCCGCGCTTTCAATATATATTGGCTATTTGGTATTAGCTAGAATACACCAAACTTTGTTCGAGGAGTTTCGTAAAACAGAGCATGAGAATGGCAACTATAATTTAAATATAAGAAAATTCTGGGACTCCTTCTTCGAGAATACATCAGACATATTTGAAGAGATCGATAATGGTTTAATAACTAACCACATTATCAATGATCTTGATAGTTACGACATAGAAACACTATCTATCGCATTCCAAATAATACCCCTCCCGACTGCTTGCCAAAAAGAAATACCCTTTGCTAAATCTATTATTGATCTAGTTGCTAGAAAGATATTGTCTGATGACAGAGATGATCGAATTGATTATCTAACAAAACATAATTTCCTGAAATGGTATACAAAATACGTTCTACATTTAGCCGTTGATGACGTTTCTGAGTGTTTAACACCATTTACTGACGAATTTTTGGCTAGTGAAGGGATAGCCGATCTACTAAAGGAATTTGTTATTTCTGAGGACCAAACGGGAAGATCAGATAACTTTTGGAAGGTATGGGAATTATTTAAAGACAGTATTATTTCTTCAGCACTTAATAGACCTTCTTACCATTATTCAAATAGAGTTATTGAAGCCTACATGCTTGCATCCACCCATTGGAAAGATGATGCAACAAGCTGGAAAGCCCTTACATCTGAAAGAAAGATATTTTTTGAAGATCTAACAGAGAAAATCGGTGGCAATGAGGCTTATCTGTATAGCTTAGCCAAACTACTCTGTGGATTAGGCAGCTCATACTTAAATTCAGGTATTTTTTGGCTATCAAGCGCCATCAGAGACAATAAAACCTCTCTATCAAGAGATTACCGCGATAATACAATATGGTATTTGGAAAAAGCCTCAAGGAAATATATATTCTTAAATCGGGAGAAAGCGAGGCGAAATACAAAAGTAAATGCCGCGCTATTATGTATTTTGGACTACCTAATAGAAAATGGCTCAGTAGTTGGTTACTTGCTGCGCGAAGACATCACTTGATTGCATATATAGGTGCGCTGCCTGCGACCCTACAAGGTAAAAAGAGAACGAATCTTGTCTCCCAGATCAAATAGTGCTGAGAGTAAAACTGTCTCTTTTCTATTCACGCCTATCTATTTGCAATTACCAAAGCCGCTATTGCAGCAGCACCTAACAACAACAACCCGGTATTAGATTTTTTCTCGGTTTCTACAGCTATACCGTTCTTTATCGCATTATCGAAGGTTTGCTCAATACTGGCCGTCACTTCTGCCATAGGCACATTGTAGCGCCTCGACAACTCAAAGAGCTGCTCCATGCTGAGAGAATAATCGCCTTTTTCCAACCTAGATAAACTGGACGGCCCTAAGCTCAACCCCTCCACTGCTTCACCCTGATTCAAGCCAGCAGCTTTACGGTAGTGAGCCAACACAGCCCCAACCACCTGATCAAATACAATTCCAGATTGCATATTGACAACACCATAGAGTTAGTGATTTACTCATATTTGCTATTTTAGCAATTTTAATATTCTATCAATTATGGGGAATTGTAATGTTACAGGTAGTTATTGTCTATATGGGGCTGTACAAGCACTGGGCACTTATGTCCGATAGAACGAGGGATGGCAAACCAATGCTAATATCCAACACTTGGCGAAATGGTACCGTTAAGGAAGAGTCATGGGATCAAGTCGTCGGGAATAGGAAATTTGAAGTTCACAGCATTGAGATAAGCACAGCACCGAGCTTAATACTTGCCAAAGCAAGAAGTTGTATTAACCGGGTGAAATACGACCTTCTTCAATACAACTGTGAACACTTCGTGCGCGAGCTTATTACGGGCATTGCTAAAAGCACACAAGTAAAACAGGCTCTAGCTCTAGGAGGCCTTGCTATCGGAGGGCTATATTTGGCATCGAGAAACCGCTAGAAGTACTTCTTCAGTCTCTCAAAGCTAATCCGCACCGCTAGCCCAAGTAGCATCGCGAACGGTAAAAGGATGATGATCGGATCAATGCTAAACGGCAAGCTGATGTAGATCACGCAAGCTCCCACAAATGCGGGAACGACGGATCGCTTAGCGAGATTAAAGACATTGCTGCTTTCTCGCCCTCCGCCCCAGCGCCGGAGGTCTCGCTCAACCAGTCCATCAACGGCACCGATCAGGCCAGCCAACAGAAAGACCGGCAATGAAAACACAATCAATGTCAGACGAATCACAAAGGTTTGCGCAACGGTACTTGCGGCCTCAAGGTAAGGTTTAACTTTTTGATAATACTTGCTGCCCCATTCGCCGACGGCGCTTATGGTGCTATTTGATTTCGGATTGAAGCTAGGTGAATGTGCTTTGAATTCTGTTTGCTGCTTAATCCACGTTACTACGATTTTGGCATTTTCTGCCACTAAATACTTAGTGTTGAGCGAGTGTTCGTAGAGTTGGGTATTGAGGTAGTCTTGGTCGCTATTTAATACCACTTTCGCATGATCGGCACCTTGTTCTGGCCAAAACCAGATCATACCCATCCATTCAATGATGATGGAAATAAGAAGGCCCAGCACCAGCCAGACGACCAATGCCACGGTACTGGATATAGTCTTACCGATCAGGCCAGGTTCTTTGCGCGGTGGTGGTCGATACTCTGAAGACTTAGCCATACGACTCAACGTCCATGATAACTACCCCAGTCCGTAACTGAGGTATAACCTTGTCGCATTAGGCGGAGCATTTCACCCAGGTCATCGGGTAGCTCTTCGTCATCGATTTTTGAAGGCATGGGAATACGGGTTTTCCATAACTCGCTACCTTTGAGCAGTACAAAAGCCTGCCCTTTGGGTAGGGCCACAATATCCGCAGGTGAGATCATAGGAACACGGCTGATACTCACCCGATCCTGGTTATTAGAAGTAAAACTCACTCCACCTTCTCGGTCGCTGTTATCCGTCACACCGGAAACTGCCATGATTTCACTAACACTGACCTCCGGTAGCTGCTTAGTGAACATCTCGCAGGTGGCGATTTCTTTAACCCCCATAATCATTACCGTACCGATGTTGCCAGCAAGCTGTCCGGCTTTCGCTTCGCTGCCCAGCTCGGCGATGGGGTCACTCCAAGTTTGGGTATAGAGGTTCAGCTCATACCCCGCACCACCGGATTTATTAATCAGCGTTTTAAATTGCGGCCCGATTAAATCGGAGAATTCATCCCCGTGGATCACAATATTTGGCGGTTTACGATTCTGCTGTGCTGGGTTGTCGCCAATACCGTGTTTATAGATATGCCCCGCCAGGCTGGTAAGATCGCTAAACATTGACTCACCCACAGCGCTCGCCACTTCAGGATCGGTCAGTGCATCCAAGCCAACATACACAATGGCTTGTTCGCGGATGGCGTGCGCCCATTCCAATACGGGGCGCTGGTCTTGCTCATCGGATAAGTCTGGAGCCAGTATCGCGGCGATATTGCCCGTGGTGAGCTTTTCCAGAAAAGGCTTAACCGCTACGGTAATTTTCTGAAAATACTCCCGGTCATAGCGAAACGCAGAAATCAGACCTTCCAAAACCTGATCAAATTCCACCTGAGTTTTTAGATAACGCACCAGCGCAATGGCATCAGGGTCTTTACCTTGCTCGACCCGTGGTAAGGATTTGACGTTAATGGCGTTTCGGATTTCGGCCAATTCCTCCTGCCATTGTTCATTACCGTGTTGGCTTAACCAGTAGTGACCATAACGGATCAACAGAGGGTCAATATCGGTGATATAGCGGCGAATCTTCAGAAAATCGGGGCGCTCATCCAAAGCGACCAAGGCTACTGCGATCACATTCACAAACTGCCAGGCGAATTCTTTAAAAGCACTTGCATCGCCCTCCCCCGGTAATTGGCTGGCAATACGGGTCGCCACTTCAGTTATTCTCGAAAACGAGCCGATGGCGTTGTAGCGGGCGCTCAATTCCGGGTAGCCCAAATGGAAGATTAATAATGGTCGCTGCGCTTTTCGCGTTTCCACATGGATACGCTTCAGTAAATCCGCATCACCTTTGGGGTCGAGTACGATAACGCAATTGTCTTTACGGTGAATATCCTGGGTAATCAGCAGTTCCGCCAGCCGGGTTTTGCCGTGGCGGGTTCGAGCAATTACCACCATATGCCCTACTCGATCCGAGAGCGGCATGGTGGCATTGCTTTCTCCGCCAATACCTACACCATGAATCACTGCATCTCCGCCACTGGCAGGCGGTGGCCGGACGGGGTTCAGCGGCGAGTCTGTTGCAGTCCATCGCGCCAATTGTCGCAGAACGGGCGCACGCTCCCATTCAATTTCCTTGCGCCTCACCCACTGCTTAAACGCACTGGGTTGCAGGTAGTGCTCCGCCCGGCGGTCACGAGCGGCATACAGTCGCTCGGTGTGAGTCTGCGTCCAGCGAAAGCCACGCCCCAGAAACAGCACCGAGCGGCTGACTGGCACCTGTGACGATGCCATTACATAGCGCGGACTACGGCGTAAATGCCGCTGATAGCTCAATACCCGCCAAGCCTGGCGACCTCGCCAAATCCCCAGCACACCCAGACAGACTGCACTGACTACCGCCACACTGGGCGGCATCATTAGGAACTGTGGTGCCTTGAGTACAACACCCGCTGAACACAGCGATACCAGACAAGATGACAGCTCCACAGGCGGGCGCAATAAGACTTCCACCTCATAGCGGTCGCTCATTGTTCCCAGCCATGCTTCGAGATCAATACCGGGTAGTGCGTTAAATTCAGCGGTTTGGCAAAGCTCTCCGCAGAAGCGGGGATCAGGCGCAGCCCTTTGGCAATGGCCTGCATATCTTTAATATCTTTCAATGTATCGGCCTGCACCAGCAATCCCACTGCGTTGAGCTTAATGAGCTGGTCGCGTTTTGCCGCCAGCCATGCTTTTGAGTGCTCATCAGAGCCCATCAGAAACAGGGGTTGCTGCAAATACCGCAAAGGCTTCACCGTGACCTCGACTTTTCCGGGCGACATCGATGGTGTACGAATGGGTAGCTGAAAAGGCATTTTGCCCGTGGGAGACTTAGCTTCCGTAGACTTGGGCGAGGCACGCACCGGTAAATACGGCGCAATAGGCAGGGTATCGCCCGAATCATAGATAACTGTCAGAGGGCCACCGGCCTGTACCATTTGAGCCCACAACAAACACATAGCCAGCATCAGGCGTCTCATTCAGAACGACCTCCGCCAGTGCTGTTTTACCCGTTGCCGATAGCGTTCAGCGCTGGTCAACGACTCATCGTCTTCACCTGGATCGTGGTAGCGTCCCACTGCTTGCCACCAATCGCCGCTTAGTTCGTATTGCTCACGGAGAATCGCTGCACCCGCCTTCAGGTTCAGCATGGGAACCAGCGCATCATCGACACGGCTAAAACGCTGTTGGTGCCAGCGCCAGTTCACTTGGGTTAGTCCTAAATCAACCAATTGATTGCGGTTTATCGCTTCTGCTGCCAAGGCAATGGCTTCGTCCTGTGACTCACAAAAAATGCTCCGGCCTTCAACATTCAACGTCCACGGCCAGGGCAACAGCACACCGTTATAAGATCGCCCGCTTTCCGCTAAAGCCACGGCATACAATATATCGGCTGGGACGTTGGCAGCCTTGGCAACCACCATATACGCTACAGGCAACTCATCCAGAGCCGTCGCGGTAATGGATTGCATGAGGGTCGCGCCCACCACTAACTGCCGAATCGCACATTTACTCATAGCCCCAAATCCTCTGCCAGTAACTGAAAAAACTGGCCATTTCGTTTCAGGTAAATCGGAATGTCAGCACTGATATTGTTTGAAGAGCGGCTTTTCAAGCGCTGCCATAAACCTTCATCACGATTCAGGGTTAGTGCGTTATCGCCAAGCTGCTTTGCATGAATCTGGTGAGCCTGAGCCCAAGCCCGAACTGCGTCATCGTCGGATGCGTTGCGAACATACACGTCGATGCTGGCATTTCGGGTACCTGAGACCAGGCTCATTAACCGGGGAATCATGGAGGAACACTGATCGCAACGCGCTGGCACAAACACCATTACGCGATCACCATTTTGAAATTGTTTTTTCGCCAACCAGCGTGCTTCTTTGGCTGATTCCTTTTGCTGTTGGTGCAGTCGATATGGTGCGATCAAACGCTGATCGATAGTATCCACATTCGGATACAAACGCTGAAAGGCAACGCGATAAACTTGCTGAAAACGCAGGGTACGTTCGGTCAGTTCAAATTCCTGGCGGGCATATAACTCGGCATAACGTCGTTGCTGCGCCGGTGTTTGTGCGAACATACCCAGCGCCAGCAAGGGGTCAATCGTTGGACTCCAATGACCCAACGGCCCACGCATTAATTCCTGGTAGCGCTGATACTCTTTCACACCGAGTGACCAATATTGTGCGATAGTTTTTGTGTCGGGAGTTTGCACGGCAGGCGTATGAGCAACTTGGGTTTGCGATTTATCAACGGCGCTCATTGGTTCAGCCGCTATAGCTATACCGGATATGGAAACTAGGAGTAAGATCGTCGAGATAGTTTTCATGGTTGAACCTGCTGCAACCAAAGATGGCAATGCTCATCCACCAAGCGACTGGCTTCGATGGGTGGCAGCGAATCACTGTTCAACGGGGGAATACTCAGATATGCACCGACGATTAGGTGATTCATATTGCCATTGGCAAAGGCATCGGGGTTAGCCCGAAAAGCATGAACCAAAACTTGATCCAAAGTGAAATCCGTCATGTCGAATAGCAGGACAATATCGCTTAACGTATCCCCAGGCTTGACCGGCCCATAACCAAACACAGTCATAGGCAAAGGGGCTTTCTGTGTTATATCTGGCTCGGGTTCAATAGATTCAAACCAAATGGCTTGTGCTTTCTCCCTATCTGTCTCGCCCACATAATTCTGAAGCCCTGGTTTTAAGCGATAATGCACCGTGCGCAGTACCGGGTTAATGACCACCTCAAAACTGTCACCGCCCAGAACATTCAGAACATCAGTCAGCGTCATCGGGTCAATTGTTCGATGTGGCTCTGGTAATGGTCGAGTGAGCAGCACATAAAAATCTAACTGCGTTGTCTCGTCACCTTCATCATCGAGTTGGTAGCCATAGGGCTTTAGCAAATATTCTAGTGCCGTACCCACTGTTTTGATCTGATCGGGAATCGTTGTTCTCACAACGGTCTGCATCACATCCATTTGTTCTGAGGTTGCCCCAACTCGATGTAATACATAGCGGCTTTCTTTAACGGCGCCCTGTGACACTACATCTGCTGTGTTCATCGCCTGTAGCGATGGTGCAAGAAGCACAAGACTGAGCACAGAGGCTGGAATAACGCTGGCTGCTGACATAAACCACTCCAATCATTTCATAAGACGATGGATAAGGTACGAGCCTGAGAAAGTGATTTGGAGCGAAAACCTTTCAGAGAGAAAAGAAAGAAAAATGCTGAATGGTAAAAATGAAAAAGGCCTGACTAATGTCAGACCTTTTCCGGGGGGTTACTGGGCAACAACCAGAAGATCGTAAGGTTCGAGACTTAACGCCGATACTCGCTCAGAGTGTTTCAGTACCACGAGGGTTTCCCATCGTTCACTGGTGACTCCAATCATTGATGTCTCTGATAACTGATTTTGCAGCTTTTTCAATTGCGCTCGGAGGCTGTAGCTTTCCGAGATCGTTCCCTCAGCATGGATACTGAGTACCGGATCTTTGCGACGAATGTCGATATAGCCAGCATCGACGAACTCGGTTTCAACTAACTTACTTAAAACCTGGCTCACGACTGGCAAGTCGGCATCATCTTTCAGCTTTACCTCTCCACGCATTTCCAAGTATTCCATCATCTTTCTCCTAACAGTGAGTAAAGAAGAGAAAGATGACCCCACGGGACATCATCTCTCCCGTAGGGGTGGTACAACCAGCAACCGAAGTCGGTAGCTATACCTTGGCGGTGGCAGAAACTCTGCCGGGTACTATTGAGACTGCAATAGCCACAGGGTTTTCACTGTTGAGAATTCAGCGTCAAGGAGGAACGCAGGCGTTAGCCGAGTAGTCCTTTATGCCTGTATCACTCTCAGCCTTTCCAGCGGGGTTGCAGTCGCGCTGCAACCCCTGCTCCCGGCGAGGGTGGGAAGGCCGTGCGGCCTGGGCAAAGCCCAATGAGCACACCCATAGTTTCAGCGTTATCGACCGAGATAGACCGCTGTGACTTGCTCGCGGCCATGCCCTAATTCTTGTGTGATGGCTAAGCGAGCCACCGCGTCATCTAACTTGTTATCCTCAGATAACTCATCCCGTGTCGGGCCACCACAAGCTGGAGCCAACCACCCCGTGAGTTCGTGATACCGCTCTTGTGCGTAGCGATGGCGCAGGCCATGCATTTTGTGCAAACCGACTTTATTCGTTTCGGCTTCGTAGATGCGCATTTGATCGACATACATCAAATGACTGGGAATCAACGAGCCACGACCAGCCAACAATCGCGCACGATTTAGTACGTCGCGCTGCTCTTCGTTGCGTATGGGAATGGTTCGCTCACGACCACCTTTACACCAGGTCGCTTTCAAACGGATGTGATTTCCTTGGTCGGCGTATTCGGGGATGAACTTGATGGCCTCTTCACGGCGAAGCCCGAAGGCCTTTTGCAGTTCCAAGCTCATGCGTACATGATCGCTGGTGATCTTGTTCAGTAACTCTCGATCCAGATCACGAGCCTTGGATACGTTGGTGACAAACACGCGAGACTCAACACCATAGTGGGCATTGTCTTTGGCGATGATATTAGGCTTGCCGACTTTCTCAGCCCACCAGCGTAGTGCTGATAACCGATTCTTAATCGTGCCTTCGGCTAAACCTTCATTGAGATAACGCGCAATAAGTGCATCGACGTGCTTGGGTTTTAGGGAATTAGCATTCATTCGCCGATACCCCAGTTCAAACAGATGATTCGCCATCGTTTGTAACAGTTGATGGCGGTTGCCCTGGGTATTATGGCTGCCGTCTTTATTATGCTCACACAGATTCTTGAGCTGATAATTCAGATCCCTCACGACAATGTCCTCGCTGTTATCAATACTGGCGAGAATTATTGCTTGAGGCTTGTCACTAAATCGGCAATCAACCTTTCACACAAAAAAGTAAATTAGCCAATCCATCGTTTTTCACGATGCCTTTTTTCTTGAGAGTCCGTCAGTGCTAAGGCCGGGCTTGATGTGTTTTCTTAGTGATAGTCTGTCGTTCAAACTGACCGTTAAAACAGACAGGCAACCGTTCTGAACGATGACTGAGATTCTGGTAACGGACAAGCAACTGTTCAAAACGGAGAGCAACAAGGCTAAAACGGACAGCTCACTGTTCAGAACGGCTCGCATCACTGCAAAAACAAACGGTGTAATCGCATTTGGTCAGTGTTTATGACTGTCCATTAGCTGCGACTAATGGAGAGGCAACACAAATAGCGAGTTGCCGAACGTCATGGGACACCACTCCCTCAAAGCCCGTAACGGTTATTACCAACAGCACCAGTCTCCAGTGGGATACAGTACCGTTTAGTCTTAACGCATCCGGTTTACTACGTTTTATGCCAGTGATTTTCTCCTCTATTGGGTTAATGAAGCCCATCGACTGCATGGGCGCTGAGGTTGGCTCTAGCCGAGCCGGGGCGCTATTGAGTGTGCAATAGCCACACGTTGTTAGGGCGAAGTATTCCCAAATCCTCGGAAAAATACCCCTATAATTGTTTCATCATGTCGGAAAAGTTTATCTACCCCAGATATACCGTGGCTTCGCGCCCCTCGTCACTACAGAGAAATGTAGTGACGAGGGCACTCCCGCTAGTAAAACTTCAGCCGTAAACTGACATCGAATAACATCGGGGTAACCTACTTTACCTAAGCTAGTCCTTGAGCAATGCTCTTCCGTAGCATTGAAACACCCGTATAGTAATCGTGCTCGGAAAATGCGACCTTATCCAGTATAAAAGTATCTACACCTGCTCTTGCTAACGCGCCTACATTGGACGCTGTAATACCACCTTTAGCTTGCACGCGAAACCTATCGTTAGTTTTATTACGGATACTGTCTACATTCGCGATATCAATGAGTACATCCGACATCAACTCTTTATCACCTAACAGAAAAAGTAGCTGATCAATTGAATCCAGATAGTGGCTATATTCGGACAGAATAAAGGGATAAGGAAGCGCTAATCCGGCATTACAATCAGCATCTTTAATCTGAATTAGCGACTGATCGATACTGGCTACGGTTTCTGGGCATATCGTTATACTTGTAGCACCGGCCTTCACATAGGACTCAATCAACTCTGATGATGTCTCTCCGATTAAGTGTATATCAATCGGACATTTAACTCCGTGGTCTCGCAATGCCCTAGAGATTTTGCAGCCTATAGATCGAGAATCAATACAATTACTTTCTATGTGAATAACATCGACTCCCGCCATGAGGACTTGATCGACCTCATCCGCAATTCTCAGGATGTCATTTTCTAAAATAGACGTAGCTATTAGATAGCGTTTCATAGTGGCTCTACATCAATGCGAAAAATAAAAAATAATGCTTACCTCCCATGACACACACCCACTAGCCGATAAGGTTCATAATGTAGCTATGTAGGAGGTAACCGATACCAAGCAAACCGAGCCCTGTGATATAAGGCACCCAAAAACCCCAACCGAATTTCTCTGCAAAAAAGAAAGGCATAAAGAACAGGTAGGACACAGGTACCCCCACCATCACGCTCTTGGCCAGGGTGATGGACGTGTCAGCGCTTCGATGCTCTAGGTAGGAAAACAGCAGTGCCAGGATAGAAACCATGGGAAGGGCGATAATAAAGCCTGCCAACTCAGGTTTCTTTCCAGATAACCAAGAGGTAAACGCAATAATGAGTGCGGCGGCAAAGACCTTGATTATCGCCTCCATAACTACTCCTTATTCACACCGGAAAACTTGCCCGTATCGTTAACGTCGTACAGTTCACCCGCAGCGGAGATCAGCATGTAAGTGGTGTCACTCTCCTGCGGGTTATAGGCCTTGACGACAAAGTAGCCGCGACCGCGTTCAACGATTTCGATATTGCTTGCATCAAGCTTTGCCCAGGTCGGTTTCAGTTTGCCGATAGCCAGACCATGCTCCACCGACGACAGCTGCCCGAGGGCTCGCTGGGCAATCTCGACAACCTGATCTTCACTCACTTGTTTGTGACCCCCGCCGTGGGCCATCCCCAGGGAAGAGGCTGACATCAAAAATAGAATCAGTACGGTTTTGTATAGCTTCATTGAATTTCTCCTGTTGACGTATCATTCAGTGGCTGTGATAAGAGTTACCGTCGTGACTGTGTTGGGTCTTATCCCGAGCTGGATTGATATCAATAGCTGTGTTGGTATCAGTAGTTGCACTGGCAGTCGGCACATTCGGTTTCTTACCTGTTCCCGTGTCCAACAAATTTTTTAGTGCTGCCGGACGATTCGGATAATCCAACTCCGCCATATCCTCATGTACATGGGAGTGATCGTCCTTGTTGAGCGGGAAATCATCCGGGTATTTGCTGTGCATATAACCATGCAGTTGGAACATCAGCAGGAACAGGCCGGTCGCCATCAGGCCAACATTAGACGCTGCGGAAAACCGGGTGAAACTCTTGCGCGTGCGCCAGGCAGATAGGACGACCAGCATGATGGCCAGTGCGGCGATCTGGCCCAGCTCGACACCAACATTGAAGGCCAGGATCTTGCCAACCAGCCCTTCCGCACCCAGTGGCAACTGCTGCAGGCGAGTTGACAAACCAAAGCCGTGAATCAATCCGAAACCGAACACCATCCAGAGCAAGCTGGGCGGTTGGGTTTTCAGGTAGCGCTTGAAACCATCCAGATTATCGAAGGCCTTGTAACACACCGTCAGTGCAATCACGGCATCGATCAAAAAGTAATTGATCTTAATACCTGCCAGGGTTGCAAACACCAGCGTGATCGAATGACCAATGGTGAAGGCGGTGATGAACTTGACGATCTCGGTGAACCGGGTCAGAAAGAACATCACCCCGAACAGAAACAGCAGGTGGTCATAGCCGGTGATCATATGGATAGCACCGAGTTCTACAAACTCGAAGTAACTGGCGTTCAGCGCTCTGGCTTGATCTTCCGCCGACATGCCGTGCCCGAAGGCCAGGGTGCTGGCCAGAACGGCAACGGCGACTAATAACAACTTGTACATAAGGCGTTTAATCCTCCAATTATTGAGTAACGGGGGTTTCAGGTTGAGAAATGATTTTTGCGGGGCGCTGCAACATGCGGTACAGCGCAGGCAAGACAAACAGGGTTAACAGGGTTGACGAGATCACACCGCCGATGACTACCGTGGCCAGTGGGCGCTGCACTTCAGAACCAATCCCGGTGTTCAAGGCCATCGGTACAAAGCCCAGTGAAGCCACTAGAGCCGTGGTAATCACCGGGCGCAGGCGGGTCAACGCACCGCTGACAATGGCCTCGTCGATACCCATACCATCCTTAATCAACTCACGGATAAAGGACACCATCACCAGCCCGTTGAGAATGGCGATACCCGACAGCGCGATAAAGCCAACCGCCGCCGAGATAGAGAACGGAATATCCCTCAAGGCCAGCGCCAATACACCACCGGTCAGCGCCAGCGGAATACCGGTGAAGATCACCATGGCATCCTTGAAAGAGCGCAGCGCCAGCAGCAACAGGCCGACGATCATCACCAGCGTGACGGGCACCACCACCATCAGGCGGTTGGAGGCTGATTGCAGGCTCTGGTAGGTGCCGCCGTACTCCACCCAGTAACCGGCCGGGATATCCACACGACTCTTCACGGCTGCCTGCACATCCTCCACAAAAGAACCCAGATCACGGCCCCGGACATTGGCGGTGACCACCACACGGCGCTTGCCGTTTTCGCGGTTGACCTGGTTGAGGCCGTCCACGTAGTCAAAGTCGACCAGTTCATTCAGGGGCACATAGCGTTCGCCGCTAACTTGTATCGGTAGCGAGCCGAGGCTGTCGAGGTCACTGCGACGTTGCTCGGGCAATCTGACGGTAATGTCAAAACTGCGATCACCTTCGTAGAACAGGCTCGACACCTGGCCGCCGATAGCAACTGCCAGCTGATCCTGCAAAGAGCGCAGAGTGACTTTGTAGTGCGCCATCTCATCACTGCGCGGCACTATCGTCAGAAATGGCAGACCCTTGGTCTGCTCCACCTGGATATCCACGATGCCTTCGACAGCACCAATGGCCTCTTCGATTGCGCCGCCCACTTCCGCCAGCTTGTCGAGGTCATCGCCAAATACCTTGATCGCCAGCTCTGCACGGACACCTGACAGCAGCTCGTTAAAACGCATCTGGATCGGTTGCAGGAACTCGTAACGGTTACCGGGTATATCGCTGACCAGCGTATCAAGCTCCTTGACGATATCCGCCTTCGGCTTGCCGGAGTCGGGCCATTCGGAGCGGGGCTTGAGGATGATAAAATTATCCGCCACGCTGGGTGGCACGGCATCGGTAGCCACATCAGCGGTACCCATCTTGGCGAATACCCGCTCGACTTCCGGCAACTCCTTGATCCGCTCTTCCAGCACACGCTGAAACTCGATTGACTGCGACAGCGAGGTGCCGGGAATCCGCAGCGCGTGCATGGCAATATCGCCCTCGTCAAGATTGGGCACAAACTCACTGCCCAGGCGGGTCGCACCCCAGCCCGAGATAAGCACCAACACTGCTGCAAGGGAAACCACAAGCCAGCGGGCCTTGATGGCTTTCACCAACAAACTTTCATACCCGTTTTGAAGAGCGTGGAAGGTTTTGTTTTCCTTCTCCTCCACCGGTTCCTTGAACAGGAAGGCGATGGCCGCTGGCACAAAGGTAATTGACAGCAGCATGGCTGCACTCAGTGCAATCACTACGGTCAGCGCCATCGGATGGAACATCTTGCCTTCTACGCCGGTCAGCGAGAAGATAGGCAGGTACACAGCGGTGATAATAAACACACCGAACAGCGCTGGTCTGATCACTTCCTTAGTGGCGCTATAAACAACTTCGAGCCGCTCAGCCAAAGACATAGATCGGCCGCTTCTAGCCTCTATACCCAGACGCCGCAGACAGTTTTCAACAATGATAATAGCGCCATCGACCAGTAGACCAAAGTCCAACGCCCCTAAGCTCATCAGGTTAGCACTGACCTTTGTCTGCACCATACCAGTGATAGTCATCAACATGGCGATGGGAATAACCGCCGCAGTCAGCAGTGCCGCGCGCACGTTGCCCAGCAGGAAGAACAGGATCACAATAACCAGCAGCGCACCTTCCAGCAGGTTGGTCTGCACGGTTTTCAGGGTCTTGTCCACCAGCTTGGTGCGGTCGTAAACCGCTGTCGCCACAATGCCTTCCGGCAGACTGGCATTAACGGCCTGCAGTTTTTCCGCCACGCCTTTGGCAACGGTGCGACTGTTTTCACCCACCAGCATAAAGACGGTGCTCATCACCACCTCGCGACCGTTCTGGGTGGCGGCACCCGAGCGCAGCTCCTTGCCTTCCTGAACATCGGCCAGGTCTTTCACCCGTACCGGCACCGTATCAAATGTACGCACCAGGATATTGCCGATCGCCTCCAAACTACCAGCCTGCCCCGGTACCCGCAGCAACAGCTGAGCGCCTTTTTTCTCGACAAAACCAACACCACGGTTTTCATTGTTCTCGGCAATCGCCGCGATCAATTCCTGTTGGGTAACCTGATAAAACAGCAGTTTTTCCGGCTTGATGGCCACCTGGATTTCACGCTTAAAGCCACCGATTGGGTTGACTTCGACCACACCGGGTACTCGCAACAGCTGTGGACGGATAATCCAGTCGTGAGCGGTCCGCAAATCGGTAGGCGTGATCAATGAACCGTCTTCCCTGGTTGCACCGGGTTCGGCATCGACGGTGAACATAAAGATCTCACCCAACCCCGTAGCAATCGGCCCCAACTCCGGGTCCATTGAACTAGGCAGCTTAGCCTTGGCCGTCGATAGCCGTTCATTGACTAACTGGCGGGCAAAATAAATATCGGTATCGTCACTAAAAATGATCGTTACCTGGGACAGGCCATAGCGGGACACCGAGCGCGTGTATTCAAGATTCGGTAATCCGGCCATCGCGGTTTCAATCGGGAAGGTGACCCGTTGCTCGACTTCAAGCGGGGTATAACCGGACGCTTCGGTGTTGATCACCACTTGGACATTGGTGATATCCGGCACCGCATCAATCGGCAGGCGGGTAAAATTCCATGCCCCCAATGCGCACAGGAAAAGCACCGCGACCATTATCAGCGTGCGGCCATTCAGCGATGACCGCAGTATCATGTCTAACATAAGAACCTCTTAGTGATCGTGGGACGCGCCGGACTTATCGATGTCGGCTTTGATGACATAGCTGTTGCTGGTCACGTACTCGGTACCAGGCTCAAGCCCGCCCAGCACTTCGGCCCATTCACCGGCCTGCGCACCGAGTTCCAGCATGCGAACTTCATAGGTTTCACCCACTTTGGCGTAAACCACCTGAAAATCGCGGAAGGCCTGGATGCCATCGCGTTTGACCGAAAGCGAAACATCGTAACGGGCAACCGTAATACGGCCGTGAACAAAAGCGCCTGGGCTGAATACACCCGCAGCGTTATCAATCGCTATCCGTACCGGAAAGCCCTGCCCTTCGATGATTTCTGCCCCGATGTAGCTAATGACACCTTCAGCCGGTTGCTCAACGCCGTCGACTTCCAGCACCACCGGGCTACCCATCCGTACTTTCGAGCGGTCCTGTGGAAATACATAAATTTCGGCAACTAATTCTCGATTGTTGATCAGGCGCAGCAAGGTCTGCCCGTCAGTTTGCTCTCCGGCGCTGACATAACGGCCGGATACCACGCCGTCAATCGGTGCTTTAATGGTGTAGGCATTCAAGCCCTGGTTGCTTTCAATGGTTACCAGTGAATCGCCTTTCTTCACCTGGCTACCCAGCTTGACATGCACTTTCTTAACAACACCGGCAAAGCGCGCCACAATGTCGCGTGTGTTTTCAACCGGATTGATCAACTCACCATAAGCGGTGATTGTCTGGTGAATGGTGCCCGGACCGGCTTTCGCCGTTTCGATACCGTTAGCTGCGGCGATGTCATCCTTAATATCCACCCGGCCCTCAAAATTGTCATAGGCCCAGCGATAGGTTTTGCCCTGGTATTCGGCATTCAGTGCCACTGCAAAGGAATGGGGCTCGTAGATCGCCATGTCACCGCGCTGGTAGTCTTCCTGGCGGTAAAAGCCGATCTTGTCCTGCACGTCACCCAGGCGGTCGAGCACGACCCGAACCTTGACCTCATCGGGACTGAGGGGCTGGCCGTTCAGGGTGGCCCAGACCCGGAATTCCGGCGGCACGCCATCTTCAAAAATGGCCAGCTCAATGGCAAAGCCGTCCTGTCTCAGCATGCGGCCATTGTTCGGCCCCTTTTCCACTTCTTCATAAGCCGCCGCCTCTTGGTTTTCGACGGCATAGGCTGGCGCTGACATCACAGTGCCTGTCACAATCAGAGACAGGGCCATGGCAACACCGGGTTGAATTAATCGTTTCATTAAAATTTCTCCTCAGACTCAGATGGCCACACCGGCCAGGCGCTCGATTTCGACACGGTTCAGGTGGGCCTTGAATTGCAGGTCAAGCAAGGCAGCCTGGGCTGCAAGAAGTTCCCGCTGGGCCGAGCTCCATTCTTCAAAGCTGTACTTGCCCAGTTTGTAGGCCTTCTCCGCCTCCTTTAGCGCACGCTCAATGCGCGGAATAATGTCCTGCTTAAGCGCCGCTTCAGAACCCTGATAACGCTCGAAGGAACGCACATAGTTGGCCAGTTGGGCCTCCATGCGGATACGCATTGCCTCGGCGTTAGCCCGAGAGACGGCCTGCTGGGCCGACAAAGCACTCACCTTGCCTTTGTTCCTGTCGCGACTGCCCAATGGAACGCTAAAACCTGCCACCACGCCGTAGTCATTAGTGGCCTCATAACGGCGCACCCCCGCGTTGACGCGCCACAGTGCCTTAGCTTCAGTCTTCGCAATATCAATTTTCGATTGGGCCAGTCGTTCCTCACTCAAGAACAGCTGGATATTGGGGTTCTGCGCCAAGCGCTCACGAATGGCAAACAAGTTCACAGGCTGATCCGGCACATCCAAACTGCCCTGAACAGTGGCGAAGTCCGGCTGGAACTCGCCCCATTGGGCAGCCAGATTCTGGATGGCGGAGTCGATCTCATAGCCGACGTCATTGAGTACCAGTTTTTTCTCTGACAGGTTAGCTTGTGCGCGATATAAATCTGCATGCGGAGCCGCGCCAGCCTTCACCCGCTTGGCTACTTCGCTTTGCACACGTTCAAGCTGGGTAATCGCGTCAAGCTCCAGCTGTTTCTTTTTCTGGAAGAACAACGCGGCCAGATAGTAGCGGGCTGTTTCCGCCGCGATGTCCAGGCGTTTGACTTCCTGTTGCGCGATAAAGGTATTTTTTTGACTGCGAGCAGCGAGGGTCCGTTTGTCCAGCAACTCCCCCTCTAGCAGCCAGCTCAAGCTCAAGGTGGACTGGGCATTGTCGATGCCATTGAAATCACCAGAACCAAAAGCATCTTCGACAACGAAACTCAATTCCGGTCGCTCCCCGATGCCCGCCTGCTGGATATAACCATCAGCGCTTTTCAGCAGCTCGCGATAACCGGGTAACTCCGGGTGTTGCAGCAGCGTTTTCGTGAGTGCGTCCTGCATCGTGATAGACGCCATGCGCTCGGTTTGTGCCTGCGCAGATACCGGGAGCCAAACTATCAACGCACAGAGCATCGTACTGATTGATATCCTACCCCCTACATAAAACCGACCCGCAATCGGTTTCTTAGGCGAAAAAAAAGGTACTTTGAGTACCGGCAGCACCACTCGATAAAACCGACTAACAATCGGTTTTAAAAATGGCAGAACAGGTGGTTTCTTCATAAGGTATTCCTAGTGAGTAAACAGAGTCTCGATGACGTGGTGAACACTATCCACGCTGAGCAAACACAACAAGGCAATGACACTGAGCAGCGCCATCATCAACACTAACGGTACGCTGCGGGCCGGTTGAGGCAGCATCAGGTACGCTACCCGCGCCTTAACCTCACTGTCACCAAAGGCGCACTTCAGAGAGGCCATATCCCCGGTCGCGCCGTAGGCCCGCATCAGTTTGGTAACTTTCAGTAATGTCATAGCCAAATCGGCCCGGTTCGTCCCCTGAGACACCGCACATTCATCGGCACACTGCTCCATACACAATGACATCGCCTGGCGCATCGGCTGAGCAACACGCGAGGGAAAGAATGAAGATAGAAAGCTGAATACAAGCTTTTTCAGGGAATCACGGCGATTAACATGGGCCTGCTCATGCTGCTGCACAATCTGGAGTTCGTTCTTCTCCAGCTGATCAATCAAGCCGGTGCTGATAAATACCTCAGGCACCAGAAAACCCGCCGAAAATGCCTGTGGCACCTGGCTCTCCAGTAATTGCTCGTCATTCAGCGCCAGCTTCAGCAAGCCATAAGCCCTAAGGTGAGTGACTGTACTGCGATAGGTCTTGACCGCAACGGCAACAAATATTAGTAACAACAACAGGGAGGGATAAGCATGCCAGCTATAAAAATTAAACGCGTTGACGTGATGCCAGTGCATCAACTGCCCGACCCAGGACACATCAACCGAGAGTGACAAAAGGAAGAAGACGGATACCCCCAAGGCAAGTAGCCAAGGGGTAGACACCGCCAGCCATAGCAACCGGCGCCGACCGCTGGCATCGATAGATTGCAAGGGAGTACGAAATAAGCCGACAGCACTAACCGCTGCCACGCCAAAAAAGAAAGCGAGCGTCGCCACAGCAAAAAAATTAAGAAACAGAGCCAGGCCACCAATGATCACGCTAGCTACTCCGAGCGGGTATTATTGCGTTGTTGTTCAATCAGAGCTTCCAGCTCCGACAGTTCATCATCGGAGAGGCTGGATGACATGGAGGTAAACGCCGCGTGCAGGGCATTATCGGTGGGCTTGAAGAAATCCTTGGTCACATCCGCAACCAGCTCGCCGATAAAAGCGTCTTTGCTCATGGCTTGGCGGTACACATAGGCATAGCCCTGCTTTTCCCGCTTGAGCAGGCCTTTTTTAAACAGGCGATCCAGTGTGCTCTGAATGGTATTCAAAGACCCGCCCCGCTTCGTCTCAAAGTAGGCATGCACCTGCTTGGCATCCGCTTCTTCATGGCTCCAGAAATACTGTAAAGCCGCTTTTTCGAGTTCTCCCAGATTCACAGAACAACCTTCAAATTAATGCTTGGATATGCGGACGATTATTGCCCATATAAAACCGACCGTCAATAGGTTTTATCTCACATCCTAAAGTCTGACTAGAATTACGAGTATGAATCACATCAAATAAGCTCGTTATCGAACATTCATAAAAGCCAATCTGGCCACCTCAGCCCAATAAATATGACCAACAAGGGCAGCGGTTTTCGTGCTCGACATTTCGCCACGTTAAGTCGAAAACACTGAAATAATATTGGGCGTTGGCCAGTCGTTTCCGGGTTCGCTAATCGCTCATTCCGCTGCGCGGAACTGCCGCCCTCTCACTCCCTAACGCTTCCGCCCTCCAGGCGGCTGAGCAGCTACTAGAGAATCGGTTAAATCTTGCTAAGGGGCGCTGCCCCTCGCGCCTGGCAAGTGCAAGGCTTCGCGCTTCCTCACCCGTTCAGATTCCCTCGCTTCGCTCACTCACTTAGCTGCGGCTTCCGGTGAGCCACTGGCCATCTGCTACCCCCGCGCTTCGCCAGCGGGTCAGGAGCGCAGGCGGGCACTGCGCTCGATAATTAACAAGTGAGGAAAATTTCATGAGAAAGACGATTTATGAAACCAACTATGACCGACTAGTTAAGCTGGGGGTTGTTGCTAAGGACGGTGTTGTATCTGAAGAATGCCGTCGCAGTGAGGTGGCGGGCTTGATGGACTGGGTGGTGGAGCGCTTGCCGCATTTGGACGGTGCGTCCGGCAATGATTCAGGTATTGCGGTATCAATGGGGCATTACTTCGAACAGAATGGCGATGTCTGTAAAGACCCTGAAATAGTGGTGCTTGTCTACCCATCTCAACGGATGGTGGAGGCCTTCACTTTTGAAATGTCGCTACCTCCCATCTATCAGCAAGTCTTTCCAGAGCCAGGGAAGTTCTACCCTCAACTGCGGAAGGAACTCAATAGTTTTCTTCGGCAGTGGTTGAACAATTTGATTGAACAGCGCCACTCGCTGAGTTAGCCACCCTTCAGGTGGCTTTTTCTATTGTCAGATTACGAAACTTTGGGATGTGGTTAGCCAAGTAATTTACTTTATTTTCACACTGAAAGATTAGTAGCAGCGAGTCGGGACTGAGGTTGCTAGAGTTTACGCTCGGTATACGGGAGTCACGCTAGTGCAAATAGTTGAACATGACAAAGAACTAACCACTCGGCAAGCAGCAACGCTATTATCTTTATCGCCCATGACGCTGAAGAAGTGGCGTTGCACTGCCGAACATCCCGGTTTACCTTGGTACAAACGCTTCGGTAAGGTGTTTTACTTGGAATCAGAAGTGCTTAGCTTCAAAGACCAATCAACAGCATCCAGTCAAAAGGATGTTTTCATCTAAAAACTGGATTGATACTGTGACTACTGGGGAACCTGCCAACTGATAGCTTAGTTACCACTGCTCAAGTAGCTCTACGACCAGATCAAAACCCGCCCCCTCCAAAATATAATCTGCGATACGCTGACTAGCATCACGTAATGCACTCATGGACGGATGAATATAGTGTGCATTGACCCCCTCTCGCGCATGGCAACATAATTCATCAATCAATATGTGGTTAATGGCCAATTCAGCGCCGATGGTTTTGTAAGTGCGTCTTAGGTCGTGATTCGTCACCGCGATGCCAGTTTCCTCTTGCACAATCTTTCGAACGGCCTTCGTGTCCCAGTAGTGGCCTCGGCAGCTAACCCCAGGAAATAGATATTCCACATCTGCGGGTAAATGCCCTTGCCGATTCTTTACAATGGCTTCGGTCACGGAGTTTAAGGGCAAAGTTGCTGGCTCGCCGCCTTTTTTAATGATGGTGAATTGCGAACGCTCTAAGTCAATATCGGCCATGCGGAGCGTCATCGTACCCATCAATCTGACACCTGAGAAAAGCATGAACAGTAAAGCATCTCGGCCATTGCGTAGCGCCGAGGTATGATCATGGTGCCTAAGATTAAGAACTGATCGAAGGTAGGTTCCGAACTCAGTTTCATCCAAACGAACAGAGCGCCTATTGGTTCGGTTGATATTGATACCTAGCTGCTTCATCGCGCGGCTCACTGGGTTTCGCACGAAGAGCCCGGAATCATCATATTTGGACTGAGCCCAGTTCCAAATAGAGCGCAATATACGCATTGCATTATTTAGCTGTGTCTGGCCTTTGGGCACCATATTCAGATAAACAACTTTTACCCGTTCAGGCGTCATGCTGTATAAAGGCTCATCAAGCAGATCAAAAAGCAAGCTATTGGACTTATCTTTAATTTCCTTTTGGTATCGTTTACTAGGGCGTCGCTCAGCAATAAATCCATCGCGCATGCGATCTTCGCCATTGTCCATCGGCGTACCATAGATCATATCTCTGAGAGCGCGCTTGGCCCCAACGAGCTGTTTCTCGGCTTCTTGTTTTGCCTGTTCCTCTAACGCAAGTTGTTTGGGGTCGCGCCCCTCCTGAATTTCCAGAAACAGGCTGTCTGCGCGTTTACGCAGATGTGCCAGACTGATTTCGGCATTGCGTGCATCCCCGACTTTCATTATCTGGCGCTTATACATTTTGCTTTTTGCTGCACCGCGGGGTCGAATACGCGCATACAGGCAGAAAACGCTTTCGGCGTAGGATTGATTAGGCTTTGCTCTCACTGCGAGGTGGCTATCAGCATCGTAAATATATAGTTCTTTGCTAAAGCCACCTTGGTTGATTCGCTTCTCCACAGCCCGTAGATTGGGCTTGGAAAACTTGATACGGTTAGCGGATATTGCTCCCATGGGATCTCCCTGCATATGGTTCTATAGCTAAAATTAGGGATGCAACTGGGAGACAAATGGGCGAAACTTTTAGAATCCCAGGCATCTTTCGAGTAACGTCAAAAAGATGCCTAGTTAAATAATATCCCTATTTTTCAGGATGTTACAACAACCTGAAGAAACAACGGGTAACTTGCCTAAACATCGGGTGACGCTAGGAAACAAGCTTATTTGAATTATTCAAAATCCCCCGCCCTTAAAAGCGTGCCGGTTCGAGTCCGGCCTCTGGTACCACTTAAAAATCAATGGGTTAAAATACCTCAACCCTGCTTTAATCCCGCCGAAAATTCCCCATCCCTACAAAAAACCCTCTTATATACTCAAGGGTAGATATTTCAGCATCCCCAGCTGATCCAAGGCAATATATCGTGAGGTTGCCAAATCCAAAGCGCCGCTTATACTCGAGCGACGCTCATAACCCAGACAGTTACCCAGAAAACAATCACAAAAACAGCCAGTTGGTGCCAATTGTACTCGGCCATTACGTCGAACGTGGCGTCGGTGAACTCGACCTCGAAAAACTGCCGCAGTTGATCGAGCTGAAATATCACAGCATCCGCGATGCGGTAAACAAACTGGGTGAAGTAAAAAATATTCGGGATGTGTTTGTGGGATTTCAACGGAATTTATACTGATAACGATTTTTCTCGACCCTTTTTGGGCTGACAAGGCACTCGTTTGTGCCGCACAGCTTCAGCATTGCGCGGCCCCGAATGATAAAGAATCGCTATGCGGTGTTTCACAGTAAGGTTGACATCGAAATCAAGTCATTGAAACGGAGACCGCGCAGTGTTTGAAGTTATCACCATCAGTTTCGCCTTCTTTTTCGGTCTGGCCGTCCGTCAGATTGGCTTGCCGCCCCTGGTTGGCTTTCTGGCAGCGGGGTTTGCCATCAATATCTTCGGGCCGCCGCTTGGCCTGCCCGCGTACACCGGGGAAACGCTGCACCATGTGGCGCATCTGGGCGTTCTGATGCTGCTTTTCACTGTCGGGCTCAAGCTCAAGCTGGAACAGATCGCGCAGCCGCAGGTAGTGGGCGGGGCACTGTTGCATTTCGCGATTTCCACCGCTGTCTTCCTGCCGGGGTTGAAACTATTCATGGGACTGGACTGGAACAGCGCACTTTTGCTGGCGATCGCACTGTCGTTCTCGTCAACCGTGCTGGCCGCAAAACTGCTGGAAACCAAGCGCGAGCTGGGCGCCTTTCACGGTCGCACCGCCATCGGCATCCTGATCGTGCAAGACATTATCGCGCTGGTGGTGCTGGCGGTCTGGTCGGGCCAGACACCGAATATCTGGGCGCTACTGGTTTTTACTTTGCCGCTACTTCGCCCGGTACTGCATCAGTTGCTGGATTTCGCAGGCCATGATGAGCTCCTGGTGCTGATGGGCATGATGCTGTCGCTGGTGATCGGCGGCATGGGGTTTGAGGCGATGGGCCTTTCATCGGAAATCGGCGCGCTGGTGATGGGGGTGCTGCTGTCCACCCACAGCCGCGCAAAGGAATTGGGCGAATCGCTCTGGTCGCTCAAGGAAATTTTCCTTGTCGGGTTTTTCCTGCAAATCGGACTGACCGGTCTACCGGATTGGGACACGATGGTCTTTGCCGTGGCCGTTGGTATCGCGCTTTCGCTCAAGGGGGCGCTGTTCTTCGCGCTGATGGTGGCGTTCAAGCTGCGCGCACGCAGCGCCTTTCTGACTGCGCTTAGTCTGACCGCATATTCCGAGTTCGGGTTGATCGTAGCGGCGGGTGTTCTGCCCGAATACCTCGTGCCACTGGCCATTGCCGTATCAATTTCTTTCGTGATATCGGCGCCGCTCAATCGCTTCGCACATCCGCTGTACGAACAGTACGAAGCCAACCTGCGTCGGTATGAACGCGACACCATCCACCCTGACGAGCAACCAAAGGAAATGGGCGACGCCGATGTACTGATTTTTGGCATGGGCCGGACCGGTAGCGCCGCTTACCACCAGATCGAACAAGATGGATTCAAGCCACTGGGCCTTGATGCTGACACCTACACCGCTAAAGCGCACCAAGAGGCGGGACGCAACGTGATGTTCGCCGATGCAGAAGACAGCAATTTCTGGCGCAGTTGCCATTTTGGACAGATCAAGGCGGCAATCCTGGCTATGGACGATCTTGAGGCCAAGCTGATCGCCGCCCGGTCCCTGCGCCAGCGCGGTTTCACCGGGCCTATCGTCTCGCACGCCCTGCATGACTCGCATCAGGAGCAGATCCGCGAGGCGGGTGCAAACTACACCTATTTGACGATGAATCAAGCCGGGATCAGTCTGGCAGAGCATACAGCAGAGGCAATGCGCAAGGGCGAAACGGGCTGATACGGCAAGAATAAGAAGAACCAGGCAGAATTTCCCGAAAGAAGCCAGACATACCAAAACTTCTTGTCAAAGCCCTATAAAAGCGAATCCAGTATTGAATGTCGCACAATGTATTTACGTGATATAAAACCGTTAACCACTAAATCACATTAAGGAGTTTTTGCTTTATGGAAAATAAGGAATACGCAGGTTTCTGGATTAGATTTGGCGCACTGCTCATTGATTTAGTGATCATGGCGATTGTTTTATATGTGCCATTAAGCCTTATTTACGGTGAAGAGTATTGGATAGGGGATAAGCTCATATACGGATTCTGGGACGTTATGCTTGGCTATGTTGTGCCATTTGTCGCAACAATATGGTTCTGGCTACATTATCTCGGCACGCCCGGCAAAATGGCCATGAAATTACAAATCGTCGATGCATCCACCGGTGGAAAAATGCGTACCGGCCAGGCTATCGGCAGATACTTTGCGTATATTTTATCCGCTGTTCCACTATGCCTTGGGTTTATTTGGGTGGGCGTAGACCAGCGCAAACAGGGCTGGCATGACAAGCTGGCCGGCACTGTCGTTATCCGCAATACAGGCAAAGAACCCGTTTAGTTTGAAGACAGTATTTAACGCTGGAACTCGCTGCTGTCCGGTCTGTGTTGGCAGTGTTAACTTATCCTTTTTTCGCTCCTGAGACGGAGAACCCGATGAATCTGTTACGAGTTCTAATAGCCGCCTTATTGGCCACAGTTTTTTCTGGCTGTTCACAACAGACCGCAAATTCAGCAGCGGAAACGGCCGCCAGAGAAGAGCTGGCCAGCCGGAATATCCCGGTTACTCTGGCCGGCCTGAAACAGGCAACCACCAGACGGAACCATGACGGAGCTTATCTGTTCGAGGATGCAGGCTTTTTCGCAGAAATCAGCGATGTTGATTTCCGAGACGCGCTGAAACACGCAAGCACCAGCGGCAACTACGGGCTTTATGTGATGTTGTCCCGTTACGGAGCTGACCAGGTCTTTCCAGCCGGTGAACTGGCCAGCTCCCTGAATCAGACGATCAAGAAAAACACTGTTCGAATGGCGGCTTTATTGATTACCCATGGGGCAAAACCGGGCAATGATTCGTTGTTTTTCGCGGCCTACCAGGATAACTACGATCTGGCAGCCCTGCTTCTGGCAAACGGCGGGACCTTTGCGGCAGGCGAAAACAGTGGCGCTTTAAAGATGGCGGCGCGCCTCGGCAACCTGAAAGCCCTCCAAGCCTTCGTGGACAGCGGACAGGCTCGGCAAAGCCAGATTAACCAGGCAATTCTCTACGGAGCGTTGACGGAGCAAATCGACGTTGTGAAATACCTGGTGGATCAGGGCGTCGATATCAACCAGGGTGACAGTGACGGCTGCACAGCGTTGCACTACCTGTCGCAGGACGGGACGGTCGACATGGTCAAATACATGGTGAACAACGGCGCCCTGATCAACGCTACCTGCCGGGGAGCTGAAACGCCGCTAAAGTGGGCCCACTACGGCGACAATACACAGGTCACTGAATATCTGGTCAGTGTCGGTGCGACGCAGAACTAGCCCCCGACCTGAAATAAATGCGCGGAGTACTCAGGCAAACTTTTCATCCAGATATTTAGTGACTTCTGACTCGATCATTCCTTTAAAGGCGCTCATCAACAGGCCGAGCGTTACATCCACTCTGACGGTTTTGTCATCAAAGCTCACTTTGGCATCAATACCGCTGTGTTTGTAATGAACCGTATCGCCCTCCCAGCAATAATCACCACCGTGCTTGGCTTTCAGTTTTTGTCCCAGCTCTTCCGTCATGGTGCGAACCTGTGCTTTCTCCATGGTGTGATTGCGTTCCAACTGAATATGACTCATCTACCTCTCTCTTTTTTGTTGTTTTGCTAAACCTTGTTATTTGTCCGGACCTGGCCAAATGCTGTATTACTGACACTGCTTCTCGCGGAGAGAAAGCTCCGTGCAGGTTTCCATAAACTGCAATTGCTGTTCACCCAGATAAGGTGCCAATAGTGCCATAATCTGCAAAATGGCGCCCTGAATGAACTGGTGCTGGTCTAGTGATTTTTTGCGAAGGTTCTGAAATTGAAACCAGTGCGTGAAGATCAGCATGATGTTGTCAGCCAGCTGATCTATACGGCTAGCAATCATCGTTCTATCCGCCAGTAACCCTTCCTCCAGCAGGCTATCCAACAACTGGTGTATCCACTGATACTGCTTTTCCACCAACTTCCCGAACCGCTTATCTATACCGCCATACTTGTGCAACAGGTCTGTGGTGTTACGGAAAAAAAAGCGGTAGTTGAAGATATGTTCCAGCATCACATACAGGTAGAGCCAGTGCTCCTCCAGACTGGCATCCGCGCTGCGAGAGTCCTGTAGCAAAGTTTCGATACCGGCTTCAAACTGCTCATAGAGCTCCGTAACCAGCTCCTCCTTTCCCTTGAAATGGTAATAGAGGTTGCCGGGGCTGATTTCCAGCTCATTGGCAATATCCACTGCAGTGAGGTTGGTTTCGCCCTCGCGATTAAACAGATCCAGGCTCACCAACAGAATATGATCACGTCTTTTCATCAGCATTCCGACTGCGTTGCAAAATAAATTCCACTATTTCGTAAAAACCTGGTTTTTAGTATGCGTTTTCTAAAAATTATCACTAATGTGGCATGAAATTAAGCGTAAACACACGAATTCAACTGCTACCGGAGATATTACTATGGCAGAACTTAAAAACACTATCGACAAAACTGAAGAACTGGCACGCAAGATCTGGCTGGCCGGACTCGGCGCCTATGGTCACGGCCTCAACAACATTCATGACGGCTATGAAAAAATGAGCGATCAGACCCGTCGCTATTTTGACGACTTGGTTGCCCGTGGCACAAAAATTGAGTCAGACGCCAAATCCAGACTGGACAAAACCGGCGACAGATTCAAGGAAGCAGGCGACAAACTGAAAGCCAAGGGTGAAAAGATCAAGAAGCGGGGCAAAGACCTACGCAAAGACGGCATCAATATGAATGTCAGCTCCAGAATCGACGAAATTCGTGAAAAAGTCTCGTCCAAAATGGTGATGCCGACAATGCCATCCATGCCTTCGTTCTACAACAACGACGACAAGCTGGCCGAGCTGAATACCAAAGTGGACGAACTGATTCGCACCGTCAACAAGCTAACGGCCAAGTCAACAGCAACGGCTATGCCAGCGGCAAAGCCTGCAGCCAAAAAGGCACCCGCTAAAAAAGCGGCCGCCAAGCCGGTAGCAGCTAAACCGGCTCCCGCAGCCAGCAAGCCCGCCAGTGCTGAGACAACACCAGCACCGACCACAACACCGAAAGCGGATAGCCCCACTACTGGCGCTTAATATTTGTCTTACCCCCTTGCTCGCAAGAGCAACTAGTGCCCAAGGCCAATCCCATAGGCCTTATTGACAGGCTGCCCTCACCGGCAGCCTTTTTTTGCTCCAAATCACAACCCGATACCAACGACGGCGATCGCGTGCGGAGTGAGATGGATTATGGAGCCCTCTCTGATCAGGTGAGTGGAAGAAATTGATCTCAGTTATCGATGTCGAGTTGATGCTGTTTTGCTAGAATGCGGCCGCTGAGCATTAATGATTAGCAACCTGAAGTGGTGATCATAAACTCGCCAACACCCTAACTGACATAAGTGAAGTGCTCCTTGACCTCTCCCACACTCACCACGCTCCCCTCCGCAAATCTGGCAAGGCGCCTGATGGCAATGCTTTATGACAGTTTTTTGCTGCTGGGCATCAGTTTCGCCTACGGTGTTGTACTGTTGCTGTTGCGCAGGTTGTTTGGTGACGACACCATGCAGGCGCCACACAGCTCATTGCAATTATTGATCATGCTGGGATGGTGGTTTTTTTGTGGGCTGTTTTTTGTATGGTGCTGGCGTCGTTCAGGCCAAACCCTAGGCATGAAATCCTGGCGAATTCAGCTCATCGCTCAAAATGGGGATACCCCCTCCTGGCAAGCCTGCTGGATACGTACGCTGTTAGCACCACTGTCCTTTGCCGTGTTCGGCATTGGTTATCTATGGTGCCTGGTGAGCCGTAACGGCGACTGCCTGCATGATAAATGGAGCCATACACGAACGGTTGTATTACCGAAACCACCGAAACGGAGCAAAAAAAACCCGGTCACCAACTGACGTTGGGGAAGCCCTAACAATAGGGGATCAGGCTGCCCTGCGCAGCAGGATCAACCCGATAGCAGCACACACCAGTGTCGGGATGACTACCGCCAATAGCGGGGGGAAACCGAAGACCACACTCGCGGGTCCCAGCAGATCCTGGGCAGTGCTAAACACCAGCCCTACCAGAACCCCGGCAAAAATCCGGTAGCCCATCGTCACTTGCCGGAGTGGACCAAACACAAAGGAAATGGCAATCAGCACCAGGCTGACTATTGTCAACGGCTGTAGCGCCTTGCGCCAGAACTCCAATTGATATTTCGACGCATCCTGGCCCTGCCCTTCCAGATACTCGGTGTAATCGTAAAGACTCCGAATGGCCAGTGACTCCGGCGGAAGGATAATCAGATAGAGCAGCTCAGGTGACAATTTGCTGTCCCAGAGACGTGTGGTGAATTCACCGGTTTCCACTTCGTCATCCAGAAAGCGGGTGATGACTCCCCGCTCTTCCAGCCAATGGTCACCCTGGTAAGTCGCCCGTTCGGAAAAACTCGCTCTCTGGAGCCGGTGCTGATCATCAAACTCATAGCGGGTCACCCCGAACAAAACACCGCCGGGATACACAGCATTGAAATGCATGTATTCATTACCTTCCTTGTTCCAGATACCAATATTGGTCTCCTGAGAACTCTCCCCTCCTTTCAGGACCATCCGCCGGCTCTCGGCATATTGGTCCGTGTAGGGAACCACAAATTCACCCAGCAGTGCGCCCAAAAAAATCAGCATCAGGATCGGCCGGCTCACAAACCAGACAATACGCAACAGGGAAACCCCGGCCGATCGCATCACCACCAATTCAGAATTATTGGCCAACACACCGAGACCAACCAGGCAGCCAATCAGGGATGCCATCGGAATATGCTCGTAAATCCGCGCTGGCAAGGTCAACGCAACATAGATAACCACCTGAAAAAAAGTGTATTTGTTACCAATATCGTCCACCCCATCGATAACAGCGCCCACCGCATCCAGCGTCACGATAACCAACAGAACCATGGCAATTGCCGACAATACCGATGCCATAACATAAGAGGACAGACGCCTCATCGACTGATAGCCTGCATTTAATTTCATGACCGTATTCCCNCCGNNTTTCTGGCANCNCCNGAAAGNCGCNNAAACAGNGCGCNNACGNNNGACCANTTAAACANCANCACNGCAATACCCAGAAACAGGATATGGATTCCCCACATCAGCACGAGNGCCGCAGTGTTNCCGTCCTCCACCAATCCTCTGGCACCGCTTAGGGAGACCAGGTAAANCATGTATAGGACGACTGCCGGCAGGGTCTTGGCAAATCGCCCCTGGCGGGGATCTGTCTTACTGAGAGGAANCGCCAGNANTGCCACCACCAGAACCAGCACCGGCACAGACAGNCGCCAGTGAAGNGTGGCAACNTGGGACGGAAGCGTCGAACTCATCAAAGCNCCAGTTGCCAGCGTATCCACCTTGTCCCTGCTCCTNGNTTCTTCAGGCTTGCTCAACCGCTGACCATATTCCTCAAACCGGGTGATTTGATAATCGGCATTGCCCGGCACACCCTCAATTCTGTAGCCGTCCTCAAGCACCAGAAAATTTGCCTCTTTCGGGTCCGGGCTCACACGGACGTGCCCGGTGGGCGCAACCACCAATACCAGCTGTTTACCCTCGACGGCATCGGGATTGTTTTCCGCCAGAAATACGTCCCGCATTTCTTTCTGCTTGGTCACCTCTTCGGTGTAGGTGACACCCCGACCACCCTGCAGNGGATGAAAGTGCCCTGCAATCAAGCCGTCCAGCTCGCCGCGCTCCTTTTGGGCAAGCAACAGGGCTTCGGCTTTTTGCATCCCGGAGGGACTGACATCCAGGCTCAGCCAGGCAACAATCGATGCGACGAACACTGCCGGAATCATGGTGTAAAGCACTAACCTGCGCACGCTCATACCACAGGCTCTCATCACCGTCATTTCACTCTGCACATAAAGCCGACCGTAACTGAGCAATATGCCAAGAAAGAAAGCCAGCGGCAGAATCAATTCGAGGAAGCCCGGCAGGCGGTAACCGATAATGGCCAGCAGCACGCCGGCATCCATTTCACCCGCTGCCGCTCTGGCCAAATACTTCACAAACCGGCCACTGGCAACCAGGATCAACAAAACCCCACTGACAGCAAATGTAGAAATCAGTAGATCCTTGGCAATGTAGCGAAATATCAGCAAGTGTGGGTTCCTGTTATGCTCGGCGGACTAGCATTGGAGTTGTTCATCCAATTATCCAGAATTACACTGCTATTGTCTCGCACTCCCTACCCATCAATGGAGATATCATGGAATTTAATACCTTTGTCGGTCAGCTCACCACCCGCAAAACCGAGTGTCTTGTGGTTGCCTATGGCCCGAAGGGGCTCGACTGCCCTGACCTCCAACAGATTGACCAGGCTATGGAGGGATTGATAGCGCGACTGATCAAAAAAGGCGACATCAAATATGCCGATGGCGCCATGCAGCTGATCAATGAGCCCAAGGGCCTGGCGGCTGAACGCCTGCTCATCTTCAGTGCTGGCAAAGAAGCACTCAATGAGCAAACCTGCCTCAACGCCTTGTCCGCTCTGGCCGGCCAATTGACCAAGTTGCCGATCAAATCTGCTTCTATCTCACTCGAAGGTATCGCCGTAACCGGTCGCGAGCGCCCCTGGCTAGCTCAGCAACTGGCCCGCAAACTGGGGGAAGCGGCCTATCTGTTCAACCCGTTCAAGTCCAGGGAAAAGAAGCCTGCGACCCTGGGCAAGGTGTCCCTGGTATGCCCATCCAGACAGGGAATAGGCCCGGTGAAACAGGCTCTGCTCCTCGGCAGTGCCATCGCCAACGGGGTCAACCGCAGCCGGGAACTGGGTGACTTGCCCGGCAACATCTGCACGCCCAGCTACCTTTCCAGTCACGCCAGGGAGCTGGCGGGGCAATATCCCAACCTTGACTGCAAGGTCCTCAGCGAAAAACAGATGGAAGCACTCGGCATGGGTTCGCTGTTATCGGTGACTGCAGGCACTCAGCAACCAGCGAAAATGATTGTGCTGGAATACAAGGGGGACAAAACCCGCGGCAAACCGATTGTACTGGTGGGCAAGGGGGTAACTTTCGATTCCGGTGGCATCAGCCTCAAACCGGGAGCCGGCATGGATGAAATGAAATACGATATGTGCGGTGCCGCCAGCGTTTTGGGCACGCTGTCGGCAATTGCCGAGTACAAGCTGCCCCTGAATGTCACAGGCATTATCCCGGCGGTCGAAAATATGCCCAGTGGCACTGCCACCAGGCCGGGTGATGTGGTGACCAGCATGTCCGGACAAACCATTGAGGTGCTCAATACCGATGCCGAGGGCCGCCTGATTCTCTGCGATGCACTCACCTACGCCGGGCGCTACAAGCCCTCTTTCGTGATTGATATTGCAACACTTACCGGCGCCTGTGTCATGGCGCTGGGCAGTCATGCCAGCGGCCTGCTGAGCAATGATGACGCCCTGGCACAGGCACTGGAAAGCGCCGGCCAGACCAGCGGTGACCGGGTTTGGCGACTCCCCCTGTGGAATGAATACGACAAACAGCTGAAAAGCAATTTTGCCGATTTGGCGAATATCGGTGGGCGGGAAGCGGGCACCATCACCGCGGCCTGTTTTCTGGGACGGTTTACCAAAAATTATCGCTGGGCGCATCTNGATATNGCCGGTACAGCCTGGAATAGCGGCACCAACAAGGGTGCTACCGGTCGNCCCGTTCCCCTGTTGGTGGAATTTCTGGCTGAACAGGNCAGCCAATGACCANTATCAATTTNTACAANATNAATGGNGGTTTCNATGANTCGCTGATGCTGGCCTGCCAGTTGACNGAAAAAGCTTTTCAGCAGGNCCTNCAGGTATTGCTTCACACNGGTNACGAGGANGTTTCCCGGCAACTCGACGACNTNCTCTGGTCGTTCCGGCCGACCGCCTTTCTGCCTCACGCCATAGAGTCAAAACCGGTCTCAGCCATCGCCATCAATCACGATGATGACCCCGGTGAGCACCACGGATTGCTGATCAACCTGTCGCAAGAGACACCGGGATGGTTTTCGCGCTTTGAGAAAGCCATTGAGATCGTCTACGATGATCAGCGGATAATAGAGTTGAAACGTGAGCGTTTCAGCTTTTATAAACACCGCGGCTATCCACTAAACTTTCACGACCTGAGCAACAAAAAATAGTGTTGATCACCAGAAATGCGGATCACCTTGCTGGCAGCCAGAGGTAGGCGCCATGAATCATGAGCCCAAAGACCCGCGCAAGACGTTGATCGAGGAACTCGATCAACTGCGTTACACCCTCCACGACAGTCCCGAGGTTCAGCAGAACATTCCCATGCTGGATGAGGCTCTCGACGACCTCGACGACCCATTCGAGCTGGACATCCCGATTCTCACTGAACCATTACTAGAAAGTGAACAAAATCCACCTCAAGCGGCCAGCCACCCGACTACTTTTCAAAGCCCCCAAACCCCGCTGACATCACCGGCCGAACCTGCCGACCAACCGAGGCATTCGACCCCGGCAGCAGCCAGCGTGGAGCTGGAGGATTTGCTGGATGAACTGATTGCAGAATCCCTGCCCGTCCTGGAGCGCCGGCTACGGGAAAAACTGCGCCTGACACTCAGTTCCGATTCCCGGGAAGGTGACGAAAACCACGTCGACGCAGGCTAGCTGGCCCTTTATAATCCCCGCCTTTACGTTTATTTGCCCCGCAATATCCGCCATGGGGTGTCATGTTCTGCCAAAAACCCCTACGAGAGCGCATGGAAAAGACCTACAGTCCCCAAGATATTGAATCCAAGTGGTACCAGACTTGGGAGCAGCAGGGTTATTTCAAACCCGGCTCAGCCCCCCAGGCAGATCCCTACTGCATCATGATTCCGCCACCGAATGTCACAGGTAGCCTACATATGGGCCACGGCTTTCAGGAAGCCATCATGGATGCCCTGATTCGCTATCATCGCATGCTGGGCAACAACACGCTCTGGCAAGTGGGGACCGATCACGCAGGCATTGCGACCCAAATGGTCGTGGAGCGTCTACTGGAAGCCGAAGGTGTCTCCCGGCACGACCTGGGTCGCGAAAAATTCATCGAAAAAGTCTGGGAGTGGAAAGCCCAGTCCGGCGGCAACATCACCCGACAGCTCCGCCGCCTGGGCGCATCGCCGGATTGGTCCCGGGAACGTTTCACCATGGACGACGGCTTCTACAAAGCCGTTCAGGAAGTGTTCATTCGTCTCTATGAGGACGGCCTGATCTACCGCGGCAAGCGGCTGGTGAACTGGGACCCGGCACTGCACACTGCCATCTCCGACCTGGAAGTGATTGCCGAAGAGGAAAACGGTCACCTCTGGCACTTCAAATACCCGCTGACCGACGGCAGTGGCTTTCTGATTGTCGCCACTACCCGTCCGGAAACCATGCTGGGTGACACTGCCGTGGCAGTGAATCCCGACGATGAACGCTATACCCATCTCCTCGGAAAAACCGTCACCCTGCCCCTGGCGGATCGCGAAATCCCGATTATTGCCGACGACTACGTAGAACGCGAATTCGGCACTGGCTGTGTCAAAATCACCCCAGCCCACGACTTCAACGACTACGCAGTCGGCCAACGCCACGACCTGCCAATAATCAACATCTTTAACCACGATGCCCAGCTCAACGACCAGGTGCCGGAAGCCTATCGCGGCCTCGACCGCTTTGAGGCCCGCCATCGTATCATCGCTGACCTGGAGGCTCTCGGGCTACTGGAAAAGGTCGACGACCACAAACTAAAAGTACCCCGGGGCGACCGCTCCGGGGTGGTGATCGAGCCCTACCTCACCGACCAGTGGTACGTAAAAGCTGCACCATTGGCAGAAAAGGCTATCAGTGCCGTGGAAGACGGCAGTATCCAGTTCGTGCCCAAACAGTACGAAAACATGTACTTCTCCTGGATGCGCGATATTCAGGACTGGTGTATTTCCCGGCAATTGTGGTGGGGCCACCGCATTCCCGCCTGGTATGACGATCAGGGCAATGTTTACGTGGGCCGCAGCGAGGAAGACGTGCGCGAACGCCACAACCTCGGCGAGACTGTCCTGAAACAGGACGAGGACGTGCTGGACACCTGGTTCTCCTCCGGACTGTGGACCTTTGGCACCCTGGGATGGCCCAATGCTGATAACGACCCGAATATCGCCGAGCTCCTGAGGACTTTCCACCCCAGCAGCGTGCTGGTCACCGGTTTCGATATCATCTTCTTCTGGGTGGCCAGAATGATCATGATGACCCTGTACTTCATGAAGGAAGTACCGTTTCACACGGTCTATGTGCACGGCCTGGTGCGCGACAGCCATGGCCAGAAAATGTCCAAGTCCAAGGGCAACGTGCTCGACCCTATCGATCTGATCGACGGTATCGACCTTGAATCGCTGGTGAAGAAGCGCACGGCCGGACTGATGCGCCCGAAAGACGCCTCCAAGATCGAAAAACAGACCCGCAAAGAATTCCCGGACGGGATTGCCCCCTATGGCACAGACGCTCTGCGCTACACCTACTACTCGCTGGCCTCCACCGGCCGGGATATCAATTTCGATGTGGGCCGGATTGAAGGATTCCGCAATTTCTGCAATAAAATGTGGAATGCCGCCCGCTATGTACTGATGAATACCGAGGATCAGGACTGCGGTCAGGACAACAGCACTGACTATCAACTGAGCCTGGCGGATCGCTGGATCATCGGTCGCCTGCAACAGGCCGAGAAGGCCGTTACAGAGGCTATCGACCATTACCGGCTCGATCTGGCATCACAGGCTATCTACGAATTTTTCTGGAACGAGTACTGCGACTGGTATCTGGAACTGTCCAAGCCGGTATTGTGGGACGACGACGCCGCTCCAGCCCTTAAAAAGGGCACCCGTCGCACTTTGGTGAGGGTGCTGGAGGCCACCTTGCGGCTGGCCCACCCGCTGATGCCTTTCATCACCGAAGAAATCTGGCAGCAAATCAAGGTGCTTGCCGGTGCCAAGGGCGACACCATCATGCTGCAGCCCTATCCCGAGGCCGACGACAGTCGCATCGACGAAACCGCCATCGCAGATATTGAATGGCTGAAGAGGGTAATCATCGGTATCCGCAACATCCGCGGTGAAATGAATATCACACCGGCAAAACATCTGCCCATTTATTTCAACAATGGTTCTGCCGATGACTTGCGCAAGTTGAACGACAACCGCCAGTTTCTCGCCAAACTGGCGAATCTCGAAGCCATCACCTGGCTGGAGCCAGGTGATGAGGCACCCATGTCGGCCACGGCACTGGTGGGCAATATGGAAATTCTGGTTCCTATGGCAGGGCTGATCGACAAGGATGCGGAACTCGCGAGACTAAACAAGGAAATTGACAAACTGCAGAGAGAGCTGGAAAAAGTACAGAATAAACTTGGCAATGAAAACTTCGTCGGCAAAGCACCGGCCGAGGTCGTTGCCAAAGAGCGGGAAAGAATGGCCGACATGGAGGCTACGCTGGATAAACTCTCACAGCAGTGCACCACCATCAATGCGCTCTGAAGCCCCCTACCCTCTACTGCCGTCTCAGGTATTCACCGGATCAGTGATCGCCACCGGTGAATCCTGATGGGTTCCATTTCCCATGCTCGATGGTAACTGGTTCGTCATGACCACACTGTTTTTACCCCGACGCTTGGCCTCATACATGGCAGCATCGGCAGATTTCAGCGAAGCCGATAAAGGAGCATCCTGTTGCTGGGCAGCAACCCCTAAGCTCATGCTAAGGTCAATCGACTCGCCATCCACCAGAATTTTACTGGTGGCCACACAGTCTCTAACTTTCTCAGCCAGCACTTTCGCACCCTCAGCATCGGTATCTGCGAGCAATAACAAAAACTCCTCACCCCCCCAGCGAGCGGCGAGATCATCTTCCCGGACCAAACTGCTGATAAGTTTACCCACGGTCGACAACACCCGATCCCCAACATCATGGCCGTAGCGGTCATTAATCTGCTTGAAGTCGTCCATATCGCCAAGAATCACGGCATAACTACCCTCTCCCTGGGTACTGCGTTGCTCCTGCTTGCCCAGATACTCCCGCAAACCGCGTCGATTGGCCAGGCCGGTCAATTCATCCGTACAGGCCTGTATATCAAGTTCACGCCAGGTAGCCTGCAATCGTTGTCGGGTCTGGTGACGGATATACTCCACTGAAAAGGAAATCCAGGCCAGGATTAGGTAAGCAGCCCAGAACCGAAACAGAATCTCTGTCGAATGGGGAGATGAATAGAAAGCGGATGGCCAGAACAGCAGCCATGTGGTGCCACTGATTAGCAGCAATACCAGAATTAAACCCCGCTGGTAGCCAAGCAGATGAAAAAACAGCGGCAACATCACCAGGCACCAAAGCAGTCCGGACCATTCCACATCTTCGACCAACAACCAGAAGAAATGTAAAAAGACCATGATAATCAGGGTCAACCGGAGTATGACGACGGTCAGTCGAGCACTGGTGCCGCCCTTGTTGAGCAACAGAATATAGAAGAAGGTGATGATCAATCCGGCTGCCAGGGTAACCAGATTTGTCCATACCGGACCCAGGTCCGCATAGATATCCCAGAGCGACAGGGCCGTCATCACCAGCCCGCCGGTCAGCATCAGAATACCGATGATCACTGACTGCCACTGCGCCTCTGCAAGGGCCGCAGCACGCTGCGGGGCGCGATTGATTTTATCGCACCAGTCCAGCTTTTCTTGATAGCCTGACTTCCCCGCCATAACCCGTTGATCTCCTTGAACATACACCCATTTTGAAAAACGGATGTCACGGAATTATTGATCGCACTCAAAACACTTCCGACTATTGATATCATAGCGGTTTATTCAAAGTGTCATTCACGCTCACCCCCGCAGGCAACATCTCGTGGGGGTCGTACCCTGGCAAGGGCGGCGCAAGGAACCCGAGAAAACTACTCAGGGCGCATATGAGGGAACAGTAACACATCCCTGATCGAAGGCGAGTCCGTGAGCAGCATCACCAGACGATCAATACCGATTCCTTCACCAGCAGTGGGTGGCAGACCGTACTCGAGTGCACGAATATAATCTGCATCATAATGCATTGCCTCGTCATCCCCAGCCTCTTTTTCTGCCACTTGGGCACGAAAACGCGCCGCCTGGTCCTCTGCATCGTTCAGCTCGGAAAAGCCATTGGCGATCTCACGACCTCCGACGAAAAACTCAAAACGCTCGGTGACAAAAGGATTCCGGTCACTGCGACGGGCCAGTGGCGACACCTCAGTGGGATACTCGGTGATAAAGGTCGGCTGATCGAGGCGGTGCTCGACAGTTTTTTCGAAAATTTCGATCTGTACCTTGCCCAGCCCCCAATTGTCCTTGAGGGGAATATCGAGATGCTCAGCGAGTTCCCTGGCGCCTTCCGGGTCGGAGAGTGCCGCTGCACTGACATCCGGATTGAAGTGGAGAATGGCATCGAATACCGACAGGCGACGGAAAGGCTTGGCAAAGTCGTAACGGGTTTCCTGCAACACCTCGCCCTCGGCGTTTTTAACCGTGCTGACAACTTCGGGACTACCGAGCACCTCGACAGCCAGACTGCGCAGCATATCTTCGGTCAGATCCATGAGATCGTGATAATCCGCATAGGCCTGATAGAATTCCAGCATCGTGAATTCGGGGTTGTGACGGGTCGAGAGCCCCTCGTTACGGAAGTTGCGATTGATCTCATAAACCCGCTCAAAACCGCCGACCACCAGCCGCTTAAGATATAATTCGGGGGCGACCCGTAGATACATATCGATGTCGAGCGCATTGTGGTGTGTGACAAACGGCTTAGCCGTAGCACCGCCGGGAATCACCTGCAGCATGGGGGTTTCCACCTCCATAAACGCCCGGTTGTTGAGATAGCGACGAATAAAATCAATCACACTCGAGCGGATGCGGAACAGTTCGCGAATCTCCGGGTTGACGATCAGATCCACATAGCGCTGGCGATAGCGCAGCTCCTGGTCGGCGAGACCATGGTACTTGTCAGGCAGCGGCCGTAACGCCTTCGTCAGCAACTGGAATTGCTCCATATTGACGTAAAGATCGCCCTTGCCCGACTTGTGCAGTGCACCGGCGACCCCGACGATATCCCCCAGATCGAGACGCTTGGCAAAACTGCGCGCCTCCTTGGTGACATAAAGCTGAATGGTTCCCGAGGCATCCTGCAACACCATAAAGGCACCGCGATTGCGGATGACACGCCCGGCCACACTGACCTGGTAATGGCGGGACTCAAGGGCTTCCTTGGACTCTTCACCATAGTCGGCCTGTAGCGATGCCGCCTGATTTGCGGGACGAAAATCATTGGGAAACGGGTTGCCACCGACGGCCTCGGCTTCGGACCGGATAACAGCCAGCTTGGCGCGACGCTCGGTGATCAACCTGTTTTCTTCTGCTTGGTCGGTGGTGTTTTTGGGTGTATCAGTCATGGAATCTACCACATGGGTTGGGCCGGACCGGGACAGGTGCGGTTATCACAGACCGGCTTTGAGTGAGGCTTCAATGAAGCGATCCAGATCACCATCCAGCACGGCCTGGCAATTACTGGTCTGGACGTTAGTGCGCAAATCCTTGATACGCTGGTCATCGAGAACATAGGAGCGAATCTGGCTGCCCCAGCCGATATCCGACTTGCTGTCCTCCAGGGCCTGAGCGGCCTCGCTGCGTTTCAGCATTTCCCGCTCATACAGCCTGGCGCGCAACATTTTCCAACACTTGTCCCGATTCTGGTGTTGGGATCGCTCGCTCTGACAGGACACCACCACACCGGTTGGTTCGTGGGTCAGGCGCACCGCCGAATCGGTCTTGTTAATGTGCTGACCACCGGCGCCGCTGGCCCGGTAGGTATCCGTCCGGACATCGGCAGGATTGATATCAATTTCCACATCATCGTCGATTTCCGGAGAAACAAACACCGAGCTGAACGAGGTATGGCGGCGATTGCCGGAATCAAACGGTGACTTACGCACCAACCGATGCACGCCCGTCTCGGTGCGAAGCCAACCAAACGCGTATTCACCTTCAAAAAGAATCGTTGCACTCTTGATACCGGCCACTTCGCCTGCAGAACATTCCTCGAGAGTGGTTTTAAAGCCTTTTTCATCGCCCCAGCGCAAATACATACGCAGTAGCATTTCAGCCCAATCCTGCGCTTCGGTTCCACCGGAACCGGCCTGAATATCCAGAAAGGCATTATTGGGGTCCATTTCACCCGAAAACATCCGACGAAATTCCAGTTTTTCCAGCTGCGCGGTGAGCTGCTCCACTTCGGATTCAATGTCCGCCACAGCGCCGGCATCGTCCTCCTCCACCGCCATATCGAGCAGGTCTTTGGCATCGGCAATACCGCTGTCCAGTGTTTCGATGGTTGTCACAATAAGTTCCAGTGACGAGCGCTCGCGCCCCAGTTGCTGAGCCCGCTCGGGATCATTCCATACATCGGCAGCGCCAAGCTCCAGCTCGACCTCGGTCAGGCGATCTTTCTTGTTGGCAAAGTCAAAGATACCCCCTAAGCACGTCTGTGCGTACCTGAAGATCCTCGAGGGCGTGACGAAGTGGACTGATTTCCATGAATAATGGCCAAGAGTTTGAGAAAAAAATGAGGCCGGATTCTAACGGATTCCTGCCCTGTTCTCCAGAGATGCGTCCGTTTGCCTTACCTGGTTCGCATCACAGAGGCGATCCACAATCGACTTGCTTGCGTACAAACCTCCACAGATGACAATTTTGTCACTAACTGGATGGCAGCAGGCGACCCTCCGGGATTGCTTATATCAATACGTTACTTATAAAAATGCCCATAACAATAATATGGAGACGCCCCTTGAAACTCCCGACTCTGACGTTTCTTGTACTAACCGGATTTATCTCATTGCCCGCATTGTCGGACACTCACGGTTGGCAGTACATTGGTGCGCTGCCACCTATCCAGCGCGAAGTTCATGACACCTGGAAAATCCGGCTAAACCGTGATGAAGGTGTCCATCATGCGCCCGATAATAGAGCTATTGCAGAGGGTTTCTTCCTCGCCGTGCAATGGTCAATTCTGTGGGAAGTCGCATCCCTTTGGGCCACCTCCGGCGACGAGGGAATACCCCGGCCTGTGCTATTCATCCAGTACGGGGAGGAGCCGTCACTGCACAAACAGCAGGCAACACAGGCGGGAGAGCACGAAAGTTACCTCGGTGCCAAAATGCTGTTTTAGCGGTTTCAGATATCGAGATGACCCAGCACCTGTAGCGGCGGTCGACGAACCGCCTTGTGTGTGTATAGCACACCGAGCACACCAATCAGCAGCGCCCCAGCCAACGGGCCCCAGAGCCACAGTTCGACATGGAGCCCAAAGGGCGCCTCGAACATACGCCGCTGTAACAGAAACAATGCCAACTCTGCACCAACGGCGGCCAGCAGCCCGGCCAGCGCCCCCAGCGCACCGAACTCCACCGCCTGCACCGTCAATATGCGCCGGGCCGTGCTGCCCAGTGTTCGCAGAATGGCACTTTCCTCCAGCCGCTCGGCCATCGACAATGTCACTGTGGCCAGCATAACCAACACCCCACAGCCAAGAATCAGCAGCGTCATCAACTCCAGCCCATGGGTCACCTGGGTCACCATGGAGCGAATCCGTTCAATCACCATATCCAGCTCAATCACCAATACCGTGGGATATTGACTGAGCAGTGTATTGACGAACGGTTTCTGTTCCGGGGGCAAATACAGGCTGGTCATGAAAATTCGCGGATACTTTTCCAGATACCCATCGGGAAACAGCACGTAAAAATTGGGGGTCATGGTGTCCCAGTTGAGGCTGCGGATACTGGTAATCACCCCATCGAAGGTGAGTCCGCCCACACTGAAGGTGAGACGACTGCCCAGCGTCACCCCGATTTCACCGGCCAGATCCTCTTCAATCGATACCGGTGCCACATTCTCGCCATGGCGTTCAGCGAAGTGTGTCAGCTCTTCCCACCACTGCCCTTCTTCCACCCTGTTGCCTTCGGGCAACTGATCGGTCCAACTCAGATTCAGTTCACGGCGCAGGGCATTATTTTGCTCCACCAGTTCATCGGAAGGCGGCTGTCCATCAATCAGCGTTATCCGCCCGCGAACCATGGCATACCAGCCCACCGAACTGAGCTGGTTGTCTGCCAACAGGCGTTTCACGCCATCCAGTTCGTGGGGAGCCACATTGACCAGAAAGTGATTGGGCGCATCTTCGGCCAGCTGCCAGCGCCACTGCTCCATCAAGGTGGTACGCACCATCACCAGCGTCATCAGAATCGCCATGGCTCCGGCAAACCCGGTCAGCAACACCAGTGTTTGTCCACGGCGACGCCACAGGTTGGCCAGGGCCAGCCGCCATATACTGCCGGCCCGGTTACCCAGTCGTCGGGCCAGATTCAATAACAGCCAGCCGGGACCCATCACCGCCAGTGCTGTCACTGCCAGTCCAGCCAGAATTGCCAGCGTCAGGGCTACACTCTGGCTGTACCAGAGCAACATCAGCAGGATGACCAGCAAACCGATCACCAGTCGCTTCATCGCACTGACCGGGTGGACGGGCACATCCCGTCGCAACACCGCCAGCGGGGACAGGGACGGCAAATGCCAAAGAGCTGGCAGGGCAAAACCCACCAGACACAGCATGCCTGTCGCCAAACCCACCAGCCAGGGCCGCCAACCGGCCTGAGGCAGATTGACCGGCAGCAATTCGCGCACCAGCAAGACCAGTGATTCATGTACCAGCCAGCCTATCGCCAGCCCCAGCAGCGAGCCCGCCAGCGCCAACCAGAAGGTCTGCTGCCAGTAAAGCGATCGTACACGGCGGGCAGACAGCCCCCAGCTTTTCAACAACGCCACAGCCGCTGTTTGCCTGACAGCGTAATGGCGACTGGCCAGAGCCAGAGCAATGCCCGCCAGAACAACGCCCAGGCTTCCGGCCAGAATCAGAAACCGCCGCCCCTGAATCAGCGTATCGGCAATACCCGCTTGCGCTTCATCGGGGGACAGAAGCCGGTCATGACTGTTAAGTTGCGGCTCGACCCAGGCGAGATAGCTGGCCAGATTGCTGTCTTCACCCGCCAGCAACAAACGGTAATCGACCCGACTGCCGGGCTGGATCACTCCAGATGCCGCCAGATCCTGCCAGTTCATCAGCACCCGGGCGCCAAACAGGGAGAAAGAGCCACCGCGATCCGGCTCTTCGACAATGACTTTGGTGACACGCAGCGTGACTCCTCCCACTTCCAGCGAGTCGCCAAGTTCCATTTGCAGAATAGGCAGAAGACGGCTGTCCACCCAGACCTCACCTGCGGGTGGGCCGTGGCTTACCGACTCAAAAAACTCGGGGGCCGTTACAAAAGGGCGCTCGGCCAGTGTCAACAGGCCGCGNAGNGGATAGCCGGACTGCACAGCTTTCACNGCNGCNANATGGTTGTTNTCCCCGCTGTAGACCATNGAAGCAAACAGTGCCATCTGCACGGTTTTCANGCNCTCATCATCCGCGNGNCNCAACCANTCGTCCGGTATNGCACGGCTACTGCGAACNTGNGCATCCGCGGCCAGCAGGTGNCTGGACTCTTTAACCAACGCNTTTTCTACCCTGTCTGCCAGCAGGGCAANNGCAGTCACGACAACCACCGCCATGACCAGCGACCAGAAAATCAGGGCCAATTGNCCNCCGCGCCAACTNCGCCACAACANNTTCCAGGCCATCATTCCGNNGTACCNGACAACACCGCGTCGTTTTCCACCANCAGACCACCCTGCANCGTCACACGCCGGTGACAACGGCTGGCCANNGTNGCCTCATGGGTCACCANNANCAGTGTNGTACCCTCTTCACGGTTCANCTGGAACAACAAATCATTGATCGTCTTGCCAGTNANCGTATCNAGGTTNCCGGTGGGCTCATCGGCAAACAGNATTCTGGGTCGACTGGCAAAGGCNCGCGCCAGCGCAACACGCTGCTGNTCACCACCGGACANNTGGCGGGGATAATGGCTGAGNCTGGCNGTTAATCCNACGCGGTCGAGATAACTGCGGGCAATNNCGGTGGCACTGNTATCACCGCGCAACTCCAATGGTAACGAGACGTTTTCCAGTGCCGTCAGACTGGGCAGCAAATGAAATGATTGAAAGACAAANCCCACATAGCGGNCACGCATGGCAGCCCGCCCCTCCTCNGTCATGGCCGTGATATCTTCNCCGTTCACCCTGACCACCCCGGCGCTGGGNGTATCCAGNCCCGCCAGGATNCCCANCAGCGTAGACTTGCCNGATCCGGAAGGNCCGATAATTGCCAGNGCNTCTCCGTCAATCACGGTCAGGTTAATATCGTCCAGAATTCGNAGNACACCCTCGGAAGTGGTCACTTCCTTGGTAATATGATTCGCTTCAATCATTGATNACTTCCATTTACCGACAAACGCCATACACTGTAACAGTTATCTGTCACCNTCAANTTTGTTGCCATGATCCGCTNCTGTATTGCCCTGATTTTATCGCTTGTGCTNCTCCCNGCCCACAGCGCCACCNTGTTGGTTCTGGGTGACAGCATCAGTGCCGGTTATGGTATCGATGCCGGNAAGGGNTGGGTGGACCTGATGCAACATCAACTNGGNGATGANCATCGGGTCATNAACGCCAGTATCAGCGGNGATACCACCGGTGGCGGCNTGTCCCGACTGGATACCCTGATTGACGAACACCAGCCGGATTTTGTGCTGATCGAACTGGGCGGTAACGATGGGCTGCGGGGTTACCCGATTCCGCGCATGGAGCAGAACCTGCGGGCCATGATCGACCTCAGTCGCGCCAATGATAGCCAGCCCATTCTGTTTGGCATGCAAATTCCACCCAATTATGGCAAGCGTTACAGCGATCAGTTCGCCANTGTTTTNCCNAAACTCGCCGCNNAGGANNANGTACCACTGATTTCTTTCATGTTCGAAGANATCGCCACAGANCAGNCCCTGATTCAGGCGGACGGCATTCATCCGACTGAAACGGCACAACCGCTGATCGTCGAACANGCCATGCGGTTATTGCTGCCACTGCTCAACGGCGAAGCGCCCTGCGACCCTTGAGNNCGCGCCCATATCCCATCACCTGAACTCTGTTAGAATCCCCCTCCCCAAACCACAGGCCAGCTGTTTCATGACTCTGATCCGGATCGACGATATTTCCATTGAATTTGGCGATGTGCCACTGCTGATNAATGCCCAGCTTACGGTGGAATCCGGTGAACGGATTTGTCTGATCGGCCGCAATGGTGCGGGAAAATCCACTCTGCTGAAAATTCTCACCGGACAGATCAAGCCCGACCACGGCGAAATCCACTTCCGTCGCCACCTCCGCATCAGCCAATTGGAACAGGCCCTGCCGGGGGACCTGGAACGCAATGTTGCGGATGTTGTNCGGGAAGGTCTGGCCGANCAACAATCGCTCATCNACCGGTTTTACCACCAATCCCANCAGAGTCCGGACAAACAGGGAATGCAGGCAATGGAAGACTTGCAGGCCGAGATTGATGCCGGCGGTGGCTGGCAGGTGGACAAACAGGTAGAGACCATCATCAGTCAACTGGAATTGCCCGCCCACAAAACCCTGGCGGAATTATCCGGCGGCTGGCGCAGGCGGGTGGCATTGGGTAAAGCGCTGGTGTCCAATCCTGACCTGCTGTTGCTTGATGAACCCACCAACCACCTGGACATCAGCACGATTGAATGGCTAGAACACCGTGTTCGCAGCTTTCAGGGAGCCGTCATCTTCATTACCCACGACCGCAATTTTTTACAGCGGCTGGCCACACGAATCGTCGAGATCGACCGTGGGCACCTGGTCAGCTGGCCCGGCAACTACCAGAATTACCTGACCCTCAAGGAGCAGGCCCTCGAAGAAGAAGAAAGCCGCAATGCCCTGTTTGACAAGAAACTGGCTGAAGAGGAAACCTGGATCCGCCAAGGCGTCAAAGCACGCCGTACGCGCAACGAAGGCCGAGTGCGCTCCCTGCAGGCCATGCGCCAGAACCGCGCACAGCGCGTCAATGTGCAGGGCAAGGCCAAAATCACTGTTGAAACCGCCGAGAACTCCGGGCGCAAAGTGATCGAAGCGCGCAGCGTGTGCCACGGCTATGGCAATGAACAACTGATCGACAACTTCAAGATCAAGATCATGCGCGGTGACCGTATCGGCTTGATCGGCAATAATGGCGTCGGCAAGTCTACCCTGCTGAAAATTCTGCTCGGCCAGATAGAACCTGATGAAGGATCGGTCAAACTGGGCACCAATATTGAAATCGGCTACTTCGATCAGATCCGGCGGGAGCTGGATACCAGCAAAACCATTGCCGAAAACGTCGGCGACGGCAAAGAGTACATTCGCATTAATGGCAAGGAGCGCCATATTATCGGTTACCTGCGCAACTTTCTGTTCTCGCCCAAACGCGCCATGACCCCGGTCAGCGCCCTGTCCGGCGGCGAGTGCAACCGGGTGCTGCTGGCCAAACTGTTTACGCGTCCCACCAACCTGCTGGTGCTCGACGAACCCACCAACGATCTCGATGTGGAAATGCTCGAAGTTCTCGAGGAGCAACTGGTGGAATACCAGGGCACCCTGATCATCGTCAGCCACGACCGGGAGTTTCTCGATAACGTGGTTACCAGCGTGCTGGTATTCGAGGAAGACGGCAAAATTGAAGAGTACATCGGCGGTTACAGCGATTGGGTCAAACGAGGCAAACACCTCAAAATCGCCGATACGCTGGATCACCCCTCCGGCCACCTTGTGGATCACGAGACCACCTCAACCGCTGCGGCGAAAAAACCCGCCGTCAAACTGAGCTACAAATTCCAGCGGGAACTGGACAATCTGCCGGGCCTGATCGACAAGCTGGAGAAGGACATAGCGCTGCTGGAGGAGCAGACAGCAGACCCGGACTTTTTTAACCGCCCTTTTACCGAAACCCAGCCGGTGCTGGACCAATTGGCAGAAAAACAACAGGCGCTGGATACAGCCGCAGAGCGCTGGGTAGAACTGGAAGAAATGAAGGGTTAGTTTTCCGAAACAGCTTCACAAAATTAAAACGGCTTTTTTATGGTCAGAAAAGCCGTTTTATCAATGTAATTATCTGAAATAATTATAATAATCATAACGAAAAATCATGCTTCTTAGCATGGTTTTTAGACAGCCCTTTCTAAAAATATTCTCCATGATGAACTCAATGCCAGTGAAAAAACCATTGGCAGGTACGTTCTTTAACGATGGATTGATGCGAATCCGGCGCTCGACTAACTCTGTGCACCTCGCGTGTCACAACCGTGCCAATCAACTGCACCCGTGCCAGCGCCATTCGGGTTCCGGCAGTACGTCTCTACCGGAGGAATTGCCATGTCAAAGCAACTGAGTGAACTGTTAACCCCGGGCGTAACCGTTGAGGTAACGGACCCGAGGCACCCCCAATCGAAACACACAGCCACCTTTTTGGGTCGGGTATGCTACTGCCATCAGAATCACGTACTGGTGATGGACACCGAGGAACACACCTACGACGTGTTTATGGATGAAATTCTTTGCCTGATGAACTACAAAAACAGTAGCTCCTGTTACTGCCTGCGAATGAGCGAACACGGCTACGACGTAGTGTGCATATTGCCCACCGGTATGGTGGAAACCCTTGCCTCATCACTGGACATAACCACGGCGCTGTACGTGATCGAGCTGTTTTCCACACCCCGCAGCCATCAACCCCTGGCGGCCTGAGCACGCTCAGAGGCAATACTTACCAACACAACCAAAAACGTCCCACTGCCAGTCTTGGCAGTGGGGCAGAGGTCAATGACTGACGGGGCTATTCAGCCTTGAATAACCACCTGAGAACGGAAGCCTTCGACCAATTTCAATAGTTCGCCCACTTCACGCTGTGGAAATTTCGCGTTATTGAACGATACCGCGCATTCATCGAGAATTACATCAAACTCCCCATCGGTGATTTTCAGTGCGTCATCCACTTCACCGATCTGAACAGGGAACAGCACCGGACCGCCGGTATACTGTACCGCCCAAGCCGTCAACGCCACTTTGGCACTTTCTCTTGAGCCGATACTTTCATGAACCTTTTTTATCCTGGGGTTCGCATTCAGCGTCTTGTTTATATACAGACGATCCACCAGATCATTGACCGTCAAAGCAATCGGATACACACCACCGAGCCGGTCGAACAGCGTCCGTTCTGGCTGGGATTTCGCAGGTGATGAGAGCAACAACAAACCGGCCAGCAATAGGGCAACGGGTAGCAGTAACACTTTGGTCCGGTTAGTGACAGACCCTATAGAACACTTCATTTGCGATCCTTTAATGAGATAAATATGACAGAAAAATCAACTCAAAGCGGAAAAAATAGCTACAACAATTAATATAAAACCATGGCGTTATCCAATGATTTTTAGTGGTCTTGTAACTATTTAATTTTGGCCCCAAGGGTTCAACACTTTCACTGGAAAATCCGAAAAATCCTTGTCATTGCGTGTCACCAAGGTGAGGTTGTGAGCTATCGCTGTTACTGCCAGCAAAGCATCGATAACCGGAGCCGGCCTGCCCCGGCTTTCGCTCGCCGCGCTGACCAACCCCCATTCCAGCGCCATATCGAGCTCAAAAGGTAAAACCCTCTGTGTGAAACGACACAGTAAGTCCTGTTCGAGCCAGTTCTGCAATGCGTTCCTGCGTCGACCATTTTCCAGTTTTGCGACGCCTTTCTGGATTTCGCCCAAACTCAGAACGCTGATAAACAGTCTGGTCTCCTCAATATCGGCAATCCATGCCACCACACCGGCATCCGGTTCGGGTTTGCACAACTCAGACAGGAGGCAGGTATCGAGCAGATAATTCACAGCTCGACTTCCCGGCCTGTATCCCCAGAGCGGGAAGTTTCAATATCGGTTTTGGCCCACGGAGAACTCTGAAAAAAGTCCAGCAAACTACCTTTGCGCTGTATCAACTGCTGGTAGGCTTCGACCGAGAGTAATACCGCCTTGTCCTTACCATGAACGGTAACCACCTGCGGTCCTTCGTTCTCTGCCGCTTTTACCAGAGCACTGAAGCGGTTTTTAGCATCCTGTAATTGCCATGCTGTCATCTTTGGTCCTCAATCTAGACTGTCTAGATAGAATGATAGTGCCAATCAACTAATTATCCAACCTGTGTTTCAGGCCGATGGTCAGATACTTCTCCTTAATTGGTAATGAAACCGCAAGACCACTAGTGTTTTCCGCAGGGGGCACGACCAACACGCCAGCCGGTCAGGATTTTATTCTGGAATTTCAATCCACGCGCCCGTGATGGGCGCGACTGGATTACCTTGGTTCCAGTCAGGAAGATCAGACGGTTTCAATCCACGCGCCCGTGATGGGCGCGACTGGAGAAAAGCGCTTTTGGCCGCCGGGTGTTGCGTTTCAATCCACGCGCCCGTGATGGGCGCGACGTTGTGCATCCGAGATGCGCTGAAACTATCAAAGTTTCAATCCACGCGCCCGTGATGGGCGCGACTTTACGGCGCAGGGCGAACGATGCGCTTCTCGACGTTTCAATCCACGCGCCCGTGATGGGCGCGACGGTGCAAGGGTGGAAAAGTACAAAGACAGGCACGGTTTCAATCCACGCGCCCGTGATGGGCGCGACCTTGCACACCGGCCCAGATAACAGTCGGGTCGTTGTGTTTCAATCCACGCGCCCGTGATGGGCGCGACCCTTTTAATCTCACACACAAACGGCGGGCAGGCAGGTTTCAATCCACGCGCCCGTGATGGGCGCGACCGCATATAAGTGGGACTCAATCAAAAAATCGTTTGTTTCAATCCACGCGCCCGTGATGGGCGCGACTCAGATAAACATTACCACCGCTCCGGCAACTGGTGTTTCAATCCACGCGCCCGTGATGGGCGCGACACCATGACGACCACGGCTGACCACGACCTGACCGAGTTTCAATCCACGCGCCCGTGATGGGCGCGACGGGCTGCTTTTTGCTGGAGTATAGACAATGCCGAGTTTCAATCCACGCGCCCGTGATGGGCGCGACAACTGCTAATACGTCGCTTTCATCAACCACAGAGGTTTCAATCCACGCGCCCGTGATGGGCGCGACGTGTGCGGCGGCCACTGGCCTGACTATGACAACAGTTTCAATCCACGCGCCCGTGATGGGCGCGACGCTCTTGCAGGGTGTCTATTTTCCTGAGCGTGGCGGTTTCAATCCACGCGCCCGTGATGGGCGCGACCCGTGTGGCGCTTTTGATTCCACAGCAACAAACCAGTTTCAATCCACGCGCCCGTGATGGGCGCGACCCACCGCAGGGTATGTGTTGGCGACCTCGACAGCGTTTCAATCCACGCGCCCGTGATGGGCGCGACAGTTCAATGCTTCTTGCATCTCTGCAACAGTAGTGTTTCAATCCACGCGCCCGTGATGGGCGCGACGATATGTATGACAATTTTATGAATGACAGAATGAGTTTCAATCCACGCGCCCGTGATGGGCGCGACGAGCTGGCGTGATGGCTTTGGCGAGTACAGCATCCGTTTCAATCCACGCGCCCGTGATGGGCGCGACCACTATAGCGAGGTCAAGCTATGCAATATGAGTTGTTTCAATCCACGCGCCCGTGATGGGCGCGACGGCGCTGCGCTCGCACCCATTGGCTGGTATTCATGTTTCAATCCACGCGCCCGTGATGGGCGCGACCACTGTCTACCAGCATATCCAGATCAATGTCTCTGTTTCAATCCACGCGCCCGTGATGGGCGCGACAACCCTTGCGCTTGCCTTTTGATATCGACAGGTTGTTTCAATCCACGCGCCCGTGATGGGCGCGACTT
>PANQ01000001.1 GCA_002707685.1 Porticoccus sp. | reverse complement strand
CCGAGACGATCTTTGAGAATCGCCTGGTCCAGACCCATGAGCTTAATCGAATGGGGGCCAAAATTACCCTGGAAGGAAATACTGCCATCGTTACCGGGGTTGAGCGGCTCAAAGCGGCGCCGGTCATGGCTTCAGATCTGAGGGCCTCGGCCAGTCTGGTGATTGCCGGACTGGTGGCTGATGGTGAAACCATTGTCGATCGTATTTACCATATAGATCGAGGGTATGAATGTATTGAGGAAAAGCTGCAGCAGCTCGGTGCCAATATCCGCAGGATTCCAGGCCGTTAGTCCCGGTCGGGTGTTTTCCTCAAGTAACCAGTTGCATAAACAATGTGAGTGCCATGCAAATTACCATTGCCCTGACCAAGGGGCGTATTCTGGAAGAAACCCTGCCTTTGCTGGCGGAAGTCGATATTGCGCCTCTGGAAGACATCAGCGCCAGTCGCAAGCTTCTGTTTGATACCAGTAGATCCGATGTGCGATTGCTGGTATTGCGTGGTTCAGATGTTCCTACTTATGTGCAGTTTGGGGCAGCGGATTTGGGTGTGTCGGGAAAAGACACCCTCCTGGAGCATGGCGGTGACGGGCTCTATGAGCCGCTGGACCTGGGTATCGCCCGCTGTCGTATGATGACTGCGGCAGTGGCTGGGGCAGCGCCTGGCACAGGGCGTATTCGGGTAGCTACCAAATACGTTAACGTGGCCCGCCGTTTTTATGCTGAACAGGGTCGTCAGGCGGATATCATAAAACTCTACGGTGCCATGGAGCTGGCTCCGATCATGGCCCTGGCGGATGAGATTGTGGATATTGTGGATACCGGCAATACGCTTCGGGCCAATGGCCTGGAGGCCCGGGAGTTTATTGCTGACATCAGTTCCCGGCTAATTGTGAACAAAGCCGCCATGAAGATGAAGCACCGATTGCTGCAAGATATCGTAGACCGTCTGACGGAAGCGGTGAAGAAGGTCCGATGACGATGCAAAGTGAACCCATCAGTATCCTGCAGTTGTCTACCGCAGATAGCTGTTTCGACGACCGGCTGACTGAATTGCTGGCGTGGGAGAATGTATCAGATCAAAATGTTGAGCAGATCGTTGCTGATATTCTGGCGGCTGTGCGCCAGCGCGGTGATCAGGCTTTGATTGAATTTACCAATCGCTTTGACGCCCGGGATGTCGATGATGTCCGGGAGCTCGAAATTCCTCCCGACGTCGTTTTCGGAGCATTGGCCGGTCTCCCCGCAGCTGAGCGCGATGCACTGGAATTGGCGGCGGAACGAATTCGCCGTTATCACCAGCACCAGAAGCAGGCCTCCTGGCACTACCGGGAAGAGGACGGCACCCTGTTGGGGCAGCAGATCACCGCACTGGACCGGGTGGGCATTTATGTGCCCGGGGGCAAAGCCAGCTATCCGTCGTCGGTTCTGATGAATGCTCTGCCCGCCCGGGTGGCCGGCGTTGACGAGATTATCATGGTGGTGCCCGCGCCGGGTGGCGAACTGAATCCGCTGGTCCTCGCTGCGGCAGCGATTGCCGGAGTTGATCGCCTGTTTACACTGGGCGGCGCTCAGGCCATTGGTGCATTGGCCTATGGTACGGAAACCGTGCCTCGGGTGGACAAGATTGTCGGGCCGGGCAATATCTTTGTGGCCACGGCCAAGCGGGCTGTGTTCGGAGCCGTGGGTCTGGACATGGTGGCGGGGCCCTCGGAAATTCTGGTGGTTTGCGATGGTCAGACAAACCCGGACTGGATCGCTATGGATCTGTTTTCACAGGCTGAGCACGACGAAGAAGCTCAGGCCATTCTGATCAGTCCGGATATGGATTTCCTCGAACAGGTGAAAACCAGTATTGACAAGTTGTTGCCCACCATGGAGCGGGCATCGATTATTCGTGCGTCACTTGAGAGGCGCGGTGCCCTGATCGCGGTAGCGGACATGACGGATGCACTGGCGTTGATTAACCGCATTGCTCCCGAGCATCTGGAGCTATCTGTGGCGAGCCCCGAAGACTGGTTGCCGGGTATTCGGCATGCCGGGGCAATCTTTATGGGTCGTTATACCGCCGAGGCGGTGGGCGATTACTGTGCCGGTCCCAACCATGTCCTGCCGACCTCCATGACAGCCCGTTTTTCCTCGCCGCTGGGTGTTTATGATTTTCAAAAGCGCAGTTCACTGATTATGTGTTCCGCCGAAGGTGCTTCGACATTGGGGAAAACTGCGTCGGTGCTGGCCCGAGGGGAAAGCCTGACAGCCCACGCCCGCTCTGCCGAATATCGTATCAAGTCATGATGGTAACCCCGTGAGCAGCCCTTTCTGGAGTGATGTCGTTGCAAGGCTGGATCCCTATGTGCCCGGAGAGCAGCCCAAGCTGACCAACTTGACTAAGTTGAACACCAATGAAAACCCCTATGGGCCCTCACCCCGGGTTCTGGAAGCCATCGCCGGAGAATTGGGGGATAGCCTGCGCCTCTACCCCGACCCCAGCGGTACATTACTCAGGCAGGCGGTGGCAGATTACTATGCTGTTGCTCCGGCTCAGGTGTTCCTGGGCAACGGTTCAGATGAAGTGCTGGCCCATATTTTTCAGGCGCTGCTCAAGCACGATGAGCCGGTCCTCTTCCCGGATATCACCTACAGTTTTTACCCCGTTTACTGCGGTCTGTATCAGGTGGATTATCAACGCATACCGCTGGGCAGCGATTACCGCATTCAGGTGGCGGACTACCTGTGCAGTAATGGCGGCATTATCTTTCCCAATCCGAACGCCCCCACCGGGATACTGCTGTCGTTGCCGGAAATTGAATGGTTGCTGAAAAAAAATCAGCGGTCGGTTCTGGTAGTGGATGAAGCCTACATCGATTTTGGCGGAGAGACAGCGGTTTCCCTGGTCGGGCGTTATCCCAATCTGCTTGTGACTCAGACGTTGTCAAAATCCCGGTCGCTGGCGGGCCTGCGGATCGGTTTTGCTATCGGCGATGTTGCTCTGATCGAGGCGTTGGAGCGTGTGAAGAACAGTTTTAACTCTTATCCGCTCAGTCGTTTTGCCATTGTTGGAGGCGCTGCGGCCTTCGCCGATGAGGACTATTTCCGCGAGGTCTGCGAGCAGGTTGTTCGTAGTCGTGAAACGTTGGCTTCTGGCCTGAAATCACTGGGTTTTGAGGTGCTGCCATCCTCCGCGAACTTTCTTCTGGCGACCTGCCCGTCCCGGGATCGGGATGCAGTGGAGCTTGCGGCGAGATTACGTGAAAAGGGTATTATTGTCCGTCACTTCAGGCAGCCGAGAATAGAACAGTTTTTGCGGATTACTGTCGGCACAACCGAGCAAAACCGTTGGCTGTTGGATGTTTTGGCCGAATTGCTCAAACAGTAATTCCGAGCACTATTCGGGCGGTGGTCGGGTGCCTGTCACCGCCATGATTGTGCTTTTTTGACCCTCCCTTATGACCTCAAGCTTGACGGAGTCGCCGGGCGAGAGATCGGCGATCAGATTCATGCTCTTTTCATTGTCTACCACCCAGTAATCATTGATACGGGTGATAATGTCCCCTGGTTGCAGGCCTGCAAGATGAGCGGGACTGTTGATGTAAATGCTGGTGATCACCAGTCCTGATGGCGGGTCCATGCCCAGTTTTGTCGCAGCGAGCCTGGTCAGCGGGCGGGCTTCGACGCCGAGCCAGCCGCGGATTACATAGCCGTGTTCGACGATATCCTGTAGAACTTTTACTGCCGTAATGGCGGGAATGGCAAAGCCGATGCCCACTGAATAGCCAGTCTTGTCGAGAATGGCAGCATTGATGCCGAGCAAGTTGCCAAAGGCGTCCACCAGTGCCCCGCCAGAATTACCCGGATTGATGGCTGCATCAGTCTGGATGAAGTTTTCAAACGTGTTGAGTCCCAGGCCATTGCGACCGGTAGCGCTGATAATGCCCTGGGTGACCGACTGTCCGACCCCGAACGGGTTGCCTATGGCCAGCGTGACGTCCCCCACCCTGGGCATGGAGGCCGCATCAATATTGATAGGTACCAGGTTATCGAGATCTATCTTCAACACAGCCAGATCTGTATCCGGGTCCTTGCCGATGACCTTGACCATTGCCTCTCGACCATCCTGGAGCTGGACGACGATCTCATCCGCTTCGGCCACCACATGGTTGTTGGTCAAAATATAGCCGTCTTCAGTCAGGATGACCCCAGAACCCAGAGACGACTGCATGCGCTGTTGCTGTGGCAGATTGCTGTTGCTGAAGAAGCGGCGAAAGAAAGGATCATCCAGTAACGGGTGGCGGGGGCGCTCGAGCGTTTTACGCGTATAAATGTTGACGACCGATGCCGATGCCCGTTGTACAGCTGAGGCATACGAGGCCGGCCCCTGCCACTCTCCGGAAACGCCAGGTGACAACCCCCTGGTCTCCATTTTGACTGCGTTGTTGAGTGTTTCCGGCAGTAATAACATGAACAGTGCGGCCGCAAGCAGGCCGGCAACTACAGGCCAGCTGATATAGCGCAACACTCGAAAAATAAAAGACACCACAGGGCTCCGCGAGCTCACAAAGAGCGCATTATGTCACAAACCGCACAGCGGGAGGCTTTGGTGGATCGCTTTGTTCCCGTTCCCCGTCAGCTTACTTTAAGCGTCGGGTCATCATTGTCATTGGTCTCTTCTGCGGCATCATTTGCCACTTTTGCGCGGAGATTGTCGCGGGATGCACTGTCATCTCTGAGCCCGTATTCTTCACTGAGGATGCCGCCGGGGACCTTGGGGGCGTAATCTTTCGGCGGTTCTGGTATTTCTGTGGGCAACATTGTGCCGCGCTCCTCAAGGCGTCCAAACCCGGCATCGACCATTTTCTTGCTGGTGTCGGCGCCGGTCAACCGCATGGCGCTGGCAGAGAGGTACTCGTGAACATCGCGGTAGCTGTGTGACAGGTTGTTGAACAGCTCGGAGGTTTTGATGAAATGCTCGGTTACCTCGTGTTCGTAATCCTGGAGCCGTTCCTGTGCTTCCTTGAGTTTGTGCTCGGTGGCTTTGCGTTCTTGCTCCCCGGGGTGAAGGCTTCGCCCGGTCAGTAGGCCAACAACCAAGCCGCCTAACGCACACAGCAAGCCAATCAATAATACAGTCGGGGTATCCAAGCGACCACCTCCAGAGATATGCAGCGGATTTTGATGTGTAGTCTGAAAGAAGCTGTATCTGGAGGCAACTGTTTTTTGAAGAGGCCTTCCTGTGTTCCCTGACGCTGTCGTATGACAATGATGTCATGCACCCCGTGTGAGTAACGGGTTGCGATTATCCTTTTGCACGGCTAAAGTTCCCGGCCTTGTTTTCTGCATTCTTCTATTGAACCAGTCAATTATGATTCGGGCGTCTGTTCCCACACATACACCTTTGCAGCGATATCAGCAGGATTTGCTGCAGGCCTCTTTCAGCTACGATCCTGCCCAGGAGCAGGCAGTGGCTCTGCTACAGGCGCTCTATGAAAAGTTATTGGAACAAAATGTCTGGATAGCAAATCACTCGATTTTCCAACGACTCAGAGCGTACTTTCGATCTACCCGGCCCTTTGTGCCGGTCAAGGGGTTGTATTTCTGGGGTGGCGTGGGTCGCGGCAAAACCTACCTGATGGATAATTTTTTTGAATCCCTACCTTTCGAAGAGAAAATGCGTGCGCATTTCCACCGCTTCATGCGTCGGGTTCATCGGGAGCTGCGCCTGTTGGATGGAGTTAAGAACCCGCTGGAAAAAGTCGCTGACAATATCGCCGCTGAAGCCAGGGTAATTTGCTTTGATGAGTTTTTTGTCGCTGATATCGCTGATGCAATGTTGTTGGGGGGGCTGCTGAAATTGCTGTTCGAGCGCGGGGTGACATTGGTGGCAACATCCAATATCGTCCCCGATCAGCTCTATGAAAATGGTTTGCAGCGGCAACGCTTTCTGCCTGCCATTGCCCTGCTCAATGAGCATACCCGGGTTGTTAATGTCGATGGTGGTGTCGATTATCGATTACGTACCCTTGAGCAGGCCCAGTTGTACCACGCGCCTCTGGATGATAGCGCACAGGAAGCCATAGAAGCGGCGTTTAACAGCCTTGTGCCAGCCAGTGGTGAAGTGCGGGTATCTGTGGATATCACCATTGAAGGACGAGACATTCCCTGTCGCGCGGTTGCTGAAGATGTCGTCTGGTTTGACTTTGATGTGATATGCAATACCCCGCGTAGCCAGAATGACTATATCGAGCTGGCCCGTGAATTCCATGCGGTACTGGTCACCAATGTTCGGCAGATGGGGCGCAGCAATGAGGATCAGGCGCGGCGTTTTATCAACCTGGTAGATGAATTTTATGACCGGAATGTTAAGCTGGTGTTGTCCGCCGAGGTGCCATTGCCCGCACTGTATACCGAAGGTCGACTGGGTTTTGAGTTTGAGCGAACCCGTAGTCGCTTGCTCGAAATGCAATCACACGAGTATCTGGCACGACCACATCGCCCCTGACCGGTTCGGTCTCCGGGGGCCTGCAGGCAGGGACTGTTCCGTTTAATTCGCCAATATTTTTTTAGGCAAAATTATCCTTGAAAAGGGTAGGGGTGGTCTGTAAAATGCGGCCTCCTTTTAGGAAGGCCAGAAACTTTCAGGCAGGAAAAAATGAAAACATTTAGTGCAAAGGCCGAAACCGTCCAGCGCGACTGGTTTATCGTAGATGCGGCTGACAAAACATTAGGTCGTTTGGCCGTCGAGATTGCCTCTCGACTTCGTGGCAAACACAAGCCGGAGTTCACTCCGCATGTGGATACCGGCGACTATATTGTCGTGGTGAATGCCGAGCGGGTGCGTGTGACAGGCAACAAGGCCAGAGACAAAATTTATCACCACCACACCGGTTATATCGGTGGGTTGAAATCCATCAGTTTTGAAAAGCTGATCGCCAAGGCTCCTGAGCGGACTATCCAGACGGCTGTGAAAGGCATGTTGCCTAAAGGTCCTCTGGGTCGCGCTATGTTTAAGAAGCTCAAAGTATACGCAGGCACCGAGCACCCCCACACCGCTCAGCAGCCGCAAGAACTGAACATTTAACGGATTGTTAATTATGGCAGACACCCAATATTACGGTACCGGCCGTCGTAAAACCTCCTCCGCCAGAGTCTTTCTGAAATCCGGAGCGGGTAACATCGTGGTCAACGACCGCACCCTTGATCAGTATTTTGGCCGTGAGGTGGCGCGTATGATTGTGCGTCAGCCGCTAGAGCTGGTGGATCGTGCTACCACCTTCGACCTCAATATTACCGTCGCTGGTGGCGGCAGTTTTGGTCAAGCTGGCGCTATTCGCCATGGTATTGCACGTGCGCTACTGCAATATGACGAAGGTCTTCGGGGCCAACTTCGGACAGCCGGCTTCCTGACCAGGGATGCCCGTGAAGTGGAGCGTAAAAAAGTGGGTCTGCGCAAAGCCCGCAAACGTCCCCAGTTCTCCAAGCGTTGATCGATCGTTTTGTTCACGGAAAACCCGGCTGTATACAGCCGGGTTTTTTTATGTTTTAAAACAAACTATTACCTACTTTATATAGGGTTTTGTCTTGTAATAAAAAGTGGTTTTCTTTACTATTGCTCGCCATTTTGCACAGATAAAATTTGCCAACCTTTGCTGCTAACGGGAGTGCGTCATGAGCAATGACGGTATTAATCAGGGGCGTCGACGTTTCCTGACGGGGGCCACTTGTGTGGTGGGTGCCGCTGGGGTCGTAGGGGCTGTTATTCCCTTTGTGGGGTCCTGGAACCCTAGTGCCAAGGCAAAAGCCGCTGGTGCTCCGGTAAAAGCCAATATTTCAAAAATCGAACCCGGTCAGATGGTGACCGTCGAATGGCGTGGTAAACCGGTATACATTGTTCGCCGCACCCAGCAGGCGCTCGATAATCTCAAGGGGCGCGAAGAGCTGAGGGACCCATCGTCCGAGGCCTCCGATCAGCCTGCCTACGTGGACGCTGAGCACCGTGCCATTAAGGAGGAGTACCTGGTTCTGGTGGGCCTGTGTACACACCTGGGCTGTGCTCCGATGTTTCGTCCCGATGTGGGTGCTCAGGATCTGGGCGGTGCCGAGTGGCTGGGGGGCTTTTTCTGTCCCTGCCATGGCTCTAAATTTGACCTCGCCGGCCGGGTTTACAAAGGGGTCCCCGCACCGACGAATCTGGTAGTCCCTCCGTATTCCTACGAGAGTGATGGTGTGGTTATCATTGGTGTAGATCAGGAGGCAGGCTAATGAAAGCGTTGGTGTCTTTACGTGACTGGGTCGATGCGCGCCTGCCAATCGTGCGTGCGTGGAATACCCACATGGGTGAGTATTACGCTCCGAAAAACTTTAACTTCTGGTACTACTTTGGTGTTCTCTCCCTGGTGGTATTGGTGATTCAGCTGATTTCCGGTATCTGGTTGCTGATGAGCTATCAGGGTTCCGCTGAAACAGCATTTGCTTCAGTAGAGTACATCATGCGTGATGTGGACTACGGCTGGATTATCCGCTATATGCACTCCACCGGGGCATCAGCATTTTTCGTTGTTGTCTATCTGCACATGTTCCGCGGCTTGCTCTACGGTTCTTACAAGCCACCTCGGGAACTGGTCTGGATTTTTGGTATGACGATTTATGTGGCCCTGATGGCAGAAGCCTTTCTCGGTTATGTGTTGCCCTGGGGGCAGATGTCCTACTGGGGAGCCCAGGTGATTATTTCGCTGTTTGGTGCGATACCCGTGGTTGGTGAGGACATTGTGCAGTGGGTCCGTGGTGATTACCTGATTTCCGGTATTACGCTGAATCGTTTCATGTCACTGCACGTGGTTGCGCTGCCAATTATTCTGCTGGCGTTAGTGGTGTTGCACATTCTGGCGCTACACGAAGTCGGGTCAAACAATCCCGATGGCGTTGAAATCAAGAAAAACAAGAATGCCAACGGTGTGCCTGTGGACGGTATTCCTTTTCACCCATTCTATACCGTGCACGATTTGGTGCCGATTGTCGTATTCCTCTTTGTATTCTGCTTTATCCTGTTTTTTGTGCCGGAAATGGGTGGATACTTTCTTGAACATGCCAATTTTGAGATTGCAGATCCGTTGAAGACGCCCGCACATATTGCGCCGGTCTGGTATTTCACGCCGTTTTATTCCATGTTGCGAGCGGTGCCCGACAAATTTGCCGGCTTCATGGTTATGGCGGCAGCAATCGCGATTATGTTTGTACTGCCCTGGCTTGACCGCAGTCCGGTAAAGTCGATCCGGTACAAAGGTCTGTTCAGCCGGTATGCTGTTCTGGTGTTCGCCGCATCTTTCATCATTCTGGGTGTACTGGGTGTCAAGGCCCCGACACCGGCTCGCACCTTTCTGGCGCAGGTTTGTACCGTCCTGTATTTCCTGTTCTTCCTGGCGATGCCGATCTGGACCCGAATGGAGAAAACCCAGCCAGAGCCGAAGCGGGTGACTGCCGATGGTGGCTTTGGTTTCTGGAAGTCCATGGGTGGATTGTTGCTAGTCATTCTGCTGGCCTGGCTGCCACTGAAAGCGGTCGGTGCTGAGTCGGAATATCATTGCGGCACCATCCCCTGTGATGAATTCGAGGCCGAGCCATCAGACAAAATATCCTTGCAGCGAGGCGCCAAACTGTTTGTCAACTATTGTATGGGTTGCCACTCAGCTGAGTATTCACGTTGGGGCAGGGTCGCTTCAGACCTGAAAATGCCAGCAGGTCTGGTGATGGACAATCTGGTGTTTGCCGATCAGAAGATCGGGGACCTGATGAAAATTGCCATGACCAAGAAAAAAGGTAAACAGTGGTTTGGTGCTCCGCCGCCAGACCTCACCATGATTACCCGCGCCCGCACGTCCGAATGGGTGTATACTTACCTGCGACATTTCTACGCCGATCCGAACCGTCCAATGGGCGTTAATAACAAGGTGTTCAAGGATGTGGGTATGCCACATGCCTTGCTTGACCTTCAGGGGCTTCAGGAGTGTGCGCCGGGACCCGTGGTCGCTGCCAATGGTGGTGTGAAACGGGATCCCTTGACCCGCGAGGAAATCCTCGAAGACAATTGCGGGCGTTATACGCTCGTTCAGGAAGGGATTCTGTCCCCGGAGGAGTACGACCAAGCGGCATATGACTTGGTAAACTTTCTTGCCTACACTGCAGAACCAATGGTCGAGGATCGCAAGAGAATCGGCACCTACGTTTTGCTCTTTCTTGCCTTCCTCTTCATCTGGGTTTGGTTGCTGAACAGGGAATACTGGAAAGAGATTCACTGATTTCAATGGGGATGGCTGCCGTATGGCTGCCATCCAACTGCCAATAACAACACAACTGAGGTTTTATTATGGGGGTTGTTGCAAAACGATCTTCGATGACGTTTTTTTCTGACCCTACATGCCACTACAGCCATCGTGTACGTATTGTTTTGGCAGAAAAAGGGGTCACGGTAGACATCGAAAATGTCGACGGCAAAAATTTGCCCGAAGATGTACTTGAACTGAATCCCTACGCATCCCTTCCTACTCTGGTAGATCGGGATCTGGCGCTCTATGAAACCAAAGTGATGATGGAGTATCTCGACGAGCGATTCCCTCACCCGCCATTACTGCCTGTGTATCCCGTCGCCAGAGCGCTGAGCCGCCAGTTCATGCACCGTATTGAACGGGATTGCTGTAGCCAACTGGATTTTATTATTGGCAGCAGTGACAACAAGGCAGTTGAAATAGCCCGCAAGGAGCTTTGTGACAGCCTGACAAGCATTGCGCCGATCTTTGCCGATCTGCCATTTTTTATGAGCGAAGAATTCACGCTGGTCGACTGTTGCCTGGCGCCTATTTTGTGGCGATTAAAGCACCTTGAGATTAAACTGCCCTCAAATCGTCAGACAAAGCCTTTACAGGACTATATGAAACGGTTGTTTGACCGGCCGTCCTTTGCAGAAAGTCTGTCAGAGTTTGAAAGGGATATGTGAAAACCCTGTGTGGCCGGAAAGGATCTTGAAAAGGGGGCATGATATGTCCCTTTTTTCGTAAACTGCAGCACAGAGATATTGGGCCGAAATAACTGTATGAGCATGACGTCAAATAAAGCTTATCTGGTTCGGGCATTTTATGACTGGATTGTGGATAACGACTGCACTCCTTACATTGTTGCCGATGCCTTTTATCCGGGGGTTTCTGTTCCCCAGCAACATGTTAGCGACGGGCAGATTGTGTTGAATCTGGCACCGCGAGCAATAACCTCGTTGGTGATGGACAACCGGATCATTTCCTTCACTACCCGGTTTGGGGGAGTGCCGAGCACGATAGAATTACCTGTGCAGTCTATACTGGGTATTTATGCCCGTGAAAACGGTCAGGGTATGATGTTCGAGCCGGAGACTGACCGCGATCCGCAACCACCTGCCGGTCCGGGTCCTGTGAAATCTGTACCATCGAAAGAGAAACCTTCTGGAGGGACCGCAGTAGACAGTGGCAAAAAACCTTCTCTCAGAATTGTAAAATAGAGGTCTCAATTATGTCAGATCCAATAGTCATTGCCGGTATGGCAAGAACACCTATCGGTAGCATGCAAGGGCAGTTTACCGGTGTTCCTACAACAGAACTCGGTGCCGTGGCCATCAAAGCTGCTATTGAGCGGGCAGGGGTTGCCGGAGAGCTGATTGGCTCCGTTGATATGGGTTGTTGTCTTACTGCTGGTCTCCGGCAGGCGCCGGCTCGCCAGGCTGCCATTGGTGCGGGATTGCCGCCGAGTGTGGGGGCTACCACCCTCAACAAGGTATGTGGGTCCGGGATGAAAGCGGTAATGAATGCCTGTGACAGCCTGACACTGGGCAATGTGGATGTGGCTGTAGCCGGTGGAATGGAGAGCATGACTAACGCCCCATATTTGATGACCCAAGGTCGCAGTGGCTACCGGTTTGGTCATGCACAGATTTTTGACCACATGACAATGGACGGGCTTGAGGACGCCTACAATGGCGAAGCGATGGGTATTTTCGCCGAAAAATGTGTCAGCAAATTCGATTTTACCAGAGAGGAGCAGGATGCATTTGCCGTAACCTCACTGGAGCGGGCTCAACAGGCGATTAAAGAAGGTAGTTTTGAGCGTGAAATAGCGCCTGTAACCGTCAAAACCCGCAAAGGCGAGGTGGTCTGTTCAATCGATGAACAGCCTGGCAGGTCGGTTGCCGATAAAATCTCGCAAATGCGCCCTGCGTTCATCAAAGACGGCACTGTGACAGCCGCCAATGCCAGTTCTATCAGCGATGGCGCTGCTGCCCTGGTGTTGACCCGTCTTTCTGTTGCAGAAAAACTGGGCATGAAACCCTTGGCAACTATTCACGCCCACAGTACCCATTCTCAGGAACCCGAGTGGTTTACAACCGCTCCGGTAGGTGCGATTAATAAACTGCTCGCGAAAGTCGCCTGGAGCAAGGACGATGTGGACCTGTTTGAAATTAACGAAGCCTTTGCCTGTGTCACTATGGCGGCCATGAAAGAATTGGATTTGCCCCATGAAAAAGTCAATATTCACGGTGGAGCCTGTGCCCTGGGTCACCCCATTGGTGCCTCGGGTGCCCGGATTATTGTAACTCTGCTGGGTGCTTTGCAAACCTACGGGAAGCGCAAGGGTGTGGCAGCTATCTGTATCGGTGGTGGAGAAGCCACTGCGATTGCTGTTGAACTGATTTAGCCATTCCCGAATAATAAAAAACCGGCCCGGCTGATCACCGGGCCGGTTTTTTATAGATAACAATTGTTAATCGATATATTCAAAAACTTTCACTACCCGCTGAGCGCCGCGGGTTTTGCTGGCAATGAGGGCCGCTTGGTCGGCGGTACTATGCGTCACCAGTCCCATCAGATAGATCACGCTGTTTTCGGTGATCACTTTTATGGTCGACGATTTCAGGTTTTTTTCAGCAATCAACTTGGCCTTTACCTTGGTGGTTAGCCAAGTGTCATTGCTTCTCGATATCAGGGATGTTGGAGTGCGTATCTGCAGTTCATTATGTACTTGACGGACGCCGCGAAATTTTCTTGCCGTATCACCCGCCAGTGTACGAAGCTCGCCGGTAGCCACTTCACCGGTCAGCAGAATCACGCCATTGTAAGCTGTAATGTTGACGTGAGCGCTTTCAAGGTCTGCGTGGGCTTTCTTGATATTGACACCGATCAGCGTCTCCATCTGCCAGTCATCAATATCGGTGCCCAGCGAGGTGGACGTGGGATCGGGCTTGATTGGCTCGTCGGTGGTTGCATGGATAATACTGGTGCAGCCCGAGAGAACGAGCAAGGCCGCGAGTAACAGAAGTGCCAGACGTGGCAACATCAAGAATTTCCTCCAAACAATTGTTGATCAATAAGCTCACAAAGGCAGAACAGGCTCAATAAATGAATTTCGCTGATGCGATGTCGGTCATGGTGATCAACACGGATCTCAATATCGTCGCCACTCAGCAATGCCGACAGGTCGACATCGCCTGCGCCAGTGAAACCAATGACAGAAATGCCGCGGTCATGGGCCGTGTGAATTGCCTGGACCAGATTGCTTGGATTGGTCCCCAGGCTGAAGATGACCAGTACATCCTCTGCCTGGCCCAGAGTTTTCAGTTGTCTGCTGAAAATTTCACTGACACTGTGATAATGGCCGATAGCAGTAATTGTAGAGCTATTGCTGTTCAGGCAAATTACCGGTAGGCCCGGCCTTTCCAGTTTATATTGCAGTAACAGTGATTGGGAAAAAATATTTGATAGTGAGGCGGAGAGGCCATTGCCACAACAGAGTATCTTCTGCCCCTGAAGTAACCGTTGAACCGCCACTGTACTGGCTTCGGCAATTAATGGTGCCAGTATTTCGCCGCAAGCCATTTTCGCTTCAATGCTCTCGTGAAATAGCTCAATAACACTGGATTCCATAGGTTTTCTTTGGTTTTCTGGGGGTTAGTGGTCAAAAGCGTTTGGCAGCCATTCTACCTGATAAGATGGGTCATTAGTGATGTCTTTGCTGAGGCATACTGCATCAAAACGGCAGGCTACCTTGTCCCATGTCTGGGTGGCTTGTAAAAAATGCCGGGCCGCAGCAATGATTCGCCGTTGTTTTCTGTGATCAATACTATAGATCGCGCCACCGAAGGCGGCATGATTGCGCAGTCGAACTTCGACAAAGACCACGGTCTGACCCTCCTGCATTATCAGGTCGATTTCTCCCTGTGGGGTCCGGTAATTCTGATGTAGGGTCGCCAGACCCTGCCCTTCCAAAAATGTTCTGGCCCACTGTTCTGCAATAGCACCGCTCTGGCTCGAGCGGGCCGGTGGCTTCCCTTTTGTCATTTGAAAATTCCTTTTTTCTGGTGCTTCCCCTTGTATGTATTTCCCTATAACCGTAACAGTTATTACACGGACCGCGCTGCTATTAAGGAGTTTGATCTGAGGAAGCCGTCTGCTGCTCAGCCTCCAGAGTCTTTTTCTGCAATTGTATAGCGGGAACCACTCTGCCATTTTTAAAAACGCCCCAGGGCTGTTCACGATCAATGGTATCCGGTGGCGTCAGATATAACATACCGGTGTTCCCGGGCAGTCGGATATTGGGAAACAGCAACATCTGCCCCAGCCATTGGTGCAGGTGGTAGGTATCAATGCCCAGCGCAAACATGTGTCGATAAATAGGTTCAAGATCTTCTGCCGGTCGCATTGAGTCGGCGTTGTAGCCGGGGAGTGTCCAGGGCATGGCACTGAAACGAACCCCGTCCAGATCGCGATTGTGTCTCGGGTCCTGTATCCCGCTAAAAAGCTGGGAAGTGCCATAGACCTGGAGATCACTGGCGAAAAGAAAATCCAGTGTGGGTTTGATCTGTCGTGCCTGATTGGGTGGGGCGATCAAAAAAACCATGTCCAAGTCCTGGCGCCGCCTGGGCGTATGGGCCAGTTGTTTTCCGAGTAAACGCTGTAAGCGACCATTCCGCTCAATACTCTGTTCAATCTGAAGTGTCGGTTTTAGCAGCGCGATAAAGTCGCTCTGGGATACCCCATAGGCGGGCACTTCGACCAGCGTGCCGCCCCGCTCCTGCCAGCGCTCTCTAAATGCTGCCAATGCACGTATTCCCGAGCTGGAGTCTGGCGTGATGGCTAGTGCGAACCGGCGTCCTTCGAGCCATGCCCGGTCCGCGACCTGACGCGCTTCGGCGGTGGAGGAAAGACCAAACTGAAAAAAATTCTGGCGGACTTCGGTACTGGGTGTGTCCAGATAATTGAGCGCCACCGTCGGTACCGGCAACTCCGGAAGGTCGAGTAACTGGCTAACTTTTTCCCGTTGTACCGGGCCAATGATCAGCTCGGCTCCTTCGTTGATAGCCTGCTGGTAAAGCGGGCCGATGTCGTCGCTGGAGGACGTGTCGTAGAAACGGATAAATGGTGTGTTGCCGCGAGCCCCCCTGACGTCATACCAGGCGGACAGTATACCGCCGCGAATGGCCTTGCCCGCTTCTGCTAGGGAGCCTTGCAGTGGCAGCAGCACTGCAATCTGTTCAGGGAGATTATTCGCGACTTCCTGCAATGCCGTGAGTGATGGTGGTGGATTCAGGGCGGCGGGATGGTCTGGCCACTTAATTTGCCAATCTGTTATCTCGCGGAGCTGTTTGTCCATATCGCCCTGGTTTTCTCGAACCCTGCTGGCAAGTGTGTACCAGCCCTGTAGCACTGGATCGGACTCGGTTGCCTGCAATGCTGCCAGATGTTTCTGTGAAATGTGGGTCAACAATCGCCATATCGCTTCGGAAATGTCTGTCTGTTCTCCGGTTGATGTCACCAGGCTGGAAAGTTCTGCATAAGCGCGAATACTTTGCTCATCTTCCCCCAATAGTGAAAACAGTTCCCCGCGCAGTTTTTGCCACTTAACCTGAAGGCTAGTCGGCAATTGACCAGCATTAGCCGTGAACCCCGGGTCTGTGAGCAAGTCTCTGGCGAGAAAAAACCGTTCCTGACCCATGGCCACTTCGGCGAACAGCAGACGGTAGTCCACCAGGCGCTGACCGGAGAGCGCATTCTGATCAAGTGATGACAATACCTTTAGGGCCTGCTGGTTGTCCCCCGCGAGTACCAGAAACTCGGCAGCATCCAGTTGGTGGAGTTGTCGGTGCGGTGCTATGCTGTTTGCGGCCAGTGAGAGCGCCTGCTCGGCGCGCTCTGCGGGGCCCAGGGGTGTCGCCGGACCGGTTTTCGGTGTGTCGTGGCCCGTCTGAGTGCAGCCACTGAGCACTAAAACCAGTCCCAGCAGCACCATCGCTGTTATTCTGAATTTGAACATAGGTGTCATTTCTTATGCCGGGTCAATTGTATGTGGTGGCCACGCCCATTGGTAATCTGGGTGATATGGTACCCCGAGCCGTTGAGGTTCTCCATGCGGTTGATCTCATTGCTGCAGAAGATACCCGTCATAGTGGTCGATTGCTGAAACATCTCGGCATCGATACGCCGCTGGTTGCCTATCATGATCACAGCGATGAGCGACAGATGGGCCGGGTTATCGATATGCTGGCGCAGGGCCAGACGGTGGCGCTCATCTCGGATGCGGGAACGCCCCTGATCTCCGATCCCGGCTACCGTCTGGTCAGAGAGGCCCGGTTGCGGGACATCAGGGTGACGCCGATTCCCGGTGCCTGCGCTGCTATTGCAGCCCTGAGCGCTTCCGGGTTGCCCAGTGACCGGTTCAGCTTTGAGGGGTTCCCGCCGCCAAAGACTGCCGCCAGACTGAAAAGATTTGAAACCCTTGCCGGCTCAGCCCAGACAATGATTTTTTATGAGTCCCCTCACCGGATACTCGACACACTAAAGGATATGATTACCACCTTCGGCTCTGACCGTGAAGCAGTGCTGGCCAGAGAAATTACCAAGACTTTTGAGACATTTCTGAACGGTACACTGACGACAATATTGCAGCAGGTCTGCGCGGACAGCAACCAGCAAAAAGGCGAAATGGTGGTGATGGTGAAGGGTAACGCCGACGCTGTCAGTGCGTCCGAGGCAGAGCAATTGAGAATCCTGAAAACACTGTTGGATGATCTGCCCCTCAAACAGGCTGCTGCACTGGCGGCCAGAATTACCGGTGGTCAAAAAAATGCGCTGTACCAGCTTGCGCTGTCATTGCGCCCGGACTGAAACCGATCCGGGTATGGTGGGGTCAGGCAATACAGGCCAGCGCAATGGTTTCCGGGCTGATTTGCCTGAATTGCCGGGCAGACTTGTCTGAGGTTTTGTCAGCACACCATTCGGCAATGCGCGCGATATCTTTTTGATCACCTTTGTAATGAGCTCCGCGCATTTCGATCATGCCGAGGCCCTGGCTGGCGGCGTTGAGGTAATTGCACGAATTGCGCAAGCTGCCGATGACCGGAAGTTGAAACTGTTTGGCCAACGCCTCTGTCTGTCTGGCGGTGGTGACAGTTCGAGGCACACGATTCAAGACCATGGCGATAGTCTGTTTGGAAGGCAGCATCCGCCGCAGTTGCTGGACGGTAGTGGCAATGGCGTGCAAATCAAATTCGGCCGTTAACACCGGCAAAAGTATGGCGGTCGCCTCACGCAGCAATGGGCTGAGATTGTTCAGGTCCGGTCTGGCGGGCGTGTCGAGGACCAGCACTTGCGTATTGCGGGGCGGCTGAATTGCCCAGCTACGAGTGACATTTTGTGGTGCATGATGCGCATCCACCAGTTGAATATAGGGGGCTGTGTCGGGCCGTTTGTGAGCCCAGAACACGCTCGACCCCTGGGGGTCCAGGTCCATTAATGTGGTTACTTTGCCCCAATGACTGAAATAACTGGCCAAGTTGGTGGACAGTGTCGTTTTGCCGCAGCCTCCTTTGGGGTTTATTACCACGATTCTTTGCATCTCTCTGGTCCCGTATGATTCGCAAGATCACCTAGGCTACCCAACAACGCTTCGCAGAAACCACGATCAGATCAAAAAATGACCAATATGCCTGCTGTGCACTGGGCTTTTTGCCGCTTTTGCCAAAGTATTTTCCAATCCCTAAATGAGTCTGAAGGCCGGGATTGAGTCAACCTGTGTTGAGGGTCCGTCCATAAATGGTTTTGAAGAGTATGTGGCGGGCTTTTTGTAGCTGATCCGCCGCCTGGTTGTCGCTGATCTGGTGAGCAATCTCGTCGAGTATTTCAAAGCTCATGCCGGGTTTCAAATAGTCTTTGGCGTTGGCCAGTGATTTGAATTTGTCATAGGGCGTCATCAGGTTCTCATAGCGGTATACCTTGCGCTCCTTTCCCTTGGCATCCGTGCGGGTCTCGGGGAAGAAGCAGGGCCGGTGGAAGTTGATATAGGGGTTGAGGTGTTCCTGATTGAAGCTGTTGATCAGTGACGCCCAATTCTGGGCAATATGGCTGTAGCCAAACTGCTTGCGCACGATCGCGGCGTTCTTGCTTTCCGCCAGGGCATTGTCATTGCTGTGGCGGGAGCGCGATTTGGTGAACTCGATGCGCAGCTTCTCCAGCAGCTGCGCGACCCGCTTGTTGATGTATTCCGAGCCGTTGTCGGAGTGGAAGCCGCGCAGGACGAAGGGGAAAGTCTCGAACATCTGCTCCAGGGCCGGGATGAGGAACCGTTCACTGATCTTTTCCACCGTACAGACCACCTCGCACTGGGTGACTTCGTCGACGGCGTTGATGTGGTAGACGCCCTTGTGCTTGTCCCGATCGCCTTGATGGACCGTGTCGATGCGGATATAGCCCGGTTTGCCCTCGGGCCGGGGCTTGCGTCGTTCTCCGATGGTCGAGGCCGTGGGGCGGGTCTTCTCGACGTGATGGCGCTGCCGGGTGTAGGGGGTGGACTTGCGCAGGTTGTACAGGTGGCTCACGGAGATCCCGGCCAGTGTCCGGTATTCGGTCTGCCCAAAGACCGCACAGGCGCGCTCACAGAGCTTCTTGACGGCAGGCCCGCAGGGCGTCTCATGGCGCTCATCCATCGCCGCCAGCAGGCGGATATCCTGATCGCTGTAGCGGCGGACAAACCCGGCAACGGTGCGTTGGCCGCGCCGCAGTTGGCCGGCGTTGCGGTATTGAGCAATCAGTCGGGTCAACTGCTGGCGAGAGTAGCCGCTGACTCGCACCAGATAGCGCATCACCACCCCCTTATCGGCTCGGCAGAGCCCCAGGTAGTGGAATCTGACCAGCTCTCGCTGGATCCAGCGGTAGCGGTCGTCCTTGTCACCGCTGATCGAAAAAGCCACCGGCTGAGTGCCGGCCAGGAAATCCCTCAGCTGGGAGATCGTCTTGAGTTCGTCGAGTTTCATGATGGCTGTCATCCCCCATCATGAACGGAACCTCGCCCGGCTTCAGACTCATTTCATCTTGGAATCACACCCGCCCTCCAGACTCACTTCATATTGGACAAGGCTGCCAATCGCCAGCGGGGCTGGCTTCGTGCTAACCTTGCCGCGGGAGTTGGCCAGACAACCGCCGCTTTAATTTCTCGCTATCTCCGCAGGTGATGGTGGGAGTGAGGGGGAGGAAAGTCCGGGCTCCATAGGGCAGAGTGCCAGGTAACCCCTGGGGGGCGTGAGCCTACGGAAAGTGCAGCAGAGAGTAGACCGCCGATGGCCGCAATACGTTGTGGCACAGGTAAGGGTGAAAGGGTGCGGTAAGAGCGCACCGCGCAACTGGTAACAGTTTGTGGCACGGCAAACCCCACTCGGAGCAAGACCAAATAGGGATCCTTTGGCGTGGCCCGCGCTGGATCCGGGTAGGTTGCTTGAGGTGTACGGTGACGTGCACCCTAGAGGAATGGTTGTCCACGACAGAACCCGGCTTATCGGCCAACTCCCTTTTTTATCCCTCTTTCTGAACAGTCTGTTCATCGGCTCGAATGGGCAAGCATTGTCGGTGGNNGGNGCTCACATCCGCGTTGAGTCCCAAGAATTTATCGAAGTCGACGGCCTAATGCCACTGGAATACGGTGCCGGGATCAACCCGTTTTCGCCCCTCTAGTTTGATTAAAAAATAATCAAAAAAATCTTCCTGTGTGTTTGCCCGTGCATCGTTATATGAAAGTTAATGTAAAACATTAACGGCGGATTCTAGCGAATTGTTTATCTTCGCTATATTTTTCAAGCAACTTTTCTTCCTTCTGTTGTTTGTCGCAAGTTGTTGAGTTTTCGAAACATTTTTCGTGATTCGGGTCCCTTTTTTTGCCTTGACATTGGCCTTGGTCGGCATATAGTGACGAAAAGTGGGTAAAAGTGGGGCAGAGTGGGTTTTCTCTCCCATTCCTCTTGTCATTTTGAGTCAGGCGATAGCAGTGTTTAGAGGCAGCAACGAAATTAATGTGGATACCAAGGGGCGGATGGCCATGCCCGCGCGGTACCGTGCCTCCCTGGAAGCTAGCTGCGGTGGCTGCCTGATTGCCACTATCGATATACAGGATAAATGTCTGCTGATCTATCCGCTACAGGAATGGGAAAAGATTGAAGAAGAAATAGCGGAGCTGCCTTCCTTCAACCCGCTGACGCGCAAGTTGCAACGAATCCTGATTGGCCATGCCCGAGAACTGGAACTGGACAGTAACGGGCGTGTTCTGATCCCCCCGGAGTTGCGCCAATACGCGCAACTGGACAAGAAAGTGGTGCTGGTAGGCCAGCGCCACCGCTTTGAGTTGTGGAGCGAAGAAAACTGGAATTCCGGTAGAGAGAGCTGGCTGGCTGACAGCGAAGGCGATCTACAGATACCGGTAGAAATGCAATCCCTGTCACTGTAATGCTGAGGTAAGGGGCTATGTCGGCACAGGTCGAACACACGACCGTTCTGCTGGACGAGGCAGTTACTGCCCTTGTCACCGACCCCGACGGTTTTTACGTGGACGGCACTTTCGGTCGGGGTGGGCATGCGACCAGAATTCTCGCCGCACTGAGTGAGCGGGGTCGACTGATGGGAATCGACAAAGACCCGGTGGCCTGTCAGGTTGCCAGCGAAAAATTTGCCGAAGACAACCGCTTTCAGATAGTCCGTGGCTCTTTTGCACAGTTGGCTGAAATGGTCTCGGTACAGCATCGACTGGGTGAGGTTCAGGGGGTGCTACTGGACCTGGGCGTTTCCTCTCCTCAGCTGGATGATGCCTCGCGGGGATTCAGTTTTCTTCGCGATGGGCCTCTGGATATGCGCATGGATCCGGAATCCGGTATCAGTGCGGCCGACTGGCTGGCAACCGCAGAAGAGCAAGAGATCACACGGGTGCTGCGCGACTACGGCGAAGAACGCTTTGCCCGGCGTATGGCGAGGGCCATTATTGCCGCCCGCAACGAGCAGCCAATTACCCGCACTGCGAGGTTGGCGTCGATTGTCGCTGAAGCCAACCCCTCCTGGGAAAAGGGCAAACACCCGGCCACTCGGGCTTTTCAGGGCATTCGTATTTTTATTAACCGCGAGCTGGAAGATCTTGAGCTGGCGTTGGCATCAATTCTGGATGTGCTCGCCGTTGGCGGACGGCTGGTAGTCATCAGTTTTCACTCACTGGAGGACCGGATTGTTAAGCGGTTTATCCGGGAAAAAGAACGCGGCAAGCCGCTGCCAAAAGGGCTGCCCATCATGGAGAAAGATATTGTTCGGCGGATGCGCTCTGTGGGCAAGGCCAGTAAACCCGGTTCGGCTGAAGTGGCCGCTAACCTGCGCTCCAGAAGTGCTGTGATGCGCGTTGCGGAGAAGCTGTCATGATTGCCAGGCGCCCTATGTCCGTCCGCACAGGTGGCTGGCTGCCGGTGCTGTGGTTGTTATTGGTGCTCTCGGCGCTGTCGGTCATCTATGTCAGTCATCTGTGTCGCCAGCTCTACAACGAGCTGGCCAAACTTGAGCAGGAGGCCAATGCGCTTCAGGTTGAGTGGGGTCGCTATTTGCTGGAGCAGAGTTCTTGGGCTTCGCTGAGTCGCGTGGAGCAACTGGCTAAATCGGAATTGCAGATGCGGGTACCGAAACCCGGTGAAGTTATTGTGGTGCGTGCCGGAGAGAAAGTCGAATGAGTGGCATCAGGCCCAACAAGCTCACCATTCAGCGCTGGCGTTACATGTTCGTGGTGATGGTGCTGGCAATTCTGCCGGTGGCAGGTTTCTGGCATATCGCCAGCCTGCAGGTGCTGCCGGACGTCGACCGTGGTTATGAGTTTTTGCAGATACAGGGTCAGGCACGTACAGTCCGGACCGAAACGATTCCGGCCTATCGGGGTGTCATTACCGATCGTCGCGGCGAACCGCTCGCTGTCAGTACACCGGTTGTAACACTCTGGGCCAATCCAAAGTTGATGGATAATCGGGCGCCCGAGCTCACCGAGCTGGCCAGCCTGTTGTCCATCACTCGGGAGGAGCTGCAGCAGCGGCTGGCTCGTTACGCCAACAAGGAGTTTATGTATCTGGCGCGCCAGGTGACACCCGAGCAGGCGGAGCAGGTGCTCAAACTTGAAATGCCCGGGGTATTTGGCCAGCCGGAATACAAACGGTTTTATCCTGCCGGAGAGGTTGCAGCCCAGTTGGTGGGCTTTACTGATATCGATGATCGTGGTCAGGAGGGTATGGAGCTCGCCTACGATCATCTGTTAACCGGTGTGCCCGGTGCAAAGCAGGTGCTCAAGGATCTCAAGGGTCGGGTGATCAAGGATCTGGCGTTGGTGCGCAGCGAAAAGCCGGGACAGAACCTGGCTCTCAGTATCGACCTGCGTCTGCAGTACACCGCCTACCGTGAACTCAAGGCAGCGATGGGTAAATTCCAGGCCGCCTCAGGTTCGGTGGTCATACTGGATGTGCGCACCGGCGAAGTGCTGGCCATGGCCAATCAGCCGTCTTTCAATCCCAACGACCGCAGTCAGCTGAGTTCTGATGCACTACGCAATCGCGCAGTGACCGATCTGGTAGAGCCCGGCTCCACTATGAAGCCGTTCACGGTGCTTGCGGCACTGGAAAGCGGCAAGTATTCACCCGAAACCCTGATTGATACCAACCCCGGCTCGATACGGGTCGGCAGAAAGACCTTCTACGATCATCGCAACTATGGCGTGATTGACCTGACCACGCTGTTGACCAAATCGAGCCAGGTAGGCACCACCAAGTTGGCACTGGACCTTGAGCCGGAGCATATTCGGGAGATGTTCTACCGGGTGGGAATGGGAAAAAGTCCCGGCACCGGATTTCCGGGAGAGAGCCCTGGCAGCCTGCCTGACTACCGTCGTTGGCCCTCAATCGAGCGGGCCAACTTTGCGTTTGGCCACGGGTTTTCTGCCACAGCATTGCAGCTGGCCCAGGCCTATGCCGTGATCGCCAGCGACGGTCTGAAAAAACCGGTATCGCTGCTCAGTGTGAATGATGTTCCACTCGGCGAGCAGGTGGTAGATCCAGAGCTGGCCGCCACCATGCGGGAGATGATGACCCATGTCACCCAAACGGGCGGCACAGCCACCCGGGCGGCGATCAGTTCCTACGATGTGGCAGGAAAAACCGGCACGGTGCACAAGGTGGGCAAGTTCGGCTACGAGAAACATCGCTATGTCTCAATGTTTGCCGGGATGGTGCCTGCTGACAACCCGCGGTTGGTGACCGTAGTGGTGATCAATGATCCGCGGGGTGATGATTATTTTGGTGGGGCAGTGGCTGCGCCAGTGTTTTCCGAAGTGACCGCCGATGCCCTGAGAATGCTGAAAATTCCACCATCGTTGGAGAATATCCAGCAGGAAGTGGTGTTGAACCATCGTCAGCCCGGAGATGCCACGTGATGACATCATCCGTGAACACCCCGCTGCCAACACTGGCAACCCTGTTGCCGGGGATGTCCCTATCTGCCGCATTGGCCGGCACACCCGTGAAAGGGTTGTGTCTCGACAGTCGCCTGATCGAGCCGGGTCAACTATTTATTGCGATTCCCGGTGCCAGCGCAGATGGTCGTGACTACCTGCATCATGTGCTGGCATCCGGTGCTGTCGCAGCACTGGCCGAGGCGGATGGGCTCGATTTCCAGGACCCGCTAGTGATCCCGGTTGAGGGTCTCAATCGTCAGCTGAGCGAACTGGCGGGACGTTTTTACGGCGATCCTTCGGCGTCACTGTCACTAACCGGCATCACCGGCACCAATGGTAAAACTACCTGCAGTCTATTGTTGGCGCAGCTATTCAGTCTGGCGGGTTATCCGGCCGGAATAATCGGTACACTGGGTTGTGGCGTAGCGCGGGACGGTCAGGTGGCACTTGCTGAAACCGGTATGACCACACCGGATGCCATCACTTTACAGTCGCTGTTGGCGGATTTTGTCAATGTGCCGGTAGATCGTGTGGCGATGGAGGTGTCTTCCCACAGTCTTGATCAATGCCGGGTGTCGGCCCTGGAATTTGATACGGCGGTATTCACCAATCTGAGTCGCGATCATCTGGATTATCACGGTGATCTGGTGAGTTACGCCCATGCCAAATCGCGGCTGTTCACTCTGCCCGGGTTGGCCCACGCAGTGATCAACATCGATGACCCGGTGGGTGCAGAAATGACCTTGCAGTTGCCCCCGTCCGTCACTTTGTATACCTACTCACTGTGCAATCCCGCAGCCACGGTGTATGCCTCGGACATCACGTTTTCCGACGGTGGCCTGCAGGCCAATGTAATAACCCCTTGGGGTGATGGGTTGCTCGTCAGCCCTCTGCTGGGCCGCTTTAATCTGCAAAATTTGCTGGCGGTGCTGGCCGCTGCCTGCATTCAGGGTCTGGCCCTGGAACAAGTGTTGCGCGTGCTGCCGGATTTGCAATCAGTGACAGGCCGTATGGAAAAAATCACCAATGGTGTCGGGCCGATGGTGATAGTGGACTATGCCCACACACCAGCTGCCCTGGAGCAGGTGTTGCTCACTTTGCGCGAGCATTGCAAAGGCCAGTTGTGGTGCGTATTTGGTTGTGGCGGTGATCGTGATCGGGGCAAACGNGGGCAAATGGGTGCAATCGCCAGCCAGCTGGCTGATCGAACCATAGTGACCAGNGACAACCCGCGCAGTGAAAAGCCCGACGAGATCATTGCCGATATTGTTCGGGGCGTNGCAGCAGGTGCTGNCGTGGACGCCATTGCCGATCGCGCNCTGGCCATTCAGAGCGCNGTNTGGGAAGCGGCCGATGNCGATGTCGTGCTGATTGCCGGCAAGGGGCACGAACACTACCAGTTGATCGGTGCCGAACGGTTGCCGTTCAGCGATCAGGCACAGGCCAGGNTGGCGCTGAANCAGCGAGGGGGGTGTCGATGATTCAGCCGATGACCCTGACGATGGCAGCGCAAACGTTTGGCGGCACACTCATGTATCCCGATTGTGAATTTAGCGCGGTCAGTACGGACAGNCGNCATATCCGTGAGGGCGATGTGTTTGTCGCCCTGCGNGGTGAGCGCTTCGATGCCCACAATTTTCTGCCNGATGTGGCCACCNGNGCCTCNGGAATGGTCGTGGAATACGCCGANAGGGANATCAATCTNCCCCAGTGGGTNGTGCCGGATACGANGGTGGCGCTTGGCCAGCTCGCATTGNTNAACCGCCNNNGCTTCCNCGGGCCGGTGGTGGCGATTACNGGCAGTAGCGGCAAAACCACNGTNAAGGANATGGTGGCCGCTATNCTCGGNGAATGTGGCNCCGTGCTGGCCACAAAAGGCAATNTGAATAACCAGATTGGNGTGCCGCTGACNNTGCTCNGNCTCACNGCCNANCACCGTTTTGCCGTGATCGAAATGGGTGCCAGCGGGCCGTCNGANATCAGCTANTTATGCAGTCTGGCNAAGCCGGATGTGGTGCTGGTGAATAATGTNCTGCCCGCACATGTGTCNGGNTTTGGCAGTCTGGAGNGGATTGCCAGCGCGAAGGGAGAAATATACAGCGGCGTCTGCTCNGAAGGCACCGCCGTGATCAATCTCGANGAAAGCTGGGCGNCCCAATGGCGTGCGGCCACTNTNGCCAGNGTNGTCAGCTACTCCCTCGTCANCGAATCCGCNGATTTTNNTGCCAAANCCATGGTGNCAGACCCGCAGGGCTGTTNCTCNTTTGTGCTGGTGACNCCCGTCGGCGAAGCNGCNGTNCAGCTNGCGGTNAGCGGTCGCCACAACGTTGCCAANGCNCTGGCNGCGGCGGCCTGTGCCCANGCAGCGGGNGCCGACCTCGGTGCAGTTGCCGCCGGCCTGAANAAAGTCCGGGCAGTGCCGGGTCGNCTGCACAGGCAGNTNTTGGCCNCTGGCGGCACGCTGATTGATGACANCTACAACGCCAANCCCGGTTCCGTAAAAGCTGCGGTGGATACCCTNATGACCATCAGCGGAAAACAGATTCTGGTGTTGGGTGACATGGGTGAGNTGGGNGACNACGAAGCNGCGNTGCATGGNGAAGTGGGNCGTTATGCCGCTGACAAGGGTGTCNGNCACCTGCTCGCAGTNGGNCCTTTGTCGATCAATACGGTTCGNGAGTTTGGTGAAGGGGCCGAACATTTAGACAGCAAGGAACAGCTGCTGGAAAGNTTGAAGAGCCTGCTGGATAAAGATGCCGTGGTNTTGGTGAAGGGATCGCGTTTCATGGCCATGGACANTGTGGTGAAGATGATAACGGAACTGGGGGAACACTAGNCATGTTGCTTTTACTGGCAGACTACCTGACACAGTACTTCACCGTTTTCGGNGTGGTGAANTACCTGACATTNCGNGGCATTCTCGGTGCGCTCACAGCGCTGGGACTGTCGTTGGTNCTGGGNCCGATGATGATCCGNCGGCTCAATCNTCTGCANATCGGNCAGTCGGTNCGCAACGATGGTCCNCAGAGNCACCTCAGTAAATCCGGNACGCCNACCATGGGTGGCGCANTGATTATTCTGTCCATTTTTATCAGTGCNCTGCTCTGGTCCGATCTCACTAACCGTTATGTCTGGGTNGTTCTGGCNGTGACGCTGGCCTTNGGCGCCGTNGGCTGGGTGGATGATTATCGNAAAGTGGTGGAAAAAAANTCCCGTGGCCTGCCGGCCCGGTGGAAATATTTCTGGCAGTCNGTTGCGGGATTTGGGGCTGCCTTTTTTCTTTATTACACCGGNAGTANCGGTGCGGAGAACGAGCTGATCGTACCGTTCTTCAAGGAGGTGGCNCTGCCACTGGGTTTGTTCTATGTGCTGCTGGCGTATTTCGTGATCGTCGGCAGCAGCAACGCCGTCAACCTGACCGATGGCCTGGATGGATTGGCGATCATGCCCAGTGTCGTTATCGGTGGTGCATTGGGGGTGATCGCCTATGCCGTGGGCAATGCCCAGTTTGCCAGTTATCTGCACATTCCCTATGTGGTGGGTGCCGGCGAACTGGTGGTGTTCTGCGCGGCACTGGGTGGTGCCGGTCTCGGCTTTCTCTGGTTCAACACCTACCCGGCCCAGGTGTTCATGGGTGATGTGGGTGCGTTGGCACTGGGGGCGGCACTGGGCACCATCGCAGTGATCGTGCGTCACGAAATTGTGTTTTTCATTATGGCGGGTGTGTTCGTGCTGGAAACCGTCTCGGTGATCATGCAGGTGGCCTCTTTCAAATTGACCGGACGGCGAATTTTCCGCATGGCGCCGATTCATCACCATTTCGAACTGAAAGGTTGGCCGGAGCCGCGCGTGATTGTGCGTTTCTGGATTATTACGCTGGTGCTGGTGCTGTTTGGCCTGGCTACCCTGAAGCTGCGTTAAGGGAAGGATACGGGAGTGGCAATGACGCAATTAATCGCCAGTAGCAAACTGAAGGTGATCGCCGGTCTCGGTGTCACCGGTTTGTCCGTGGCGCGTCATTTAAACGAGATGGGTGAGCGGTTCGTGGTGCTCGACAGTCGCACCAATCCACCCTGCCTGGCACAGCTGCAAGACGAGCTACCCGAAGTGTCGCTGGCGTTGGGTGAGTTGAGCGACGACGCTTTTTTGGGTGCCGATGAAGTCATTCTCAGCCCCGGGTTATCGCGCCAACATCCGGCGGTAAAAACAGCCATCGAAGCCGGGATCCCGGTGATCAGCGACATTGAATTGTTTGCCCGCCGCGCCAGCGCCCCCATTGTCGCTATCACGGGTTCCAACGGTAAAAGCACCGTCACCACACTGGTGGGGGAGATGTTTGCGGAAGCCGGCATCGACGCCGCCGTAGGTGGCAATCTCGGGGTGCCCGCACTCGATCTGCTGGCCCCCAGCGTCGCGTATTACGTGCTGGAGTTGTCCAGTTTTCAACTGGAGTCCGTGTTGGCGCTGAATGCTGAAGTCGCCACTGTGCTGAACATCAGTCTGGACCACATGGATCGCTACCGCAGCTTGTTGGACTACCATCAGGCCAAGCACCGAATTTTTATCGGGGCGCGTCAGGTGGTGACCAATCGCGACGACCGGCTCAGTGCTGCGCTGGTGGGGGATGCCGTCAAGCAGTGGAGTTTTGGGCTCGATCAACCCGATTTCAAAGGCTTTGGCCTGCGTCAGCACCAGGGCGAGTCCTGGTTGTACTACCAGTTTGAACCGTTGTTGGCGGAACGGGAACTGGGTATGACGGGACGACACAATACTGCCAACGCACTGGCGGCACTGGCGCTGGGGACGGCAGCTGGCCTGCCAATAGACCCGATGCTGGCCGTGTTGCGGCGTTTTGAGGGCCTGCCCCACCGCTGTCAGCGGGTGGTGACGCGCAACGGTGTCACCTATATCAACGACTCCAAGGCCACCAATGTCGGAGCCACCCTGGCGGCCATCGCCGGTCTGCGCGGTGCTGACAATTTGGTGCTGATCGCCGGTGGACAGGGTAAGGGGCAGGATTTCGCCCCGCTGGCCAGTGCCCTGTCAGGCGCTGTCAGGCAACTGATTCTAATGGGCGAGGACGCACCGGTCATTGGTGATGCTGTGGCCGGGACCGTTCCCGTGCTGTTTGCTACCGATCTCGATGCGGCAGTCAAGGCCGCCGCACAGGTTGCAAGACCCGGAGACACCGTGTTGTTGTCACCTGCCTGTGCCAGTTTTGATATGTTCCGGGGTTTTGCCGACCGCGGCGAACAATTTGTCCGGGCGGCGGAGGCATTGCGATGAACCTCGCCGCTGTCTACTGGCCGCGCATCAGTCTGTTCCTGCGGGAGCTCGATCAGTGGTTGCTGCTGTCGACAATCGCTATTGCCACCATCGGACTGGTGATGATCAGCTCGGCCTCCATCAGCTTTGCCGAACACAGTCTTGGCGACGGCTTCTATTTTCTCAAGCGCCAGATGTTTTACATGAGCCTGGGATTGGTAGTAGCTGCGTTGTTTCTCTACATGCCATCGCGATTCTGGTACCACAACGCAATCCCGCTGCTGGTGGTCACCATCATTTTACTGGTGGCGGTGCTGATTCCCGGAATCGGTCGCCGCGTCAATGGTGCCCAGCGCTGGATCCCCCTGGGGCCCATCAATCTGCAAGTGTCCGAAGTGGCCAAGTTCATGATGATTCTGTTCATGGCCAGTTATCTGGAACGTTATCAGCGAGAGTTACGTGAGTGCTGGAAAAGCATGATCAGGCCGGTACTGCTGTTGATAAGTGTCGCTGGCCTGTTACTGCTGGAGCCGGATTTTGGCTCAATGGTTGTGGTGTGCGGCACAGTGCTGGCTATGTTGTTCATCGGCGGCGCAAAGCTGTGGTTGTTCAGCGGGCTGTTGCTCGCCGGTATCGGTGGCATTGTATCGATGGCGTTGATCTCCCCCTACCGCCTGGAACGTCTGGTGACGTTCCTCGATCCCTGGGCCCATCAATACGACAGTGGTTATCAGTTAACCCAGTCGTTGATCGCCTTTGGTCGCGGCGAGTGGTTCGGGGTTGGTCTGGGCAACAGTATCCAGAAATTATTTTTTCTACCCGAGGCCCACACCGATTTCGTGTTCTCGATCTATGCCGAGGAGTTCGGCCTGATCGGGGTTGCGGTTGTGCTCGGACTCTACAGTCTGCTGGTGTCGCGAATCGTGCATGTGGCGAGAAAGGCGGTTCGGCAGGAAGACTGGTTTGCCGCCTACAGCTGTTTCGGTATTGCGATCGTGCTGGCGGGCCAAGCGTTTATCAATATTGGTGTCACCTCCGGGCTGTTGCCCACCAAGGGGCTGACACTACCCTTCATCAGTTACGGCGGCAGTAGCTTGCTGGTGTGTTGTGCCATGGTAGCGCTGGTGCTGAGAATCAGCCGGGAGATGGATGATGTTCAGGCCGTTGCAAAACAGGTGAGACGTGACAGAGCGGAGTTGTAACAAGGTGATGGTCATGGCCGGTGGCACTGGTGGACACGTGTTCCCCGCTCTGGCAGTGGCGCATGTCCTGCGCGCACGCGATATTGCGGTGTGCTGGCTCGGCACCCGGCGCGGTATCGAGGCCGAACTGGTGACCGCCAATCGCTTCCCGATCCGCTATATCGAGGTGGCGGGGTTGCGCGGCAAAGGGTGGCGCAAACTGATTGGCGCGCCCTGGAAGCTGTTGCGGGCACTTTGTCAGGCCATCAACGTATTGCGCAGCGAGCGTCCCGACGCAGTGCTGGGGTTTGGCGGATTTGCCTCCGGCCCTGGCGGCCTGGCGGCCAAATTGCTGGGTATTCCGCTGATTATTCACGAACAGAATGCCGTGGCGGGCACCACCAACCGTTTGCTGGCGAAGGTAGCCAACCGGGTGCTGTCGGCATTCCCCGCTGCCCTGCCCGACGCGCTCTGGACCGGTAATCCTGTGCGGTCCGAGATTGCTGAGCTCGGCGCCCCGCAGCAACGAATTGCCCCGGCGGACAGGCCCCGCCATCTTCTGGTGCTGGGCGGCAGTCTCGGCGCGCTGGCCATCAATCAGATCCTGCCAGTGGCGTTGGCTCTGCTACCTGAAGCCCAGCGGCCGGTTGTCCGTCACCAGTGTGGCAGAGACCATGTGGATGCCACCGTTGCGGCCTATGAGCAACAGGGTGTGAATGCCGGAGTCGAGCCTTTCATCGGGAATATGGCCGACGCCTATGGCTGGGCGGACCTGGTGGTTTGCAGGGCTGGAGCCCTGACTGTCTCCGAGCTGGCGTCGGCGGGTATCGGTGCCATCCTCATCCCTTACCCCCATGCCATTGACGACCACCAGACTGGCAATGGTCAGTGGCTGGTGGCCGAGGGCGCGGCCGACATGATCCAGCAGCAGGATCTGACTGCTGAAAAACTGGCTTCATTGCTGGCGGACTGGCTGGCGGATGCCGCCCAGCTGCAACAGCGCGCGGTGAATGCGCGAAAACTGGCCAGACCCGATGTGGCAGAGACCATAGCTGAAATTTGCGAGGAGGTTTGCCGTGGACGCTAAAGGCTTTCATCCCGTACCGGAAATGCGCCGTATCCGCCGTATCCACTTTATTGGTATTGGTGGCAGTGGTATGTGTGGCATTGCCGAAGTGCTGCTGAATCAGGGGTACCTGATTTCCGGTTCCGATCTGGCGGACAACAGCAATATTGTCAGGCTGCGTCAACTCGGTGTCCGGATCACCCTGGGGCATGCGGCTGAGCATATTGCGGATGCCGATGTGGTGGTGCAGTCCTCCGCGGTGGATGAAGACAACCCAGAGATTGTCAGTGCGCGGGAACGGCGCATTCCGGTTGTTCGCCGCGCGGAAATGCTGGCGGAACTGATGCGCTATCGACACGGCATTGCAGTGGCGGGTACCCACGGTAAAACCACTACCACCAGTTTGCTGGCATCGGTACTGGCCGCCAGCGGCAAGGATCCGACCTTCGTCATCGGCGGGCTGGTGAAGAGCGCGGGAACCAATGCGCGACTGGGGGAGAGTCGCTATCTGGTGGCCGAAGCGGATGAGAGCGATGCCTCTTTTCTTCACCTGCAACCGATGGTGGCCATCGTGACCAATATCGATGCCGACCACATGGAAACCTACGGGTTTGATTTCAACCGGCTCAAGCAGACGTTTGTCGAGTTTTTGCACAATCTGCCGTTTTATGGGTTGGCGGTGCTGTGTATTGATGAGCCGGTGATCCGGGAAATTCTGCCGCTGGTGTCGCGCCCGGTGCTGACCTACGGCTTTGCCGAGGATGCCGATTTCCGCATTGACCGGGTCAGTATTCACCAGAACAACAGTCATTTCGTGATCTATCGGCCCGATCATGCCGAGCCCCTGCCTATCTCTCTGAATATTCCAGGGGGGCACAACGTGCTGAATGCGGCGGCAGTGGTGGCTGTCGCCACCGATGAAGGTGTCGACGACCAGGCCATCCAGAGTGGGCTTGCCAATTTCCAGGGGGTGGGTCGACGTTTTGAAATTTACGGTGAATACCCCGTGAGCGGTGGCACGGCCATGCTGGTGGACGACTACGGCCATCACCCGAAAGAAGTAGCCGTGACGATCAAAGCCGTGCGTGAAGGGTGGCCGGAGCGGCGTCTGGTTATGGTTTTCCAGCCACACCGTTACACCCGCACCCGCGATCTCTACGAAGACTTTGTACAGGTGCTCTCCGGTTGCGATGTGCTGATCCTGCTGGAAGTTTATCCCGCCGGTGAAGAGGAGATTCCCGGCGCGGACAGTCGCGCCCTGTGTCGCAGTATCCGGCAGCGCGGTCTGGTGGAACCGATCTACGTGAAAGACATTGAAGCGGTCGGTGATGTGCTGAAAGACCTGCTCCGTGACGGTGATCTGGTAATGACCCAGGGGGCGGGCAGTGTCGGCAGGTTGGTGAAGCTGCTCGACGATCGACAATTGGTCCAGTGAAACATGACAGAGAGAACGATGGCAGTCAGTGAGGCAATGAAACAGAAATATGGCCGGGTGGGCGTGCTCTACGGGGGTACATCCGCTGAGCGGGAGATTTCGCTGATCTCCGGGAGTTCGGTGATCGCTGCCTTGCAGCGCAGTGGTGTCGATCTGGTGCCAATTGATGTGGGTGCCGACCTGTTGCAGCAATTACCGCAACTGTCACTGACACGGGTGTTGATCATGCTACATGGGCCAGGCGGTGAAGACGGCTCCCTGCAGGGCGCCCTGCAGTTTCTCGGTCTGCCCTATACCGGCAGCGGCGTATTTGCCTCCGCGTTGGCAATGGACAAATTGCACAGCAAACAGTTCTGGCAGGGCGTGGGGTTGCCCACGGCAAAATTTGCGGTATTGAACGACAGTACTGACTGGCAGGAAACACTCGATGCCCTGGGCGGAGTGGTGATGGTCAAGCCGTCCCATGAGGGATCCAGTCTCGGCATGACCCGGGCGGACAGTGCCGCTGAGTTGAAGAAAGCGTGGGTTGAGGCCGCTGCACTGGATAGCAGTGTGATTGCCGAACAGTGGATCAGTGGTGCCGAGTACACCGTGGCGCTACTCAACGGCGAGGTGTTGCCGCCAATCAGGCTGGAGACCGACCACAGTTTTTACGATTACAACGCCAAATATCTGGCTGATGACACCCGCTACCTATGCCCCTGTGGGCTGGATCAGGACCGGGAGGCCGAACTTAAAGAGTTGGCACTGACGGCATTTAACAGCCTCGGCTGCAGTGGCTGGGGTCGGGTCGATGTGATGTGTGATCAGGCCGGTAATTTCCAGTTGCTGGAAGTCAATACAGTCCCGGGCATGACCGACCACAGTCTGGTGCCTATGGCGGCGAAGGCGGAGGGCTACAGCTTTGATGAGCTGGTATTGAAGATTCTCGATACCTCTCTTTGAAAGCGCTTTGAAAGTCCCTCGGGGACGAGTGGTACAACTGAATATTTGGCAAGACAACAACGGAGAGATAGCAGAGCGATGGCAGGCAAGTTACCAAAGACGGCAGGGGCCAAACGGCGGGGCGAAGCCAGGCCCTGGCGCGAGCGCCTGGCTTGGCTGCAACGCAGCCTGTCACTGCTGATGCTGAGTGGCTTGCTGGTCGGCAGTGGTTGGGGTGCGTGGCTGGTGTTCAAGAAAGTCGATGCGCCCATTGGTGTGATCCTGGTACGGGGGCAATACACCCAGGTGGATCAGGCGCAGATTCAGAAGATGGTTGAGCCGCTGTTGAGTGGTGGCTTCATCAGCCTCGACCTGCAAAGGATCCGCGACGGGCTGGAGCGGCACCCCTGGATCGAGGAAGCCAGCATCAGTCGCCAGTGGCCTGACAGTGTGGTGATCCGGCTGGTAGAGGAGGTGCCCATAGCCCGCTGGGGCGACACCGCGTTCCTCAACCATCGCGGGGAGCGGCTGGAAATCGGCGACAACAGCATGCTGTCACACCTGCCTGTGCTGGAAGGCGTTGAACGCAGTGAGCGACAGATGATGCGCTCCTATAGGCAGATGGTGCAGATGCTGCAACCGGCCGAATTACGTATTGCGGCGTTGAAACGCGATGCCCGTGATGCCTGGCGGCTGACACTGACCAACGATCTGGAACTGGTGATCGGTCGCGACCAGATCATCGAAAAAATGCGCCGTTTCCTGTTGGTCTGGGATCAACACCTCAGGTCGCGGGCGGCAGAGGTTGACCGGGTAGATATTCGTTATGACAACGGTGTCGCGGTGCAGTGGATAGAAAAACCTGCGCAACAGGCGCAACTCAAACAACAGCAATTATCAATGGCATCTGGCGAACCAGAGCAAGTATGAGGTCGAGAATGGCGAACTCAAATGACGAACAACTCATTGTCGGACTGGATATCGGCACATCAAAAGTCGTGACTATCGTGGGGCTGGCGGGACCCGGTGGCACACTGGAAATCGTCGGTACCGGGCTGCACCCTTCTTCCGGTTTGAAAAAAGGTGTGGTGGTCAACATCGAGTCCACGGTTCATTCCATTCAGCGTGCAATTGAAGAAGCCGAGTTGATGGCGGGGTGCCATATTCACTCGGTCTATGTGGGGATCGCCGGCAGTCACATCCGCAGCCTGAACTCCCACGGTATCGTGGCCATTCGCGATCGCGAGGTGTTGCCCCTGGATATTGAACGGGTTATCGACGCGGCGCGGGCCGTGGCGATTCCCGCTGACCAGGAGATCCTCCACGTTCTGCCCCAGGAATTCATTATCGACAATCAGGAAGGTGTTCGCGAACCGCTCGGCATGTCGGGCGTCCGTCTGGAAGCCAAGGTGCATCTGGTGACCTGCGCTGCGAATGCCGCCCAGAACATAAAAAAATGTATTCGGCGCTGTGGCCTTGACGTCGACGACATCATTCTCGAGCAGCTGGCCTCCTCCTATGCCGTACTCACCGAAGATGAGAAGCAGCTCGGTGTCTGCCTGGTGGACATTGGTGGCGGCACCACGGATATCGCGATTTTCACTGACGGTGCCATTCGTCATACCGGGGTCATTCCCATCGCCGGGGATCAGGTGACCAATGACATTGCCCATGCCCTGCGCACGCCCACTGCGCACGCCGAAGAACTGAAGGTCAAGTATGCCTGTGCGCTGGCCAAGCTGACCGGTCCGGACGAGACCGTCAAGGTGCCCAGTGTCGGTGATCGTGCACCTCGGGATCTGTCCCGGCAGGCCCTGGCTGAAGTGGTCGAACCGCGCTACGACGAACTGTTCACCCTGGTGCAGGCCGAGTTGCGTCGCAGCGGTTTTGAGGACCTGGTGGCCGCCGGTGTCGTGCTGACCGGTGGTACTTCGAAGATGGAGGGGGTCATCGAACTGGCGGAAGAGATCTTCCATATGCCGGTGCGGGTTGGCTCGCCACACAATATCAAGGGGTTGGCCGACATTGTCGACAACCCGATCTACTCCACTGGCGTCGGATTGCTGCTCTATGGCTTGCAGCAACAGCAGGACGGTACCCGTCCCGTGCGACGCCGGGAGAGCGTCAAGGAAAGTTTTATCGCCCGGCTGAAAAGCTGGTTTCAGGGAAATTTGTAATTTTTTAACGCAGTTATACCAAATGAGGGGTATTTATCATGTTTCAAATCGTGGATAGCGCACCGGATAGCGCAGAAATCAAAGTAATAGGCGTCGGAGGCGGTGGCGGAAACGCTGTCCGCCATATGATGAGCAGCTGTGTGGACGGGGTAGAGTTTATCTGCGCCAATACCGATGCTCAGGCACTCAAGGACTTGGGGCACGCCACCATCCTGCAGTTGGGTAATGGCCTGACCAAGGGGCTGGGTGCGGGTGCCAACCCTGAAGTGGGGCGTCATGCTGCCATGGAGGATCGCGAACGTATCGCCGACGTTCTGCAGGGTGCCGATATGGTGTTCATCACAGCTGGCATGGGTGGTGGGACCGGTACCGGTGCTGCGCCCATTGTGGCCGATGTGGCCCGTGAGCTGGGTATTCTGACCGTGGCAGTGGTCACGCGGCCATTTATGTTCGAGGGCCGCAAGCGCATGGCCATCGCCGAAGAGGGCCTGAAAGAGCTGAAGGACCGGGTGGACTCACTGATCACAGTACCCAATGAGAAATTGCTGCAGGTACTGGGCAAAACCACCAGTCTGCTGGAGGCTTTCAAAGCGGCCAACGATGTGTTGCTGGGTGCCGTGCAGGGGATTGCCGACCTGATTATTCGTCCCGGTATGATCAACGTGGATTTCGCCGATGTGCGCACCGTAATGTCCGAAATGGGGCAGGCGATGATGGGTACCGGTGAAGCCACAGGCGAAGATCGTGCCCGGATCGCCGCTGAAACAGCGATTCACAGCCCGCTGCTGGAAGACATCAACCTGCAGGGTGCCCGCGGTATTCTGGTCAACATCACCGCCGGTCCCGACCTGTCTTTGGGTGAGTTCTCGGATGTGGGTGACACTGTAGAAGCTTTTGCCTCTGATAATGCCACCGTCGTGGTGGGGACAGTGATCGACCCGGAAATGGGTGATCGTCTGCGAGTCACCGTCGTGGCTACGGGTCTGGGACAGCCCGCACTGGAGCGCAAAGCCCCGTCCAAAGTTGTCGACAACGGCCATGTGGCGCCAATTCACATGCGCAAGAGCAGTGGTGAAACCGACTACGATGCCCTGGAAAAACCCACCGTCATCCGGCGCGGGTCCAGTGGTGGCGAGGCGGTGGCACGCAAACTTGACCCCCGTGCCGATGCCGATATGGACTATCTGGATATTCCGGCATTTCTGCGTCGTCAGGCCGACTGACCGGCGTATGTTATCCGGACCCACAAGGTGAACCGCCAGTGACACCCCTCAAATGTCTGGCGGTTTGCTTTATGGAGCTGTGGGCAGAGTTCTGCTAGTATTGCCGACAGTTTTTTGTAATTTTGGCAGGTATTCGTAACGCATGATTCGACAGCGTACTTTGAACAACATGATTCGCGCCACGGGTGTGGGTCTCCACACTGGCGAGAAAGTCTACCTGACCCTCCATCCAGCCCCTGTCAACACCGGCATTATCTTCCGTCGAACCGACCTCGATCCCGTGGTGGAAATTCACGCCAAGGCCGAAAATGTCGGTGAGACCACCCTGTCCACCACCCTGGTGAACGGCGACGTCAAGGTATCCACTGTGGAGCACCTGTTGTCCGCCATGGCCGGTCTTGGTATCGACAATGCCATTATCGATGTTACGGCGCCGGAAGTGCCGATCATGGATGGCAGTGCCGGACCTTTTGTATTCCTGCTGCAATCCGCGGGTATCCGCGAGCAGGAAGAACCGAAACGGTTCATTCGTATCCTGAAGCCGATCACAGTGACTGATGGGGACAAATCGGCATCCCTGCGACCGTTTAACGGCTTCAAGGTGACGTTTTCCATCGATTTTGATCACCCGGTATTTCACAACCGGACACTTAAGGCGGAAGTGGACTTTTCCACCACCTCTTTTGTAAAAGAAGTCAGCCGGGCCCGTACCTTTGGGTTCATGCACGAAATTGAATACCTGCGCTCCATGGGCCTGGCCCGGGGGGGCAGCATGGACAATGCTATTGTCGTGGACGAGTATCAGGTGTTAAATGAGGACGGTCTTCGCTACGAAGACGAATTCGTCAAGCACAAGATACTCGATGCCATTGGTGACCTGTACCTGCTTGGCAACAGCCTGATCGGCGAATTTGTTGCGCACAAATCCGGTCATGGACTTAATAATGCTTCGCTGCGGCAGTTGATTGCGCAGAAAGACGCCTGGGAAATGGTCACCTTCGAAGAAGATGAAGCCGATGTGCCCATCTCCTATATCAAGCCAATGGTCACCGCCTAGCGTGAGCTGTTGTGCAGAGCCAAAGAGGGTGGTCGTCAACCCGTGAATATCATTTTTATCGGTAACCGCAAGGGAAAAACCTGGACGCTGACCCTGAACAACTGGGCCAAATTCCTGTTGTCCATGTGCCTGCTGGGTTTGCCTGTGTCCGGTGGTATATACCTCGGCATGCAGCTCGGTGAAAGCAAGGTGGACGACCGGCTGATGGACTACATGCAGCAGGAGCTGGCCGAGCAGCAGGCCAATCTCGACGCGGGCCGTGAAGAGGCCAGACAAAAGGTGGCGGCTCTCACCAAAAAACTGGCTGTCCTGCAAACCCGTCTGTTGCGATTGGATGCACTGGGAGCACGGTTGGCAAACATCGCCGATCTGGAGGATGGTGAATTCGATTTCAGTCTTCAACCGGCTATCGGTGGCCCGGAGTTGGAGTCCTTTGCGCTTGAGTACAGCCACACTGAGCTGGACCTCATGTTCGCCCAGCTTCAGTCCCACGTGGAAAATCGTGAAGGTCAGCTCGGTGTCCTCGAATCACTGATGCTGAACCGCCAGCTCAACGGTCAAAGCCAACCGGCTGGGCGGCCGGTGCTGAAAGGTTGGCTATCCTCGCGTTACGGCAGACGAACCGACCCCTTTAGCGGCCACCGTGCCTGGCATAACGGTATTGATTTTGCCGGCCAGGAAGGGGATCAGATCATTGCGGTTGCCTCTGGTGTGGTCACCCGGGCGGGTCGACACAGCGGCTATGGTGAACTGGTCGAGGTGGATCACGGTGAAGGCTACCTGACACGCTATGCCCACAACCGCGAAAACCTGGTGAAGGCGGGCGATACCGTCAAGCAAGGTGATGTGATTGCCCTGATGGGCAGTAGCGGCCGCTCAACCGGTCCCCATGTCCACTTCGAAGTCTACAAAAATGGTCGTTCGGTCGATCCTGCCAGTTATATCCGACGCACCATCCGCTAGCGCTCCCATCTGTCCAAACCCCACACCCGCACGTTTTTCAGGGCGCATTGGCGCATCTTGTGATACTGGATTTGATAATGAAACTCATAAAGAAGCTTCTTGGCAGTAAAAATGACCGTGAAATCAAAAAAATGTGGAAGACTGTTCGTCAGGTCAACGCATTTGAACCGATTCTTGTGGAGCTCACCGACGATCAGATAAAAGCCAAAACCACCGAGTTCAGGCAACGTGTCAGCGAGGGAGAGTCTCTCGATCAGTTGCTCCCGGAAGCCTTTGCTGTGGTACGCGAAGCCGCCAGGCGAACCCTCGGGCTGCGCCACTTCGATGTGCAGATGATCGGTGGGCTGACGTTGCATCAGGGCCGCATTGCGGAAATGGGCACGGGTGAAGGTAAAACGCTGGTGGCTACTCTGCCGGCCTATCTCAATACCCTCGCTGGTGATGCCGTACACGTGGTTACCGTGAACGAATACCTGGCCCGGCGGGACGCAGAATGGATGTCGCCGGTTTACGAATTTCTCGGCCTGAGTGTGGGCGCAATCATGTCCCAGCAGTTGCCAGAGGATAAAAAGCGGGCTTATCAAGCGGACATCACCTACGGCACCAATAACGAATTCGGCTTTGATTATCTGCGCGACAATATGGTGCTGAGGCTCGACGACCAGGTTCAGCGGGGCCAAAAGTTTGCCATCGTGGATGAAGTGGATTCCATCCTGATTGATGAGGCCAGGACGCCACTGATCATCTCCGGTGCGGCCCAGGACAGCTCGGCTCTGTACAAGCGCATGAACAGCATGATGCCGATGCTGAAGCCCCACAGCGATGAAGAACCCGGCGACTTCATCATCGATGAAAAAACCCGCCAGATAGAACTCACCGAAGAAGGCCACAAGAAAATAGAGTCTTTGCTTGAAAGTGATGGCTTACTTCAATCCGGGGATAGCCTTTACAATGCATCCAACCTGGGGATGTTGCACCACGTGCAGTCCGCCCTCAAGGCCCACTACCTGTTCCACCGGGATGTCGAGTACATTATTCAGGAGGGCGAGGTTGTCCTGATTGATGAACACACGGGGCGCACCATGGCAGGACGGCGTCTCTCCGAGGGGCTGCACCAGGCCATCGAAGCAAAGGAAGGGGTGAAAATTAAAAGCGAGAGCCAGACACTGGCCTCCACCACCTTCCAGAATTACTTCCGTCTCTACGAAAAACTGGCGGGCATGACCGGCACCGCAGATACCGAAGCTTACGAATTTCATCAGATTTACGGCCTTCCGGTGGTGGTCATACCCTCGAATAAACCGCTGGCCCGAAAAGATCTCAATGACCTTATCTACCTCTCCACCGAGGAAAAATACGATGCCGTGGTGGAAGATATCCGCGCCTGTATTGAAAAAAAGGCGCCGGTACTGGTGGGTACAGCTTCCATCGAAACCTCGGAGGCCATGGCGGCCCGCCTTCGGGAAGCGAAAATACCCCATCAGGTTCTGAACGCCAAGCAGCATGAAAAAGAGGCGGTGATTATCGCCCAGGCGGGGCGGCCGGGCGCTGTCACCATTGCCACCAATATGGCAGGTCGCGGCACGGATATCGTGTTGGGAGGCAATCTGGAGGCCGAGATTGCCGAGCTGACTAATCCGGACGAGGCAAAAATTGCAGCAGTCAAAGAAGCTTGGCAGGAGCGTCACGATGCGGTCATTGCCGCCGGTGGTCTGCACATTCTCGGTACCGAGCGCCATGAATCCCGCCGTATTGACAATCAGTTGCGTGGTCGGGCCGGACGTCAGGGCGATCCCGGTGTTACCCGCTTCTATCTATCACTGGAAGACCAGTTGATGCGCCTGTTCGCATCGGACCGGGTCAAGAACATGATGCGCGCCCTCGGTATGGAGAAAGGCGAAGCCATTGAGCACCGCATGGTGACCGGTGCCATTGAAAAGGCGCAGCGCAAGGTCGAAGGTCGCAACTTTGATATCCGGAAAAACCTGCTGGAATACGATGATGTTGCCAACGATCAGCGGCAGGTCATTTATCAGCAGCGCGAAGACCTGCTGTCGGCAGATCATATCGCCGATGTGATCACGAACATCATGGCCGATGTGGTCAATCAGGCGATCGACTATTTTGTGCCGCCCCAGAGTCTCGCTGAACAGTGGGATATCCCCGGACTGGAAGAACACCTCTCCACGGAATTCGGGTTGAAACTGCCGATTCAACAGTGGCTGGATGAGGATTCTCGGCTGCACGAGGAAGGCCTTCGCAACCGTATTCAGCAGGCGATGAGCGAGCGCTATGAGCAAAAAGCCCAGAGCATCGGCGAGGATATCCGTACCATTGAACGGCAGGTGATGTTGCAGGTGCTGGATACCCTCTGGAAAGAGCACCTATCGAACATGGATCACCTCCGCCAGGGTATCGGTTTGCGGGCCTACGCGGCAAAAAATCCCAAACAGGAATACAAGCGCGAATCCTTCATGCTGTTCAGGGAAATGCTCGATAATATCAAGCTGGAGACCATCAAGTTTCTCTGTCGCGTCGAAGTTCGCAGTCACGAGGAAATCGAGGCTCTGGAACGTCGGCAGCGGGAAGCGCAGCAGCGTCAGCAGTTGCAGATGCAGCACGACGAAGTATCGGCACTGGGCGGACAATCGCCTGCACAGCAGCAGGAAAACCCGGAGCAACCATTTGTCCGGGAAGGTCGCAAGGTGGGCCGGAATGACCCCTGTCCCTGCGGCAGTGGAAAGAAATACAAACAGTGCCACGGACGCCTGTCGTGAGCGGGTTCATACCCTGCGACATGCGCCCATAGCGAAAACATAAAGAGACAGACATCATGGCCGTTGGCGAAGACTGTTTTCCGGTGATGCATCCGGTGCCGGGTTTCCGGCTTGGTACAGCCAGCGCGGGTATCAAAAAGCCCGGCCGCGAGGATCTGGTGCTGATGGCAATTGCGCCGGGAGGACGCGCCGCTGGCGTGTTCACCCAAAATGCCTTTTGCGCAGCGCCGGTTCAGCTGGCCAAAGCGCATCTTGCCGGGACTGCCACTCGTTATCTGGTAACCAATACCGGCAATGCCAACGCGGGAACGGGTAAGTCGGGCCGTATTAATGCGGCCCGGGTCTGCGAGAAAGTCGCCGAACTCGGTGATGTAGAGCCCACTGCGGTATTGCCATTTTCCACCGGGGTGATCGGCGAACCACTGCCGGTGGAAAAAATCCTGGCTGCCCTGCCAAACGCCATTGATGCCCTCAGTGAGGATGGCTGGACCAGTGCGGCCAAAAGCATCCTCACTACCGATACCCGCCCCAAAGGCGCCAGCGTCCAGCTGACCCTGGCGGGGCAGCCCATCACCATCACCGGCATTGCCAAGGGCTCCGGGATGATCAAGCCGAACATGGCCACCATGCTGGCCTATGTGGCCACGGATGCCGAAATCTCGGCAACCCGTTTGCAGACACTGGTCAGTACGGCCACAGAATGCTCCTTCAATCGCATAACCGTGGATGGTGATACGTCCACCAACGACGCCGCCATGCTGGTGGCCACTGGTGCGTCGCACCTGGATATTGACGGATTAGTCGCCGAGGAGCAGACCCGTTTTGAGCTGGCGGTGATCGAGGTGTTCATCTCTTTGGCGCAGCAGGTCATCCGGGATGGTGAAGGGGCCACAAAATTTGTCACGGTGCGTGTCACCGGTGGTGGTGACAGTGCGGAATGTCTGGCGGTGGCTTATACTGTGGCGGAATCGCCGCTGGTGAAAACCGCCCTGTTTGCCTCGGACCCCAACTGGGGGCGGATCCTGGCCGCCATTGGCCGGGCCGGTATTGCCAATCTCAACGTGGACGCCATTCAGGTCTACCTCGACGATGTGCTGATCGCTGAAGACGGTGGACGCGCAGCCAGTTACACCGAGCAACTGGGCCAATCGGTGATGAGTCAGGAAGACATTACCATCGAAATTCACCTCAACCGCGGCGAAGCCAGGGAAACTGTCTGGACCACCGACTTTTCCCACGAGTACGTCACTATTAACGCGGAATACCGCACTTGACCCCACGCATTCATGTGGCGGCGGCGGTGATTCTGGCGGCAGACCAGCGCATCCTGATTGCCCGACGGCACGAGAATAAGCATCAGGGTGGACTGTGGGAATTTCCCGGCGGCAAGGTCGAGTCGGATGAGACCGTGGCGGCTGCCCTGCACCGCGAACTTCGCGAGGAACTGGCGATTTCGGTGCAGTCCGCCGAGCCGTTTATCGAGGTGCAACACGATTACGCCGACAAGGCGGTTCTGCTCGATGTGTGGTGGGTGCGGGCATTTTCCGGCCAGCCGCAGGGTAACGAGGGCCAGCCACTACAATGGGTGACAGTGGCCGAATTGGCAGACTACGCGTTTCCCGCCGCCAATCAGCCGATTATCGATGCATTGCAATGGGCATTACAACAGGACTGACTGATCGCGCCTCCTCCCAGCTCCGCCCAGGCAGATTTGCAGATCAATGCCGGGTGACACCACCGTTTTCGGCATCTGAATCCGCATCGTCCGGCGGCATGGTCTCATCGCCCGGAATACTGAACTGTTCACTGGCCCAGGCGCCAAAGTCCAATTGCTGGCAGCGCTTGCCGCAAAATGGCCGATAGGGCGAGTCCTCTCCCCAGATCACGGACTTTTTGCAGGTGGGGCAGTTTACGGTAAGGACTTTTGATTCACTCATACTGACATCAGACACTGTTGTTGGAGGGATGGGGCTGTTATTAACTTATTGAAAGTGAAGCCGTTATTGACCATCACGTTAGTTGTTATGCGTTAGCAGTGATAAAGGGCAAGCCCGAATGTTACGGCATATTCACCGATTTATCATCCGTGCCTCTGTCACCCTGTTATGGCCGTTCTGACTGCCCGCTGTGCTGGCCTGCCAAGGCCAGATAACGCTGATGCAGTGCCGCCACGGCCGGCTCCAATGCCGCCAGTGGGCCATCGTTATCGATGATGTCATCCGCCCTGCCGAGCCGCGCATGGCGGCTGATCTGAGCATCCATAATGGCGCGAATCTGTGCCTCATCGCCACCGTCACGTTGTATGGCACGGGCCACCTGGGTCGCCTCGCTGACATCCACCACCAATATCCGGTTCACCAATGTATGCTGCGAGGTTTCCAGCAGCAGGGGCGATTCCAGAATGGCGTAGGGGCTGGCGGCATTAGCCAGGGCCTCGTCTATCAGCACTGCAATGGCCGGGTGTAACAAGGCTTCCAGCCACTGCCGTTGTTCGGGATCGGCAAACACCGCCTCCCGCAACCAGGCACGGTTCAGGGAGCCATCCTCCTTCAGCACCGCGGCCCCAAAATGGGCACGGATTTTCGCCAATGCCGGAGAACCGGGCAGTACGGCCGCGCGCGCCGCCTGATCGGCATCCACAACAGTGATACCGCGCTGTCGAAATAACTGTGCTACGGCACTTTTGCCGCTGCCGATGCCACCGGTCAGACCTACGGTAAACATGATGGGGCGCTCACAGGAAAATTGAAAACGTATTCATTACGGAGGAAAGCATAACCGGGCTAAACATCACCGAACAACATTCGTCGATGGCATCGCTCAGAACAGCGTCAGGTAACTCGTGGTCAATGTTTCACCCCAGAGCAGGGCAATCCAGCCAGCCGCTGCCAGGTAGGGGCCAAATGGAATGGGTATCTGTCTGTCCCTCCCCAGCAGAACAACCATCAGCAGGCCCACCACAGCGCCCACCAGCGACGACAGTAAAACGATCAGCAGCAATTGTTGCCAGCCCAGCCAGGCACCGAGCGCCGCCAGCAGTTTGAAGTCCCCGTGGCCCATGCCCTCTTTGCCGGTCACCAGCTTGAACAGCCAGAACACTGACCAGAGGCTGAGGTAGCCCGCTGCCGCACCAATCACCGCGTTGTCCAGCGAGGTGAACAGGCCGTTGACGTTGACCAGCAAACCCAGCCAGAGCAGGGGGAGGGTAATGCCATCCGGCAGTAATTGCTCGTTGAAATCAATGCCGGTGAGCGCCAGCAGGCTCCAGCTGAACAGTAATGCCAGCGCGGTGGTCGCCGTCAGACCAAACTGATACACCACCATTACCGTCAGCAGGCCGGAAACCAGTTCAACCAGTGGATACTGCAGGGAAATGGCAGTCCGACAGTGTGCACAGCGGCCGCGCAGCAGAAGATAGCTCAACAGTGGAATGTTGTGAATGGCCTTGATCGGGGCGCCGCATTGCGGGCAGTGAGAGGCGGGAAACACCACATTGAGCGGTTCCGGCACGGCCTCTGAATCCGGTTCGATCTCTAGAAACTCCTGTGAATCCCGGCGCCAGGTGGCGGCCAGTTGCCGGGGCAGCCGGTAAATCACCACATTGATGAAGCTGCCCACCAGCAAGCCCAGTATCAGACTGACCGCCAACACTGGCGCAACGGATAAACCCAGCATATCGGGCATCAACGGACCTAGATCACCGCGCCAAGTTTGAAGATCGGCAGGTACATGGCAATCAGCAGNCCNCCCACCAGAACCCCNAGNACNGCCATGATCATNGGNTCCAGCAGGGTNGTCAGGTTATCCACGGCATTGTCGACCGCCTCTTCGTAGAACACGGCAGACTTCTCCAGCATGTCATCCAGCGCGCCNGACTCCTCACCGATTGAGGTCATTTGCAGCAGCATNACAGGGAANTTGTTGGTTGTTTTGAGGGCNTGGTGAAGCTGAATCCCCGTGGTNACATCGTCNCGAACCTTGTAAATGGCCTCCCGGTAAACCGCATTGCCCGCNGCCCCCGCCACCGACGTGAGNGCATCCACCAGCGGCACCCCGGCGGCAAAGGTGGTGGAGAGTGTGCGGGCGAACCGGGCGATAATGGCCTGGTAGAGAATGTTGCCCACCACCGGCACTTTCAGTATGTATTTATCAATGAACGCATCAAACTTCGTTGAGCGCCGTTTGGCTTCACGGAAGATCAGAAAAAAGGCGACCAGGCTGANTATCCAGATAAACCACCACTCCTGTGCCGTATTCGACAGGCCCAGNACGAACNGGGTAAANGCGGGCAGGTCNGCCCCGAANTTNCTGAAGGTTTNGGCAAANACCGGCACCACTTTGACCAGCAGTATCCCGGTCACAANCACNGCCACCAGNACAACNGCAATCGGGTAGGTNAGGGCNTTTTTGATTTTGGCNTTCAGGGATTCNGTNTTTTCCTTGTAGGTGGCAATCCGGTCCAGCATGGTTTCCAGNGCACCAGCCTGTTCACCGGCGCCAACCAGGCTGCAAAACAGNTCATCAAAGTGTTTGGGGTGTTTGCGCAGGGCGCCCTCCAGGCTGATACCNGAGGAGACNTCATCGCGAATGGTATAAATGATCTCGCGCANGGATTCTTTATCGGCACCTTCGCCGACCAGATCAAAGCTNTGTACCAGCGGTACACCNGCNNNCATCATGGTGGCCAGCTGNCGGGTAAAAATCGCNATATCCTGGGGTTTGACGGGTTTNTGNCCNGTGAACAGGGGCTTGGCCTTTTTCTTGACCCGGCTGGCGGCAATGCCCTGCTTGCGGAGCTGGGCCTTCACCATCACTGCGCTNCTCGCCTTCANNTCGCCCTGGATGGGCTTGCCTCTTTTATCCTTNCCCTTGTAGGTATAGACCTGTGCCGTTGTTGCCATGGATTAGTCCTTGGTTACCCGATTAGCCTCTTCCAGGCTGATTATACCTTCGCCCGCNCGACGAAGTGCCGACTGGCGCAAAGTTCTGAAGCCTTCTTCGATGGCCGCCTGTTCAATTTCAATCGAATTGCCNCCTTCCATAATCAGNCGGGCTATTTTGGGGGTNACTTTCAACACCTCGTAAANCCCCACCCGTCCTTTGTANCCGTTGGTNCATTTCGGGCAGCCGACCGGGTGAAACAGGGTCANCTCCTCCAGGGGGCGGNCAATGGTCTCAAAACCCTCATCGATCAGGATNTTANGGGGTATATCGTCNGCGGGCTTTTTGCANTGCACNCANAGTCGCCTGCCCANCCGCTGGGCAATAATCAGNTTCACNGAGGTGGCCACGTTAAATGCNGGTACNCCCATATTGAGCANTCGGTTGAGNGTTTCCGGGGCACTGTTGGTGTGAAGGGTGGACAACACCAGGTGACCGGTCTGGGCTGCCTTGATGGCGATNTCGGCGGTATCCAGGTCGCGNATCTCACCCACCATGATCACATCCGGATCCTGNCGNAGGAANGCCCGCAGCGCNTCCGGGAAAGTGAGNTTCACCTTGTAATTGATCTGNACCTGGTTGATGCCCGGCATGTTGATTTCCACCGGATCTTCNGCNGTGGAGATATTGCGTTCNGTGGTGTTGAGAATATTCAGGCCGGTNTANAGCGAGACGGTTTTACCNCTACCGGTGGGNCCGGTCACCAGAATCATNCCCTGNGGNTGGTTCAGCACATCCAGATACATCTGCTTCTGGTCTTCTTCATAGCCNAGNTTTTCAATACCCACCTGGGCGCTGGTGGGNTCAAGAATCCGCANTACGATNTTCTCGCCGAACTGGGTGGGCAGNGTNTTCACCCGAAAATCGATGGCCCGGTTCTTTGAAATCCACAGTTTAATCCGGCCATCCTGGGGTACGCGACGCTCGGAAATATCCATTTGTGACATCACCTTCAGGCGCGCCGCCAGCCGTGGGGCCAGATTGGCCGGGGGCTTGGTAACTTCGCGAAGAATACCATCGGTCCTGAACCGCACCCGGTAGGTTTTTTCATAGGGTTCAAAGTGAATATCCGAACATCCCTGTTTGATGGCGTCCAGCAGCAGTTTATTGATAAACCGCACAATCGGGGCATCGTCTACATCGCTGGCGTCAATGCCAGTGCCGCCGCCTTTGTTATCCTCGTCGACGGCCTCAATATCCAGGTCATCGAGGTGCACATCATCCATGGTGCCGAGCGCATCGCCCATTTCATGTTCATCCTGCTCATGCAGGTAGGCATCCAGCGCCCGCTCCAGTTTGTCGTGTTCCACCAGCACCAGCTCAACGGACAGGCCGGTCTGAAAGCGCACCTCGCTTACTGCCTGGTGGTTGGTGGGGTCGCTCACTGCCAAAAACAGGCGGTTGGCCCGCTTGAACAGGGGCAGAACCTGGTGCTTGCGAATCAGCTTTTTCTCAACAAGCTCCTTCGGGCTGGCCTCAATGTTGTGGGCCGAGAGGTCGTAGAGTGGTGTGCCAAATTCATTGGCCGCAACTGCGGCGATCAGGCTGGGGGCCAACAGGTTATTGTGAGTCAGGTAATGCACCAGGTTGGACTGGTCGCTTTCACATTCAGCCAGTGCCTGCACGGCAACGTTTTCTTCCAGCAACTGATCCGTTACCAGACGTTTGGCCAAGCCTTTCAATGTATCGGTTTGTTTCATAGGCGGACAGATACTCAACGGCGCAAATAAGTAGAAACAGCAGTAGAACCAGCCGTGATGTTAATACAAGGTGACGGCGGGAGCCATAGCTGGGCGCAGGGCATTAGTCTCATTGGTTACGGCGCAACGGATTAGTGGTGGGCTGCGCAACCGGGTTGGTGATTGATAGAGGCTGATTCACGCCCGGATTCACAATCTGGTTCGGGGTGCCGGTCCGGAAGATCGGCGCTGGTGGAGGATATTGTCACCGGCTGAATGCGGCATGACTGCCGGGTCTGGTTATAAACTGACAAAAATTGTCAGTCTGCGGTGAGCTCAAACCCTTGATGTCCGCAGACCCGTTCTTTGGCACGGTAAATGCTAGACATATACCCTGCAATAACGCCAAATGGCATATCGTTATTTCATGGGAGAAATACAATGAAGAAAGTACAACAGGGTTTTACCCTTATCGAACTGATGATCGTGGTCGCGATTATCGGTATTCTGGCCGCCGTGGCACTGCCCGCCTACCAGAGCTACGTGATCAAGGCCAAAATGTCCGAAGTGATCCTGGCCACCAGCCAGTGTCGCACCACGATATCTGAGGTCTACCAGACTGCCTCTGATTCAACTTCCATTCCCGGCAGTAATGGATGGGGTTGTGGTGAGGGCAGTGGTCCTGGCGGCAACGGTATTAGCCAATACGTGGCCAGCATTGCGACAAGTCCTGACGGGGTGATCACAGTCACAACCCAAGGCTTTAATGACTCCGATGTTGACGGCGGAACAATTACCTTGACACCCGAACTTGCCAATTCTGTTACAATGACATCGTCAAATGTGGGTAATCAGGTGTTCAGGTTCAAATGTGAACCTGGCACTCTCAATACCCAATACTTGCCCGGTTCCTGCAAGTAGGTTTACTGGAGTGCAGTGAATGGGGTGGTTGACCCGTTCCATTCGCCATTGCAACAAGCAAAACCCTGCCTGGTTCCAATCAGGCAGGGTTTTTTAATGAATGATGATTACCACCAACAGATGTAGATGATGATGACGGATACTCCCGAGACAGAGGCCATCCAGTCCACCAGCCTGGACCAGCAAGCACCTCCACCGCGCCGACCAATTACACTCTATGCCTGGTTGATTCTGGGCTTTCTGGTGGTGGTGTTGGTGGCCAACTTTTACCAGGTGCTGATTGTGGCGCCGGATCAGGTTGATATGAAGGCCTTTTACCATGCGTTGCTGGTCAGCCCCGGTTTCTGGTGGGACCTAGGCTACTTTGTGCTGGCCATGGTGGCCATTCATCTGGCCTGGCTGTTTTTACTGTGGTTGGCCTCCGCGGGCTGGCTGGGCCTGCCCGCGATCAGCCCGAAAAACCGCCAGTTGTTGCCGGTATTGCTGTTTCTGTTATCGGCGCTGCTGTTGCTGGTGTGGAGCAACCGGCGCTATCCGCAGATGCAGGGCAGCGGCTTTCTGAATCAAAGCCCCTGGTTAATGAGTGACGCGGTATTCGTCGGCCTGCTGGCGATCTTTGTCGTGGCGTTTGTTGTAAGCCTGGGCTTTCTGATCCGGCACAACGCCCGCGTCTGGGGCTCGGCCTGTGTGTTGGCTGTGGGCGCGTTTGGCACGATGTACGGGTTGAGCACCACAGCCGGCAATGCGCAATTTAATGGCGCTGTGATTAATAGTGCTGACGGGCCACCCAATATCTTTATTATCGGTATCGATTCCCTGCGTCCGGACCAGACCGGCTATTTTGGCAACACTACCGGTCTGACGCCCAATGTAGACAAATTTCTACAACAGAGCACCGTTTTTGAAAATGCTTACACGCCGTATGCCCGAACCTTTCCGGCGTGGATGAGCATTCTTACCGGTGCCGAGCCGGTCAGCCATAATGGCCGCTACAACCTGACTAACCATAAATATATGGACAAAAATCGCGCCCTGGGACGCTGGATGCAGGACAGTGGCTATCGCTCAATTTATGCGATGGACGAGAGGCGCTTCAATAACATTGATGAAACCTTCGGCTTCGATGAGGTAGTCGGCCCCGAGTACGGTGCACTCAACTTCATGTTGGGCGGTTTTGATCACCCGCTCGTCAATTTGCTCTGCAATACTGTGGCAGGTAAATGGTTGTTCCCGAATATGTATCTGAACCGGGGACGCGACATGAACTACGATCCCGAGCGGTACAGTCAGGCCATTCTGGATGCCGTGGTTCGTGAGCCGGATCAGCCGGTGTTTCTGGCCGCTCACTTTGTGTTGCCCCACTGGCCCTGGTTGTCACGGGAGTGGGAACCGCTGGAAGGTGAGCCCTACAGTGAAGACCCCGCTGAGCAGTCGTTTTACCGCTACCGCATGATGCTGAAACAGGTAGACCGGCAGTTCGGTCAGTTTATGGCGGATCTGAAGGCGACCGGTGCGCTGGATAATGCCTACGTGTTTTTTATGTCGGACCATGGTGACGGATTCGACCTGCCGGCCGATGAGTTAACAGCGGCGCGGGACGATGCCATATTTGAGGTATATAGCACCACCCGTGGCCACGCCACCAACCTGCTTAACTTGGGCCAGACCCGCGTGCTACTGGCGGCCAAAAGTTACGGCAACGACGATTTTGGCCCGGCGCTACGCGCCGGTAACGGCTCACTGATGGATATTGCTCCGACGATCTCAGAATTGCTGGACAACCGCTTTGCGGATAAATCGTTCGATGGCCTATCACTGCTTTCTACCACCGACAGGGAGTTATCAAACAGGCCTCTGTTTATGGAAACCGGGGTGATTGTCACCGAACTGACCAAGGACGAGATAGACAAAAAACGCCTACTGACCCAGACCGTGGGCATTTATGCCACCAATGCTGCCGGCAAGCTGGTTGTTCGAGATGACTTCCGGGACATGATTATCAGGAGCAAACACCGCGCCGTGGTGAAAGGCGACTGGCAGTTGACCCTGATCCCCAGCATGGGCGAGCACATGGTGCTGATTAACATCCCCGAAAAAAAATGGTGGTCGCTGGACCAGTATGAAGGTGATGTCGACACCGCCGGTATGCTTCGTGATCTATGCGAGCATTATAAGAACGACGTCGGGTTTGATACGGCGGGGGTGTGTGCGAAGGCAGGTCAATAAGCATGAGCAATGGTTATTTGGAAGCCCAAACTTTTTATGGATACCTAAATTTCTAGGGAAGTTATGGATATTTTAAGAGGCAATAAACGCTTTTATACGTTTCTTGTATTTTTGGGTTTTTTCATTCTTGCTTGTATTCTTAATTGGGATGCTCGTTACGAAAAGCCTGTGTGGGATACGGCAGCTGGCGTCTTTGCTCCTGCAATTTATCTCTATGAAACAGGATTTGATTTTTACAGTTTGCTGGAAGAGCCTGGATTTCGGCAAGCGGGTCCGAACGTGCACGTGTATACACCTATCACTATTATAACGGCGGCAGTGATGTGGTTGTTCAATGGAGATACTGAGTTTGTCTACCTATCGCTTCATATAATCCAGTTTCTTCTGACCGGGTTGGTGTTGGCTGTCGTGTTTACTCTGAGTCGGTCAATTTTTGGCATTTACACTTCGTTGTTTGTGACAGCTGCGGTCATGCTCTTTCCGCCTTTTCTGATTCAATCAAGATATATGTATATGGAGATCGGAGGAAGTCTATGTGTCATCCTCGCCTTCTCAAATTGGGTTAAGCAGAATCATTTTTGGGCAGCGATTGCTGCAATTGCAGCCTGTTTGGTCAAGTCATCAGGATTACCAATAATAATATGTCTTTCTTTATTATTTATGCTCGAAAAAGATGGGCGGACCAAGCGCGTGTTTTATGTGGCTATGATGGTGATATCGGGTGTTGGCATTGAGCTGTTGCGCTGGATGCAAAAGGCCAATACAGCGTCAGTCAACAATACAGATTATACAGGCTATTTAATTCATCAGTTTCATGGCCGGCTGTCGCAGACACCGGATTTCTATCTGATATTGCTCTTTCTTATTATTGGAGGATGGTGGTATTTACTAAAAAACAGAGATACTTTCAAAAGGAAATTTGTGCTTGGTGATCAGGAAGATGGGGATTTAGATTTCGAGAGAAGGGTTTTGCTCGGCGGCGTATTGATGATAAGTGCCTTCGTGGGTTTTATCGCGGTAGTCCCGTTGTCCGGTATGGAATTTTACCCGCTCACAAGGTACTACATCTGGATTTGGCCTGTAATGGTTATAACACTTGTTGCCCTGATACTAATATCTTTCAGAAGTGGTGAGTTGCAGCAAGAAAATAAAAACGGTGGCCTTGCTGTGAAAGTCTTCGTCAAGATTATTATCGTCGTGATGATAGGCTTTTTTTGGAGCAATAAATCAGGGGAATACTATCCGAATTATGGTAAAGATATTACGGCATTTTCTATTGCCGAAAGAAGTATGGAATATAAATCATTCAATGAAATGCAAAGCGCCCTGATTAAGTCAGCAGAAGGAATAAATGACCGGAATGTCTATCTGAATCTTTTCGATACCTTTTATACATCAAGTCCAATAATGGGGTACATCGACCACGAGAAAGAAAATTTTAAATACATTGTGACATACCATGATAACCCGGCTGACCTGCGTGAATATCCTGACAACTTTGCCTTGGTATTGAGCAATGTGTCTCATGGGGGGCAATATATGTCCGCTTTGATGCATCAAGCACTAAGGGCGCCTGATATGTATGAGGTGAAAATTCTGGATGACTATAATATCGACGGTTTTACGGGTTCGATTGTGGGCATCTCCAAGCTTCATGAGTAAATATCGCACAAGTTAGTCCGGACTGATTAAATCACTACCAGTATCTGTTGACCCGCATCCAGAAAAATCAAGATACTGCATCAGACAACACATTGATTATTTTTTCCTGTTGCGCCTCTGTTAAGCCAACCCACAGTGGTAAACGCACCAATCGCTCTGACTGCCGGTTAGTTACCTCCAGATCGCCCTGTGCACGGCCATATCGCTTTCCGGCCGGTGAGGAGTGCAATGGTACGTAATGGAAAACCGAGAAGACATCATTTCCCTTCAACTCATCAAGCACTTTTTGCCGATCGATCTCCGGTGCTAATAAAATGTAGTACATGTGGGCATTGTGTTGGCACGTATCCGGAATGATGGGACGGCGCAGTAACCCTTTGGCCTCAAGTGGCTCAATAAGCTCGTGATAGCGTTGCCAGATTGTCAGCCGGTCGCTGGTGATGCGTTCGGCTTCCTCAAGTTGCGCCCACAAAAAAGCGGCAGTTAACTCGCCTGGTAAAAATGAAGATCCGGCCTCCTGCCAGGTATATTTATCCACCTCGCCTCGAAAAAAGCGGCTACGGTCAGTGCCTTTCTCCCGGATGATTTCAGCACGCAAGGCCAAAGCCGGGTCGTTCACCAGCAAGGCACCACCTTCCCCCGAAATCACATTTTTGGTTTCATGAAAGCTGTAAGTCCCCAGATCGCCAATACTGCCCAAGGCTTGCCCTTTATAGTTTGCCATCACCCCTTGAGCTGCATCCTCCACAACTTTGAGGTCATGACGTCTTGCAATATCCATAATACTGTCCATCTCGCAAGCGACCCCGGCATAGTGCACTGCTACGATGGCGCGAGTACGTGGTGTGATTGCCGCCTCGATAAGGCTCTCATCCAGATTCAGAGTATCTTCGCGGATATCCACAAACACCGGTATGCCACCACGAAGAACGAAGGCATTTGCAGTCGATACAAAAGTGTATGAGGGCATGATGATCTCATTGCCGGGCTCAATATCCAGTAGCAGAGCCACCATTTCCAGTGCGGCGGTGCATGAGTGCGTCAGCAGAGCCTTGTTGCAGCCACTCTTGTTTTCCAGCCATCCATGGCAACGTTTGGTAAAAGGTCCGTCACCAGCCAGCATGTTGCCTATCTTGGCCTCGGTAATGTAGTGCAACTCTTTACCAGTCATATATGGCCGGTTGAATGGGATTTTCTGTGTCATTGCGTGCTCTCCTGCAGCCTGGGCCACTCATCCGGCGACATGAAGCAGATACTCACTGTTATACCCGGGTATTGGTATTTCTTTAAACAGGCTTCCAAAATGACCAATAGATAGAAACCCATAAACTGAGAGTGCCTGCAAAAGTCGGTGCTGCCATCATTAATAATTACTTTTCTGGAACCGCTTAATAGTACATGACGGTCAGCCCTAGTTTATGAAACCATTCATGGTTTCCTTGCTAGCAGTAATAAAGAGCCTCCGACCGGCAGTCTTATTCCAAGTTTAATCAAAAACAATTCCAGGCGCATAACTGCTTCCAGTCCACAATTAATCCATCCAGGTAACCTGAGCTCGGACATTGAGTCACAATTTTGGCTATTGGCTTTAGCACGGGATCGGGCTAACCACATCAGAGGAAGCAACAAACTAACGAACGAGGTGACGAAACTTACAGATAATCCCGCCTGACTAACTTTAAATATTAGCTCATTTCGGGTGTAGCGCCGGACATGGCAGGCCTGTTGATCTACCTCAGACCACAACCATCGGTGTTGGGGCACAGTGAGCAAAAGCGCTCCATTCGGTTTCATCGCACGTGCCAGGTTGGCCAAGACAAGTTGATCTGGTTCGATATGCTCAATCACATCAAAAGCGCCTATTACGTCATAGTGTTCCGATTCAGTCATGCGAGTCGCATCAATTTGCCTGAAAGTTGCGGTAGGAACACGTGCGCGTGCGAACACCAAACCCTCCTCGAAATACTCTGAACCAAAACACTCGGTTTCCGGAAAGGCTTTAGCGACATCCCTCAGTACAAATCCCGTCCCACAGCCAACCTCCAGAAAACTTCTGAAAGAACCTACTTTTTTGGCAAGTACCCAGAGTAACAACCGATTCCTGGATAGAAACCACCAATGCCCGGCCTCAGCTTCAGCCAGCAAGGGGAATGAGCGGCTCTGAAAAGGTTGACGCTCATTGGTCATGCAACCTCTCCTTAAAGACAAAAAAATTGAGTGCTACAAACAAAAAAATCGCCACTATCAAGATAGCACCCGCCTGTACCAACTGATGTGGATAGCCTAGCTCGCCGTATAGCAATTGAATAAGGCCTATATTGATTAAATAGCCTGCCGCATACGCCATTATATAGCGACCTAGGGTGATTTTATCGAGAGTTTGAACTTTTTGTTGAAAGGTATGGCGACGATGAGCAAGGTAGCCGGCCAAAACGCTAAGCGGATAAAAAATGCTTACAGTCGCGATTGGACTTAGCCCAAGGGACGTCACTGCCAAATAAACGAGATAGCCCAGCAGATTCAGCGTCAGTCCAACGACTGCATAACGAAACAGTTTTGCAAATGGTAAATGGTGCAAACTATTAATAAAGCGTCTGAACCAACCCGTTGGATTAGTCACTGTGTCAGAATCCGAGCCGACAGCAGTGTTTGCAGATTTGGTGCCTGTTCGCGCATGTGCTCTGCATCTCGGTGCTCAACAAATACAATACCGAATTTGTGAGTATCTGCGTTATGAACTATCTCACCCTCACGGCCCCAGATCATGTGGTCAATGATGTTCATTTCTACTTCAGGATCGAAGTTGAAGCCCGCAAAAATACCGGGAGTATGTGCCATGAGACAGTGGCGTGTGATACAACGGCGTTCAGCCATGTGATGAACATCTGGTATTCCCATGCCACTGGCGGCGCGTACGATCCATTCCGCGTAGGGTGCACCAGTAGTATGACGAACCAAATCGATATAAAGGTCACCTGGTGGCCGGCGGCAGATCTCAATAATGACTGGATCACCTACTTTTGGCTGAATAAACTGTATATGAAAAATCCCGTCGACCAGACGTAGATCGGAGGCAATCGCCTCGCTGTATTCGATCAGTCGGTTGATTGAAGCGAGGGGGCAGCTAGATGGTGTAGAGGCAGCAGATACAAGGTAGGGGGAAAGATGGTAATGCTCATCGTCGGCAAAGTAGAACACCACGCGTCTATCGCGAAGCATGGCAGTAAAGCCGTGTCGGCTACCAGTGATGAACTCCTCGACCACAATACGCCCTGCTTTGGAAATGGCAAATGCAGCTTCTGCGCAGGCAAGCGCATCCTTGGGCGCCTCTGCACGGGCTATACCCTTCCCACCAGTTAAATCCACCGGCTTGATGATCAAGGGAAAACGGAGTTCATTCGCAGCCCGCTCAACCTCTTTCATATCGCTGCAGCCATGCGCACGAGGACTCGGATAGTTATAGCGTGAGGCGTAACCCCGCCAAGCATCCTTGTGATGGATTATTGATGCTGTCTCGAAACTGTCATGGCCGGGTAAACCAAGCTTTTCTGCAGCATAAGCACAGGATAGGGCAGAGAAATCATTGCAACATGCGCATAGCGCGTCTATCTCTAAAGAACGAGCCAACTCCAGTACCTCCTGCGGATCAGAGAAGTCGCATGGAATATAGGCGTCCGATTCTGAGTGTCCTAGATCCTTGGAGCGATTACCGCTAGTGATCACACGATAACCGAGCCTCTTTGCTGAACGGATTAAGGGGATATCCGAGTGGCCTCCGCCGACAAGTAAAAGTTTCTTCATGGTCGTGGAATAAAGAACATCACTGTTTCGGTGACACCCTCAGTATAGTGATGCAGATAAAGGTTATAATCATCACGTATGTTGAAGATGGTTTTCGGTATGGGCCAAAGATCGTCCGACTCGCCATCCATTTTAGCTGTAATAGGAATCTCATTGGAGCGATAACGCATAACTAGCTTTCCAATCCAACTGAAACCCAGCGTTTTTCCCGTGCTGAAGTAGCCATGGCTTCCAATACTTCAAGTCCTTCGCGTGCATGATGAACAGAAAATACATCAGCATACTGTGTTGAAGTTTCGCCTCTGAGGCTTGCAGCGATATCTGCATAGATATTAGCAAAAGCTTCTGTGAATCCTGCCGGATGACCGGCTTTAAACCGGTTGTACCGTGGTAGCTGTGCCAGTTGGACGTCCATGCTGGCGCGATCAAGGTTTGTTGTGCGACCGCAGTTATCGTGAAGCAGTAAACGCTCTGGATCCATTTGGTACCACTCCGCTGCACCACTTTCTCCATAGACGCGCACTCGAAGACCATTCCGATGGCCTAGAGCTGCTTTACTAAACCACATGCTGCATTCGATATCGTTACTGTAATGAATCAGAGCAGTAATATTATCAATAACCTGACGATACTGGCCCAGGCTGGTTTGGCTTGCAACCAACTCTAACGGGTGAGCACCAGTTAGAAAATATATAATGTGATGTACGTGTACTCCCAGATCTAGGGAGATTGTGGGTATAACCCCGTCTTTTAACCTCCACTGTTGAGGAATAATCGGTAAGCCATTCCGGTCAAGCCGGGCAAACCCTTCTTGGGGCATTTCGATATGGATTTGCTCGATTCGCCCGATGAAACCTTTTTGGATTTTCTCACGCAGCTCTCGTAGCATCGGGTAGCCAGAATAGTTGTAAGTGACAAACAAGGAGCCAGCATTTGCAGAGATACTCTGCTCGATACGCTGGACTTCCTCGCTGCTAGCCGCTAGGGCTTTCTCACAGATTACAGGTAGTCCAATCTCAAGTGCTGCAAGAACAACTGGGGTATGGTCGGGCGTTGGAGTCAGAACTACCACTGCGTCGAGGCTATCAGTCTCTTTGTTAAGAAGTTCTTGCCATGAGGAATAGAGGCGATTGCTATCAATATGGCGGCGAAAAGAAGTCTGCCGATTGATTTCCGCATCTTGACTGAAACAACCTGTCTCAACTTTGAATAGGCCATCCATTTGCGCGGCTATGAAGTGTGTATCACCCACAGCCGAGTTGATGCCACCACCAATAAACCCAAGTCGTAAGGGTTTAGTATTCATCGTCTTGAAGCTCAAAGGTTGTATCGCTAATAAGGTAAAGTGGACGACGCTTTACTTCGTCGAAAATCTTGCCAACATAAAGACCAACAACACCAACCGCACCGATAATTACCCCAGTAGAAAAATAAATGGAAACAATGAGACTTGTCCAGCCAGATATTGGTGTCGACCGTAAAAAATACTGGATGATAATCCAAAGCGCATAACTAAAGGAAAGCATCGAGAGCGTAAATCCTAGCATCACCGTTAAACGGAGCAATCTATCGGAGTGAGCGACAATGCTATCAAAGGCAAGGCGCAACATTTTTCTCAGTGTATAACTGGAACGACCATGAACGCGTGTAGCATGGTTGACATTAATTTCCGCTCGATGGAACCCCACCCATAGAGCAAAAAGCCCAAAAGATCGGTTTTGTTCTCTTAATTGCCTGATGCTCAGAATGGCTTTCTTTGAGTAAATGCCGAAACTTGCAATACGATGATCAACTTTGGATCCTGTAAAGTAGCTGAATAACCGGTAAAAGTTTTTTGAAAACCATTTTCTGATCAAGCTATCTTTCCGTTCCGCCCGCTTCCCAACTACGATATCAAAGCCGGTCTGGGCGACTTCATGTAGCTTGGGGATCTCTTCTGGAATATCCTGCAGGTCACAATCCATTACGACAACCCAATCGCTACGCGCAAAGTCGAGCCCAGCTGTGATGGCGTAATGCTGGCCGAAATTACGTGAGAAGTTAATACCCTTAACCCGGGAATCTTCTGTAGCAAGGGATTGGATTATTGCCCATGAGCCATCCGGGCATGCATCATTGACCATGATAATCTCATAGTCTGGCGTAATGCTACCCAAGACGATATGAAGACGTTGGCAAAGTTCAGGCAGTGCTTCAGCACATCCATAAACAGGCGTCACCACAGATATGTATGGGCTTGGTTTGCTAGTCAAGTTCGTAATCTCGAATATTTAGGTATGGTTTATCCATAAAAACTCCCAGCTGAAAACAGTCGGAGTAATAGTTATTTAAATAGTGTTTCACAGCCTTCAGAGGGATGTGATTGGGCCGAAGAATAGTGACTTTTTTCATCTTGTTCACTTACGAGAAAAAGTTGGGGGATTACCCAGATTCATTCGTGGACACCGGTATGTATCGCCTTAGCGTACAATTTGTTACCACTAAGGTAAACAAATCATCAGCACAACTCTCTTATTCAAGAGAGTTGTCACACTGTCCAGTGTGTGCTGTTTCCTTCCTCCCGAAATATTTAGAAAAACTTTATCCTTTATCAAAGCTGAATACTCGTGAGTAAACTATAAGTAATTGTGCGTTTGTACCAAACTGAATGGGACCGATTGATCCAAAAAACTTGTTATGACCACTGGTTTTCGATTGAACATTATCAGCCGTAAATTTCATTTACCCCAACGAATGAATGACGTAGTTCATATAACGCTTGACCTGTATACCGATGCCCGGTTTTTTTGCAGGCGGTAACGACGGCTGTCGGTTTACCGGGTGAGTTTTTCTCGCCAGCCGCTGAGGTGCGCGGTGGTAGTGTTCGGTCAGCAGGCTGGTAAGCACGGTGTATCTTTCATCGGCTGTAAAGATCAGGCTCATCGGTGCGTTGTGGTGATACTGCTCCGAGTAGGTTTCGCCGGTGTGGCTGTTGAAGGTCAGGGCGGGGTGGAAGTGCCACAGTCCGACGGGGATGTCGTCCCAGCGGTCGTCCCAGGCCCAGGGCGGTTTTGGGCGGGACCAGGCGCGTTTTTCGAAGTCGTTGGCGGCAAAGAATTTGCCGATCTGAATCTCCCTGCCGGTGGGATCTGTGCCCAGCAGAATGGTGTCTTCGAACAGGGTGGTGGCGTTGTTGCCTGAATCTGCATGGGTTTTAGCCAAGCGGTACCAGGGTTTCAGGCTGGCGAGTTGGTAGCCGATATTGTATTCGGTGTGGTCGTCGATGCCGGGGGCAATCAGCTCGTCCGGGTCGCTGGCCAGTCGCAGGATTTTGCTGTTGCTGGCCAGTTCGTCAAAATCTGCCGGGTTGGCGCAGCGCACGCCGTGCCCCATGCTCTGGACGAACAGGACGATGTGGGTGCCGCCCTCGAACAGGCTGCGGGTCTGGATGGGTTCGGTGCCTTGGGATTCGCCGGTGCGGTTGCACAGGAAGAAACGGTTGTGGAACCAGGTTTCCACCAGGGTAACCTGCATGCTGGCCTTGTCGATGCGCAATTGGATGCCTTCGTTGTCGCCGTCGTGAAAAGTGGCATCGGAGAGGGCTTCCCGCACGGGCAAATCATAATCCTTGACGTGATAGAGCATGTAAGTGAGGTAGTAGGCGTCATGGGTTTCGGCGATGACTTCACCGTGGACCACAGCGGGCACTGTGCCAAGGCTGAGGGCATTGCTCACGTTGTTGCGCGGGTCGGTGTCGCCGTCGAAAAAGATGTCGGTGGGAATATCCCACAGTGGTTCGTGACCCATTTTGTGAAGGATGGTTGGGCTGTAGCTTGCCAGTAGCTGGTCATAAAACTGGTCGCGTGGCAGTGTCGGGTCCGGCGGTTGGGATGCCTTATCCACATACCCGGGCAGTGTGACCTGTAGGTCTGAGGGCCATTCCTCCAGTGTCCTGCCGGGCCAGTGGTGAGTGGGGTTGTAGCTGGTCGATGAGAGTGGTTGCTGTGGGACTTCGTCGTCATCCATCGGTTGTGCCATCAGCTGGGTATTGATGACGATCAGCATTTCAAGCAACAGCAGGATGGACAGCGGCAGACCGATCAGGCCGTAAAGCAGCAGGCCGAGAGCCGTGTTGACGCGTGAGTGCCCCCGGTTGCCACGCAGCCGTATGGGGAGCCACAGGCAGGCCCGATAAATGGTGATGGGGAACAGCACCACATCCTTGCAGGTTTTTCTTAGCATCAATGATTATTAAAAATAGTTATTATTTTTAGGGGTTGGTCGAGTCGGCGCCTGGGCGGGTTGTCTGTGCGAAGTGTAATCCGGCAAAAGCCGTCTGGATAGATAGCAGAGCGGAGTTTTGTGGTTTTTTCAACGGCGCTCGCTATAGGTGACCGGGTATTAGGTTGCCGGGGATGTGTGTCGCCTGAAAACCGGCAGGTGGTCTGCCTCCAGACGGATGCCGAGCATTTCACCAATTTCGTGTTGGTGATGGCTCTGCACCAGACAGAGCACTTTCTGACCGCTCTCGAGGCGCAGGGTGTAAAGGTATACAGCGCCGCGAAACGCCCTGGCGACGATTTCAGCTTGCAGGTGGCTGTCTTCAACGTGAATGACGTCGTCGGGACGCAGCAACAGGTCGACTATTTTGGCAGGTGAGGTGGCTTCGCCGGGTTCCAGATCACCGGTGACTATCCCCAGTTCGGTGCGCACCTGCTTATCGTTGATGATCATGCCCGGCAGCAGCACACCCTGGCCGATAAAGTCGGCAACAAAGCGGTCGGCGGGCCGGTGGTAAAGGTCAAATCCCGTGCCCCACTGGTGCAGTGCGCCTTCTCCCAGTACGCCGATATGGTCTGCCATGGCAAAGGCTTCGTTCTGGTCGTGGGTCACCAGAATGGCGGTGATGCCATCTTTGCGCAGCAGTTGGCGTACGTCGCGGGCCAGTTGTTCGCGCAGTTCCGAATCCATACTGGAGAAGGGTTCGTCGAGCATCAGGATATCCGGGCGCGGCGCCATGGCGCGCGCCAGTGCGATGCGCTGTTGCTGGCCGCCGGAAAGCTGGTGGGGGTAGTGGTTGCGAGTGTCCTGCATCTCAACCAGCTTGAGCAGTTCATCGACCCGTTGCCGGCGCTGTCCGCGTGGCATTTTGCGCAGGCCGAAGGCGATGTTCTGGGCCACGGTGAGGTGGGGGAACAGGGCAAAGTCCTGAAACACCATGCCGATGTGGCGCTGTTCCGGCGGCAGTGTCTTGTCGGGGCCGGAGACGATCCGACCGCGCAGTTCGATCTGTCCGGCGGAAATCGGTTCGAAGCCTGCAATGGCTCTCAACAGGGAGGTTTTACCGCAGCCTGACGGCCCGACAAGGCAGGCAATTTCACCTGCTTCCAGGGAGAAGGAGATATGTTGCAGGATACTTGTTCCGGCGTAGTTGATTTGCAGGTCCGTGACGGTGAGTTGCGATGTCATGTCATGGGGTATCCCTGGTGACGGCCACCCGGCGGGTCCGGGTAATGGTCCAACTGATCAAGATGACCGGCAGTATACCAGCAGCGACGATGGCCAGGGCAGCGGGCGCAGCCTCGGCGAGACGTTCATCCGATGCCAGTTCGTAGGCGCGCACGGCGAGGGTATTGAAGTTGAAGGGCCTCAAAATCAGGGTGGCCGGGAGCTCTTTAAGGACGTCGACAAAGACCAGCAGCAGGGCGGTGAGCAGGGAGCCCTTCAGCATCGGCACATGCACCTGTCTGAGTATTTGCAGGGGGCCATAACCGAAGGAGCGACCGGCTTCGTCCATGGATGGGGTGATTTTGCTCAGGCCGCTGTCCACCGTTTGCAGCGATACGCCAAGAAACCGGGTCAGGTAGGCAAAAATCACGGCCACCACGGTGCCGCTGAGCATGAGCCCGGTGGAGATATCGAAATTGCTGCGCGCCCAGCCATCGATGCTGTTGTCGATGAAGGAAAACGGAATCATCACGCCTACCGCGATCACCGGACCGGGCACCGCGTAGCCCATGCCCGCCAGCCGGACGGCACCCTGTAAAACCTTGCCGGGAAACAGTCGCTGGCTGTAGGCCAGCAGTAAAGCCAGTAACAGAGCCAGCACGGCGGCGTAGCTGGCCAGCTCGAGACTGTTTGTCACCAGCCCCATGAACCGTGCATCGAGCACTTGGTCGGCAACACTGACCGTCCAGCTCAGCAATTGAGTGGCGGGCAGCAGAAATCCCAGCGCGACGATACCGAAGCAGAAACCGCTTGCCGCAACGGCCCGCATGCCCCGCAGTGAATAGCGGTGGATATCCTGGTGGCGGCGGCTGGTGTGGTGGTAACGGGCGCGGCGTCGGGAGTAGCGCTCAACCAGAATCAGAATCATCACGAAACACATCAGCCCTGCAGCCAGTTGGGCCGCGGCGGCGGCACTGCCCATGCCGAACCAGGTGCGGAAAATGCCGGTGGTAAAGGTGGAGACGCCGAAATATTGCACGGTGCCAAAATCCGCGAGGGTTTCCATCAATGCCAGCGACAACCCGGCGATTATCGCCGGTCGCGCCAATGGCAGGGCGACAAACAGGAAGGTGCGCCAGGGGCCGTTGCCCAGAGTGCGGCTGGCATCCAGTACGCAGATGGACTGATTGAGAAAGGCGGCGCGGCTGAGCAGGTAAACGTAGGGGTAGAGCACCAGTGTGAGCATGATGGCGGCCCCTTCGATTGAGCGAAGATCGGGGAAATAATAATCCCCGTAGCCCCAGCCGGTGAGTTCCCGCAGGGTAGTTTGTACGGGTCCCGAGAAGTCCAGCATGCCGGTGTAGGTGTAGGCGATGATGTAGGCGGGCATGGCCATGGGCAGCAGCAGGGCCCATTCGAAAATGCCCCTGCCGGGAAACTGGCACATGCTGGTAAGCCAGCCGGTGCTCACTCCGATCAGCAGGGTGCCGATGGCGACGCCAAGCATTAGCAGCAGCGAGTTGATAATGTAGTCCGGCAGCACCGTGGTGGCCAGATGGCTCCAGATTTCGCCAGTGGGTACAAACACGTAGCTCACCACGACAATCACCGGCAGCGCCAGCAACAGTGCCAGAAGCACTGCGCCGGTACTGATCAGTGTCTGTTGTTGTCGTGGAGAGTCTGGCATGGAGGGGGCTTGGCAGGCTGCTAGCGCCAACCAGCCCGATCCATCAGGCGCAGGGCTTCGCCATTGCCGGCTCCCAGCTTATACAGTTCCACCGGGTCCGCCTTGAAGGTGCCCCAGCTGCTCAGTACCGGACCGATCTCGATATCATTGCGGATGGGGTATTCGCCATTTTCACGTGCATACCAGGATTGTGCTGCATCGGTGCTTAAAAATTCCAGCAGGGCAATGGCGTTGTCGCGGTTGGGTGCCGAGGCGGTGACGGCAGCACCGGAGATATTGACGTGAGCGCCACGACCATCCTGGTTGGGCCAGAACACGGCCATTTTCTCGGCGGCAGCCCGCTGTTCTTCGTCATCGCTGGTGAGCATGCCCGCCAGGTAATAGGTGTTGGCGATGGCCAGGTCGCACTGGCCGGCCGCCGCCGCCTTGATCTGGTCGCGATCGCCCCCTCTGGGTGGCATAGCGAAATTGGCCACCAGCCCCTTGGCCCACTCCTCGGTGGCCTCCAGACCATTGGCGGCGATCAGTGATGCCACCATGGACTGGTTGTAAACATTGTTGGAAGAGCGAATACAGATTTTGCCTTTCCATTTAGGGTCGCTGAGGTCTTCGTAGCTGCTCAGTTCGGCCGGGTCCACTTTGTCCTTGACGTAAAGGATGGGCCGCGCACGGAGGGACAGACCAAACCAGTGATTGCTGTCATCGCGATACATTACGGGAATATTCTGCTCCAGTGTGGTCGATTCCACCGATTGGGTCAGGTTGGCCTCTTTGGCCCGGTACAGGCGGCCCACATCGGTGGTGAGCAGAATGTCTGCGGGGGAGTTGCGGCCTTCACTCTTCAGGCGCTGAATCAGACCGTCGGCGTCGCCGGTGACCAGATTGACCTCGATACCGGTCTGTTCGGTAAAGGTGTCCAGCAACGGTTTGATCAGTGCTTCGATCCGTGCGGAATACAAGTTGACCTCAGCGGCTGAGCTAACCGCCGTGGAGCAGGCCAGAAGCAGGCCCAGAATACAGTGTGAAAAACGCCTACTGATTTGCATAACACCCTCTCCGGTAGAAATAACCCTTAATGGTAATGAGATTTATTATTAAATGAAACAGTCGCTTTGAGAAATATGTGGCGGATCGTTGCGCTGGATCAAATTATCACCTCTCATTGCAACGGGTGTCATCGGTTTGAAATAAACGGTGGGAAGCGGCTCTTGACCTTCCTATAATGGCCGGTGTCGAGGGAGCAGAGCAGCACAGGTTTCCCCCGGTCGTAGATGCTGGCTGAAGGTGAAATAAAAATAACCATGTTGATTGGCATGTTATTCGGGCGGAGTCGCCGTCATTGGTTGCCGACTGGAGCCGGTCCGGTCCCTGGGTGTTCGCGGTGATAAAGAGCGAGGCATGGATTGTGCTGGCGGTATTTGTGTTGATGCTGTCGCTCGGCCTGATTTATTTTCTGCGGGGGTTGGCCGGCGGAGGTTTCAAACGCTATGAGCGGGTGGACCGCCAGGGTGGCAGTGCGTTGCTCGGCAAGGGGGTGATGAATTTTGCCGTTTGGTCTGTCGAGCCGCTGGTGAGATTGCTGCAACGCTGTTCGGTAACACCCAATCAGGTCACGTTCGTGTCTTTGCTGTTCGGCCTGCTTGCCGCTGCGTCGATTGCNCNNGGNCATTTTGGCTACGGNTTNTNCCTGGCNCTNTTGTCCGGTATCAGCGATGTACTGGACGGTATGCTGGCGCGGTTGCAGGCNACAGCGGATCGCGGTGGTGTGGTGCTCGATTCGACTATTGATCGCTATGTGGATTTTATGNTGCTGGCNGGGTGTGCNCTGTTTTTCCGCCATCAGNNCTGGGCNCTGNTGGCCTGNCTGNTGGCNATTCACGGNTCNTTNATGATCAGTTACACCACGGCCAAGGCNGAGGCCATGACNTTGNCNGTNCCCCGGGGTGNCATGAAGCGCACGGAGCGCTACGTGTATCTGTTGNTGGGNTTGGCGGCCTCGGCATTCTGGCCGCAGGGCCTGCCGTTNTTGCTGGTGATCTGGGTNCTGGCCGTNNTGGGTAATGTCTCTGCAGCGCTGCGGTTCANNGCGCTGTACCTGTCGGCACGGGCGGGCTGACGGGATGTTTTTTCGGGCGCAGACATCGGCTGTGGTGGCCACNGCNATCGATTTTCTGGTGATGATGCTGTGTTTTCAGGTGTTGGGNNTGCCGCTGGCGTTTGCTGTGGNGGCTGGGCCGNTCAGTGGNGGGCTGGTAAACTTTTTTCTCAACCGNCGCTGGAGTTTCAATGCCCACCGGGAGGGTATTGGCTGGCAGATATACAGCTACATGCTGGTTTGTCTNATNGCCGCCGCANCCAATGTGGTTGGGGTGTTGGCNCTGGTGGCCTATTTTGCGCTGGATTATTTGTTGGCGAGGNTATTGGTGGCGATGGTAGTGGCATTGGCTATTAATTANCCCTTGCACCGGCGGGTGGTATTTGTAACCTCTGGCAGGTTTGTCAGCGACGATTAGTGTTTGCTGTTTTTATGTTTAAGGAGCNGAAGTGGAAAGAAAGAAAATAAGAATAGCTGTGGTNGGTGTGGGCAACTGTGCCAGCTCGCTGATNCAGGGGATTTACCACTACCGTTTGCGNGGNGTGCAGGATTCAATCGGTTTGCTGAATTACGANCTGGGNGGTTACCGGCCGGAAGACATTGAGGTAGTNGCGGCNTTTGATATNGATAANCGAAAAGTGGGCCGNGATGTCAACGAGGCGATTTTTTCACTGCCCAACTGCACCACGGTGTTTTGTCCGGATGTGCCGCCCTGCGGTGTAACGGTNTCGATGGGCAATGTGCTGGATGGCTATTCCGAGCACATGGCCGGTTACGGCGATGANCGTACTTTCTTGCCCGGGGCCGAGTCCCAGCCGAGCCTGGCCGATGTGGTGGCGCAACTAAAAAGCGCAGCTGTGGATGTGGTGATGAATTACCTGCCGGTGGGCTCCCAGAAGGCCACGGAATTTTACGCGGAGTGTGCCCTGGAGGCCGGTTGTGCCTTTGTTAACAATATCCCGGTATTCATTGCCAGCAATCCCGATTGGGCCGCCCGCTTCAAGGCAAAGCACTTGCCGATTATTGGCGATGATATCAAGGCCCAGTTGGGGGCGACGATTCTCCACCGCACGCTGGGTAACCTGTTCAAAAACCGTGGTGTGAAACTGGAGCGGACCTACCAGCTGAATACCGGTGGCAACACGGATTTTCTGAATATGCTGAACCGGGACCGTCTGGCCTCCAAGAAAGAGTCCAAGACTGAAGCGGTGCAGAGCGCCATTCCCCAGCGGCTGGCCGATGAGAATATTCACGTGGGACCGAGTGATTATGTGCCCTGGCAGAATGACAACAAGGTCTGCTTTATCCGTATGGAGGGCAAATTGTTTGGTGATGTGCCGATGAACATTGAGCTGCGGCTGTCGGTGGAGGATTCGCCAAATTCTGCCGGAGTCGCCATCGATACCCTTCGCTGTGCGAAGCTGGCGCTGGAGCGCGGCATCAGTGGGGCTGTGGACATTCCCTCGGCTTTCTTCTGCAAGCATCCGCCGCGCCAGATTCCGGACGATGAGTCCTATGCTGCGCTGATGGCGGAGTGGGTCTAGCCAGGCAGATTTTTCAGCTGTATCCGCATCGACAGGTCAATGGCCCGGCAGTGCTTCGTCAGGCTGCCGGATGACAGGTAATCGATCCCCTCAATAGCTTTCGCAACGAGGTTGTCCACTTCCAGGTTGCCGGACACTTCCAGTCTGGCGCCCCCACGGTTTATGGCGATGGCTTCGCGGATCTGTTTTTCATCGAAATTGTCCAGCATGATAATGTCGGCTCCGGCCTGCAGTGCCTGCTGAAACTCCTCCAGACTTTCTACTTCCACCTCGACGGGTTTGTCGGGGGCGATTTCCCGTGCCCTGGTAACTGCGGCGGCGATACCGCCACAGGCGGCGATGTGATTTTCCTTGATCAGAAAGGCGTCGTATAGCCCGATGCGGTGATTGTGGCAGCCGCCTACGGTCACCGCATATTTTTGTGCCAGACGCAGGCCGGGNATGGTTTTTCGGGTATCGAGAATCTGNATGGTCGTCCCTTTTACCAGTGCCGCAAATTGCCGTGAAATGGTGGCTGTGCCGGAGAGGGTCTGCAGAAAGTTAAGTGCCGTGCGCTCACCGGTCAGCAGACTGCGGGCCGACCCTGAGAGGGTCAGGAGAATATCCCCCGGTTTCACCTCGTCGCCGTCGCGAACCTGCCATTCAATCCTGACGGTGGGGTCCAGCTGGGCGAACACTTCATCCACCCAGGCTGTTCCGCATACCACCGCCTGTTCGCGGGTAATGACGCTGGCTTCGGCACTATTTTCTTCTGGAATCAGGAGGGCGGTAATATCCCCTTCGCCGATGTCTTCTGCGAGGGCTTGCTTGACGGTGGCGGAGATATGGCTTTCAGGCAAATTGTTTGACATAGGGTATCCAGCTGCGATCCGGGCATATTACAGCAGTCATTTATGGGGGAACAGACTCGGGCTGAATAAGTTGCGGCAGTTATTGGTGGCGACAAGTGTGACCTGTTTCTCGATTTTGGACAAAGTGAGGATCGTCTGGCCCGTTTTGGGAACTGGTTGGCGTTTCACCTATCCCTGGTGCTGAGCAGGGAACCTATAATCCGAGTCAATATTTCACCATTTCGTCTAATACGATTTATCTCCGAGCAGGCCACACAATGATGAACGAACGTTTGAAATTAGTTGAGGCTGAAAAAATGAAGGGCCGAGGCTTTGAAATGCCTGAGTCGCTTCGACAGTTGAGAGATCACGCAAAAGTCGTTTTGGATCAGCGCTTGGCTGAGGTTTTTGACCATGTGGATGATACGTTTTTCGATCTTGCCGATCGGGCGGCAAGTAACGGTGAACAGGCAACGTATTTTGATGCCATGCGGTTGATTCGTCTGCAGCGAAAATCCATTGAGCATAAATTTTCACAGGCCATCGACAATTCGTTTCAACGACTTGGCAACCGGGGGTATCGGGGGGCCAGCCAGCGGGCAGTCGCAACGGAGAGCCCGGCGGGCCTCACACTGGTAGAAAACGAAGATCTCGAAGAAATGATAGCCATGGATAGCATGGTTTCCAAAGTTGCAAAGCGCCATAAATACGATCTCAGGCTGCTGGTGATGCGTATCAATTCCATAGTGCCGAGTGACGTTACCGCCATTAATAACCCTCTTGGGCCGGAAATTATCTGTGAATCACTGCGGCAGACGTTGTTGGAGCTGGAAATAGACATTCGCTCAAAACTGGTGCTGCTTAAACTGATTGACCGGCATGTCATGGATGCTGTTGGGCCTCTATTGATTGAAGGTAACCGGTTGCTCCGTAAGTTCGGTGTGTTGCCTGAGCTGGAAAAGCAGCAGGCAAAAAAAGCGATCAATTCCAGTCAATCTGCTCAGGCTGGTGGTACGGCAAAAAAACCGGATTATCATGAAGGGAATCCCGCCTTTGCAAAACAGGGTGCTGAGAGGGCCGGCGGACACAGCCAGCTTATTTCTCAATTACAGGAGTTTTTGGGGCAGCCGGATTATGGCTACAGTTCGGCGTCTGGCGCATCAATCAGCCAGGATCAGCTGGTCTCTCTGGTTTCCGGTCTGCAGCGCGAGTGGGGCGAGAACAGCCATAGCGAAGAAGGGCTGCTTGGCCTGATTGAGGAGCGACTCCAGCAGCAGGGTGGCCCGGGTCTGGGGCGTCAGGACTACAGCGTGGTCAGCCTGTTGGATCAGCTGTTCTCGAGAATGCGCAGTGAAAACCATATTTCGGGCGGGTTTTCCCGTGAGTTGCGGAAGCTCGAATTACCCCTTTTGCGAATTGTGCTTCAGGACCCCAGTTTCTTTGATAAGGAGAAACACCCTGCAAGAAGATTGATCAATGAGATAACACAGGTTGCCATAGGGTTCCCCGAGGATGTGGATATCAACAGCGATCCTGTGGGTAGAGCCATCTCCGAAATCGCCCAAAAGCTTTCGGCAGAAGAAACCATGGGTACGGAGGACCTTAAACAGTTGCTGCTCGACTTTATTCAGCTGACAGAAAAGGAGCGTCGCAAGGCCCTCATGATGGAGCAGCGGGTTATAGAGAAAGCTGCAGCCTCCGAAAAGGTCAACCAGGCACACCAGTTGGTCGACAAGACCCTGAATGAGCGCATGCAGGACAAGTCTTTCCCTCGACTGTTGGTACATTTTGCCGAGAAAGCCTGGTGTCGGGTCATGTTCATGGCCTGTCTGCGGACTGAATCGTCGCCCGAGCAGTGGGAAACTGCAGTTGAAATACTGGACCGGGTACTGGCGCATGCAGATGACGGCGAGGTGAGTGATGACGACGTCAAGTCGTTATTGGCCACCATTCAGGAGCACCTCGAAGATATCGCTTATGAATCCTACGATCTTGGACGGCTGATAATCAGGCTCGAGGAATACTTTTATCGCAATAAAGCTGAAAACGAGAAACCCGAGGAGCGTGTTGGCCAAGCAGAACCGACCGCTCAGGACTCGCCCGGCCAAACGGAAGATCTCGCAGAGCCGAAAGTTCAGACAGTCGTTGTTTCCAATAAACCACATGAAACAGTGGTTATCAGGAAAATTAAAACGGAGATGCCCGGGCATCGCAAACTGGAGGAGGACGCTGTCACCGAGGGTGATGAGGTGGCAAACCCTGATGAAGAGTCTCTGAAGGCGCTCAATTCTCTCTGCCGCGGCGCCTGGGTTGATTTTCTGGATCAAACTTCTTCGAACAAGCGCTGCAAGGTGGCTGGGGTTATATCCCCCCCCGGTATCTATATTTTTGTGAACCGCCAGGGCACCAAGGTTGCTGAGATGAACCGCAACCGGACTGCCATCAGCATACAAAACAAAAATCTGGTTGTGTTGGATAACTCACACTTGTTTGACAATACCCTGGAGCGTGTCATAAAAGATATTCGAACCAGCCGTCAGGCCCACTAGGACCAGCACCTACTTTTCTAATGCCCTCTTCTGCGGCAAATGAACAGTTGGTGGCATAGCCAGCCTCTCTTGCGGCTTGACACCGTTGCTGTTCCCTGTTGTTAAGCTATTCTTCCAGGACAACCTGGGACTCAAGTGTGCAGGTAAGTTATGATCAGTAACTGGTTATTCTGGAATAGAGGGCGGAAGTGACAGATGTAGATAAGCTATCAGTAGCTTTGTTTCGGTTGCCTCGGCCACTGTTGGCACTGAAGGGGCGTATCCATACGTTCCTTTCCTCCCGTCTGAACAATATGTTTGATCAGGTGGATGACACTTTTTTCGATCTGGCCGATCGTGCAGACAATAACCGCCAGCAAACCATGTATTTTGACGCGATGCGTCTGATCCGGATGGAACGAAAAAATATTGAGCACAACTTTTTTGGCGTGCTCACCCAGAGCTTTCAGCAGCTGGGCCAGTACCATGATCCGGAATTACCCAGTCAGGAGCCCGAAGGGCTGGAAGTGGTCGAGAACGAACAGCTCGAAGAAATTATCGCACTGGATACCATGGTGTTTCGGGTATCAGAGCTCTGTAAGCCTGAACTCGAAGCCCTCAATACTCGTCTTAGCTCAATGGTCCCGGCTTCGGTAACCCTGAAAAATAATCCGGTCGGGCCCGAAGTCATCTGTGAATCCTTTAATGAGGCTGTGGCCCACCTCGAGCTCAAGCTGCCGGTTAAACTGGTGCTGTTTAAGTTGTTTGATCGCCAGGTAATGGTGTCGTTGAAGGACTTCCTGGTGGAGGGTAACAAGCGCCTCAGCGATATGGGGGTGTTGCCCGATCTGGAGCAGTTGCGCAAGGCCCGGGCTGAGCCGCGTCAGCAGGAAAAACCCCCGGCGCCGCCGTCGGAGCTGACATCCGCGGCTGGCGCTACACATTCTTCCTCTCCCCCTGCCTCTGGAGAGGCCGCTGGTCGGCCCGACCCGGATAGTCGCGCTACCGATAGTCGCCGTCAGGCTGGTGCCGGTCAGGCGAAGAAGCGCAGACAGGATGATGGTCAGCGCTATGGTCAGTTGCTTTCCCAATTGAAAAATCTGTTGCACTGGGGGCCGTCGGGAGCTTCGGGTTCTGATGCCGGCATGCACCAGCGAATTGAGGGAGATGAGCTTGTTTCCATGGTGGGCAACTTACAACAGGACTGGTCCAATGCAGTCAGTACGGAAGCTGATGATAGCGAGGGGCTTTTGCAGCTCATTGATGACCATCTCGAGCAGCAGGGAGAGGCTCGCCTCGATGGGACTGAACGAGGGCTCGTCGATTTGCTCGACAGGTTGTTTGTCAGGGTCAATCACCAGACGATTGCCTGTGCCCAACTGGCGACGGAATTGCGCAAGCTGGAGTTGCCTATTCTGCAGTTGGCTCTCAAGGACAGCACATTTTTTGATCGGGAAAAGCATCCAGCCAGACGGCTGTTAAACGAAATTGCCGAAGCGTCCATCGGTTACACGGAAAAGGTCGATGTTGACGAAGACCCCGTTGCGCGAGCGATTTCCGGTGTGGCCGATGAGCTGGCTGGACAGCCCCCCGGCGATCATACGGCGCTGACGCAGTTGTTGCTGAATTTCATTGATCTGGTAGACAAGGAGCGACGCCGTGTTGCCGTGCTTGAGCAGCGGCTGATGGAGGAGGCGACTGCCACGGAAAAGGTCAATCATGCCCATCAGGCCGTGGTGAGAGTGCTGATGGAACGCGTAAAGGGCAAAACTCTGCCGCGTTTTGTCGTCAGTTTTGCCGAGGACGCCTGGTGCAAGGTGCTGTTTCTGAATCACTTGCGGTCTGGTGAGGATTCTGAAGAATGGCATGGCAGCATCCGAGTGTTGGACCGTTTGCTTGAACTGGTCGCGCAGGGGCAGGCGGATGCCGGGGTTGTCGCACCAGTACTGACAACCATCAAGGAAAGCCTGGAAAATGTTTCTTACGACGCCTATGACATGGGCCGTTTGCTGGGGGCGATGGAGCAATATTTTCGTGGTGAGCTCAGCAGTGAGGAGAACCTGCGTCAGGGGGTGTCTGCCAGTCCACTGCAGTCGGTGCTGGTGGATGCGCTCAGAACCAATATTCCGGGTAATCCCGCAGCGCTGGAGGAAGATTCCGTCGGCTCGGTGGATGAGCAATATCTGCGTCGCGCCGATAGCCTCACCAGAGGAGCCTGGGTTGAAATGACCGATGACAGTGCCGACAAGCGGCGTTGTAAGCTGGCGGGTGTTGTATTGCCTTCCGGTAAATTTATTTTCGTGAATCGCCAGGGTGCCAAGGTATCTGAAAAGCACCGCAACCGGGTGGCGATGGATTTGCAAAGTGAGAAGCTGCGTCCACTGGAAAAAAACCAGCTGTTTGATCGTGCCCTGGAAGGTGTGGTCGGTGAGATGTGCCAATCCAAATCGGTGCATTGAAGCTATGTCGGCTTACCTGCTGCAAACAGGGGGTTGCGGTGCCGTCCCCCGCTGATTCTTCAACCCATGGACAACCCCCATCGGCTTGCCTAGTATTCAGGTGATTCTTTGCCGGGAGCATAGACTATTTCTGGTTTTTCTATCGATTCGCAGGGCTGGCTGACGGGTGCGCGGCATGTGCCTTCGCCAAATTTTAATCAGCGCCCGGCAACGGCAGCGCTATCTCTGCTGGTGATCCATAATATCAGCCTGCCGCCCGGTGAATTCGGCGGGACGCACATCTGCGATTTTTTTACCAATTGCCTGGATGCCGACGCTCATCCCTATTTTCGCGAAATTGTCGATCTCAGGGTCTCCGCCCACCTGTTGATCCGGCGCGATGGTGACGTGGTGCAGTTTGTATCGTTTCACGATCGTGCCTGGCATGCGGGACAGTCCTGCTTTGACGGGGCGGAAAACTGTAATGACTTTTCATTGGGGATAGAGCTAGAGGGCAGTGATGACAAGCCCTACACCGATCAGCAGTACCGCTGTCTGGCGGCGCTGGTTCGGGTTTTGCTGGCGCACTACCCCGGTCTATCAAAACAGCGTATTGTCGGTCACAGTGACATCGCTCCCGGCCGCAAGACCGATCCGGGCCCCTGCTTTGACTGGCGGCGATTAAGTGCTGCCCTGGAGGCGTGATATGGAGTTTATTGTAATTGTGGTGGGGCTTTTGCTGTTGCGTCAGCTGGGTTCGTTGGCGTCGATCCAGTCCGATGGCTGGTTTCACCGGTTCTGTGATCGGCTTGCCAACTGGCCAAAGCTTCAGTCTGCTCCCCGCGTGCAGCAGCTGATCACCCTGTTGCTGCCGGTAGCTGCCCTGGCGCTGGTGATCGGGTTGCTGGGCAACAGCTGGTTGGGTTTGCCGCAGTTTGTGCTGAGTTTGCTTGTGTTTCTCTATGCGCTCGGGCGCGGCAGCTTGGAGCCTGAGGTAGCAGACTATGAGGAAGACCTGGGGCGGGGTGATCATCAGGCAGCTTATCGCGATGTTGCGGTGCTCAGCCCCGAGCGTCAGGACGATGTGATGAATGCGGATCAGTCCCGCCAGGCGGCCCTGGAGGTGATTGCCTACCGCTACTTCGAACGTTATTTTGCTGCGATGTTCTGGTTTATCCTGGCGGGCGCTCCCGGTGCACTGTTATACCGGTTGTCGGTGATTCGGCGGGATCGCGCAAGCACAACCGGCGAGTCTGTCGATGCCGGCTGGCTCTGGTTGCTGGAATGGTTGCCAGTCAGGCTGGTGGGTATATCCATGTGCTTTGTGGGTAATTTTTCGGCCTGTCTCAGGCGCTGGCAGCGTTCCTTCTTTTCTTCTGCCGAAAGTGCCGAGGTGTTAGGTGGTTATGCGGAGCACGCTGTGCCCGAGGATGAGGTGGCGCTCAATGCAGCCGGTGAAGAGATGCCGGCCAACCTTCAGGCGTTGTTCACCCGGACCTTGATCTTTGCGCTGTCAATGGTGGCGCTGTTGGTAGTGCTCTGGTGAGGGTGGTTCATTCGTGCCAGCGGAACAACAGGCCTGCCAGGGTAATGAATACTGCTGTCATGGCGACCAGTGCCAGTAACTGAGGAGCGACCTGTAGGAATCCGGCGCCTTCCAGCATGACGCCCCTGGCGGCCGACACCAGGTGGGTTAACGGCAGCAGTTGGGATAGTTGCTGTAACCAGTTGGGTGCATCGTCAAGCGAGAACCACAGTTCCGATAGCAACAGCATGGGAAAGCTGATCAGGTTGAGCAGACCGTTGGCGAGCTCTTCACTGGCGGTGCGGGCGGCCATCAGCAGTGAAATGCTGATGATGGACAGGTTGCCGATGATGGCAATCAGCAATAACAGCAGATAACTGCCGGCCATCATGAAACCGATGAACAGATGGCAGACCAGAAACACAATGACGGTGACGGCAAGCATGATGCCCAGTCGCGACAGCCCCTGAGATATCAGAAATTCCCAGGCCCTGAGAGGGGTAGCCTGAAGCCGCTTCAATACACCGTTTTTGCGGTAGCGAACGATGACATAGCCAATTCCCCATAGACCACTGAACATCATGTTCATGGCCAGTATTCCCGGGATGACCCAGTCGATGTAGCGAATTTTTTTNCCGCTGACTTCCTGCCTCTGCCAGTCCGNTTGAGGTGGCGAGGTTGCTCCNGTCTGTTGCCGGGCGAGCAGCAGTTTTTCCAGTAGTCGGCCCTTGGCTGATTCGGTATTGACCCAGTACCGGGGTGGNTGTTGGGTGGTGAGGAGAATATCCAGTTGATGAAACTGGACCCGCCGCAGGGCCTCCTGTCGGTCGGTNTATTCNACCAGGCCNATGGCGGTTTCTTCGCCAAANGGGTGTGTGTAAGNGCGATNNGANGCNNNGTCGATNAACAGGCCGGCNCGGAATATTTCCTCGTTTTCGGAGGAGAACGCGACCGCCAGTACAATCACGATGAACGGGGTGGCAATGAANGACCAGAACAGGGAGCCTTTGTCCCGGTAGTATTCGCGGTTTCTNGCCATCCACAGGGCCAGTATTCGTCGCATGGGNTTATTCCCTTAAATGGTGGCCGGTGAGTTTGAGGAACAGNTCGTCCAGNGAGGGGTTGCGGACTCGCAGGGAGCGNAGATTGATATTGAGGGCCACCAGCTCGGCGAGGGTTTTTTCGACTTCGGAGGTGGCGATGGCAATACCGTCTTCACGCACCTCAACCCGGCTGCCAANGCTTGCCANGTCATCGTCGAGATCTTCCCNGTTNAGGCAGATGTAGCTGTCCTTNAAGTGCTGGCGCANCAGGGATTGGGGCGACCCCTCGGCGATGATATTGCCCTTGTCCATAATGATCAGCTGATCGCACAATAGCTCGGCTTCNTCCATGTAGTGGGTGGTGAGCAGCACGGTTTTGCCGCGGGCCTTGATGGTTCGTATCAATGACCAGAAATGTCGTCGGGACTGGGGATCGAGTCCGGTGGTGGGTTCGTCCAGAAACAGAATTTCNGGNTCGTTAATCAGTGCCACCGCCAGCANCAGGCGTTGGCGCTGGCCNCCGGACAGGCGGGTGGCATAGGTGTCCAGAAAATCTNCCAGTTGGCACANCTCGATCAGCGCTTCAATGGGCGTNCTGTTGGCGTAAAAGCGGGCAAACAGGGCCAGCACTTCGCGGGTTCTGAGATAGTCCATCAGCGAGGTGGATTGAAACTGTATGCCGGTTTCCTCCAGGAANCTNCTGTCNCTGGGCTTGCCCTTGTAGTAGATCTCACCCGAGCTGGGNNTGGTGATGCCTTCCACCATTTCGATGGTGGTGGTTTTNCCNGCGCCATTGGGCCCGAGTANCCCGAAACAGGNCCCTTTGGGAATGGCAAAGGAGATATCATCCACGGCTTTCAGTGAACGAAATGATTTGCTCAGGTTGCGTACTTCNAGGATGGCTGTCATGGCNGCGTAGTGTATAGCATCTGCAGGNTTATCTGTTAGGGTATTGCCCTGTTTGGAGAGGCGTCGTTATGGCATTGAAAGATGGTACGGCAAGCTGGGGTGANGCGGTGCGGGTCTACTCCAGNCCACAGGTCATTGCCATGCTNTTTCTCGGNTTNGCTGCCGGTTTGCCCCTGTTGNTGGTGTTCTCGACNCTGACCGCCTGGCTCNGGGATCTGGGGATNAGNCGCAGNACGATCGGTTTNTTTGGTTGGGTNGGCATCACCTATTCNATCAAGGTNCTNTGGGCGCCGGTGGTGGATCGTCTCAGNCTACCNNTGTTGACCCGGCTGCTGGGTCAGCGNCGCAGCTGGATATTGCTCGGTCAGATGGGNGTGATGCTGGGGCTGGTGGCNATGGTGCTCACCGANCCGACNGTNTCGCTGGTCAGTGTNGCNATCTGTTCGCTNCTGGTGGCTTTTTCAGCCTCNACCCAGGANGTNGCCATNGATGCNTTCCGGATCGAGTCGGCCATTGATGAATANCAGGGNGCCATGTCGGCCATGTACATNTTNGGTTACCGGATCGCCATGCTGGTNGCNGGTGCCGGTGCCTTTTATCTCGCCGACTGGTCNNNCTGGAGTACGGCGTATCTGTGTATGGCNCTGCTGATGCTGGTCGGCGTGGTAACCGTGTTGCTGGTCAGTGAACCNCAGCGGGCNGTTCCAGNNGAAACGCGNCAGCTTGAATCNGGTTTGAAGCATCGGCTGCATGCNGATCNANCCGGTTGGTGGTNCAGGCTGGAAAGNTGGTTTCTGGGAGCGGTGGTNGCACCGTTTGTGGANTTTTTCCNACGCAACGGGACCTGGGCCATTCTNATNCTGTCNTTTATTGGCCTTTATCGGCTCAGTGATATCACNATGGGCATCATGGCCAACCCATTTTATCTCGATCTCGGTTTCAGCAAAACGGATATCGCCAATATCGGCAAGCTCTACGGCTTTGTGATGACCCTGGTCGGCTCCTTTCTGGGGGGGCTTCTGGTGGTACGTTACGGTATATTCCGGCCCCTTTTTGCCGGTGCGGTGATGGTAGCACTGACCAATCTGCTGTTTGTGAAGCTCGCTCTGGTGGGCGCTGATCTGACCTGGCTGGCGGTAGCCATCAGTGGCGACAATTTGAGTGGTGGTTTTGCCAATGCCGCTTTTATCGCCTATCTGTCCAGCATGACCAATCGGGCCTATACGGCAACCCAGTATGCGTTATTCAGTTCGTTGATGACGTTGCCGGGAAAATTTTTCAGCGGATTTTCCGGTGTGATTGTCGATGCCAGCAGTTATGAGGTGTTTTTTACCTACGCGGCTCTGATGGGATTGCCCGCTGTGTTGCTCTCCTTGTTGTTGTGGCGACACGCAACGGTTGCGGGTCAGCCTTTCCAGCCAAACTCGGATAAATCCACTCTGCCCTGAGTGACGGTTACGCCCTCGCTTTCAAGTTGTTGCAGCTGACGACGGTATGATGGGCTGTTCTGCGGAAAGGCAATTGCGCCATCGGCTCTGAGTACCCGGTGCCAGGGTAGTGTTGTTTCAGCGGGAAGCTGGCTGAGGAGTCTGCCCACCTGTCTGGCGCCCCGGGGGAGTTGTGCGAGTGTGGCCACGCAACCGTAGCTGGTAACGAGCCCCGAGGGAATGGCATTGAGCACACTGTAGATACGTAGTTGGTCATCGTGTTTCATAGTGAATGATAGAAATGTTTTCTTCTGTTCGTCTACTGATTGCCTTGAATTTAGCGACGACCGCCCCCATTTCGTTGGCTATGGGTTCAGGAGGACGGCTTTGAGATATCTGTTGCTGCTTTTTATCGTCATGCCGGTCGTGGAGATGTGGTTGCTGATTACGGTTGGGCGGCAGATTGGTGCATGGCCTACCATCGGTCTGGTGTTGCTCACGGCCGTAGTGGGTGTCGCGCTGTTGCGGGCGCAGGGTTTTGCAACCCTGTTCAGGGCGCGACAGAAAATGGATGTCGGGGAGTTGCCGGCAATGGAAATGGCGGAAGCCATCGTGCTGGCTGTTTGCGGCGCGCTGCTCCTGACACCGGGTTTTGCCACCGATGTGCTGGGTTTTGCCGGCCTGACCCCCCCTGTGCGGTATTGGTTGGTCTCCAGGTTTGTGAAAAATCTGGTGGTGGCTCGCCATCAGCCGCCGCCTGCCCGTGACCCCTTTTCTGCCGATCAGGCCCCTGAAAAAGACCGGGGCAAGACCTTGGAGGGGGAATTCTGGCGGGACCAAGACGAGAAAAAATGAAGGTTGAATGCGCGAAATATTTTTTTAGGGCCCTTGAAATACCTTCAGGTGCCTCCACATAGTGCACAGCTCGGTTACATCCGGACTCTGTTCTTATTAATAGGGTAGAACGTTAAAAGTTGGAGAGAAACACAATGAAAATTCGTCCCTTACACGACCGTGTCGTTATTCGTCGCAAGGAAGAAGAAGAAAAAACAGCTGGTGGCATCCTGTTACCTGGCTCTGCCAAGGAAAAGCCCAATGAAGGTGAGGTCGTCGCCGTAGGTAGTGGGCGAGTATTGGATAACGGTGAAGTCCGTCCGGTCGACGTCAAAGTTGGCGACAAGGTGGTATTCGGTAAATATGCCGGCAGCGACACCATTGAAATTGATGGCCAGGAACTGGTTATTCTCGCTGAAAACGACATCAAAGCCGTTATAACCGCTTGATACCTCGTCACTCAGTACATTCTATTAGCACGATTTTTAAGGAAGGTTAATTATGTCAGTCAAAGACGTAAAGTTTGGAGATGATGCACGCCACCCGATGCTAGCAGGTATCAATATTCTGGCGGACGCCGTAAAGGTTACCCTGGGGCCAAAGGGCCGCAATGTGGTTTTGGAGAAATCTTTTGGTGCGCCCACCGTCACCAAAGATGGTGTTTCTGTGGCCAAGGAAATCCAGCTGAAGGACAAGTTCCAGAACATGGGTGCGCAAATGGTGAAGGAAGTCGCTTCCAGAGCATCTGATGATGCGGGCGATGGTACTACCACAGCCACTGTGCTGGCCCAGGCGATTGTTAATGAAGGCTTGAAGTCCGTTGCTGCGGGTATGAACCCGATGGACCTGAAACGTGGCATCGACAAAGCGGTGATCGCTGCTGTGGCAGAAATCGCGAAACTGGCGAAGCCCTGCACCAATAACAAGGAAATTGCCCAGGTCGGTACGATTTCTGCCAACAGTGATGCCCACATCGGTGATGTGATCGCCGAGGCGATGGACAAGGTTGGCAAGGAAGGCGTCATTACCGTAGAAGAGGGCACCGGTCTGGAGAATGAGCTGGATATCGTGGAAGGTATGCAGTTTGATCGCGGTTACCTTTCACCCTACTTTATCAATAATCAGGAAAGCATGAGCGTTGAACACGACGATGCCTTCATTTTGTTGGTTGATAAGAAAATTTCCAATATTCGCGAATTGTTGCCGCTGCTGGAAAATGTTGCCAAAGCCGGCAAGCCATTGGTTATTATCGCGGAAGATGTGGAAGGTGAAGCACTGGCTACGCTGGTAGTGAACAATCTGCGCGGTATCGTCAAGGTCGCCACCTGTAAGGCGCCGGGATTTGGCGATCGTCGCAAAGCCATGCTGGAGGATATTGCTGTGCTCACCGGTGGTACGGTGATTTCTGAAGAAGTGGGTCTGGACCTGGAGTCAGCGACGCTGGATCACCTGGGTACTGCCAAGCGCGTGGCCATGACCAAGGAAAATACCACTATTGTGGACGGTTCCGGCGATCACGGCGCCATTCAGGGTCGAGTCAATCAGATCCGTGCGCAGATCGAAGATACTTCCTCGGACTACGACCGTGAAAAGCTGCAGGAACGCGTTGCCAAATTGGCTGGCGGTGTTGCCGTGATCAAGGTCGGTGCTGCCACTGAAACGGAAATGAAAGAGAAGAAAGCCCGTGTGGAAGATGCGCTGCACGCCACTCGCGCTGCAGTAGAAGAAGGTGTTGTGCCCGGCGGTGGTGTTGCCCTGATTCGTGCGCTTCAGGCAATTGAGTCACTGAAAGGTGAAAACCACGACCAGGATGCCGGAATCAGTCTTGCCCGTCGTGCCATGGAAACCCCGCTTCGCCAGATCGTTACCAACGCTGGTGAAGAAGCCTCTGTGGTGGTGGCGAAGGTCAAGCAAGGTGAAGGCAACTACGGTTACAACGCCGGCACAGGTGAATACGGTGACATGATCGCCATGGGTATTCTCGACCCGGCCAAGGTGACCCGTACAGCGCTGCAGGCGGCAGGTTCGATTGCCGGTCTGATGGTGACCACCGAAGCCATGGTGGCAGAGGCACCCCAGGAGAACAATGCTGGTGGTGGCATGCCCGATATGGGTGGTATGGGTGGCATGGGTGGTATGGGCGGCATGATGTAAACGTCCAAGCATACTCTCAATAAATCCCAAGAAGGCCTGCAAGCCCAGTGTTTGCAGGCCTTTTTGTTAGCTTGGTTTAGCATTTTTTATGTGTAATAACTCATTGATTACTGTGATATTGATTGGGGGCNGGTNNGTTAGANAAAATNATGCATCTNNCCACTTNGNGGNCTTCGCGTCTTCNCGAGAGGTGTTCTTNTTTNNAGAAGTCTGTTACNCCTCGGCGAGTTTGCGNTACAGCGAACGNACACTGATGCCNGCGATCTTTGCNACNTTGNNCTTGTCCCCCTGGTGCGNTGACATTAANNTCNGCAGGTNATTGTATTCCAGTGTCTTGAGATCNATGTCCNGTTGCTCGATGCGAGGTTNCNGNATNTGCGGTAAGNCGTTCANGCACCTGNTAATCACNGAGTCATCAATGACATTGGATTGCTTGAAGATTAGCGCGCGCTCNANTAGGTTGCGCAANTCNCGGACGTTNCCCGGAAAGGNCTGTTGTTGCAGGAGNTTGACGGCGGAATTGCTGATATGGAGCTTGTCGCCGCCACTGATTTTCTCGAGAACGGATTTGGCGATCAAAGCGATGTCTTCGTACCGCTTGCGCAGTGGTGGTAGCTCAATGGGGAAGACATTGATGCGGTAATAGAGATCTTCGCGGAACNCGCCGCGCTCAATNAGTGCCGGCAGATTCTTGTGNGTGGCGCANATCAGNCGAAANCGGGCGCGCTTGATTTCNGTGTTGCCCACTGCACGNTAGGTTCCTGTTTCCAGCAAGCGCAAAAGCTTGACCTGCATGCCCAGTGGNACGTCGCCGATTTCGTCGAGAAACAGCGTGCCGTCCTCGGCNGCTTCTATCAATCCGGCTTTCCTGGAGNTGGCGCCGGTAAACGCCCCCTTGNCGTGNCCAAACAGNTCACTTTCGAACAGCGTCTCNGTAAGACCGGCACATTCTACGGTGACTAGGGGNCGATCGNGCCTGGGGCTGGCTTGATGGATGGCGCTGGCGGCCATTTCCTTGCCNGTCCCGGATTCGCCCAGCAGCAACACGGCGGTGTCCCTGGCTGCAACCAGGTTGATCATATCNACCATGNGGTTGAAGGGGGGGCTNCGGCCCACCATCTGTNTNGTGCTGGATTCTGCGCTGGCGATGNTGACCGGCTTTAATAACTCTACAAAAAACTTGGGGCGTCCCTCATCGTCCAGGATGGGTAGCATTTCCACGTCCACATATTCCTTCCCCCGAGATGTATTGTGNATATGCANAACCCGCTCTTTTTNTCGGGAGTCTGTGCAGGTGGCCANGGGGCAAGTCTCGCCGGCCTGATCGCAGGGGCGGTCGTAGCCATGAGATACCTCAAAACAATGAGCGGGGCGTCCGGGNTCGATCTCGCCGAAACTCTCCAGGTATCGTTCGTTGGTGGCGAGGATCCGGTAGTCGTTGGTGACCAGNATGGCCGGGCATTCAAACCCGTCGAGTATGCGGGCNGCNTCCTGATTGGTNTCGCTGGCNATCAAGTGCATGGCTGTCAAATCCGGCAAACGTGTTTGCCAATAATGACAAAGGTGGGNNGGCTNCGGCAACTGCTTTTATCACTCTTGAGTTTNTTTCTAAAAAAATTCAGGTAAAACAATNGNCTACTGCATATAGTGTTNTTTGNTAAANACTTGGCATAAGGATTGCNANAATAATCTCAAGATCAGAGTTGCTGGCATAGTGGAACNCGACATGCAGTCCACCCCACCCCACAGTGGAGCNGGCNTCTCCATTCACCATAATTGGGNGGAGTCNCTTTTGGAATTTGATGCNTTTGTNCTGGCGCGCATGCAGTTCGCCGCCAACATAACTTTCCATATTCTTTTTCCCAGTATTTCCATCGGCCTGGCCTGGGTGTTGTTTTANTTTCGTGCCCGCTTTACGTTGAGTGGCGANANAGCCTGGGAGTATGCCTANTATTTCTGGGTGAANGTNTTTGCCCTGACGTTTGCCATGGGTGTGGTTTCCGGGATCACCATGAGTTTCCAGTTCGGCACTAACTGGCCGGGNTTTATGGAACNCGCCGGCAATGTCGCCGGTCCTCTGCTGGGNTATGANGTNCTGACTGCGTTCTTTCTCGAAGCCTCTTTCCTCGGGATNATGTTGTTCGGNAAGGATCGGGTATCAAANCGCATGCANTTGNTCNCCTCNTTTCTCGTGGCTTTCGGCACCCTCCTGTCTGCCTTCTGGATNCTCAGTCTCAATTCCTGGATGCAAACGCCATCTGGTTTTTCCATGGAAAACGGCCGGGTAATGGTGGACAGCTGGTGGGCAGTTATTTTCAANCCGTCGTTTCCCTATCGGTTTATTCACATGACGCTGGCGTCGTTTCTGACCACAGCNTTTTTGATCACCGGGGTCAGTGCCTGGCGGCGTAGAAAAAAGGTCGACGGGCCGGCAACCTGGNACGTCATGAAAACCGGTATTGTCATCGCCGCGGTGCTGGCGCCCNTGCAGATCCTGGTGGGGGATATCCACGGGCTGAACACGCTAGAGCATCAACCGGCGAAAATCGCGGCCATGGAGGCGATNTGGGAGACGGAGANGGGCGCGNCTTTTACGGTCTTCGGTTTGCCCGATGAAGAGAGCCGGGAAACNCGATTTGCACTGAAGATCCCCTATGCCGCCAGCTGGATTTTGACCCACGAACTGGACGGTGAGGTGAGAGGCTTGAGCGAATTCGTCGATCATCCTCCTGTGGGTTGGGTGTTCTGGTCCTTCCGGGTCATGCTGGCGGTTGGCAGTTTAATGCTGTTGGTTAGCTGGTGGGCTGCCTGGTATGTCTGGCGCGACCGGGCGCCTGGTCCGGCCTTGTTGCGGGCGCTCTCGTGGATGACTTTTTCCGGCTGGGTTGCGGTGGTAGCCGGCTGGTATGTGACCGAGANCGGCCGTCAGCCTTGGATCGTCGATGGCGTGCTGCGTACTGCGGATGTGGTGGCGGACCACGCCTCCGCGACGCTCACGGGGACTCTGTTGGGCTATGTCGCACTCTATGTCTTTCTCCTGATGGCCTATATCGGCGCCTTGCGTTATCTGGCTAGTAAACCGGCGGCATCCCTGGCGATAAAACAACAACCAATCGTTTCGCAGCAGCAAGGCACGGAGGGAGCGCACTGATGGAATTCTGGTTACCAATTATCTATGTCGCCATCATGGGACTGGCGTTGTTGATCTATGTCGTGCTGGATGGTTACGACTTGGGGGTAGGCCTGCTTTTGCCGGCCGCCGACGAGCGGGAAAAAGACATCATGATCGCGTCCATAGGTCCGTTTTGGGATGCCAATGAAACCTGGATCGTACTAGGTGTGGGCGTGCTGTTGATCGCTTTTCCCATGGCTCACGGTGCCATCCTGACAGCGCTTTACATCCCCGTGACCCTGATGTTGATGGGTTTAATCCTGCGTGGGGTAGCTTTCGATCTGCGCGTCAAGGCGGGTGACCATCGCAAGCAGTTGTGGAACCGGGCCTTCTTTCTGGGGTCATTGGTCGCCGCGGTCTCCCAGGGCTGGATGCTTGGTGCCTATGTCACTGGCCTGCGCGGTGATCTGACTAGCCATCTGTTTGCCCTGTTAATCGGGCTGACTCTGCCGGCGTTCTATCTGCTGCTGGGATCGACCTGGTTGCTAATGAAAACGGAAGGCGCCTTGTTCGACAAGGCGTTGCGTTGGGCTCGCTGGTCGGTGTTGCCCACCGGGCTGGGTCTGCTGGCGGTGTCGGTAGCCACGCCGATTGCCAGCGGGGCTATCGCCGCCAAATGGTTCACGCTGCCGAATTTCATAGGACTGTTGCCGATTCCAGTGTCCTGCCTGGTGCTCTACGCGGGCATCGTATGGCTCCTGCAGCGTGACAACTGGCTCCGCGAGGGTTACAGCTGGGTGATTTTCGTCGCGATTGTGTTGATCTGCCTGATGGCATCACTGGGGCTGGCCTACAGTATCTATCCCGATATCATCATCGGTGAGATGACGATCTGGGAGGCATCGGCCTCTGTCAGTTCCCTTTTGTTTACTCTGGTGGGCATTGTTATCACGTTGCCCGCGATCCTTTTTTACACCATTTATGTCTACCGTGTTTTTCGCGGCAAGGCGACCGAATTGTCCTATGACTAACATGAGATTGAGGAGCGAAACCATGAATCAGACCATCGACTTTGAAGTAGATTTTGAGCACAAACCCGCAGTTGTGCCGTTTTTCGATGAGCAGACCAGTACCTTTTCCTATGTGTTGAAGGATCCTACTTCCAGTGCCTGCGCAGTGGTGGATTCGGTGATGGGCCTCGATTATGCGGCTGGACGCTTAAATCTGGACGGTGCCGACAGGATTATCGACTACATCCGCAAGCAGGGGCTTGAGTTGGAATGGCTCATCGAGACCCATGTACACGCCGATCACTTATCCGCTTCGCCCTATATTCAGGAGAAACTGGGCGGCAAGCTCGGCATTGGCTCGGAAATTGTTACCGTACAGGAAACCTTTGGCAAGATTTTTAACGCCGGTACCGAATTCCAGCGTGATGGTTCCCAGTTTGATCACCTGTTTACCGATGCAGAACAATACACCATCGGCAATATCGTCTGTCATGCCATTCACACACCGGGACATACGCCTGCCTGTATGACCCATCTCATCGGCGATGCCGCGTTTGTGGGGGACACTCTTTTCATGCCGGATGCCGGCACCGCACGGGCGGATTTTCCGGGTGGTGACGCCCGCGTGCTTTACCAGTCCATCATGCGCGTACTGTCACTGCCGGACGAGGTGCGGATTTTCATGTGCCATGACTACCAGCCCGGCGGCCGCGAGGTGGAATTTGCAACCACTGTGGGGGAGCAGAAAGCGAACAACATCCATGTGGGGGCAGGCAAGACCGAGGACGATTTCGTTGAGATGCGGGAGGCGCGCGACGCCACACTCGACATGCCGCGTCTGATACTGCCTTCCCTGCAGGTGAATATGCGCGCGGGGCATATGCCGCCGGCCGAGGACAATGGCACGGTCTATCTGAAAATACCGCTGAATGTCCTGTGATAAGTAACCGGGCAGCATCGTGACCATTGCAATCCAATAAGAGAGGCAGTTAATGGAAATTAAGCGAATCAATGACAGCTACTCCGTCTCCGGTCAAGTGAGTCCGGCGGACATCGACAAGCTGGTGGAGGCCGGTATTCGCAGCATCGTTTGCAATCGTCCGGATGGCGAAGGCGCCGACCAGCCCAATTTCTCGGAGATCGAGCAGGCGGCGCAGGCCAGAGGTATGGAGACGTACTACCTGCCGGTAACCTCGGGTAAGGTGCTGGATGAGGACGCGGCCAAGTTCGGCAAATTGATGCAGACCTTGCCGCAGCCAGTGCATGCGTACTGTCGCAGCGGCATGCGTTCGACGACACTCTGGGCGTTGAATGAAGGCGCCAGACAGGTGGATCTGCAACAGATTCTGAAATCAGCCCGGGATGCTGGATACGATATGAGTGGCGTGGTGCAGCGGATCGCCGGACAGGGAGTTGAGGGGGCTGTCGAACCCGTCGGTCAGTACGATATTGTCATCGTTGGAGGTGGTGCCGCAGGTATTGCCGCTGCCTCGAGTATTCGGCAACGCTCCCGCAACGTTTCCATCGCCATCATCGATCCGGCTGAGCTTCATTATTATCAGCCCGGCTGGACCTTCGTTGGTGCCGGCGTGTTCAGCCCGGAAAAAACCGAACGCCGTATGGCCGCTCTCATTCCCAAGGGGGTGGAGTGGATCAAGTCGGCGGTGGCGGCCTTCGACCCGAAAAACGACGCGGTGATTCTGGAAGGCTGCCGAGCCCTGAAGTACAAACGGCTAGTAGTGGCGCCTGGTATAAAACTGGACTGGGATGCCATCGAAGGGCTGCCGGATACCCTGGGCCGCAATGGCGTCACCTCCAACTACCGTTTCGATCTGGCCCCATATACTTGGGAACTGGTGAAAAACATGACCTCCGGTCGAGCCCTGTTCACCCAGCCGCCCATGCCCATTAAATGCGCCGGCGCGCCCCAGAAAGCGATGTACCTGTCGGCGGACTGGTGGTATCGCCAAGGGGTGCTCGGGGATATCGATGTCGAGTTCTACAATAGCGGTGCCGTATTGTTCGGTATCAAGGAGTATGTCCCGGCACTGATGGAATACGTGAAAAAGTACAACGCCAGTCTCAATTTTCAGCATCGACTGTTTAAAATCGACGGTCCGGCACAGAAGGCGTGGTTCGAGCACACGGATGACAACGGCAATACCNAGGTGGTNGAGCGNNCTTTCGATATGATTCACGTCTGTCCNCCGCAAACCGCGCCNGACTTTATCCGGGTTAGCCCACTGGNGGATGAAGCCGGTTGGGTAGATGTGGATCAGACCACATTGCGCCACAAAAAATACGACAACATCTGGTCATTGGGGGATGTCATAAACGCCCCCAACGCCAAAACGGCAGCGGCCGCCCGCAAGCAGGCACCGGTGGTGGCTACTAATGTCCTGTCGGACATGGGGCTGATAAAAGGTGTGGCGCATTACGATGGCTACGGGTCCTGTCCTCTGACGGTGGAGCGTGGAAAAGTGGTGCTGGCAGAGTTCGGTTATGGCGGCAAACTATTGCCCAGTTTCCCGCGCTGGTTGGTCAATGGTACCCGTCCGTCGCGCCTGTCCTGGTTGCTCAAGGAAAGNGTCATGCCACCGCTTTACTGGAAGGGCATGCTGCGTGGCAGGGAATGGCTGGCTAATCCCGTGATCAGTGACGAATGAAAAGAACTAACCACTGATGGCAGTAAGAGAGCTGTTTCCTTGTGTTGAGTGGTTGCGGCAATACGACCGCAAGATGCTGATCTGCGACACGATTGCGGCGGTGATCGTGACCATCATGCTCATTCCCCAGTCGCTCGCCTACGCCATGCTGGCGGGGTTGCCGCCGGAAATGGGACTTTACGCCAGTATCCTGCCGTTGATTGCTTATGCCGCGTTCGGCACCAGNCGNACCCTNGCTGTGGGNCCGGTGGCNGNGGTATCGCTGCTCACCGCCGCCGCCGCNGGCAAGGTGGCTCAGCAAGGCTCGCCGGAGTACATGATGGCGGCCATTGTNCTGGCTCTTTTGTCGGGCATGATGTTGTTGTTNATGGGGGTTCTCCGTCTCGGCATGCTGGCGAACTTCCTGGCCCACCCGGTGATCGCGGGCTTTATAACGGCGTCCGGGATTATTATCGCAGTCAGTCAGGTACGCCACATTCTCGGCATTGAAGCCCATGGGGAGAANCTNTTTGATTTGTTGGTCTCGCTTTATCAACATCTGGGTGATGCCAACATTTCCACCATGGTGGTAGGTGTGGGAGCCGTTGCCTTTCTCTTCTGGGTGCGCAGTGGACTTGCACCACTTCTCGTGCGCACAGGGCTTAACCCTGAGGCTGCCGGGATGGCTGCCAAAGCCGGGCCGGTATTATTGGTGATTGTCACCACGCTGGCCGCCTATGCCCTGGACCTGAAGGGGCAGGGTGTGGCTCTTGTCGGTGCTGTGCCCAAGGGCCTGCAGGACTTGACGATACCCACATTTTCACTGGAGCTTTGGGGTGAGCTGGCCGGTTCCGCGCTTTTGCTGTCGGTTATCGGTTTCGTGGAATCAGTCTCTGTCGGCCATACGCTGGCGGCCAAGCGTCGCCAGCGTATCTCTCCCAATCAGGAGTTGATTGGACTGGGCGCTTCCAATGTGGCTTCGGCGATTTCCGGGGGCATGCCGGTTACGGGCGGCTTTTCCCGCTCAGTAGTTAATTTCGACGCCGGCGCTGTCACCCCGGCAGCCGGTGTCTTCACAGCAGTCGGCATCGCGCTGGTGGCGTTGTTGCTCACACCCCTTCTATTTTTCCTGCCCAAAGCGACATTGGCAGCAACGATTATTGTCGCGGTCCTATCCCTAGTAGATCTGGCGATCCTGAAACGTGCGTGGAATTACTCCCTGTCGGATTTTCTCGCCGTGGCAATCACCATCGGTGTCACTCTGATATTGGGTGTGGAGCTGGGCGTTCTATGCGGTGTGCTCGCGTCCATTGGTATGCATCTGTACAAGACCGCCAAGCCCCATATTGCTGTAGTGGGACAGGTGCCGGGTACCGAGCACTTTCGCAATGTCAATCGACACGAGGTCATCACCGATCCCCGCATTCTATCGTTGCGTGTGGACGAGAGTCTGTACTTCGCCAACGCGAATTACCTGGAAGATCGTGTCTACGAGTTGCTTGCTCAGCGCCGGGAGCTCGAGCACGTCATCCTCCAGTGTACCGCAGTCAATGAAATCGACATGAGTGCCCTGGAATCACTGGAGGCGATCAACACCCGCTTGCGGGAAGCCGGCATTCAATTACATCTGTCGGAAGTTAAGGGGCCGGTCATGGATCTGCTGAAGTGTACGGACTTTCTCGAGCACCTTTCCGGTGAGGTCTACCTCAGTCATTATCAGTCAGTGAAGGCGCTGTCCGGTGACGGGGAGACGTCCTGATGTCGGTAGCGAGGCTGTTGATCACCAGTGTGGCGCACTGACGACATCTTGAGCAGGGTTGATGATGTCCCTGTTGCCGTTGATTCTGGTGTTTTTGCCGGAAGTGAGGAAAAGTGCTATTTGTGTATGGCACAGATTTACCAAACTGATCGCGGGCGAGGATGTCCGAGCTCCGCGGTCATTACAATTGTTAATCAGAAGGAGTCAACTATGAGTTTACGTCTTGGCGATACTGCCCCCAATTTTAAGATTGCCACCACCACAGGTGAAATCGATTTTCACGAGTGGGCCGGTGATTCCTGGGTGTTCTTTTTTAGCCACCCGGCAGATTTCACCCCGGTCTGTACCACGGAGATGGGCCGAACGGCACAGCTGGATGCCGAATTCACAGCCCGCAACGTCAAACCGCTGGGCCTGTCCACCGACACCGTGGAAGAGCACCTGAAGTGGATCAAGGATGTGGATGATACCCAGAATACCAGTCTCAAGTTTCCCATCGTCGCGGACAAGGATCACAAGGTGGCCCAGCTCTACAGCATGATCCATCCCGGGGAGAGCGAGACTGCCGCAGTGCGTTCGGTCTTCATCATCGATCCGGACAAGAAAATCCGGCTCACCATGACTTATCCCATGAGCGTGGGTCGCAATTTTACGGAGATACTGCGGGTTATCGATGCCCTGCAGCTGTCGGATGAAAAAGGTATCGCCACTCCCGCAGACTGGAAGAAAGGTGACAAGGTGATCATCCCCCCGAGTGTTTCGAACGACAAGGCGAAAGACCTNTTCCCCAACGGTTGGGATGAACTGCGCCCCTACCTGCGNCTGACTAAGGTGTAGGATCCAGAGCCGGTACGACGCCGGCTTTTAGTAATCGCCGCGCCCNTTGTCGGCGTGGCAACCGCTTCCTGGTTCGGGANCACTNGGAGCATTNGTTGGAGTAGNCTATGAAAACTGCACACGATCTGGTGTTAGAAGCCAAACAGCATATTACCGAGATCAATACCGACGAGGCNGAAGTAGAAATAAAAAATGCTGATATTGTCATCGATATTCGGGAGCCTGAAGAGTTCCACCAGGGGCACATTCACGGTGCGGTGAATATCCCCCGCGGTATTCTGGAATTCAGACTCTCGTCAGTGCCGGAATTCGAAAACAGGGAAATGGGTATTGTGCTTTACTGCAAAACTAACGGTCGGGGCGCTCTGGCAGCAAAAAGCCTGAAGGAGATGGGTTACATTCAGGTTAAAACCATTGCTGGCGGTATGGATGCTTGGNCAGCGGCAGACAAACCCATCGCAGTTCCTAGCAAACTCGATTTCGACTGATGATTGTAGCCATTTTACGCTTGGTAGTAATATGCCCGACAGCTGGAGGATCACCNTNACTCCAACCCTGATCCGCATTTTTAAAGTTAGGACGCTGTTGCTCTTTATCGNCGGAGTAACCCCTCCCTCCCCTCTCACTTTATGGNCAGACGGAATCCAATGGTAGGCAGTGATGACAAACTGACCAATGAAAAACAGCGCTCATGGAGCAGTTTATCCCGTTCTGTTTGAGAGGCCGCTGATAATTGCCACAGAGGAACTGGCTGCCCCGATCTGAGTGAAGGATCGGTGAAGTCTCAACTTGCCTCTGTCAGATAGCCATCTCAACAGCAGGCATCACCATTTGCCGATCCTGTCGGTAATGCATAATCCAGCCGACAACTAACTTGCTGAACAGGTCGATAATCACACACAAATAGAGCTTGCCTTCGCTAATAGATACCTCAATTATATCAGTGGCCTACCGGGTTTCGGCGCAGTGAAGTTGCGCTCTAGATGGTTCTGTCACCCCCAATAAAAAAGGCTCCCAAACGGGAGCCTTTTTTATTGGATACAGCAAATTGCTCAGGCAAAGTTGCTGTTGACGAACTGCCAGTTCACTAACTTCCAGAAAGCTGCCAGGTAGTCGGGCCGGGAATTGCGGTAATCAATGTAATAGGCGTGTTCCCAGACATCAACAGTAAGCAGTGGAGTGACACTGCTATCGGTCAGAGGGGTTTCGGCATTGCTGGTATTCACGATGGCGACAGACCCATCCGCTTTTTTCACCAGCCAGGTCCAGCCTGAACCAAAGTTATTGGCGGCGCTGGTGTTGAACGCTTCCTTGAACTTGTCGAAAGACCCGAAAGTGCTGTTGATGGCATCGGCGACCGGGCCGGTGGGCTCACCGCCGCCATTGGGGCTCAGGCAGTTCCAGTAGAACGTGTGGTTCCATATCTGGGCGGCGTTGTTGAAGGTGCCTCCGGAGGCGGTTTTCACGACTTCTTCAAGACTTTTGCCTTCGAACTCGGTACCGGGAACCAGGCCGTTCAGTTTGTCGACGTAGGTTTTATGATGCTTGCCGTAATGGTACTCCAGAGTTTCCTGGGAGATCTGTGGGGCGAGGGCATCCATCGCGTAGGGAAGTTCAGGTAATGTAAAAGCCATGATAGTCATCCTTTAGTTACAACGATAAAGGCGCCTTGAATGTGTTGTGACGACAACAGGCATCCATTTGGCGGAGAGATTTAGTCCAGGTGGACGCGATCGGAGCGGGGAAGTATTGCGGATGGATAGCCCGGTAGTCGATGCCACCAGATTATCCGGAAAAGCCTTCCAAAAGTCTGCCGAGAAAAGCTGGCGTCCATTGGATGAGTTAGTGTAGCAAACATTGGATGGAAAAGCCTGGTCAGTGCTGACAGGACAGGATTTAACCCGACCTGCTTCAGGGTATAAGCCAGGATTGGCGGGCGCTTTTTTATCTTCAGGACATTTTGTGACAGAATTAAATAGATATGATGGGTGCTTCCGGTTGCTATAATTACGGCGTCGGGGGGATTTATCCGTAGCCCAACAAGTGCTCAAATGCTTTAATAAAAGAAAATCAACTATAACAATCACTCGCTGTCTGTAAGGAGATTCACATGGAATTCATTAACTTCCTCATCCGCTGGGGGCATCTGCTGTTCGGTATTACCTGGATTGGTATGTTGTACTACTTCAACTTTGTACAGGGTGGCTATTTCAAGCAGGCTACCCCTGAAGCGCTGGCCGATGCCAAAGCCAAGCTTGCGCCCAACGCCTTGTGGTGGTTCCGCTGGGGCGCCATGTTTACGTTTATAACCGGTGTTTTGTTGCTGGGTGGACTATCCCACAATAACCAATTCAACAACTCCATTGTCATCGCGGCCCTGATGGGTACGTTGATGTTTCTGAACGTCTGGCTGATTATCTGGCCAAATCAGCAAGTCGCCTTGGGCATGAAGGAGGGTGATGGCCCCGCTGCCGGTGCCAAGGCCCTGCTGGCCTCGCGCACGAATGTGCTGTTTTCCGGGCCTATGGCCTTTGGCATGCTGGCAAGCCCCCATGCATCACAGTGGGGTGGAAGTGGTTACGGCACCGGCGTTGGCGGGATTGACCTGATTGTCTGTATCGTGATCATTGCTGCGCTCCAAGTAAATGCGCTGATGGGTAAGCAGGGCCCCATGGCATCAGTGAAAGGTGTTATTCATGCAAGTCTCGGCCTGACGGTGGTACTGTTTGGTATCCTCTACTATTTGTAAGTACTGTATGGCACAAAAAAGCCGGCCTTGAGGCCGGTTTTTTTGTGCTTGAGACGTATATAATAACGCGCTCCGCTCGGCGGGGTGTGTCCATACTTGAACGATGTTTTGTAACCAAAGGTTAACGCCATCATGACAGACAGGGATTTTAAGCGTTTTGATCCAATCGTTCCGGAAAGTGATGACCGTATTGGTCGATCCTCTGGTGGTACGGTTGATGACGGCCGCAGGCGAGCAGCGAAAAGGCCGCCACCGTCTGATTCGCACGGTGGTGGATCAATCGGCGGGGTCTGGAAGCTTTTGGTGCTGTTGCTGTTGCTGGGTCTTGCCGGAATGGGCTATATGCTGGTTCAGGAGAAAGCTCGCCTGGCGCAATTGCAGTCCCGCTTTGACGAGCTGGAAGCCAAGATCGTCTCCACGGATGAATCGCTCAATCAGTCTGGTGCCACCCTCGGCATGAAAATACGCGAACACACTGAGGCGCTGGATAAGCACTGGTCGGAAATTCGTAAGTTGTGGGGTGTTTCTTACGATACAAATCGTAAAACTATTGATACAAACAGCAAAACTATCGAATCCCAGGGCGCAACCCTTGCTGCGCAGGATAAGGCCATTAACGGTTTACAGGCCTCTGCTGCGGCCCGCAAAAAGGAGATAGCTGCGCTTGCCAGTAAAGTTGACAAGGCCGGCCAGTCGGTGGAAACCGCGGCGAGTTCTGCCATGGCAGCCAAGCTGGAGGTGAACGATTTGGCGAGTCAGTTGCAGGATATTACTGCACGTCTCAACGCGGTCGATAAAACGGCCAGGGATTCCAGTGCCCGGACTGCGGCAAATGAAGAGGCAATTCGTGCCATTGATGCCTACCGGCTTCAGGTCAATCGTGATCTGCAGTTGATCAAGCAGCAGTTGGGCGCCCCCCCAGGCTGATCACCAGGAACTGAAACCATTTTGGATAGATTACCCTTGAGAGAGTGACATGACTGTAATTCGACAAGACGATCTGATTGATAGTGTGGCCGATGCGCTGCAATTTATTTCTTACTACCACCCCGTGGATTTTATCCAGGCAGTCAATGAAGCCTATGAGCGGGAAGAATCCCAGGCTGCCAGGGACGCCATGGCGCAGATTCTGATTAACTCGCGCATGTGTGCCATGGGACACCGCCCGATCTGTCAGGACACCGGTATCGTCAACGTGTTCGTCAAGGTCGGTATGAACGTGCAGTGGCAGGGTGACATGAGTGTCACCGACATGATCAACGAAGGGGTGCGCCGTGCCTATAAAAACCCGGACAACGTTTTGCGCGCTTCGGTGTTGGCGGATCCGGACGGTGCCCGCAAAAACACTGGTGACAATACGCCGGCGGTGATCAATTATGAAATAGTGCCGGGTGATACCGTGGAAATCGATGTGGCCGCCAAGGGTGGCGGCTCCGAGGCGAAATCCAAGTTCGCTATGTTGAACCCTTCCGACTCAGTGGTGGATTGGGTGTTGGAGCAGGTTCCGAAAATGGGAGCAGGTTGGTGCCCGCCGGGCATGCTCGGTATCGGCATCGGCGGGACTGCCGAAAAAGCCATGCTGTTGGCGAAAGAGTCACTGATGGAGCCCATCGATATTCACGAGTTGCGAGCCCGTGGCGCATCCTGTCGTGCGGAAGAGCTGCGCCTGGAGTTGTTTGAGAAGGTGAACAACCTGGGCATCGGCGCGCAGGGATTGGGCGGTTTGACCACCGTGCTGGATATCAAGGTCAAGGATTTTCCCGCCCACGCAGCCAATAAGGCGGTGGCGTTGATTCCCAACTGTGCTGCTACACGCCATACCCATTTCACGCTGGACGGCTCGGGGCCAGCCTATCAGGCGCCGCCGGATCTCAATGATTGGCCGGATATTGCCTGGGAAGTCGGCGACAGTGTGCGCCGGGTCAATCTGGATACCGTCACCCGGGAGGATATCAAGGCCTGGAAAACCGGTGAAACCCTGCTGTTGTCCGGCAAAATGCTGACCGGACGCGATGCCGCCCATAAACGGATGGTGGACATGCTGGCTAAGGGCGAAAAACTACCGGTGGATATGACGGGTCGATTTATCTATTACGTCGGGCCTGTGGACCCCGTCAGAGATGAAGTGGTGGGCCCCGCCGGTCCAACCACCGCAACCCGGATGGACAAATTTACCCGTACCATGCTGGAGCAGACCGGGCTGATCGGCATGATCGGCAAAGCCGAGCGCGGGCCGGTAGCCATTGAGGCGATTCGCGATAATGCGGCCGTTTATCTGATGGCGGTGGGTGGTTCAGCCTACCTGGTATCCAAGGCGATTACCGGTGCGAAGGTGGTGGCGTTTGAAGATCTCGGCATGGAGGCGATCTACGAATTCGAGATTGTCGATATGCCGGTGACCGTGGCGGTGGACTCGAAAGGCGAGTCGGTGCACCAGACTGGTCCAAAGATCTGGCAGGCCCGTATCGAAGAGCGCGAGTTGATAATTTGACCGGTTGATTAGGCAATCTTTTCTGTAAAAAGAGTGTCATAACAGGAAAAAAAACCGCAGATGTAGTAAACTCAGCACAGTTACTGTTGTAACAAGGCGAGGAGCCTGGTTTTATTAAATTGGAATTTATGGTGGATATGATGAAGAAGATTTCAGCTGTAATGGGTACATTACTTTTAGCCGTATCTGTGTCAGCGACAGCGCAGACACCGGAAGGTTTATATTTGGGTCCGTCACTCGGTTACTACTATCTGGATAGTGATCGTGTTATCAGTGGACATGATGAATCGGGTGTTTTGGGTCTGAACCTTGGTTATCGTTTTTCAAATGACTGGGCTATTGAAGCCAGCTACGGTCACGATATCGCCGATGCGGATCTCGAAGTTTCGCAGATCAATGCCTACTACTGGTTTGGTGAAGACAACGGTGGCTGGCGTCCTTACATGCTGGCAGGTGCAAGCTACTATGATCGCAGTGGCAGCAATGAAAATAACCTGCAGTCCGAAGAAAAATATACCCACCAGCTACAAATCGGTCTGGGTCTCTCCAAAATGATTGCCGAGCAATGGGAATTTCGTGGCGATGCACGTTTGCACAGCAAAGTGCGTGAAGGCGGTTTTCAGGGCGTTAACGATGCTTCCGTCAACTTCGCCGTGAATTACTACTTCAACAAGCCGGTTATGCCTGTCGCTGCCGAGCCTACCCCTGCCCCTGCTCCTCAGCCAGAACCGCCGGCACCAGAGCCTGAAAAACGCACCATCACGATTCGCCTGAATGTTGAATTCGAATTTGACAAGGCAATCGTTCGTGCCATCTACGGTGATGAACTGCAGGCAGTGGCCAGTGCGATGAAGGTGCATGATGACATTACTCTGGAACTCGAAGGTCACACTGACTCGCTTGGCCCGGATGAGTACAACCAGAAGTTGTCAGAAGACCGCGCCGCAGCGGTTAAAGCAAAAATCGTCGAAGATTACGGTATTGCTGCCAACCGCATTACCACTAGCGGCTACGGTGAAACCCGTCCGCTTGTCGACAACAACACCGACGAAGGACGCGCTCGCAACCGTCGTGTGGTCGGTGAAATGACCTACACCGAAGTGGTTAAATAAACCGGGTTTGACGGTTTTTTGCACGACACTAACGGCGTCCTCGGACGCCGTTTTTCGTTGAGGGATGCGTGGGGGCGATGGACACTGGCGTGAACACACTTTACTGGCACGATTACGAAACCTTTGGTATTGACCCCGCCCGCGATTGCCCCTCGCAGTTTGCCGGGATTCGCACCAACGAGTCATTGGAGGTTATCGGCGAGCCGTTGCGACTGTATTGTCGGCCACCCCTGGACCGCCTGCCCTCTCCAATGGCGTCACTGGTGACCGGCATCACCCCCCAGAAAGCGCTCGAGGAAGGCGTGCCAGAGCGCACTTTTATTGAGCAGATTCACCGTGAATTGTCGGTTCCCGGCACCTGTGGCGTCGGTTACAACAGTATCCGGTTTGATGATGAGGTGACCCGCCATACCCTTTACCGGAACTTCTATGACCCCTATGAGCGGGAATGGAAGCAGGGCAATTCCCGCTGGGATATTATCGATATGGTCCGGCTTGCCAGAGCACTGCGACCCGATGGTATCGAGTGGCCCGATTACGACGATGGTTCTCCCTGTTTTAAACTGGANCAACTCACTCNGGCCAATGGCATCAGNCATGAGTCGGCCCANGATGCCCTNTCNGATGTTATGGCGACCATNGCCATGGCAAGNNTTGTTCGGGAGAANCAGCCACAGCTGTANCAGTATGTNTATGAGCACCGCCTGAAACACAAGGTGGCTGAACTGATTGATCTCAATCACCGCAAACCTTTNTTACATGTTTCCGGGAANCTACCCAGGGAAAATGGCTATACGGCGCTNATGATGCCCCTCGCCCGACATCCAGTGAACAAGAATGCCATNATCTGTTTTAANCTGATGGGNGATGCNCGCNCGCTGATGGANCTTTCCCCGGAGCAGATCAGTGANCGNNTCTTNACNCGCACGGATGCATTGCCCGAGGGNGTNGCCCGGATACCNTTGAAAGGNGTGCAGTTGAACCGTTGTCCGGTCGTGGCAACNCCNCGGTTGATGGATGCTGCGGCNNCGCATCGGCTGGGTATNGATCTTGCGAGATGCGAAAGACAATGGCNGCTGCTGCTTGAACAGGATTTGACCGCCAAGTTGGCANCNGTTTTTTCAAGNCAGCAATATGNGCCCTGTGANAATGCNGAACAGGCNCTCTATGAGGGTTTCGCCAGTGAGGCCGACAAGGCACTTTTTCCGGNGGTGNGNTCTGCCAGTNCNAGCGANCTNGCCAGTGATANCATNCATTTTCAGGATCGGCGCTATCGTGACTTGTTGTTCCTGTATCGAGCGAAAAATTTCCCCGACACNCTCACTGATGAAGAGCAAAACNGTTGGCAGGAGTGCCGCTTTCAACAGTTGACCAATGGCAGGGNCGGCTATCTCNCGCTGAANGATTTTTACGCNCAGATAGAAGCGTTGCACGACAGGGANGATTTGTCCGANCGGGACAGAACTATTCTCTANGCNCTGCNAGAGTGGGGCGANCAAATTTTATAGTGGGTGNGCANCTGGTTCACACCTGACAAAGTCGCTAAAATGCAGCGGTTTTGTTATTCATCTAGGGGCAGTGTGTGGAATTCAAAGGCGCCAGTATTCTTTCNATCAGTCAGTTTGAGCGCAATGATATTGATCGGATTTTCCGGGTGGCCGATCGCATGGANCCCTACGCGCAGCGGCAGAAAATNACCCGTGTACTGGAAGGCGCAATCCTCGGCAATATGTTTTTTGAGTCGAGNACNCGAACGCGGATCAGCTTTGGCAGNGCNTTCAATCTNCTCGGNGGTGANGTNCGTGAGACGGCCGGTTTCGAGGCGTCGGCCCTGACNAAGGGNGAGTCCCTNCAGGATACGGCACGGGTANTATCCGGTTTTAGCGACATNATCTGCNTGCGCCATCCCCAGTCNGGTTCTGCAGCGGCCTTCGCCTCCTCCAGCCGGGTNCCGGTGATCAATGGNGGTGACGGCAGCAATGAACACCCCAGTCAGGCNNTACTGGATCTNTATACCATTGAAAAAGAGNTGAAAGGTCGCGGNCGNCAGCTGGACGGACTNCGGGTTGCCATGATCGGTGACCTCAAGCATGGCCGTACGGTACATTCCCTGTGCCGNNTNCTGATGCTGTTCCGGCACATTTCAGTGGAGCTGGTTTCCCCGAGGGAGCTGGCCATGCCCANGGAACTGGTGGAGGAGATGCGCACNGCGGGNATCAAAGTGGACGAATCNGANCGGCTTGAGCCGAGCATTGCNCATGTGGANATNGTCTACTCCACACGCATTCAGGAAGAACGTTTTTCCAGTAAGNATGAGGCNGACCTGTATCGCGGNCGGTTTCGTCTNAACCAGGCGATTTATACCTCGAACTGTGAACCCAATACCGTCATTATGCATCCNCTGCCGCGAGACTCCCGGGCGGAAGCCAACGAGCTGGATTGTGATCTGGACAGCAANCCGAATNTGGCTATTTTTCGTCAGACGGACAATGGCCTGCTGGTNAGAATGGCNCTGTTTTCNATGATTCTGGATGTCACCCACCTGGTGGAAAAATACGCCACTGAGGTCTGTTGGTATAACCCGCGCTTGTCACCCTGATCCATCCCACGGCNTTNCCTGTGGNCAGTCGATAATNATTTATTACCATGCAGGTCCTATGAACGAATTTGACGATATTCGTCCCTACTACGATAGCGAAGTGCCNGATGTNCTGGCCCGCCTGGCCATTGANCGGGAATTCATCGATACGCTGATGTCCATCAAATATCGGCGTCTGGGTCGCTGGATGCCCTGGCTGATGCGACCACTGATCAGCCGTGTACTNAGAAAAGCCTTTGCCAAAATTGATAATGTACGGGATTTTCAGGAAGCCGTGGGCACCAGCATGGCCAACCTGCTACGCAATATTGGTACCGAGGTAACCGTATCGGGACTGGAGAAGTTGGACCCGGACTCGGCTTATTTGTATATCAGCAACCATCGNGANATCGCCATGGACCCGGCGTTTGTCAATTTTGTGCTCTACCNCAACGGNCGCGATACGGTGCGGATTGCTATTGGTGACAATTTGTTGACCAAGGATTTTACGTCCGATTTGATGCGCATCAACAAGAGTTTCATCGTCAAACGCTCCCCGGTAGGGCGGCGGGAAAAACTCACTGCACTGGTACAACTGTCGCGCTACATCCGTTTTTCCCTGCTTGAAGAGCGGGCTTCTGTGTGGATAGCTCAGCGGGAAGGCCGAGCAAAGGACGGTGTGGATAAAACGGAAAAAGCCCTGTTGAAAATGCTCTCATTGAGCAAGACCAAGGAGCAGAGTTTTGCCGAAGCCATCCGTGAATTAAAGGTAGTGCCAGTGGCCATTTCCTATGAGCTGGATCCGCTGGATGAGGCGAAGGCCAAAGAGCTGTATACCCGTCAAACAGCGGGGGCTTATGAAAAAGAGGCACATGAAGACCTGCTGAGCATCTATCAAGGTATTGTGGGGCGCAAGGGCTCTGTCCATGTGACTTTCGGTGATCCGCTGGACGGGTCAATTGACACCCCCGAAGCCATGGCCGAGGCGGTGGACCGGCAAATTATCGGTAATTACCATCTGCAACCCACCAACCTGATTGCCTTTCAGAAACTGGAAGGCGATTCACCGCAACTGGCTCACTGGAAAGCACAGCATCCCTGTGACTGGGCGAGGAAAACCAGGGCTTTTGAGGGGCGCATCCTCGCCATGCCGGAGGCCTATCGAGATATTGTACTGAACATGTATGCCAACCCGGTGCGCAGCAAACTGAAACTCGGTCTGGTTTAGGCGTGCTGGAAGAGGAGCTGAGGAACACTATCCAGGGAGGCTACCGCGCTTTTCTCGACAGTAATGGTTTGCGGGCCCGATTGGGCCAGAAGCAGATGATTGCGGCTATTGCCAATAGTCTGGGTTCCATTGACAGTGATGCGGAAGGGCACCGCAAAGCGGGCAACCCCGTCTGTGTGGTGGAGGCGGGCACTGGCACTGGCAAGACCCTGGCGTATCTATTGGCGGCGTTACCGATCGCACGGCATCGCGGCAAGCGGGTGGTGATTGCCACCGGCACGGTGGCGCTGCAGGAACAATTGGTCAATCGCGATATCCCGGCCCTGCTCAAAAGTACCGGCTGGGATTACCGGGTCTCCCTGGCCAAGGGGCGTGGTCGCTACCTTTGTCCGGTTCGTCTTGAACAATGTCTGGACAGTGCTACTGCGAAAGATAGCGGTCAGTTCCTGTTCGAAGACGAGATCAGCTTTAATCCCACCGGCAAATTGATTGCCAGCTATCGCGCCATGAATGACGCGCTGCAAGAAGATCAATGGGCGGGTGACCGGGATGCCTGGTCGGAGTCGCTGGAAGACAGCGACTGGCGGCCTCTGACTGTAGATCGGCGTCAATGTGCTGGTCGTCGCTGTCGCCTGATTCGTGAGTGCTGTTTTTTCAACGCCCGCGATGCACTGGATCAGGCCGATTGTATCGTGGCCAATCACGATCTGGTCATGGCCGATCTGGCCCTGGGTGGTGGTGTCATCCTCCCTCCACCGGAGGACACGATTTACCTGTTTGATGAGGGGCACCGCATTGCTGGCACAGCGCTCAATCATTTTTCCGGCAGCTGCAGACTGCGAACTACAACCCATTGGCTGGGCAAGCTGCAGAAGCAGGTGGATAGTTGGTCCGAATTACTGAAAGACGCGCCGGAGATACAGAGCCGTCTTGAAAAGCTGACGGCCGCTGCCGGTGATGCAGAGAAATTATTGGGGCTGGTCTATCCGGTGCTGGAGAAATCTCTGGCCCAGGCTGGTGATGGGGATGCGGAGCCTCGCTGGTGTTATCCGAATGGTGATCCCGGTGAGGATATTCGCGAGCTGGCAGGTCATCTGTCGCAAGCGTTTGGTGTTCTATCAACCCTTCTGGAAGTGCTCTCCGACCGGCTGGGTGATGCGATGGATGAGCCCCATTTTCCAGTCCCCAGGGTGGATCTTGAGCAGCTTTTTCAACAGGTGGGGATCTGGCAGGGACGGACCGATGGCGTGCTGAAACTCTGGTGCTGTTATGCCCGCGAGGATGATCTTGCCAACAGCTCGCCCTATGCCCGCTGGCTCTCTCTTGAGCAGCAGGCCGGCGGTGTCCTGGACATCCAGGTATCGGCATCACCCACCGATGCGGGTGGCCTGTTCAGGGAGAACCTTTGGCAAAGATGTCATGCGGCGGTGATTACCTCGGCGACCCTGCGTACTCTTGGCAAATTCGAGAATTTCGGCAAACGTTGTGGCCTGCCGGCGGATACGGCGTTCACGGCGGTGGCCGGCGCGTTTGATTTTGCCCGGGCCGGATCACTGTCGGTACCGGATATCGGCGCCGATGGCAGTGACAGCAAGGCCCATACCGATGCGCTTATCCGAACAATGCCAGAGCTGGTGGACTGGTCAGAGGGGACGTTGGTGCTGTTTGCCTCGCGGCGACAGATGGAACAGGTTTACGAGCAGTTGCCCGATACTTGCCGGGAGTCCATTCTGCTCCAGGGGCAGTGGGCCAACCAGGAGATTGTCCGTCGGCATCGCGCAACGATTGATAAGGGATCGGGCAGCGCGATTTTTGGTCTGGCCAGTTTTGCCGAGGGCATGGATTTTCCCGGTGACTACTGCCGCCATGTGGTGATTGCCAAGCTGCCATTTTCCGTACCGGATGATCCGGTCTATCAAACCCTGTCGGGCTGGCTGGAACTCCGCGGCGTCAATCCGTTTATGGAGTTGATGTTGCCCGATGCCTCCCTGCGATTACACCAGGCCTGTGGGCGGCTGATTCGAACGGAGCAGGACACCGGTAGAATTACTATCCTCGACCGCCGGATTGTGAGCAAACGCTATGGTAGGCAAATGCTCGATGACCTGCCCCCTTTTCGCCGAGAGTTGAATTGATGATACAAGCTGTCGGGAGGCTAAAATGAATGATGTCCGTCGGCAATTGACGATACGGCTCTTTGCTGTGGAGCAGCATTTGCGCGATCTCGATGTCTGGTCCGAATCGGCCCCGAGCGCAGAGGCTCTCGCCAGCGACCAGCCCTTTGCCATTGATACGCTGGAATTTGTTGAATGGTTGCAGTTCATTTTTCTGCCGCGTATGCAGGATCTGGTGCAAAGCGGGGCTCCCTTGCCCGCCACCTGCGGGGTCGCGCCCATGGCAGAGGAATATTTCAAAGGGCGACCGATAGTCAGGGAACAGTCTAACGAGGCGAATACGGAGCAATTGATCGCGGCGCTGTCAGCAATTGATCGGCTGCTGTCCGGCTGACCAAAAGTGCTGTTTGCCTCATAGGCTACTGGCGACCGGACCTGTTCAGTAACACCATTTCAGGAGACAGATTCATGTCCCAGTGTTCTTTCGATTACCGTGGCAGCGTGGTATTTGTTGCCGGCGGCACTAGCGGTATCAACCTGGGCATTGCCCGGGATTTTGCACAGGCGGGTGCGGCTGTCGCTGTGCTCAGTCGCTCTCAGGACAAAGTCAATGCGGCGGTACTGTCGTTGCAGGAGTATGGTGGTACCGTATTGGGTTTTGCTGCCGATGTGCGCGATGCCGGGCAGCTGGAAGTGGTTTTTGGGGAGGCTCACCGCCAACTGGGTCCTATTGATGTACTGGTATCCGGTGCGGCGGGCAATTTTCCGGCAGCGGCCAACAGCATGTCTGGTAATGCATTCAAGGCGGTGATGGATATCGATCTGCTTGGGACTTTTCAGGTGCTCCGTTTCTGTTATCCCTACCTGCGGAAACCGGGCGGTTGTGTGATAAATATTTCCGCGCCACAGGCCTTTGTGCCAATGGAAATGCAATCCCATGTCTGCGCCGCCAAAGCGGGTGTCGATATGCTCACTCGCACGACGGCACTGGAGTGGGGGGCGGAAGGCATTCGGGTGAACTCACTGGTGCCGGGCCCTATTGAGGGAACTGAGGGAATGAAGCGACTGTCGCCCCCGGGACCGGGGGGTGCCCGGCAGATAGCAGATTCAGTGCCCATGAAACGGCAGGGCACGGCGGCTGATATTGCCGCAGCGGCGATGTTTCTCGGTTCTTCTGCCGCGAGCTACATCAGTGGCGCCGTGTTACCGGTGGACGGTGGCTGGAGTCTTGGTGGTGCCGGACTGATTGGACAGATCCTGTCGGGCCAGTCTGAAACAGAACGCGGTAAAAAACTCCCCCAGCAGTGAAGTTTTTGCCAGCTTCCGTTGCCAATGCCAGCGGCCTGATTTCAGGAAGCGGTACCTGACAGATTATTGTTTTTTTCTTGCAGCCGTTGCTGAATGCTGCGCAGTATGCCGGCAGCATCCAGTCCGGCCGCTGTCAGTTGCTGCTGATGGCTGCCATGTTCCAGAAATATATCCGGTAGACCCAGGTGCATTACCCCTACCAGAAAGCCCATACAGGCCAGATGTTCGCTGACTGCGGCACCTGCGCCGCCCTGGGTGGTATTTTCTTCGAGAGTGACCAGCAGCGTATGTTGCGTAGCCAGCCGGGTTATCAGATCTTTGTCCAGGGGTTTTACAAAGCGCATGTCCACCACGGTGGCGTCCAGCTGTTCGGCGGCGTCCATGGCAGCTGGTAACAGTGTGCCAAAGTTCAGTATAGCTACCTGATGCCCTTTCCGGCGAATGACCCCTTTGCCTATTGGCAGTGCGGTCATTGCCTGCTCTATCGCTGCGCCGGGTCCCGTTCCTCTGGGGTAGCGGACTGCAGCCGGGCCCTTGTGTATATAGCCGGTATAGAGCAACTGGCGGGTTTCGTTTTCATCAGAGGGCGTCATCACTAACATATTCGGGATGCAGCGCAGGTAGGTTAGATCAAAACTGCCGGCATGGGTGGGCCCGTCTTCTCCCACAAGCCCGGCGCGATCAATACCAAAAAGTACATCCAGACCCTGTAGGGCGACATCGTGAATCAGCTGATCATAGGCGCGCTGCAGAAAAGTGGAGTAGATAGCCACGACAGGCTTGATTCCCTCACAGGCCATTCCGCCAGCCAATGTGACGGCGTGTTGCTCCGCGATAGCAACATCGTGGAAGCGATTGGCAAAGCGATTGGCAAATTCGACCATCCCAGAGCCTTCGCACATGGCCGGTGTAATCCCTACCAGGCGTGAATCTTTTTCCGCCATATCACACAACCAGTTACCGAATACCTGCTGGTATTTGAGTTTTGGCGGACTGACCTTGGCAACGGGTTTTGCCACAGCGATCTGGGGTTTGGTTTTCGGCTCAATCTTGTTCAGCGCATGATAGCCCACCGGGTCTGCTTCGGCGGGGCCAAATCCCTTGCCCTTGCGGGTAATGGTATGCAGCAGGATAGGGCCATTCAGGCAGCGCAGATTGCGCAGTGTTTGCACCAGCAGGGGCAGATTGTGCCCGTCAATAGGACCGATGTAATTGAAGCCCAGCTCTTCGAAAACAATACCGGGAGCTACCATGGCCTTGAGATGTTCTTCTGTTTTGCGAACAAAGGTGGCCGCTGAAGGTATGGAGCGGAGCACCTTTTTGCCACCTTCGCGGATGGAGTTATAGAACCGGCTTGACCAGATTTTGGAAAAATAGGTAGCGAGCCCCCCCACATTGTGGGAGATAGACATATTGTTGTCGTTCAGCAACACCAGTAGGTCGGCATCGGTGTGGGCGGCATGATTGAGTGCCTCGAAAGCCATGCCTGCGGTCATGGCCCCATCCCCGATGACCGCCACCGCCTTGCGTTTTTCACCATTGATGGTGGAGCCCAGCGCCATGCCCAGGGCGGCGCTGATGGATGTGCTGGAATGACCGCCACCGAAGGTGTCATATTCACTCTCGGACCGTTTTGGGAATGCCGAGAGGCCTTCCATCTGCCGGATATGGAGCATCAGGTCGCGTCGACTGGTCAGTATTTTATGGGGGTAGGCCTGATGGCCAACATCCCATACCAGGCGGTCGTGGGGGGTGTTGTAGACATAATGCAGGGCAATGGTCAGCTCGACGGTTCCCAGGCCAGCACCGAAATGGCCGCCGCTTTTCCCAACACTGTAAAGCAGGTAGGCGCGCAATTCGTTTGCGAGCTCTGGCAGCTGCTCCGGTTCCAGTTCGCGGAGATGAAAGGGCTGATCAATGGTGTCCAGCAGCGGGGTATCCGGACGAACCAGTGGTATGTCATCAAAGGTCTTTGGCATGCAAGATCAATTCTGGGTAAAGGGTACAATCTTACACCAAAAAGACGTGTGAAACGTCCCCGGTTTACCGAGGTCAATAGTCCAGTGCGTTAGTATTCCCTTTTGACAATATAGTTTGCTATGGCGCGAAGCTGGTCTGCGCGCTCATCGAAACTGGCCAGTGCGGACAGTGACTTGCCGTGAAGCTCAGCGGCTTTTTGTCGGGCACCATCAATGCCCAGTAGAGATAGATACGTGGGTTTGTTGCGGGCCTGGTCTGATCCCTGTTGCTTCCCAAGCACAGCGGTATCGGTTGTGCCATCGAGAATATCATCCTGTACTTGAAACGCGAGACCGATGGCTTCGCCATAATCTTTCAGCGCACCGAGTTGCTCTTCCGAAGCGCCGGCTGTCATCCCCCCCATTATGACGCTGGCGGAAATCATGGCGCCGGTCTTGTGGCGGTGCATATGTTCCAGTTGCAGGAGTGTGAGCGTTTGGTT